>JAAEUE010000271.1 GCA_024227565.1 Alphaproteobacteria bacterium
ATATCTTTGACGAGCTTCTCTGAGCTCGGGCCTCGTGGACCGGATTTCTGTCTCATCTTCACTCCTCGGTGGTTACGATGAGCCAGAAATCCTCACTTATGCAATCCTACAAATGTGTCCCACAGGCGTTGATGTCAGACAGCCTTTATCAGTTGCAATTCGCCTCAGTTTTAGGCGCCCACTTCGCGATGGAAAAAAGATGTCCTCTTGCACCATCACTTCCGGCGATCCACCCGACAAACTTTGAGCGCGCTTTCGCACGAACTCCAGATTTCGCACCCGCGCCTTTATTTCAACATTTCTAGCCAAGCACCCCACTCCTTCAACTGAACCCCAAGGGTAGGACTTTGCTCAACCAGAGCGCAATCAGCTTCGTTGACATCGACCAGCTTTAACCGGCAAGCCAGCATCCGTGGCTACGTGGCAATTCCCCTTCAGTGCGCGGCAACCCCGCGCAACCAATAGGCCGTTTGGTAGAGCTGGGCGATGAGCAAGAACCCAGCGCCCATCGCAATGTGCACACCGGCGCTTGTCACCGATCTGGCAACAAAGCCAGCCCCAACCAGGCCGCTCACCACCACCAGGTTCAGCACGATCGGCACATAGATCCAAAGCATGTTCATCAAGGCAACAATCTGCCCAATCGCCATGGCCAGGTAAACCTCGTACCAGCATCCGGCCGCAAACAGGATCCAACACGAGAGGTGAATGGCGTGGCGTCGGTTTAGAATGTCAAGCACCAGATCCGGCCCCTTGGTCCGTCAGAAGGTCATTCCGGACAAGGTGCACGCCTGCCGTGCACGGATCATGGGCGCAAAACGGATTTTTCGTGCAGCCGCACGAGAGAGGGAGGGGTCGCCGCCCCCTACCCCCGCAACCGCTCGTTCTCTGGGTCAAACGGGGATTCTTCGATGATCGTTGCCTTATAGAGCTCGCCCAGAAGCTTGATCTGCAGCTTGGTGCCCACATCGCCCTGGCCCGGTTGCACCATGGCGAGTGCCAGGGATTTGCCCACGCGCCAGCCATAGCCGCCCGATGTGGCCCGGCCCACAAGATCGCCGGCCTCGTTATAAATCGCCTCAGAGCCGCGGGCGTCCACGTCCTTCACGCCGTGCACTTCCAGGGTCACATAGCGCCAGGCATCGCCCGCACCGTGCCGTTCCACCAGCCGGTCGCGGCCAATGAACTGGCCCTTGTTGGGGTGCACGAACCGGTCGAGGCCGGATTCGTAGGCGGAATACTCGATGGAGAGCTCGCGCCCGATCAGACGGTACGATTTTTCAATCGCCATCTGCGTCATGGCCCGGATGCCGAACGGCTTGATGCCATGTTCGGCGCCGGCCGCCATCACCAGATCGAAGATCTTGTTCTGCATCTCGATCGGGTGGTGCAGCTCCCAGCCAAGCTCACCCACAAAGTTGACGCGCAAGGCATGGGCCTGGGCAATGCCCACATTGATGAACTTGCCCGTGAGCCACTTGAAGTTGTCCGTGGAAAGATCAGTGTCCGTGAGCTTCTGCAGAATGTTGCGCGACTTGGGCCCAGCCAGAACCAAAACGCCATATTGGGTGGTGATCAGCTGCAGGTTCACCCCGCCGTCTTCCGGCAGCAGCTTGTTGAGCACGTCCCAGTCGTGGCGTTCAAAGGCCCCCGGGCCCACCAGGTAATAGTCGCCCTCACCCTTCTTGTAGACCGTGAACTCAGAGCGCACGCCGCCTTCTGAAGTGAGCAGATGGCACAGGCCCACCCGGCCGATGCCTTTGGGAATGCGGTTGGCCAGGATCGAATTCAGCCATTCGGCCGCCTTGGGCCCGGTAACCGCATATTTGGCGAAGGCCGACATGTCCAAGAGGCCGGCATTCTCGGTGACGTTCTTCACCTCGTTGCCCACATGCTCAAAATAGTTGGGGCGGCGGAACGACCAGAGCTCTTTCACCTTCTCGCCGTCTGCCGGCGGGGCGTAGTTTTCCTTGGTGATCACGTCGGGCCGGTCGATCTCAGCTTCGGTAAAGCCATAGCCTTCCGGGGCAAACCAGTTGGGGCGCTCCCAGCCGTAAACCTGGCCGAACACCGCGCCCAGCGCCTTCATGCGGTCATAGCAGGGCGAGGTCTTCAAGGGCCGCGCATCCCAGCGCTCTTCGTCCGGGAAGTGCGGCGTGAAGACGTTGCGGTAGGCTTCCTCGTTCTTGGTTTTGAGGTAACCGCGCGAGGCATACGGGCCAAAGCGGCGCGGATCCACGCCGATCATGTCGATGGTAGGTTCGCCCTCCACAATCCATTCTGCCAACTGCCAGCCGGCGCCGCCGGCGGCCGTGACGCCAAACGAATGGCCTTCGTTGAACCACAGGTTCTTCTTGCCCCAGGCCGGGCCGATGATGGGCGAGCCGTCGGGCGTGTAGCAGATCGCGCCGTTGTAAACCTGCTTGATGCCGGCCTCGCCAAAGGCGGGCACCCGTTCAATGCACGATTCAATGTGGGGGGCGATGCGGTCCAGGTCTTCCTGGAACAATTCATACTCGGCATCATCTGCCGGGCCGTCCACATAGCAGACCGGCGCACCGGGCTCATAGGGCCCAAGGATCAGGCCGCCGGCTTCCTCGCGCATATACCAGGCCGAATCCGCATCGCGCAGCACGCCCATTTCCGGCAGGCCCTGTTCGTGGCGGGCTTTGATCTCAGGATGGGCCTCGGTGACGATATATTGGTGCTCAACGGGAATGACCGGAATGTCTAGCCCTAACATCTCGCCGGTCTGGCGCACGAAGTTGCCCGTGGCGGTGACCAGATGTTCGCAGGTGATGTCGCCCTTGTCGGTCTTCACCAGCCATTCGCCGTTTGCCTTCTGCTCAAAGCCGATGACCCGGGTTTTGCGGTGGATCTCCGCCCCGCCGTCGCGGGCGCCCTTGGCCATGGCTTGGGTCAGGTCGGCGGGCTGCACATATCCGTCTTCGGGATGCTGAATGGCCCCTAGCAGGCCGTCGGTGTTGCACAGGGGCCAGATTTCCTTGACCTGCTCTGGGGTGAGCACCCGAACGTCCACGCCGATGGTTTCGGCAATGCCGGCGTAATATTTGAATTCGTCCATCCGGTCCGGCGTTTGCGCCAGGCGAATGTTGGAAACCTGGCGCAAGCCCACATGCTGGCCGGTTTCTTCTTCCAGGCTGGCATAGAGTTCAACCGACTTCTGGTGGATCTTGCCCACCGAGTAGCTGACATTGAACAGCGGCAACAGGCCGGCGGCGTGCCAGGTTGAACCCGACGTCAGTTCATTGCGTTCCAGAAGGACCACATCGCTCCAGCCCTTCTTGACCAGCGCATAGGCCGTACCAACGCCAACAACTCCGCCACCAACGACGACCACACGTGCATGAGATTTCATGGTTCCAGATCCTTGCCCGAAAATCTGGCCACAAGCGCCAGTTTCGGCGCCACAATATCCCCCCGTGCGGCGCCAGCGTAAAGATTAGCGACGGGACGGTTGTGAATACCGACACTCAGAGGGGTTTGGTGAGCTCAGATCAGGCAAGATGAGCCCTGATCACCCTTAAAGCCCCTGGCCACCATAGCCCACGGCCAGATCTCTGCGGGCAGAGCGGATGGACACTGAATAGCCGGCCACAACGTCTATGAAGGCGATGACCATGATGAGGAAGAAGGTTCCGGTGGCCGCCTCGCGCACGATAATGAACTCCACCAGACAGGCGATAAACACCAACGTGGAGAGCAGATGGTCCAAAATGGTGCCGGCTCCGGTACGGGTGGCCTTCAAGACCTCGATAAACAGGAGGAACAGGGCCGCGGTGATCAGAATGTCGGAGACGGTCAGGCTCCACAGGGCGCCTGAGGTCATGTTGATCGACAGCACCACATGGCCGAGTTGGGCGATGCCGTTGGAAAACACCACTGCGTTGTAGGCAACGAGCACCAGAAGGATCATCGGGAAAGCAAGTATCATGGTCGGCCTCATGGGATGGATTGGGCGGGAACCTAACAGAAACCGTTGCTTCGGACAGCCCTAAAAGACAATCCCCCCGCTCTCCTCTCTCCACGCCGTCATGCCAGCGAAGGCAGGAGCCCACACCCCGGAGCGCGCTGATGGTCTGCATGGATCCCTGCTTTCGCAGGGATGCGGGACCTTCTCCACGCCGTCATGCCTGCGCAGGCAGGCATCCAGGGGCGGCGGGCTCAGGGTGTTGCAGCTCTGGATTCCTGCCTGCGCAGGAATGACGATAAGGCGCATGACGCATCCCCAACTCCCGCGCCCCTGCGAAAGCAGGGGCCCACATCTCGGTGTGCGCCGATGGTCTGCTTGGATCCCTGCCTGCGCAGGGATGCGGGAGGGACGGATGGGATGAGGGAGGGGTGACGGTGGGGGCTTTTGGACCGACAAACGCAAAAAAGGCCGGTCGCAAGGACCGGCCCTTTGAAATCTAACCTGATCGCTTTAGCGTATCAGATATCGTCTTTCGGCTCCAGCACCTGGCGGCCGCGGTACATACCTGTTTTCAGGTCAACATGATGAGGACGGTGCAATTCACCGGTTTTCTTGTCCTCAACATAGGTCCGCGTTTCCTTGGTGTGGCCCGAACGGCGATGTCCGCGTTTTTGCGCGGTGATCTTACTCTTAGGGACGGCCATGATCGAATTCTCCAAAACATTCGGCCGCTGGCTGGCAGCGGCCGGTCACATTGCGCGCCTTATAATCTGAACTGACACAAAAGGCCAGAGTTGTTTGGCCGCAGCCAGCAAAGCCCTTAACACGGCAAAAAACCGGCTCTGCAACGCTTCATGATCCGTCAGCTTCGCACAAGTTGGCCTTTTTACGATGCGCATGCAGTTCCAGCCCTTGCCTGACACCTTTACCACTGGACGAGCAGAAATGAACACCGCCAATGATGTGTTGATCGTGGATGACGATCCGATCGCACAAAGCATCTACAAATCCTATTTCGCAAGCATCGGAATCCACAAGACCCACAGCGCACTGACAGGCAAACAAGGCTTGCAACTGCTCTCCGGCGAGGCGGTTGGTGTTGGCCTCATCATACTCGACATACACATGCCTGAGATGGACGGGATTGAATGCCTGAGACATCTCCACACGCTTAAATATAGCGGCCACCTGGTGATCGGCAGCTCCGCACACCGGGCCGACTGTGAAAGCGCGCAGAAACTGGCACTGCTCTATGGGCTGAACCTGCTCGGCTTCATCTCAAAACCGCTTACAAAGCGAAAGTTGGAACAGGTGCTCAACCCCAAGGACGCGTTTGCGCCGTCTCAACTTGCAAGCTAAAGCGCCGCGGTGCGCAAGGCTGCCGCGATGCATGCTTAAGAAATGGTGGCCGAATTCAAGAAAAGTTTAGTCATCTCGCTGTCCAAAAATAAACATCTACCCGTCAAATTACATGATGTCAGAACATGATCCGCCTCGGGGGAAGCGGCGTACATGTGGGTTATGGGCTGGCTGTTTTCCGCACGGGATCAACCAAGAAACTGCGTGATGGCACGCAACTTGGCGCGGACTCAAGAAAACGAGTCTGGAGTTGGGTATGCTACCTAGTGCGATTGCTCCCGGCCGGCGCATCATGCGTTCGGTGACCGAATGAGCGGAAAGTCAAAAGACCGTTTGGCGGAGCTTGAAAGCATTGTTGAGCTGACAAGGACCGCACGGGAAAAGGCCCTCGAAGCCGACCTGACGTTCGAGGCCTATCTCCTGCATACCGCTTTGGTCGCCCTGATGGAGCAGCTCGAGCTGGAGGCCGACCACCGGTGATCGGCGCTGGCCCCTTATTTCCTAGCGTTCATGTGGAATGTCTCATAGTGATGGCGCATGACCGCCAGAAGCGCCTTTGTGGCGTCTTCGCCTTCCAGTCCATCCTCGTCATGCATCAGGCCGGAGGCCAGCTTCGGCACACTCTCCAACCCGGACCCGAAAGATTTCTTGCCTGAAAGTGTGAGGGCGCAATTTGACACCGGCCCGCTCACAATGCCCTGTTCGCTCAGCCACGCCCACAGCCGGCCGAAACTCGCCTCGTGCACAAGTATGCGTTTGCACGTTGTCAGATCCGTTCGATTTGGAAACTCCGCGTCGAGCCGGCGCAGAACCATCAGAATGACTCTGCTGAAGTCGGGACCATCAAAATCTGAATCTGACAAGCGAAACAGCTCAGGCAAAGCCCAATTCGGAGCGTTTCCAGTCATTACTCCCACTCACCCAATTTCTGCAGACGGTTATGCCGGATATGGTCCCAGCTTTAACGGTCAACGAAATCCCCACACCTCAACAGTAAGCGGGAGAGTTCCGTTTGGTCAACAGCCAGGAGAGCGCACCCAAAACTGTCAGATTTGGGGTTCGCAATTTTTGCCGTTCAGACCGCCCGTCACGCCCTTGATGAAGGGCACCTCAGCAATTGTTCCGAAAGGGCCATAGTCGCCATTTCCAGAAGGTAGGCCTCGAACGTCAAATCCATTTGCTGGGCGTCATCGCGTGCCATCCTCACGCGGTCCAACATGCTTTCTATTCGTTTTCTTCGCTGGTCAGGATATCCACGAGCCCCCGTGTTTGCCTCTGACTTTGCCACGCCGCATTCACCTTTCAAATTGAAGCACGCTCAGCCAAATCCCCTACAATTCGCTGTGCTCCGATTCCCCCCATTCACCATCACAATTTAGTTACTAGTCGGTAGCCTGTCAACATATCCAAGAGCGTCATTTTTGGCCATTTTGTGGCAAAAAGGGCAGAAAACCAGCACGTATATGTGGTATTTCGCTATCTAAGGTTTCACAATGCAATAACCAACCTACTAGTCGGTCGAATCAGCCTCTTTGCCGCCAACGGTAAATTCTGATAGAAACAGCCTATCAAATAAGAGGCTGCTTTTGACTTAAATTCGGGGATTATTCTGTGGCTCAGAACAAGCAGGAACAGATACTGGACGTGGCCGAAACGATCGTCAGATCGCGTGGCTTCAACGCGTTTAGCTATGCTGACATCGCTGCCGAAGTGGGCGCATCGAAGGCCAGTGTGCACCATCATTTTGCCACCAAATCAGACCTGGGTTTGAAGCTCGTCATCCGCTTTACTGATAACGTGCTGCAGGCAATGGGCCAGATCAATGAGCTGCATACAAGCAACCTGATCAAGCTCCGCGAATATGCCCGCATGTACGAAGGCGCCATGGAAGACAACCAAATGTGCCTATGCGGCATGCTCGCGGCCGAGCATGAAACCCTGTCAGAAGACATGCAAACGGCAATCATCAGCTTCTTTGATGGCCATGAAATCTGGCTGGAGCAGGTTTTGCTGGCGGGCAAGGAAAACGGAGAGCTGGCGTTCGAGGGCGATGCCAAGGTGCATGCCCAGGCCATTGTTTCCAGTTTCCAGGGCGCTCTTCTGGTGGCCAAGTCGCGCCGGTCCATACAGCGCATGAGTGTTTTTGCCTCACACCTGGTGGACAGCTACCGCGCACGATAGCCTCAAGCCTGGCCCGGCCTCCTGGATCAGGCGTTGCGAAAATGCGACCCCACCGCCAGGGGCGTGTTGAGCCGCGACGAACGCTTCGCCGTTCAGCTCGGCGGTCTCGCCGCCGTTGGTCTTGGCGCGGTCGAGCTTACGGGTGAACTTTCCGTCCTGTTGGAAGAGGGGTGCGCGCCGGAGCTGGCCGAAGACGTGTTGACCCAGATGGCGGCCTACCAGTAAACCCTAGCGCTGGATCGCCTTCAGATAGGCCGTGATGCGGCCAATGCGCTCCTGGATCTCTTCCTGGGTCTTGGCCTTGTCGGTTTTCAAAAGGCCGCCGGCGGTCACGTCAAACGCGAACCAGTTGCCCCACACCGGCATTTGCCGGGTGCCGTGACCTGCCTCCATGCTGCGGCCATCAATACTCTTGCGCACCCGCTCAGCTGGAAAGGTTCCGCCGTTGTTGGCTGAAAGCTGGGTCAGGTCCGGCGGGCGGGTTTCAATTTCTTTGGCAATGGGTCCATCCCCCTTGCCCTCCAGCCCATGACAGCGCGAGCACCAGGCCTGGAACTCTCCTGCCCCGGGTTTTGCTTCTTGCGCAAACACGCGCGAGTGTTGAGGTGCACTGAAGACGCAAAGCGTGAGGGCAATTGCGGCCAGCCCAACAGGACGCAAAGCTTGGCGGCGGTGATTTCCCATAGATCGGCACTCCGTAGCTGAACTGTTCAAAAAAGCTTACGAGCGTGCAAGCGGCCAGGCATTGATATGGATCAGGCGGGCCGGCGAAAAGCTTGTCCAATATCAATGCCGCCACCCTGCCCCGGCCCTACTTTTGGCGTCATAGAAGGAAGGGTTGAACCTTTTGGGTGTTTCAGTGGAAGAGGCAGAACAGGGCGTTTTGTAACCGCTTCACGGGCCCTTTTTCGCGCGCCTGCCAAACTTCAGGCCCGCAATGGCAATTCCGGTGAGAATGAGCCCGAGCGCAATGTAGGCGTTGGGCGATGGCCGTTCAGCCAGCAGCAACGCGCCCCAGGCCACCCCGAACGGGGGCACCAGATAATTGATCTGCGAAAAGAAAGCCGCGCCCTGCCGGCGCACAAGGGTGAACAACAAAAGCGTGGCGATCACCGTGTGAAACACCGCAAGGGCAACGATCGACAGGCTTGAGAGCAAGCTGGGCTCCAGGGTCAGCGGCGCATCAAGCAGAAAGCTCGCCGGCAACAACATCAAGGCAGAGGTCATCACCACAGCGGCCGCCAGGCTTTTGGGCGGCAAGCCGGCGAACTGCTTGGTGACGATGGCGTTGATGCCGTAACACACCGCCGCGCTCGCCACCGCAAGCTGGCGCACGGTTTCCTCGCCCAGGGTCGCCAGCTTGGCCGGGCCGATCAGGATCACCAGCCCCGTAAAGCCCAGCACCACGCCGATGGCCTTGGGCACGGTGATCTTTTCATCCTTGGTGAACATGTGGGCCAGCACGAGTGTGGTGAGCGGCATCACGGCCATCAAAATGGCCGCCAGACCGCTGTCGATCTCTTCCTCGCCCCATCCGATCAGCGCAAACGGCAGGGCATTGCCAAACAACGCCGCCATCAGGATCCAGCCCCAAAGCGCGCGGCCCCGGGGAATCTTCTGCCTTGCCAGGGCGGCCATGCAAATCAGGATCACCCCGGCGATGGTCAAGCGCGCTGCGGTCATGCTCACCGCCGGCATGGTTTCAACCGCAACCTTGATCACAAGGAAGCTGCTGCCCCAGATGGCCGAGAGCAGAAAAAGCAATCCGTAATCCGCAGAGCCAGGGCCCGAGGGGGCTGGCGATTGAGTGCTCATGACGTGATCCAAAGTGGGTGGGCGCATCTGAACGGTGCGCCATGACGGTTAATCACGAAATGGCCTTGTTGTCATGTGGTTTTCAGCCATGAGCCCAGCCATCCACCGGGCCGCCAAGGTGGCCGCATGCTTGCTGGCTTAGGCCCCGACTTTCTCGACGTCGCAGTTTGCATGATACCTGGCCTGCCCGGTTGAAAACGGAAACGCGGTGAGCGCCTCCTTCGGGAGCACAGAGGCACTGCTTGTCAGCGCATTCAGCCCGGGCCAACCGTCGCGCATCCAAATCACGCCTTGCGGAATGCGCTTCATCACCTTGGCTTTGGCAACAAACTCGCCGCGCTCATTGAACATGCGGATCGCGTCACCTGCGGTTATTCCGCGGTCCCCGGCGTCTGAAGGAGACAGCCACAACTCAGGCGCTTCCTCACGCGCAGCGAGCGTGGGCAGCGCGCGGGCGTGGTCATAGAAGGAATGAAAGTGCGCGAACGTGCGGCCATGTGCGAACGACAGGGGATACGCCCCATCGTCACTCTCCGGCGGCTCTGGCAAGGCGGGCAGACCCATGGCGGCGGCGCGGTCTGATCTGAATTCGATCTTGCCAGAGGGCGTATTGAACTCAAGGTTTGGGTGGGCGACGTGCGAGATCTGCAACTCTGACCGCCCTCCGGAGGCACGCATTGACGCCACCGTTGCGTGGCCGGTTGCCGGATGATCCAGAACCGCGTTGATCGCAGCTTCCTGATCTGGCCATGGATAAACGTCCTCCAGGTCCAGACGCGCTGCGAGCCCCTTGTAGAGATCAAACAGCGGACGAACGTCGCCCATAGGCTGCAGGGCCCGATCGGACAAGTAAACGTGGGTGTTGGTGGCTTTGACGCCGATCTCCTCAAGCCAGATCGTGCCCGGCAATATGATGTCGGCCACCTCGCGCGTCGTCTGGTTCATGAAGATGTCGTAGCAGACCACAAGCTCGGTGTTCGCGAGGGCCTGGCGCATGCGGTTTGTGTCGGGAAACGACGACAGTAAATTCGACCCAAGCGTCAGCAACACCTTCACATCGCCCGTTTCCAGAGCCTCCGTGATCTCCTCCATCTGATTGCGCACATAGGGACCCGGCGGACGGCGGTCGGCAGCCGTGATGTCAGCAAAACCTGCACCATGGCTCCGCGCCCCGTGGCGTGGGCCAATACCGCATCCGGGGCGGCCGAAATTGCCGGTCAGCGCCGGCAGGCACGAAATGGCCCGCGCCGCATGCCATTCATTGTCGCCTTTGTGCAGGGACGAGCCGCCGATGATGATCATGGCTGGATGGGTCTGCGCATAAGACCTCGAGAAGGCGGCGATCTGTTCGGAGGGAACACCGGTTTCCGCCGCGGCCCAATCGGGCGAATAGGGGCCCACGTGCTGGCAAAGCTCATCAAAGCCGACAGTGTTTGCCTCAACGAACGAGCGGTCCCAAAGGCCCTCTGCAACAATCACATGCATCGTCGCCAGCGCGAGGGCGCTATCGGTTCCCGGTTTGACCAGGATCACCTCATCGGCCAGCGTGCTGACCTCTGTCCGGCGCACATCGACGACGACGATCCGGGCCCCGCGCCGCTTGGCGGCATCCACATGTTTGATCGTGTTGGCCTGGCTGACGGTGTTCGCGCCCCACAGAACGATCAGCTCGGCATGGGCGCTCATGTCTTCCTTGGTTGATGTTTCCAGCGCGCCGGTTAGCCCGATCCCGAACCCGCCGAGCCCCCAGCAAATCATCGCGGGGTTCCAGTGTTGGCAGCCATAAAGGTTGGCAAAGCGCTCCATCTGTCCGCGTTTGACGCCCACCCCGTAGTCGTTCACGGCATTGCCGTGTCCCTGCCACAGGCCAACCGCCTCGCGCCCGACTTTGCGCATTTTATCTGCAATCAGATCCAGCGCGTCATCCCAGCTCGCCACCTCCCACGTATCGCTGCCCCGCCTCGTGCGGATCAGAGGCGCATCCAGACGCTGAGGGTTTGCGACGATCTCGTGTGCTGCATTGCCCCGCATACACAGAAAACCGCGACTGTCCGGGTTGTCCTCATCACCGCTGATCGAGAGCAGTTTGCCATTCTCGACCTCAGCCTTCATTCCACAAAGTGTCGGATGACAGTTCATGGGGCACATGGTCTGGATGGTTTGGCGTTGCATGGCAGATCCCGTTTGTTGGAGACTGACGGTCGGATCAGCCATCGCTTCGACTGTGCGTCAGTGGAAAGCTGCAGCATTTGGAAGGCTGGCCATACCTGCGGCGCGTCCGCTCCATCACACCGACACAACTTGCGAATGTCAAGGTTCCAGCGGCTGGTGCACTCTGTCGGGAACCGATCACCATCTTGGCTCACGGAGCTCCCCCCAACAGGCAAACCAGCAAATATTTCCAGCGGGCGTTGACGTTAGACAGGCAATGGCACAGACAAGGGAGCGCGCGAGAAGGACACAAGATAATGCAACTGGCTGAACCTGCATGGATGACCGAGGAACTTTCAATCATTCGCGAATCTGTAAGAAAGTTCATCGCAGCCGAAATCGAACCACACTACGAGACTTGGGAATCTGACGGGATCGTTCCGCGCCAAATCTGGAACAAGCTTGGTGAACAGGGCTTCCTTGCACCCGACATGCCCGAAGGCTATGGCGGGTTCGATGGTTCCTATGAACATATTGCTGTCGTGATCGAGGAATTCGCCCGTCAGGGTTACTCCACAATTGCCGGAACCATGCTCGGCGTGCACTCCGGTATTGTCGCCCACTACATTCTCAACAACGGAACCGAGGAGCAGAAACAACGCTATCTGCCGGGCATGGCCTCCGGCGAGATCGTCGCCGCAATCGCCATGACCGAGCCGGCTGCCGGTTCCGATCTGCAAGGCATCAAGACCACGGCCAAACCTGACGGGAACGGGTATGTCATCAATGGGTCCAAGACCTTCATTTCGAACGGTCAGCACTGCGATGTGGTCATCGTTGTCGCCAAAACCGACCCGGAGGCGCCCGGCTCGAAAGGCACCAGCCTGCTGTTCGTCGACCAAGACGCCAAGGGTTTCAGCCGTGGCCGCAATCTAGATAAGATCGGCCTGCATTCCTCCGACACATCGGAGCTTTTCTTCGACAATGTGCGTGTAACCGGTGATGCCGTGCTGGGCGGTTTGAACAACGGCTTTCCAGTTTTGATGAATGAACTGCCGCGCGAGCGCCTGACATTGGCAACGTGCGCCCTCGCAGCAGTTGAAGGCGCGCTGCAATGGACCATCAACTATGTTCAGGAACGCGAGACGTTTGGCCAGCCCATCGCCAAGTTCCAGAACACGCGGTTTAAGATTGCCGAGATGGCCACCGAAGCACGCTCACTTCGCGCCTTCATCGATGAATGCACGCGGCTTCTCTCCAACGGCCAGCTCGACACCGCAACAGCCAGCATGGCGAAACTCAAAGCCACCGAATTGCAAGGCGAGGTCACCGACGGCTGCCTGCAGCTGTTTGGGGGGTATGGGTATATGCGGGAATTCCCGATCAGCCGCGCCTTCGTCGATGCCCGCGTCCAGCGCATCTACGGCGGCACGTCGGAAATCATGAAGGAAATCATCGCGCGCGACGTGCTTGGAAGATGAAACTTTGGACGCATCGACCGGCATGTAAACGGTCGCAACAGGTCAGGGCGCGTTCCTGAACCCGCAAGCCGTCATGAAGTTCTCATAAAGCTTGGCGGAATCGGCCTTCAGCTGGGGCATCCGTGCATCGGCTTCGGCCTTGAAGCGCTCAAGGGCGCCGGCGCCGGCGGCGTTCTCCAGAGCGTCAGCATATTCCGGGATAGCGCCCCACATGGGCACGGTCGTCTCGTCGATTTCCACATGATACTGGATCGAGAAGGCCCGCCCGCCAATCGACATGGCCTGAACCTGGCAGGCCGGAGTGGAGACCAGAACCCTGGCGCCCTCAGGGGCCTGCAACACTTCGGCGCTGTGCCACTGGAGGCACCAGCTTGTGTCCGGGATATCTTTAAGGAACGGGCTCTGCTTGCCCGCATCAGTGCGGTGAACCTCCAGAATGCCGATCTCCGGCTCTGCGGCGGGGCCAACCTTGCCGCCGAGCGCGTCAGCCAGAAGCTGGTGGCCCAGGCACAGACCCATATAGGGCATTTTGAGGTCAACCACCGCGCGGCGGATGGCGGCCTTTTCGGCGACAAGCCAGGGATTGTCGTCTTCCTGCCAGGTGTCCATGGGGCCGCCCATCACCCACAGGGCGTCATAGCCTTCAAGCTCGGGGATGGCCTCGCCCTCATCGAGCTCAACGGCGTCCCATTCAACGCCGTCGGCCGCGAAGTAGTCGCGGAAGGTGCCTGGGTGTTCACAGGCTATGTGTTGGAAGACGAGGAACTTCAGGGGTTTTGTTGCCATCTAAATCCGCTCCATTTTCCGCCGCATCCCTGGCCGCCTCACCCCGCATCCCTGGCCGCCTCACCCCGCATCCCTGCGAAAGCAGGGATCCACTGAAGCGCGCAGCCCGCTCAGAGCTATGGGCCCCTGCTTTCGCAGGGGCGCGGGAAAATGACAGGACCGCGGGAACAACGGCACAGGCACGACGTGCCTTAGAACTTCCGGTATGCCTTGTTGAGCTGAACCATCGGATGGTCCGGCGACATTTGGAACTTGATCAGCATTTCCCGGGCCATCATGTCCCGGTCCTGCTGGTTCTTAGGCAGCTTGATGCTGTCAGGGATCGCCAGCCAGCCGTTGATGTTGCGGTCGAACACCGCCGGCTTGCCGTCGTCGTAGCCCATATGGACATCTTCGAGCCAGTTGAGATCGTCCCAGCCCATGAATTCCATATAGCCTGTCAGAAACGGGGTGACCCGGTCATAATCGGGCACCAGGTTCACATCGTAGCGATAGCCGATGTGCTGGCCCAGCTCCTTCTCGCGGTCCGATTCCAGCCCATCGCCTTTGATGAACTGATCGACATCCTTGATTTCAGAGCCCTTATAGCTTGTTCCAGCCATGAGTTTATCCTCGTGTCTCAGATATGGTGATAGTCGGCAACGCCAACTGTGTGCTCGGTTCCCGCCAGCGGCACTTGGGCCAGGGCGGAAGCTTCCATCGTCAAGGCCGCAAGGTCTTCCGGCTCCAACGAATGCACGTTGGTCTTGCCGCAGGCCCGGGCCATCATTTGCGCTTCGATGGTGAGCGTGTGCAGGAAGTTGTAGACCCGCTCGGCTGCCTCATCGGGGTTCAGCCGCGCCCGCAACACAGGGTCTTGCGTGGCCACGCCCACCGGGCAGCGCCCTGTGTGGCAGTGGTAGCAATTGCCTGCCTCCACACCCATTTCCCGTTCGAAGTCTGCTTCAGGGATGTCCTTGTTGCAGTTCAGCGCCATCATGGCCGAATGGCCGATGGCAATGGCATCAGCGCCCAGGGCAAGAGCCTTGGCCACATCGCCGCCGTTGCGGATGCCGCCGGCATAGACCAGCGAAATCTCGCCGCGCTTGCCGATGTCATCGATGGCACGCCGTGCCTGCCGGATGGCCGCCATGCCGGGCACACCGGTTTCTTCCGTCGCCAGGTGCGGGCCGGCGCCAGTGGAGCCTTCCATGCCGTCAATGTAGATTGAGTCAGGATCGGTCTTGGCCGCCATGCGCACATCGTCATAGACACGGGCAGCACCCAGCTTCAGCTGGATCGGGATCTGCCAGTCAGTGGCTTCGCGGATTTCCTGGATCTTTAACGCCAGGTCATCCGGGCCCAGCCAGTCCGGGTGCCTGGCTGGTGAGCGTTGGTCGATGCCGGCCGGCAGTGAGCGCATTTCAGCAACCTGGTCGGTCACCTTCTGGCCCATCAAGTGGCCGCCCAGACCAACCTTACAGCCCTGGCCGATGAAGAACTCACAGCCATCTGCAAGGCGCAGGTGGTGCGGGTTGAAGCCGTAGCGCGATTGGATGTTCTGGTAGAACCATTTGGACGAATAGCGCCGCTCATCGGGGATCATGCCGCCTTCACCGGAACACGTTGCCGTGCCGGCCATGGTGGCCCCGCGTGCCAAAGCCGTCTTGGCTTCAAACGACAGGGCGCCGAAGCTCATGCCGGTGATGTAGATCGGAATGTCCAGCTCCAGCGGGCGCTTGGCGCGCGGGCCGATGATGGTCTTGGTCAGGCACTTCTCGCGGTAGCCTTCAATGACGAAGCGGGTCAATGTGCCCGGCAGGAAGGTCAGCTCATCCCAGTGCGGGATTTTCTTGAACAGCGAGAAGCCGCGCATGCGGTAGCGACCCAACTCGGACTTGATGTGGATGTCATCCATCACATGCTGATTGAAGATCCAGCTTCTGCCGAGGCTGGTCGTGTCGCGTCCCTTCTTTTTGGACTTCTTTTTCTTCTTCTTTTTCTCGTCTTTAGCCATTTTATCTAACTCCCAGTAGGACGCCCGCGGCGCCTTGTTGGTTGTGGGTGTCCCCTACTTGTCTCCCTCGGGCTTGACTCGAGGGTCCAGGGCAGCGGGATCGATGCGCATGGCCCTGGGTCCTCGGGTCAAGCCCGAGGACGACAGTAGGTCGGTTACAGAACGATCTTCTTCTCGGTTGGCTCAAGATTGTCGTAGTTCCAGAGCTGCTTGCCCGCGACGATCTTGGTGAAGTGGTCAACGCCCTTCTTGGGCAGAAGCTCGTATTGCTTGAGCTTGCGGGTAAGCCAGGCCTTGTCCTGATCGGTCAGCTCAGCCGGCACCGCGTCAACGCCGAGATCCCTGATCTCGCCGCCAATGTAGATCGTGCCGTCATACATGCTGTCGCCCAGGTTCTTGCCTGCATTGCCGCACACCAGCATGCGGCCGCGCTGCATCATGAAGCCGGAGAACGCCCCGGTGTCGCCGCCAACAATGATGCTGCCGCCCTTCATGTCGATGCCGGTGCGCGAGCCCACGGAGCCCTTGCACACCAGATCGCCGCCGCGAAGCGCTGCGCCGAATGTGGAGCCGGCATTCTTCTCGATGACGATGGTTCCCGCCATCATGTTTTCCGCGCAAGACCAGCCCACGCGGCCTGTGATGCGCACATTGGGGCCGTCCAGCAGGCCGACGCCGAAGTAGCCGAGGCTGCCTTCGATGATCAGGTTGAGCCGGTTCAAGATCCCCACAGCGATGGAGTGCTTGGCGCCCGGGTTCTTGATGACGATGGTGCCGTGACCATCGGCCATCAGATCACGGATCTGATTGTTGACCTCGTTCGCCTCCATGTTGTCGGCGTTGATTTCGGCGCGCTTGTTGTAGTCCACGTCGAACGCGTCGTGATAGCCATAGCCGCCCTCGTTCTCGAGGGTGAACATGGTTTTGATGTCCCGGCCGGTGAGCGGCTCGGTATGCATCCCCATTTCATGGGAAACGCTATCTTGGTTCAGGCCTTCCATACCCGGACCTCCTCATCATACGGATCATAGGTGTCAATTTCGTGCGGCAGCACCGCGCGGATGGCGACCTCTTCTGAGGCCAGGGCAACGAGATCGTCGGCCTCGTAGAGCACCATCGGCTTTGCCGCCATGGTGTCCTTGGCCATGCCGAGCTCGTTGCGTGTGGTCACCAGATAGGTGAACACGCCGTCAATCTCCTCGATCGACATGCGCAGGCTCTCTTCCAGCGAGATGCCCTTCTCCAGGTTCACCGCGGTGTAGACCGCCAGCAGTTCACTGTCGCAGTTGGAGACAAAGCGCTGCCCGCTGCGTTCCAGGTGCCGGCGCATCAGCCAGTAGTTGGTGATCTGGCCGTTATGGACCACGGCGATGTCGTTATAGGGGTAGGCCCAGTAGGGGTGGGCAGACCGGATGTCCACATCGGACTCCGTTGCCATCCGCGTGTGGCCGATGGCGTGGGTGCCCTCAAACTTGCCGAGGCCATATTGGTCCGACACCACGGTGGCATCGCCCAGGTCCTTGATCAGCTCCAGCGAGTTGCCGATGGAGAGGATTTCCGCGCCATTGATGTCTTCAATCCGGTCGGCAAGCTGTTTCATGTCGCCGCCATAGGAGATCCGGTAACGGTAGGCATATTCGGTTGCCTGCTCTTCCTTTTTCACCTTCACGCCCACTTCTTTCAGAAGCGCATCAACTTCGGCGCGGCGTTCTTTGATTTCCTGGTGAATGTGAAAGCCGGTGGAGAGCTCTTCCTGCTCAGCCACTTTGAAGCGCAACACATGCTCGTCCTTGCCCGGTTTGCCATAGACGGCAAAGCCGGTTGAATCCGGTCCGCGGTGTTTCAAGGCCTGCAGCATGGCGGTCATTTCGCCGCCCACATTGCTGGTGCCTTTGCGGTGGATAAGCCCTGCTATTCCACACATTTTTCTGCTCTCCCTTTAGAAATTGGGTTGCACGGTCCTCAGATCAGCAGGATTTTGGCTGTACCAGCCAAAATCCTAAAAGCTGATCTTCGGTATTTTTAGAGCGGGATGCGGGCGCAAAACCGCCCACACTTTTGCTCATCCCGCTCGTGCGGGCGGCGCCATCGCGCCATCCGCCCATTATTTTCCGCAAAATCCGCCTTAAGGCAGACAGTGCAGATAAGTGTCCTGATCCCAGTCCGTCACAGTCGCCATGGAGCGTGCCCATTCGTCGGACTTGTACTCATGGTAGAGCCGGTACATCTCACCCGGCATGCCGCGCTGGACCACCTCATCAGCTTCAAGCGCTTCAAGGGCCTCGCCAAGCGACATGGGCAGTTTCTTGACCTGCTTGCCCTCTTTGATCGCCTCGTAAATGTTGCGCTCTTCCGGCTCGCCCGGATCAAGCTGATTTTCGATGCCGTCATCGGCAGCGGCCAGAATGGTTGAACCCATGATGTAGGGGTTCACCATTGAGTCCACCGAGCGGTACTCAAACCGGCCCGGAGCCGAAACGCGAAGTCCGGTGGTGCGGTTCTGGAAACCCCAGTCGGCAAACACCGGTGCCCAGAAGCCCGTATCCCACAAGCGGCGGTAGGAGTTGACGGTTGAACAGCCGATGGCCGTGAGCGCGCGCAGGTGATGCACGATGCCGCCAATGGCCACCAAGCCGGCCTTGCCCGGCATTTGCGGGTCGTCATCATCCGGCATGAAGGTGTTCTCACCGCCGGAGACATACATGTAGTTCTCTTTCATGCCCGGCAGGTTTTTCGGATCATTGCCGGTCTTGTGGAACTTGTCCTCGCCGCCATACCAAAGCGACATGTTGTGGTGACAGCCCGATGCCGACACGCCCATGAACGGCTTGGTCATGAAGCAGGCAATCAGGTTGAACTCGCGGGCCACCTGGGCACAGATCTGCCGGTAGGTGGTGAGCCGGTCCGCATTGCGCAGAACATCGTCATACATCCAGTTCAGCTCAAGCTGGCCCGGCGCATCCTCATGGTCACCCTGGATCATGTCGAGACCCATGGCGCGGGAATATTCCATCACCTTCATGTAAACCGGGCGCAGGCTTTCGAACTGATCGATGTGGTAGCAGAACGGTTCGGAGAAGCCGCCGTTCGGCTTGCCGTTCTCGTCCTTCTTGAGCCACATCATTTCCGGCTCGGTGCCCACCCGCAGGCTCAAGCCGTTGTGCTTCTTCTGAAACTCATCGTGCATCCGGCGCAGGTTGCCGCGGCCATCAGACGTCAGATAGCCGCCTGGATTTTCGCGCTCTTCGCGGTTGCGGAACAAGGTGCAGTAGAACCGTGCGATGCGCTTGTCCCAGGGGAGCTGCATCATGGTTTCAGGTTCAGGGATGCCAACGAGCTCAGCAGCTTCCGGGCCATAACCCAGATATTCGCCGGCCCGGTTGGTGAACAGGTTCATGGTGGCGCCGTAGACCAGCTGGAAGCCCTTCTGAGCGACAGTTTCCCAGTGATCGGCCGGGATGCCTTTACCCATAATCTTGCCTGTGATCGAAACGAACTGAAGGTAGAGATACTCAATCCCCAGCTCATCAATCATCTTGCGGACTTCTTTGACCCTCTTCGCACGGCCCTTCTGTGCAACAAATTTTTCAATATCCATTGGCATGGTACCCTCGCACCCCTTCAAATTGGTTTTTTGATTGGCCCTAATGGCACTAAGGCCCAAGCATACCAATTATGGACCAATTTTGACAACTGGCAAGAGTCATTTTGCGGCAGATTTTTTATTTTGCACGATGATCTGGCAAATCATCACGCCACCATGTGGTGCATTCACATCCGGTTATGGTCCAATTTTCGGCAGAAAATAAGGAATTTTTGAGACACCGGCAACACTCAACGTGAGGCCTTTAAGGGCTAATTCCTGCCGATATTGGGAGTGAAACAAAGGCCGCGAGACGAACCAATCCACACCCTTTTGCCCGTAAAACGTGAACCTTCCCTCGACGAACTGCGCAATCATGAGCCATACTAGAGGCAGGCAATCAGACCAATTTGATACCAATTTAGACCAATTAAGACCAATGAAGGACCCGATGGCGAAGAAGGCTGAGTTCGATATGAACGGGTTGGCAGACCACATGGCGGCTGATCTTTCGCCGGGGCGCGGCGCAGGGGCGATCACCGCACGCTTGCGCAACGCCATTGAAACCGGGGTTTACTCCGACGGAGACCAGCTGCCGCCCGAGCGCCAGTTGGCTACGGCCTTTGATGCTGCCCGCAGCACCATCCGAAAGGCCCTCAACCAGCTTGAGAAGGCCGGCCTGGTGGAGCGCCGCATCGGCAGCGGCACCTATGTCTCCTATTCAGGCCCCATCTCCGAACAGGGTGATGAGATCATTGATCTCGTCAGCCCGCTTCAGCTCATTGAAGCGCGCTTTGCGATTGAGCCTTACATGACCCGCCAGGCAGCATTGCACGCCACCAAGCGGGATCTGGAAAACATCGAGGCCATTCTGGTGCGCCTTGAAGGTTCACGCAACGACGAGCCCGCCTTTTCGCGCTGGGACAGCGAGTTCCATCAGCAGCTCGCCCGCTGTTCGCGCAATCCGCTCATCGTGCGGCTCTATCAAAACATCAACGAAGTGCGCTCCCATGCCCAGTGGCGGGCCATGCGCCGCACAATTCTGACCCCTGAGCAGATCGACGTCTACAACGAGCAGCACCGCCAGATTTACGACGCCCTGTGCGAACGCGATCTGAAAACCGCCTCCAAACGCATTGAAGAGCATCTGGAAAAGGCGCGTCAGGATCTCATTGGTGCAGAGAGCGGTTAGGCCGGCGGAACCGAAAGCCGCACCATGAGCCCGGCCCTCCTAGGTTCACTCGCCGCCCTGTTCTGGGGTATCCACGATCTGGTGGCCGGCATCTCCAGCCGCCAGGTGGGGCACATGGTGATTGTCCTGGGCGTCACCCTGTTTGGCCTTGCCGCGTTGACCGGATGGCTCGCCCTCACCGCAGACTTTCCAGACCTGAACCGGTCCGACATCTGGGTGCCCATTTTCGCCGGGATGGGCTATGCATCGGCAACGCTCTTCTTGTTTGCAGCCTTTGCCGTGGGGCCTTTCTCCATTGCCGCCCCGGTCGGTGGCTCCTACCCGCTCTCAGCTTTGCTCGTGGCCACACTGTTCGGCACGCCAACCAGCGTGCCGCAGCTCATTGCAGCAGCGGCGGTCATCGGCGGCGTGATCATCGTGGCGCTGACCGAACCGGAAGACGGCAGCGAGGACACCTGGAGCCGGGAGGCCATCCGGCGCACCCTGGTGCTTGCCGCATGCGCCCATATCAGTTTTGCCTTTGCCATCACCGCCGGTCAGAAGGCGGCGGTTCTGTTTGGGGCGGTGGAAGGCACCTGGATCAGCCGGATTGCCGGCGCGCTGCTCATCCTGGTGCTGTTCTTTGCGATCAACAAACGCCGCGCGCTCCCAGCCAGATGGATCGCCCCGGTTGCCGCCATCGGCGTTCTGGATGCAACGGCGATCTGCCTGCTCAACTCGGCCGGCAGCACAAGCCAACCGCAAATCGCAACCGTGGCCGGCTCGGCATTTGGGGTGGTGACGATTTTGCTCGCCCGGATTATCCTGAAAGAGCAGATCCCGCCCAAGCGCTGGCTTGGGATTGTCATAACGTTTGCAGGCGTCGCGGTTCTGTCGGCCCCGGAGTGAGCCATGATCGAACTGACCGAGGACCACAAGCAAGCATTCAACCGGGACGGATTTGCAATCGTCGCCGGGGTGCTCGACGCAGAGACAATCGAGGCGGCCCGCGCAAAGTTCCCCCTGTTGTTCCAGGGAAAATTCGAGACCGGTGTGCAGCCTGATGAATGGAACTGGCGCGAAGGCCGCGACAGTGATCAGCTCACCCGGCAGATCTGCAACGGCTGGAAGGCAGACCGCACGGTTGCAGCCATCGTATTGCGCGAAGACATCGGCCGCGCCTGTGCAAGCTTGCGCGGCTGGCCAGGGGCGCGGATCAACCAGGACAATGTGATCTGGAAGCCGCCCGGGTCCAAGCCGCTGGGCTTTCACCAGGACGACAGCTACCAGGACTGGATCAGCCCAACCGAAATGATGACCTGCTGGATTACCCTGGACGACACCACGGCATCAGGCGGCACCATTGAGTATGTGCGCGGCTCCCACACCTGGCCCAAAGCCCCGCCCATTGCACAGTTCCATGCGCCTGACGATCCGCTGCAAGATCTGAAATCCGCCGCCAAGAGCGCGGGCGTTGCGCCAGATATCATCCCCATTGAAATCCCGGCCGGCTCAGCCGTGTTCCACCACGGCCGCACCTGGCACGGATCGCGCGACAACAGGGGCGAAGCGCCGAGGCGCTCGTTGATTGCCCATTGCATGTCGTCTGAGGCCGAACATCATCCGACCAACGTGCACACCGTCTACAGCCGGTACAAACGCCAAGGCAGCCTGGAGCTGGACGAAAGCTTCTTCCCCATCCTCTGGCGCGAGGATGGGTATCGTTCAGCTTGGCTGCCTTGAGAGGTTCTGTCGCTGATCAGCCTTTGCCCAGATAGGCCTCCAGGCTGTCGTCGAGCGCATCCTTCCACACCGTGTGGTGCACAGGCGCCTCGGTGCCGGTCATCACGGACTTATATCCGTTGTTGCGGAAGGTCATGATGTCCTGCTTCTTGTGCTTCTTCCATTGGAAGAATGCCTCGTTGGCGCCTGCAATGTCGAAGCTCGGATAATCTGTTTCCGCAATCAGCTCACCGGTATAGGCACCCTGATATTCGATGCAGCCATAATCATCCTCGATCTTGTCTTCCAAGGCCACCCGGTCCACCACGTCCTGGGCGCGGGCTGCCTTATCGGGCACAGCGATCTTGTCCATCATGATGTCGCGGGCATACCAGGCCTGGGCATCGAACATGTTGAACGTGAACCATTGGTCCTGCATCCCCAGATAAAACAGCTTGGGATTGTCGACCCACACTACGCCCTTATAGAGATCGGCTGAGGCCAGCCGGTTGGCGGTGCGCAATTTCAGGCCTTCGGCCATGAACGGGAAGTGGTGAATGTAGCCGGTGCACAGGATGATGGCGTCCACATCTGTGGTCGTGCCGTCCTTGAAGGTGCAGGTGTTCTTCTCAACCTTGGTGAGGAGCGGAACCTCTTTCCAGTTGTCCGGCCATTTGTAACCCATGGGCGCGGTGCGGTGAGAAACCGTGATCGACTTGCAGCCATACTTCCAGCACTGCGAGCCGATGTCTTCGGCTGAGTAGCTGGTGCCCACAATCAGCAGGTCTTTGTCCTTGAACTCCAGCGCATCGCGGAAGTCGTGGGCGTGCAGAACCCGGCCGTTGAACGTGTCAAAGCCCTCAAAGCTTGGAACGTTCGGGGTTGAGAAGTGCCCACTGGCCACCACCACGTAGTCATATTCTTCGGTGTATTCGTTGTCGCCGGCCAGATCATGTGCCGTGACGGAGAACGTACTCGAAGCCTCATCGTAGGTCACATGGCGAACTGCGGTGTTGAAGCGGATCCACTTGCGCACATCGGCTTTTTCCACCCGGCCCTTGATGTAGTCGAACAGAACCTCGCGCGGCGGGTAGGAGGCAATGGGCCGGCCGAAATGTTCTTCGAAGGTGTAGTCGGCAAATTCCAGACCTTCCTTGGGTCCGTTTGACCAGAGATAACGGTACATGCTGCCGTGGACCGGCTCGCCATACTGATCGGTGCCGGTGCGCCAGGTGTAGTTCCACAGACCGCCCCAATCATCCTGCTTTTCAAAGCAAACGATTTCAGGAATGTCTTCGCCCTTTTTAGCAGCCGACTGAAAAGCCCGAAGCTGTGCAAGCCCGGAGGGGCCTGCGCCGATTACGGCAACACGTTTCGTCATATTCTACCTCCCAACAAGAAGTTCTGTTCCCTGCTTAACACTAACCGATCCAATTCAGACCAATATCATACCAATTCGTCGTATCTCAGAATAATCCGCCAGGATGCCGCGTCAATGGCTGGCACGGCGTTGGCCATAAAAAAACCGCCGGGGCAATGCGCTCCGGCGGCTTTTGGTTTGTCCGTTCAGGAGAAAACGCTACTTGTCGTTTTCAGCCTTCTCGTAAGATTCACTCTCATGCTTGTGCCCCATCCACAATGCTAAGCAGCAAAGTGCGATGGAGATAAACAGCCAGAGCGCTTCTGCCCCGGCGGCATTGTACATGGACTCTGTAATCCCGTTCCACGTACCGGTATCGAAAGGTGCACCCATGGGTGTTCTCCTTTTCCAGTGGTTCTATTCAGCCGGAGCCGCAGATGCCGGAATACCTTCCGGATATGCAGATGCCGGGACTTTGGTCGGGTCGAGCCCTGCGATTTCGGCAGCTTCGCCGACACGCAAGATACCCATGGCCTTGAAGAGCCAGGCAAAAAGATAGCCCGGCACAAAGCCAAGGAGCGCCATGATGATCGCGCCCACGAACTGACCCCAAAGGGTGATCGTGGCAACGCCCGCATCACCCGACAGAGCCGGATAGCCAGAGGCGAACACACCCAGCATGATCACGGCATAGGCGCCGAGAACGCCATGAACCGTAAACGCGCCAACTGCATCGTCAATGCCCATCTTCTCGACCCACTTGGCCGAGTAAGGCATCAGCACGCAGCCAACGAAGGCAACGGCAAACGCCATGGGCGGCCAGTAGAGATCAAGGCCGGGAGCAGCACAGATGATCCCGCCAAGCGCACCGGACATCATCCAGAACGGATCACGGGTCACAGCCCATGCGCCAATGATACCGCCAGCGAACGCCATCAGGATATTGAAGGTGATCGCGCTCAGCGTCATTGGTGTGCCGTAGATCGAAGTCAGCTCCGTGGCGCTCCAGGACCAAGCTTCACCTGGGAAGATGAGGCAGGCCATCAGGAAGCCCCAGAAACCAACGATAATCAGCATCAGGCCAATCAGCGTGAGCGGCAGGTTGTGGCCGGCAATGTGGTTGGCAGAGCCATCCGCATTGTACTTGCCAATTCTGGGCCCAAGATGGATCAGAACACCAAGGGCAAAGAAGCCGGCAACTGAGTGCACAAGACCGGCAGCGCCGAAGTCATGATACCCGAGTTTCTGAACCATCCAGCCATCGGCATGCCAGCCCCAGGCGGCAGCCACGACCCAGGCAAACGAGCCCAGGACAATCGCCAGAATGACAAAGGCCACAAGCCGGATGCGCTCGATGACCGCGCCGGACATGATCGATGCGGTCGTCGCTGCAAAGAGCGTGAACGCACCCCAGAAAACGCCGGTGGCATTATCGGCCAGGTTCGGCCCCATAACGGCGCCAACCGGGTTTGCAGCCCCAACGGCATAGGCCCAGCCACTGATGCCGTTCGGCCCGGCGCTCATGTCGAAACCGGTGGGGAACGCCCAATAGACGAACCAACCGAAGTAATAGAATGTGGGGACCATGAAGGCGAAGGCAAGAATGTTCTTGATGCCCGATGCCAGCACGTTCTTGGTGCGCGTCGCACCCATTTCGTACCCTAGGAATCCCACGTGAATGAGTACCATCAGCGGAATGGTGACGTAGTAATACATCTCCGCCGTTATTGTGTTGCCGGTGGCGTTCGCCGCTTTCAAAGCGGCGACCTCCGCGGCCAGTTTGGCTATTTGTTCTTCCATATGCCCTTCCCTCAAGGTTTGGATTCAGGTTCCCCCCGCGGCCGCTCAAGTGAACGGCCTATCATTGAACCGGCAGCACGCACACGCGTGCCGCGGCCTCTCTTCAGCAGGAGGATGCGTGGAATTCTTCTTTATAAACTTTGTTCCCACCCCACCGCAGGGCGAAAGGTACCCCGTCTCAGCAGGCAATAAAAGACCTTTTCGGACCAATTGTGACCAAATGCGACCATTGCGGTCACAACTGGTATACCGAGACGACGGTGCACCCAGCCGCATTATCTGCGAATACAGGGAAGATGCCACCCACCCCGCATCCCTGCGAAAGCAGGGATCCATTGAGCCATTCCGCATAATCAGAGCTATGGGCTCCTGCCTTCGCAGGAGCGCGTGGTGGAGAGTAGGAGCGCGAGGGTGAGGTATGATCGTTCAATCAAAACCAGCAGCACGCCGGCCTAGTCGACACCGAGCTCTTTCTTGCGCTGATCGGCCCAAGCACCGATCAAGCGGTCGAAGATGATGCCGAGCGTCGCGATACCCAGACCCGCCATAACGCCGCGGCCGGCATCGCTGGTGGGCAGGGCCCGGTAAATCTCCTGGCCCAGGTCCTGGCCGCCGATGAGCGCGGTGATGGCCGTCATCGCCAGGCCCATCATGATGGTCTGGTTCACCCCGAGCATGATTTCCGGCACAGCCACGGGCAGCTCGACCTTCCAGAGTTTCTGCAAGGGCGTGCAGCCATTGGCCACCGCCGCTTCCACAGTGACCGCCGGAATGCGCTTCAGGCCCAGGTAGGTGTAGCGGATGGCTGGAACGGTGGCATAGGGAACGATGGCCGTGATGATCGCCAGTTCGCCGACCCGGAACAACATGATGGCCGGCAACAGATAGATGAACGATGGGAAGGTCTGCAAGATATCACACCCCGACATGACGATCTTGGCAACCCTGTCGGAGCGCGCGGCCCATACGCCGAGCGGCACACCGATGAGCACGCAGATCACCAAGGCGGTTGAGACGAAGTAGAATGTGGTGATGGCAAACTGCCAATTGCCCACCAGCAAGATCACAAACACCATCAAGCCCGATGTCAGCGCGGTGAGCGTCCAGCCGCCCATCCGGTAGCTCAGCACTGCGAGCACACCCACCGTTACGGTCCATGGAATGGCATGATAAAAGTCCCGCATGGGGATGAGCATGTGCACGGTTATGAAATCACGGATCGGACGGACGAAATCAATCATCGCGAAGGTGTAGGTCTTGATCACCTTGTCGAGTTCCAATGCGTCCCTGCTGTCCACCAGGAGGTTTTTCTTGGACAGCATGGAGACATCGCGAATGTAGAAGGACGCCAGGATCGTCACGGCCATCATGCCAAAGAAGATAAGTGCGTGGGCGTGTTTTTGGGCGAAGGTTTTAGCCTCCAGATGGCTGTAGTCCGACGCCCGGTTGGCATAGGCTTGCGTGATCCGGTCGAGCACGATCGCCATGAGCACGATGGCCGCGCCCTGCATGGTGGCAAACCCCAGCTTGAGCTGTTGCAGAGAGAACAGCAGCTTGTGACCGAGGCCCTGCGCGCCCACCAGCGAGCAGATCACAACCATGGCAAGGGTCTGCATGATCACCTGGTTGAGACCCAGCAACAGGGTGCGCTGAGAGGCGGGCAATTGGACCTTCCAAAGAAGTTGGCGCGGTGTGCAGCCACTCATGCGGCCCGATTCAGTGATATCGCTCGGCACGGTCTGGATGGCCAGTATCGTGCAGCGCGCCATGGGCGGCATGGCGAAGATCACCGTGGCGATGAGGGCGGGCACCTGGCCGGCACCGAACATCACCACCACAGGCACAAGGTAGGCCAGATGCGGGGTGGCCTGCATCAGGTCAAATATGGGGGTGATGATTTTGGCGGCCCGTTTTGAGCGGGTGACCCAGACGCCAAGCCACAGGCCCATTAGCGCAGAGAACGGCACGGCCACGACCACAAGCGAAAAGGTCTTCATGGATTCGCGCCACAGCCCGGTGACCGCCAGATAGCCCATGCACAAAACAACGGTGAGAGCCAAACGCCAGCCGCCGACCCAGTGGCCCAGAATGCCGAACCCAAGCACAATGGTCATCCAGGGAACGTACCGGACCTTGCGGGCGGACATGGTTGCTTTGAGCAGATCGGCCGGCAGCTGCGAGATCCCGGTGATGGCTTCCGGTGCCATCAGAGGCTGAACCCGCAGCGCCTTGGCAATGCTGCCGAAGATGATTGGCAGCGAATCCACCAGCACGATGCCGATGATGCCGGCAACCACCAACATGGCAATTCTTGGTCCGCGCAGGTTGTAGGCGATGATGCCGGCGATGGTCGCAATCGCGATCCAGATGATCGGCAAAAGCTGATGCGGCTTTGCGCCCTTCCACAAGAGATACTCCGTCCATAACAACGGCTGCTTGAGCGCCCAGGAGATCGTTCGGGTGAACTGCTTGACCGTGAACAGGCCCAGCGTGGCCTCTTTGTCGAGCCACCTGAACAAATCGGAGATCCAGACCTTGATCGGGACCACCCATGCGGTCGGCCACACATTGGCCCAATCGAACAGGAACCCCAGCGCCGTGCCCACAATAACAACGGCCAGCGCTTGAAACAGGGTGGATTTGGGATCGACCAGGCGATCCATCAGGCCGTTGACCACATGATGTGAAGCAAGGACGCTCACAGATCTTCGCTGCCGAACAGCGCCTTGGTGATCCGCTCGCGCGAAAGCTGGCCGGCAAGTTTGCCGTCACCGTCCACAACCGGCACCGGCTTGGAGGCGGTGAGGACCTGCTCGGCAACCTCGCCGATTTTGGCCTTCGCGTCGATGGCATTCGCGGTTGAGCGCGACTTGCCGTTCAGTTTTTCCATCACCGCACCCACCGAGACAATCCGGTCGCGCGGTGCGTTGCGGGCAAACTCTGCCACGTAGTCATCAGCCGGATGCAACACCATTTCCTCCGGCGTTGTAAGCTGGACCATGCGCCCATCTTTCATAATGCCGATGCGGTCGGCCAGCTTGGTGGCTTCCTCAAAATCGTGGGTGATGAAGACAATGGTCTTCTTCAGCATCTGTTGCAGGCGGATGAATTCATCCTGCATCTCCGCCCGGATCAAAGGATCAAGCGCGGAGAACGGTTCATCCAGGAACCACACATCCGGCTCAACCGCCAGGGACCGGGCAATGCCGACCCGTTGTTGCTGGCCGCCGGACAGCTCCCGTGGGAAATAGCTTTCGCGCCCGCCCAAGCCAACCAGGTCCACCATCTCCTGGGCGCGCGCATGGCGCGTCGCCAGGTCCATGCCTTGAACCTCAAGCGGGAAGGCAACGTTGGAGAGAACATCTCGGTGGGGCAACAGCCCAAAGTTCTGGAACACCATGCCCATCTTGTGGCGGCGGATCTCGATCATCTCCTGATCGTTGGCCGCCAGAAGGTCGCTGCCTTCAAACATGATGGACCCGGTGGTAGGGTCATTGAGGCGTGTTATGCAACGGATAACGGTGGATTTGCCGGAGCCTGAAAGCCCCATGATGATGAGGATTTCGCCAGCGTGCACATCGAACGACACGTCCTGAACGGCGCCGATATAGCCCTCCGAGACGAAGGCTTCAGGGGCTGGCGCACCGCCGTGCTTGGACATGAAGCCTTTTGGATCGGCTCCAAAAACCTTCCACATGTTACGGCATGAAATCTGGACGTCGTCCGCCATTGCCTCCCCTTTATGTGCTTAGAATTTATTGTTTTTTTATTGTCGCCAGCATGGCACCTTTGGTGCGCAAGGTAAATAAAAACCGGGCGAAATCCGAAGATCCCGCCCGGCCCGGTATTCAGCTTAGCCTGGGCGTAGTGCCGCCAGACTACATGCCTTTCCACTTGGCGATCAGATCGCCATTGTCTTTAATCCACTTGTCAGCGGCTTCTTCGGTCGACATGCCGTCAACGTCCACCAGCAGAGAGGCAGCAGCAATCTGGTCATTGTTGAAGTTCACAGCTTGCATCACTTTCCATGCAGCAGGCCAAGTTTCAGCAACGCCCTTCCAGGCCGCTTTCTTCAGCCAACCTGAACGCGGCGCGCCGCAATCGTTGACCATGTCCGGGTTGACGCCCCAGGACGCATCCTTGGCGCACTTGTCGCCTTCAGGCTCTGGGAAATCAATGAACATGCCCTTGTGCTTGGCTTCGATGAAGTTCGGTGTCCAGTTGAACAGAACCACAGGCTCTTTCTTGGCAACCGCTGCATCAAGCTCGGCCCAAAGGGTCGCGGCCTGGCCAACATTGATGGCCACAAAATCCATTTTGAGGGCTTTTACGCGCTCAGCATAGTTCTTGCCCCAGTCAGCGGGCGGGCCCACAAAGCGGCCTTTCGGCTTGGTCTCGGCCACAGCAAAGATGCTGGCGCACTTGTTGAGGGCCTTCCAGTCTGGCAGGCCCGGGCACTTATCGACCACATATTGCGGCACCCACCATTCTTCGCGGGTCACAGCATCGTGCTTGCCGGCATCAACCATGCCGTCTTCGTCGCGTGCCTTTTCAAACGCACCTTTCATCGAGCCCTCCCAAGCCTCGATCTGGAAGTGCATGTCGCCATCGGCAATGGCCTTGAACTGCAGCTGGGAATCCGACGGGGCGTATTCCACGGTGTAGCCCATGCCCTGAAGCACCTTGCCCACCACGGTGGAAAGAACAAGCTGGCTGGTCCAGTTGTTCTGCACGATGATGATTGGGTCTTCAGATTCTGGAACAGCCGCATAAACCGGCGTAGACACTGCAAGACCAACCGCAAAAGCGGCTGCCGCAGTGGTCATCATGAGTTTCTTGAGCATTTGGTTTCCTCCCATTGCCCTTTCGCATTAGGGCTGGCTCAGTTGTCGAAGGGGCACTAAAACAGGGTCTAGCGGTCCTTATGCAAGGCAGAAGGCCCCAACACGAAAAGTATTATTGGACAAGAAGGTGGCAAACTCAAGCCCAAAAACAAACCAATTCAGACCAATTATGGACCAGTACGACAAATTGGTTCACAATGGTTTGAACCCGGGCGGGCTCTGCCAAAGTGAAATCAAAGGTCTTTGAACACGTGGATCTTGAGGCAAATGACGAGGAAGAAGGCCAGGCGGACGACCGGGTTCGGCGCTTTGGGTTCTTGATTGTGCCGCAGTTTCCTCTGCTTGCCTTTTCTTCAGCGCTGGAGCCGCTGCGGGCCGCCAACCGATTGCGCGGCGAACAGCTTTATGAATGGTTGATCCTGACGCCTGACAATGAACCGGTGCGGGCCAGCAACGACATTGAGGTGGTGCCGGACGTGAACATCGGCGAAGAGCCTCATCTTGATGTGGTGTTTGTGTGCAGCGGCCTGGACTATACGATGTCCGATGAAAAGAGCGCGCTCGCCTGGCTGCGCGGCCTGGAACGCAAGGGCACCTCAATAGGTGCCATCAGTTCGGGCGCCTTCAATCTGGCGGAAGCCGGGCTTATGGAGGGTTTCAAGTGCACCATCCATTACGAGATTGCACCGGCCTTCCGCGAGAGGTTTCCGGAGATTTCCCTGACGGAGAACATCTTCGAGATCGACCGCAACCGCTACACCTGCTCTGGCGGCACCTCAGCGCTGGACTTGGTGCTGAACCTGATTGCAAAGGACCGCGGCGCCGGGCTGGCCCTGGAGATCTCCCAACAGTTCCAGCACGACCGGGTGAGAGACGGGCTGGATCGCCAGAAGATGACCCTGAAGCGCATTTTTGCCTCCAAGTCTCAATTGTTGTTGGCTGCCACCGACACCATGGAGCGTAACATTGAGACACCACTGCCCACCTCCGAGCTGGCGAGGGTGATTGGCGTCTCAACACGTCAGCTTGAGCGCATATTCGAGCGTCACGTGGGCATGCCGCCGAACCGCTATTATGCCGGCTTGCGGCTGGAGCGGGCGCGGTTGCTGTTACTACAAACCACCCTTCCGGTGGCAGACATTGCAGCGATGACCGGATTTTCGTCACCGTCCCACCTTACCAAGCGATATAGGGAACGCTTCAGCCGCAGCCCAACCCAAGAACGCGGTTCGACGGATTAAATTTTATGGCCCCGTGACGGGAAACTTCGTAAAACGCAAACTCTTAAGTGTGCATTAGAACAGGTGTGGATGATGCGGCCTTCCAATAACCTCTTGAAATTCCTATGTCTCCTCGCATTCTCTGTGGCTTTGGCAGCCTGCGAAGAAGAACAAACTGTTGTCGAAGCGCCGGTGCGCGCGATCAAAACGCTGGTTGTGACGGAACGCGCCGGCACCCAGGAACGGCGGATCGCCGGGCTGACGGAAAGCTCCATCGTCACCGATCTGGCCTTTCAGGTGGGAGGGCGCATTGTCTCTATGGAAGCAGAAGTCGGTGAACGGGTCGAAAAAGGGGCGGTGATCGCCGCGCTCGATTCTGAGCCATTCAAACTTCGCATTAGAACATCCGACGGCCGGGTCGCCGATGCGCAAGCCAAGCTGAAGGACACTGAAGCCAAATACAAACAACAGGCGACCTTGTTCGATAAGGGCTTTGCCACCAAAACCGCGTTTGACAGTGCTCTGTCCGCGCTCAACAGCGCAAAGAGCGCCGTTGATGTGGCATTGGCAGAGCAGGAAATCTCCAAACGCGACATGCGCCAGACCACTCTCACCTCGCCATTGACCGGAAGCGTGACGGAGAAGTATGTGGAGCGTTTTTCAGAGGTGAGCACGGGGCAAAAGATCGTCCAGGTGAGCGCGGATGGTGGCTTGAAGGTGAAGGCAAGCGTGCCCGAGGGCCTCGTTCGGCGCCTGTCGGTAGCCGATGCGGTTCAGGTCTCGTTCCCCACATTGGAAGGGCGTCTGGAGCCCGGCAAGATCACTGAAGTGGGCACCCGGGCAGGTTCCACCAACTCTTTTCCCGTAACCATTGTTCTGGATAATCCCGTCACTGATCTGCAGCCCGGCCTGACCGCTGAAGTCAGCTTCACTTATAAAACCCAAGCCACCGGCAAAGCGTTCCTTCTGCCGGTCACCGCGGTGCTGGCCACCGAGCCCAAGGTGGGCGGAACGGTGTTTGTCTTCGACAAGGCGGCAAACGTCGTGCGCACCAAAAAAGTGCAGGTGGTCAACGTTCACAACAACGAGCTGGAAATCACCGGCGATGTGAAGAAAGGCGACATTGTTGCCGTGGCCGGTGTGTCGTTCCTGGTGGACGGTATGAAGGTCAAGCTGCTCGACCCCAAGCAGGCGGAGTAGTTTAGATGCTGACACGGTGGGCGTTGAACAACTCCATGCTGGTGCTGATCCTGGTGATCATGATCGTGGCAGCAGGGCCGGTGAGCTTTCTCAGCCACCCTTCGCGCGAAGATCCAGAAATCACCATCCGCACCGCTTTGGTCACCGCCTCGTTCGCGGGCATGTCGCCGAGCCGGATGGAAGATCTGATCACACGCAAGCTGGAAGAAAAGATCCGCGAAATGCCGGAGGTGGACAAGATCCGCACCACATCTCGCTCCGGGCAGGCCACGGTTCGCGTTGAGCTGCATGACCGGATCACCGACCTTGAGCCAGTCTGGCAGGATCTGCGCAACAAGATGAGTGATGTGAAGTCGTCCCTGCCCAGCGGCACGAAGGGGCCGGAGGTCAACGACAACTATGGCGATGTGGCCATGGCCACCCTAGCGCTGACCGCTGAAGGCTTTTCGCTGGCGGAAATGCGCGAGACCGCGCGGAAGATCCGCGACAGGCTCTATTCTGTGGGCGGGATCAGCAAGGTTGAGCTGTTCGGGGTTGAGCCTGAGCGAATCTTTGTCGAGGTCAACAATGTTCGCCTGTCGCAGCTTGGCATCTCCCCCACCGACCTGATCAACACAATCGGCAAAACCAACATTATCTCGCCAGGCGGCCGCGTAGAGGCTGGCATTGCGAGCTTTGCCGTTGAGCCCACGGGCAACTTCGACAGCTTGGATGATATCGGTCAGGTCACCATCGAGATCCCGGACAAGCCGGGCCAGGTGATCTATCTGCGCGATTTTGCAAAGATCACGCGCGACTATGTGGACCCGCCGAAGAACCCTGCGTTCTTCAACGGTAAGCCGGCGATCGTCATCGGCGTTCAGATGGTCGACAAGTACGATTCCAAGGAGTTCGCCAAGGGCCTGAACGCCCGCCGCCAGCTTCTGGAAAACACACTGCCCATCGGCTACAGCCTGCAATACATCACCTTCCAGCCCGACGACATCCGCAAGGCCGTGGATGGGGTGGCCAGCAATCTCTACCAGACCATCATCATCGTGCTGGCTGTGGTCATGCTGTTCCTTGGCTGGCGCACCGGGCTCATTGTGGGGGCCATGGTGCCGCTCACCATGCTGCTCACCTTGTTGGTCATGCGCTATCTGGGCATCGAGCTTGAACGCATGTCGCTGGCCGCCCTGATCATCTCGCTCGGGCTTCTGGTCGACAACGGCATCGTCATGGCCGAGGAAATTGGCCGGCGCCTCTCCCTTGGCGAGGAGCGCACCCAAGCAGCGATTGCCACAGGCAAGTCCATGCTGCTGCCACTCGTGTCGTCCAGCATGACGACCATTCTGGCCTTCATGCCATTGATGCTGGCGGAAAACGAGGCGGGTGAATATCTCCGCTCGCTCTCCCTGGTCATCGCCATCGCCCTGCTCGGGTCATGGATCCTGGGCATGACCGTGACGCCCCTGTTGTGCTCCTGGGGCCTCAAGATCCCCAAGCCAATGGATGAAGACAGTGCCTACGACACCAAGTTCTACCGCGCCTACAAAGGCGCGCTGGATGGTATCTTGCGGTTCAGATATCCCTTCCTCATCGGCACGGTCGCCATGCTCTTCGTTGCCGTTTGGGGATTGCAGTTCGTTCCCAAAATTTTCTTCCCAGCCTCAGACCGGGTCCAGCTGCAGGTCTATGTGGATTTGCCGGTGGGCTCCAACACCTATGGCTCCAAGGCTGCCGCGCTGAAGATGGCCGGATGGTTGAGCGACAAGAAAGAAAACCCGGAAATCGTCTCCAACGTGGCGTACATCGCCAGCGGCGGCCCGCGGTTCTATCTTGGACTTGATCCGATTGACCCTGACCCCCACCGCTCGTTCTTGATCGTGAACCTTGAGAACGCCTCACAGGTTCCCATCCTGCGTGACCGCATCCAGGCCCATGCGGCCGGCACGCTGCCCGAGGCCCGCGTGTTCGTAAAACCCATGTCCCTGGGCGCCAGCGAAGCTGGATTGGTGGAGTACCGCATTTTCGGCAACGACCCGTCCGAGCTCAACCGGATCTCAGATGGCTTGAAGTCCATCATGAGGTCGGTCAACGGCACGGTGAACATCAAGGATGATTGGGAGAACCGGCTGGTCAAAATCATTGTGGATGTGGACCAGGCCCGGGCGCGCCGGGCGGGGGTCACCTCCCAGTCGATTGCCGACACGCTTGATGCCATCTTGGCCGGTGTTGCGGTGACCGATTACCGGGATGGGGACACCATCGTTCCGGTCTATCTCAGGGCCGAAGGTGCCCAGCGCACCAATATCGACCGGCTGCGCACGCTGAACATCACCCGCGCGGGCGGGGCGCCTGTACCGCTGATGCAGGTCGCGAACTTCGATGGCTTTGCTGAATTCTCCATGATCCAGCGCCGCAATCTGGAGCGGGTGATTACTGTGTCCGGCAAAAACCTGCGCATGCCGGCCGCCGACCTTGACGCCGTCATCACGCCGCAACTGGAAAAGCTGAAACTGCCGGCAGGCTACCGTGTGGAGCGCGGCGGGGAGATCGAAGGATCGTCCGAAGCGCAAAGCTCGCTGTTTGCCAACATGCCTCTGGCATTTGCGCTGATCTTGCTGATCCTGGTCGGTCAGTTCAACAGCTTGCGCAAACCCCTGATCATTGTGGCCGTGATCCCGCTCACACTCATCGGCGTGACACCAGCATTGATCATCATGCCGGGCGCCAACTTCAGCTTCATTGCCACTCTCGGGCTCTTGTCGCTCGCCGGGATCATCATCAACAACGCCATTGTGTTGATCGACCGCATCGGGACCGAGCAGGAGAAGGGCCTCAATGTTCATGACGCCATCATCAATGCATCCGTGAAGCGATTGAGACCGATTCTGATGACCACCATCACCACCATTTTAGGTCTGATGCCTTTGATCGTCTGGCGCGATATATTGTTCTATGACCTGGCCGTTGTGGTGTCGGGCGGATTGTTGGTGGGCACAATGCTCACCCTGGGCGTGGTGCCGGTGCTCTACCGGATCCTGTTCCGGGAACAACCGACCGAGGCCACGCCTGAACCAACGCCAATTGCCACTGCACAAGCGGCCTAGAGCCACAATCTGACTTTATGAGGAGCCCAGAGATGAGCAACATGTTTAAAGCAGCTTGCATCCAAAACTGCGCTACGGGAGATGTTGACGAGAACATCGAAATCACCACCCGCCTGACCCGTGAAGCTGCAGCGGCCGGCGCAAACCTGATTTGCCTGCCGGAATATTTCTCCGGTCTCACCACCGACAACGGCAAGATCCACCCAGTGCACTTTCCAGAGGCCGAACACCCGGTGATCCCGGCCTTTGCCGAAGAAGCCCGCAACCTCGGCGTTTCCATTTTGCTCGGGTCTCTCGGGGTTACGGCCCCTGATGGGCGTATCAACAACCGCGGCTATCTGCTTGATGCCAAGGGCGAGATTGTTGTGCACTACAACAAGATCCACATGTTCGATGTGTGGCTGGACGAAGACACTGTGATCCAGGAATCGGCAACGATCTCCCCTGGCGAGGAAGCCGTCCTGGCACCCACGCCGTGGGGGCCGCTTGGGCTCTCGATCTGCTATGATCTGCGCTTTGCCGGTCTTTATCGTGAACTCGCCCAGAACGGCGCCAAAATGCTTGCCGTGCCCGCGGCCTTCACCAAGGTGACCGGCCAGGCCCATTGGCACGTGCTCAACCGGGCGCGGGCCATTGAAACCGGATCGTTCGTCATCGCACCGTGCCAATATGGCGAGCTGCAGGGCGGCGGGGAATGCTACGGCCATTCCCTCATCATCACTCCATGGGGCGAAGTTCTGGCCGATGCCGGCGACGGAGAAGGGTTCATTGTTGCCGAGATAGACCTGGCAAAGGCGGACGAGGCCCGCGCGCGCATCCCTGCGCTGCAGCACGACAAGGTCTTCACCCTGCCCCGCCATGCACAAGCTGCGGAGTAACCGGCCTTACAAAGCGCGGCGCTCTCCAGCCAGAAACTGTTCGCGCAATGCGAACTTCTGAATTTTTCCTGAGCCGGTGAGCGGGAAGCTCTCCACCTGGCACCACACCACCGGTGTCTTTTGTGGTGACATGTGCTGGCGGGCATAGGTGCGCAATTCGTCAGGGTTCACAGTTTGGCCCGCCTCAGGCTTGATGAAACACGCGACGATCTCGCCCCATTTTTCATCCGGCAGTCCCACAACCGCAATTTCCGAAACATCGGGATGCTCCAGCAGCACGTTCTCGATTTCAGCGGGAAACAGGTTCTCGCCGCCCCGGATGATCATCTCCTTCATCCGGCCGGTGATCCGCAGATAGCCGCGCTCATCCAAAGTGCCCAGATCGCCGGTATGCAGCCAGCCGTCTTCATCGATGGTCTCTGCGGTGGCCTGCTCATTGTTGTTGTAGCCGATCATCATGCCGTAGCCCCGCACACAAATCTCGCCCACGGTCCCCAACGGCTGGGTCGCGCGCGTGTCCACGTTCTGAATCAAAACTTCAGTCTGTGGCACAACCTGCCCGGTGCTGTTGCAGATGTCATCGAGCTCTTCGCCCGTATGATGCTGGGTGATCAACGGCGAAGTTTCCGTCTGGCCATACACGGTCTGGAATTCGCACCCGATGTGTTCACGCACCTTGCGCACCAGATCCGGCGCCACCATGGACCCGCCTGAAACGCCAACCTTAACTGAAGATGTGTCAAACGCCGTGTGCTGGAGCACCTCCAGTTGCGCCACGTACATGGTCGGCACGCCAAGCAGCTTGTTGACGCTCTCCTTTGCCACCAGGCCCAGCACCACGGCAGGGTCAAACAGGTTGAACAACAGTAGACGCGAGGTTGATTGCAGTGCGCCCAGCACATTCATCGCGCAGCCGCTGGTGTGAAACATCGGCATATAGTGGGCCCAGGTCGCGCCTTCGCCGGCTTGGGCCCGCTGAGCATAAAAGCGCGCATTGTTGGTCAGCCCCCGGTGGTGCAGAACCGCACCTTTGGGAAATCCCGTAGTCCCCGAAGTGTACTGGATTTGCGCCGCGTCACCGGCCGTCACGTCTGGCAAGCCAGGAGCGCGGTCCCCATGCGCCAACATCGCATCGGCATCCTCCGTGTCGACCACTTCACGCACCGCGCTCAAACCCGCAACGGCCTGAGCCCCGATTTCAGCCATCGGATTGCCGCGATAGGCCTTCACCAGGAACAGGCCGGCAGAACCAGACTGTTCCAGAACATAGCGCAGCTCCTGGGCCTGATAGGCCGGGTTGGCTGTGACCAGAACCAGCCCTGCCAGCGCGCAGGCATACTCCATCACTAGCCATTCGGGATTGTTCGGCGACCACACGGTCACCCGTTCGCCTGGCCGGTAGCGGGTGGATAGCGCGAGCGCCTGCCTTTCGGCCCGCTCAAGCAGGTCGCCATAACTCCAGCGCCGGCCCGTTTCGCCGCCCGCGTCAACTTCGACCATGGCAGGCGCATTGGCGTCACGGTCGGCAACGTCGCGCAACAGACCGCCAACAGTGGTCTCCAAGACAACCGTGTCAGATTGCGCCGGAACATAAGACTTTGTGAGGTGCAGGTCGTACATCGCAGCGCCCTTAAATAGCAGATCAGGCTGGAACGGCCCGTTCGATGATCGTGTCAAAATCTGTGCCGGCGGGCAAGGTGCCATAGGCACCGCTCGGCCGTGGGCCGAGGCGGCTGACACAGAAGGCATCAGCGACCGGTTCGGGCGCGTGTTGCACCAACAATGCAGCCTGCAGGGTGGTGGCCATCAATTCTGTGATGCCGCGGGCCCGCACCTCCTGATCGGCCGGGTCGGCAAACTCCGCCTTCAGGTGGTCCACAGCCTGATCCAGCGCACTGTAAGCACCCCGTGCCTTATCAAGTTCGGCAAGATAGGCCGGGATTGCCGCTTCCTCCCGGTACATGGCCCGCAGAACGTCGAGGCACATGACGTTACCAGAGCCTTCCCAGATGCTGTTGATCGGAGCTTCGCGGTAGAGCCGAGGCATCATGGAATCTTCAATATATCCGGGGCCTCCGAGACATTCCAATGCCTCAAACACATGTCCGGGCGCGCGCTTGCAGTTCCAATACTTGGCCACCGTTGTGCCCATGCGGGCGAGCGCCGCTGCGCTCTCATCACCTGCTGTCTCATCCATGGCCCGCGCAATGCGCATGGACAGCGCCAGCGCCGCCTCAGATTCAAGAGCCAGATCCGCCAACACGTTCTGCATCAATGGCTGCTGGACAAGCCGCTTCTGGAATGCGGAGCGGTGGCGCGTGTGATGCAGGGCCTGCACCAGGGCCTGGCGCATCAGCGCGGCTGAACTGATGGCGCAATAGATGCGGTTCCCGGTCACCATCTCCATGATGGCGCGCACCCCGCGCCCATCCTCGCCCACCATCACGCCCCAGGTGTCCTGAAACTCCATTTCCGAAGACGCATTGGAGCGGTTGCCGAGCTTGTCCTTGAGCCGCTGGATGAACAGCATATTGCGCTCGCCGTCTGGTGTCCAACGAGGCACCAGAAAGCAAGACAGGCCTATATCCGTGTAGGCCAACACAAGGAACGCATCACACATGGGCGCCGAACAAAAGAACTTGTGGCCCGTGAGGAGATAGGCCGCACCGGGGCCCGTCTCCATCCCAACCGCTTCAGCCCGGGTGGAATTGGCGCGCACGTCGGAACCGCCCTGCTTTTCGGTCATGAACATGCCGATGGTGGCGCCCGTCTTTTCACTCACAGGGATGTCGCGGGCATCGTAGGAAGTGGAGAGCAGCCGGGGTATCCATTCGTCCGCAACACTGGGCGTCAAGCGCAAGGTTGGTATCGCCGAATATGTCATGGCCATGGGGCACATGACACCGCCTTCGGCTTGGTTGAACATGTAGGACAATGCGGTGTGGGCCACCTGCGCCCCGGGCCGATCAGCATGGTTCCAGGCAAAGCTCGGCACCTGGTTCTCAATCGCCGCCGCCATCAGGTCGTGATAGGCCGGGTGATACTCCACCTGGTTGACCCGCATGCCGTAGCGGTCGAAGGCTTTAAGTTCGGGAATGTGCCGGTTGGCCTGTTCGGCTTTCTCGAAGATTGCCTCCGAACCTGACAACGCGCCAAACTTGGCCAGTTTGTCTGAGGCCCAATCGCCCCCTTCGCGCGCCACTCCCTCGCGCAGGGCAGCATCTTGCTGCCAAAGGTCCTGATCGCCCAGGTGGGGCGGCATGTTGACCACTTCGTGAGTGGGCAGATTGGCCAGAGGCTGGACAGGTTTCATAAGGGCGGATCCTCATCATAAACGGATGCCCAACATATATCGGGTCCGGTCAGAGGGCCAGCCGAAGACGCGTCAAGAACGCGGCCGTTTCTTTTCAGGGTCGTAGTGCGGGAACGCCACGATCTTGGCCGGCAGGCGCTTGATGTGGCCATCGAGCTTGCCGATCTCCACCTCGGTGCCCAGGCCCGCATGCGCCACATCGATGCGGGCGAGCGCAATGTTCTTCTTCAGTTTCGGCGAACGCATGCCGCTGGTCACTTCGCCGATTTGCGGGCGCCCGATATGGATGCAGTCGCCATTGCCCACCAGCTCGTTTGAGGCAATCTCCAGGCCCACCAGCTTGCGCGCCGGGTTTTCCTTGCGCCGTTTCAAGGCCTCGCGCCCGATGAAGTCTTCATCCTTGGATTTGAGCGGCACCGTGAACCCGATTCCAGCTTCAAACGGGTCAGTCTGATCGGAGAACTCGTAGCCTGCGAAGATCAAACCCGACTCCACCCGCACCATGTCCAGCGCTTCAAGGCCGAGCGGCGAGAGCTCATACTCCTGACCGGCCTCCCATACCGCATCGAACACCGTTTCAGCATCACGCGGATGGCAGAAAACCTCATAGCCCAGCTCGCCGCTATATCCGGTGCGCGACACCACCACGGGCACCCCATGGAAATCGTCAATGCGGCCCACCGTGAAGCGGAACCACTCCAGGTCCTCCAGGGGCGTGCGGTTGGGGGAGGTCCAGATGATCTTCTTCAGAATGTCCCGCGAGTGTGGGCCCTGCACGGCGATATTGTGCATCTGGTCGGTGGAGGAACGCACCCAGGCCTTCAGGCCCAGCTTGTCGGCCTGCTCGCGCATCCAAAGGCCCGACACATCGTTGCCACCCACCCAGCGGAAATTGTCCTGGTCCAGCCGGTAAACCGTGCCGTCATCGATCATCCCGCCATGCTCGTAACACATGGCAGTGTAGACCACCTGGCCCGGCGAGAGCTTGCGGATATTGCGGGTCATGCAATATTGCAGAAGGTTCTCCGCATCCGGCCCGGTCACCTCGAACTTGCGCAAAGGCGACAGGTCCATCACCACGGCCTTTTCCCGGCAGGCCCAATATTCTTCAATCGGCCCGTCATTGTTGAACCGGTTTGCCAGCCAGTATCCGTTATACTCAGTGAAATCGGACGTGAACCGTGCAAAGCACGCGTGGAAGCCGGTTTCTTTGGTCATCTGGGGGTCTGCATCGGGGGTCATGCGGAAAGCCACTGCTTTTGAGAACAATTCTTTTTCTGAATAGGTGCGAACGTGAATATCGGTTGGGTTCCAGCCGTTCGCAGCATCGATATCGCACGGGCAGGCGGAGCTGACGCACACCAGATCGGTGACCGCACGCAACAGGATGTAGTCGCCCGGCCGTGACCACGGTTCGTCGAAATAGATCTGGTTCTGGTCGTCCACCCGGGTGTTATAGAAATAGTTCAGCGCTTCCCAACCGCGCCTGTGGGCGATGCCGTGGGGGCCGAGAACCGCGTTGAAATTGTCCGTGCAGTTCACGTGGCCGGGATAGCCCATATCGTCATAGTAGCGTGAGTTGCAGGCGGTCAGGAACGCATCGTGGCGCCCGCAGGTGTCCTGGATCGTCTCAATAAGCGGGTCCATCTCCAGATCAAACGCCTTGGCCGGGATGCCGGGGATGGGATTGGCCAAACCGAGCAGCGCCCGGGTTATGGTGGCGTCCAGCGCCAGTTCCCGTCCGGCCTCGAGTTTGGGGATCGAGAAGGCCTGAAAGTCAGTGCATTGGCGACCGGACACATCGATTATCTGGACATACTCACCCGCCTTCACCGTATAGGCCTGCGCTGTCCTGGCCCCAATGCGGATGTCTTGCAAAGGATCGGCAAGGGGATCGGGCAATTGCGCCTCGGGCGTCAGCCTCAACACGGCCCGTTTCACGAAGAGCTCGACCGGCGTCACCGTATTTTGCCTGTCAAAGTCCATCACGCCGCCAGGGGCGGCCACAATCAAGGTTCCCGCCTGGACGGCAACAAAGTCGGCCCTGTCGCCTGGCCGCGAGCTCGTGCCGAAAACGCGGATGGCTTTGGCTGTGCCCAAGTCTATGTTGCGCCGTTTCAAAGCGGCCCGGGTGCGGCCCGCTGAGAACCCGTCACCGGCGAGGATCTCTTTCACGCCGTCGGCTTCGCTGTCGGCCGCCGCGCCCAAAGTAGCGGTGGTGTCGACCTTCCCACCCGCATCAGCTGCAACCAGTTCGCACGCCTGGCCACCCTCAACGTCAACAACTGCAATCTCGTCGCCAGGCTCAACAGCCACCACAACCGAACCGCCAGCCTCCACCAGGTAGCGTTCCACGCCTTTCGGAAGTGACCGGATTCCGGGCCACAAAATGGTGCTGGGCCGCGGCGGACCGGAGGGCGAAGTATCGGTTTTTGCAAGATCGAGCATCGTCGTGGTTCCCAGGCGATTGCCTATCCTAGACGAGAGCCACGTGCTGATCAACAAATTGGTATGAAATTGGTATGAAATTGGTTCGCCTTTTGCGCCAGGCGCCATTTACCTTGAGATTTGGAACCAAATGCTATCAATTAGGCGCGGGTGTATAACAAAGATGCCGGCCAAATCTGAGCAAAAACAGGCCGGCCCAGGTGGGAGGAAAGTTCAATGAATTTTGATCGTCGTCAGGTATTGAAAACCAGTGCTGCGGGCTTTGCGGCCGCGTCAGCTTTTTCGCTGTCTCCGCTCTTTGCCGCAGATGACGGCACGGTGACGATTGCCTACAATGTGAACCTGCCGTCCTGGGACCCGACCGTCGGGCTTTCCACGGTCAACCCCACCATCCAGTCGATCTACCGGAGCATTTTCGACCAGTTCATTGGTCAGGAACCCAATCTGGACTTCAAGCCCGGCCTTCTCACAGCCTGGGGCTGGAGCGACGATCGCAAGCAAGTGTGGATGGACGTGCGTGAAGGCGTGACCTGGCATGACGGTTCGCCGTTCACGCCTGAGGACATCGTCTGGTCATTGGAGCGCGCCGGCAAGAAGGAAACCGGGAACCCAATCCAATTCGTCTGGTCGAAAATCGGCAACTTCAAGATCGAGGGCAACAAGATTACAGCCGATGTACTGGCGTTCGAACCCACCTTGTTCAAATGGATGTCGTTCCTCACGGCCTATGTGATGCCCAAAGCCTATTACGAGAAGGTGGGCGCCGACGGCTTTGAAGCCAAGCCCATTGGCACCGGCCCCTATATGGTCGACAAGTTCGAGCGCAACGCGTTTCTACGTCTGAAAGCCAACCCCAACTACTGGGGCGGCAAACCGGCCTTTGACACGGTGATCTACAAATTCGTGCCCGATGCCACCAGCCGGGTGGCCGAGGTTGAGAGCGGCTCGGCCGACATCACCCTCGACATCCCTTACGAAGAGTTCGACCGCCTGAAAGCCAAAGACGGCCTCACCGGCGTCACCACCCCGATTTCCGATATCGGCATGATCTTCCTCAACGATGTTGGCGTTATGGAAGACAAGAACGTGCGCATGGCCGCCGCCATGGCGATCAACAAGAAGGCCATCGTGGAGCGTCTTCTGCGCGGATATGGCGAACCGATCGACACATTGGAAGCGCCGCAATATGCTGCCTTCGACGCCTCGATCAAGGTACCCTACGACCCGGACAAAGCCGTGGAGTTGCTGAAGGCAAGCGGTTACTCCAAAGACAATCCCGTCAAATTCCCGATCCAGACCACCCGTGGCCTGAAGCCAAAGGATTACGAAATGATCCAGGCGATTGTCGGCATGTGGCGCAAGGTTGGCATCCAGGCGGAGATCGAGGTTTACGAGATCGCCAAACACTATGAGCTGCGCGCCACCGACAAGCTGGCGCCGGCAGCGTTCTACAATTGGGGCAACGCCATTGGCGATCCCACGACATCCACAGGTTTTGCCATGTTCGGCCCCTCCCCCCATTCGGTTTGGGACACGGACGATCTGGACGGCATGATCGGCCCGCTCTGGGGCGAGGCCAATGAGGCCAAGCGCATTGCCGGCTGGAAGGCGGTGGACAAATACATTGCCGAACAGGCCTACGTGATCCCGCTGCTGCAATACGTGCAGCCGATTGTGTACAACAACAAGGTGAAGATCGTGCCCAATGTGGCCGGTGCGCCTGAACCCGTGCACATGACCAAGCCATAGTCTGAAACGGATGCGGTAACACCCAATCCAGAGGCGCGCCGGGGCCACACGGCAAGCGCCTGGTAACGAGTAACCAGACCGCTGCCCATGTGGTACCGCATTCTGTTGAACAGGTTGATCTTGGCCGCCGTGACGCTTTTGGGTGTCGCGGTGGTCGTGTTTGTGCTGGTGCGCGTGGTGCCGGGCGATCCCATCGCCATGATGATTGCACCAGGCGCCAGCGAAGCAGACATCCAGGACCTGCGCGTCCGTTACGGGCTTGATCTGCCGATCGTGCAACAGTTCACGGTGTGGATCAAAGGCATCCTGGCCGGCGACTTCGGCAAGTCCTTCAGCCTGCGCCAAGGGGTGGTTGGCTTGGTGGTCGGCCGTGTGCCGGCCACTCTTGAGTTGGCAGGCCTGGCACTCGCCATCGCCATGGGACTGGGCGTTGGCATTGCCGTGGTCGCAACATTGGCCCGCGGCCGTTGGCTGGAAACCCTCATCGACAATGTGAACGGCCTGGTTCTGGCCGTACCTGACTTCATCTGGGCGCTGGTGTTTGTTCTGGTGCTGGGCGTGTTGTGGCCGGTTCTGCCCATTTCCGGCCGTGTGGACCCGCGCCTCGATCTGGATCTTGCCAGCAACTTCTACTTGGCCGAGGCTTTTTTCACCGGCCAGTTCAAACTGGTGGGGCATTTGCTCACCCACATGATCATGCCGGCTGTGGCTCTTGCCTTGCCCTTGGCGGCCATCATCGCGCGGGTCATGAAGGGCGCTCTCCAGGAGGCCATGCTGCAGGACTACGTTGTGCTGGCCCGCATCAAGGGCTTTTCCAGACTGCGCATTGTGTTGCAGGAAGCCATGCGCAATGCGGTGGTGCCGGTGCTGTCGCTCACCGGGGTTCAATTCACCTTCCTGGTGGGCGGAACGGTGATCGTCGAGCGCATCTTCTCCTATCCAGGCATCGGCAACATGGCCATCGATGCGGTGATCAACCGCGACCTGCCGCTGATCCAGGGGCTGGTGCTGGCTTTTGCCATCATGTTCATTTTGATCAACCTGGCGGTGGATCTCATCACGATCGTGCTGAACCCGAGATTGCGTCATGGTTGAAACGGTCCACGCCCCCTCACAAGGCACGTTCGGCAGGATTCTGCGCGAGCCGAGAGCGCTGTTCGGCGGGCTCTTCATTCTGTTTCTGATCTTTTGTGCCCTGTCCGCCCCGCTCATCGCACCGCACGACCCGCTTGAGCAGGATCTGCTGCTTGAGAAGATCCCTCCGGTCTGGCAAGCCGGCAGTGACCCGGCCTATCTGCTTGGAACAGACGGCCTGGGGCGCGACCTGCTTTCACGCCTGATCCATGCGGCCCGCATCTCCCTGATTGTCGCTTTCGTCGCCGGCATCCTGGCCTGCCTGCTGGGCACCACGCTGGGGCTTCTTGCCGGTTTCTATGGCCGCTGGGTCGATACTTTGATTTCCAGGTTGGTGGACATCTGGATGTCGTTTCCGCCGGTGCTGCTCTCCATTTTGCTGGTGGCGGTTTTGGGCAGCGGATTGCATTCGGTCATCGTTGCCATTGTGGTCATCGACTGGACGCGTTTCTGCCGCGTGGTGCGCACCGAAACTCTGGCCCAAACCAAGCTGGAATATGTGGATTCCGCCGTCACCCTGGGCATGCCTCGCATGCGCATTCTGTTCAGGGAAATTCTGCCCAATGTGTTCCCGGTCATCCTGGTTCTGCTGAGCCTGGAAATGGGCATCGCTGTGATCGTTGAGGCCATCCTCTCCTTCGTCGGGCTCTCGGTTTCCACTGACACGCCAACCTGGGGCGGCATGATCGCGGAGGGCCGCCAGGTCATCTATCAGGCCTGGTGGGTTCTAGTGTTCCCTCTCGCCGCATTGTTCCTGACCGTGCTGGCGTTCAACCAACTGGGCGATGGCCTGCGCAACGCCCTTGATCCGGCACTCCGGCGATGAGACGCCCCCTGCTGGACATAGAGGGCCTGAGCGCCCGCACCGCAGACGGCCAAGCGGTGTTGCTCGATGTGTCCTTGCTCATGGGGCCTGGCGAAGTGCATGGCCTGGTGGGCCAAAGCGGTGCCGGCAAGACCAGCATTGCCAAGGCGGTCCTCGGCATCCTGCCGCGGGCCATAACGCTTAACGAGGGCTCCATCCGTTTCGACGGCACTGAACTGATCGGCGCACCTGCGGCAACCCTGGACAAGCTCCTGGGAACGGACATTGCCCTGATCCCGCAAGATCCCATGACCGCACTCAATCCATCCCGCCGCATCGGCGCCCAGCTCACCGACAGCCTGCGCCTCAAGGCTGGTCTCTCCAAATCAGCAGCCATGGAGAGAGCCAGGAAGCTCCTGGAAGAGGTTCATCTGACGGACACACGGCGCATCCTGCGGGCCTATCCTCACGAGCTCTCCGGCGGCATGCGCCAGCGCGTTCTGATTGCCTCAGCCTTCGCGCTCAACCCGCGCCTGATCATCGCCGATGAGCCCACCAGCGCCCTGGATGTAACGGTGCAAAAGCAGATTCTGCGCCTCATCCGCCGCCTCCAACGCGAGCATGAAACCGCAGTGCTGTTCGTGACCCACGACCTGGGTGTGGTGGCGCAGATCTGTGATGACGTGACGGTGCTCTTCTCAGGTGCGGTTGTTGAGCAAACCACCGTGCACCACCTGTTCCGCCATCCGCGCCACGTCTACACCCGCGCGCTCATCGCCTCAAACCCGCGCTATGACCAACCTGGCGCAAGTTTGCGGCCCATCTCCGATGAAGTGATTGCCGACACCCTTCAATCGCTCGACGCGAAGGGGGCAAGCTGATGAGTGCTCCTCTCGTCGAGGCCGCCGGGCTGGGCCTGCGACTGCCTGACCTGACCCAGCCCAGGGTGTTCCTGCCCCGCCGCAAGATCGAGATCTTGAGGGACGTTGATTTTGAGATCTTCAAGGGCGAGACAGTGGGCATTGTCGGGGAATCCGGCTCGGGCAAAACCTCCCTAGGACGCTGCATGGTGCGCTTGCATCAACCCACGTCCGGCACCCTGTCCTTCAACGGAAGTGACATCACAAGAGCCAGCCAAAACACACTGCGCCCTCTGCGCCGGCGCATGCAGATGATCTTTCAAGATCCGCAATCCTCGCTGAACCCGCGCCAGAAGATCCGGCGCATCCTGCAAGCCCCGTTTGACCTGCTCGGCTCAGAGCGCACCAGCACCCACATTTCAGAGCTCCTGGACAAGGTGGGACTGGCTCCGGAATTTGCCGAACGCTATCCCCATGAGCTCTCCGGCGGCCAGCGCCAGAGGGTTGGGATTGCCCGCGCCATCGCGCTTAACCCTGACTTTGTGTTGGCCGACGAGATCGTCTCCGGCCTGGATGTGTCCACACAGGCGCAAATCCTGGCACTATTGAACGATCTGAAGCGCGATCTCGGCCTGTCTCTTGCATTCATCAGCCATGATCTTTCGGTCATCCGGCATATCTGCGACCGGGTGTATGTTATGAAAGAAGGAGAAATCGTGGAACAGGGCCAAAGCGCTCGAATTTTCGACGCGCCATCAAGCCCTTACACAGAAACATTGATTGACGCCATCCCGTTGCCCGAGCCTGATGAACATTGGCTCGACTGGCCCGAAACGGGAGAGGGCACAGACGAAGAAAGTATTGGTAATGAGGAAAGGGAGAGCCCAGGCATGAATTTATCCGGAGCAGTAGCCTTAGTCAGCGGCGCCAACAGGGGCATCGGCAAGTGTTTTGTCGAAGAGCTTGCAACCCGCGGCGTCACCAAGATCTACGCCGCCGTGCGCGATTTGGACAGTTTGAAGAACGTGAAAGAGCCCAGCGGCGTGAGCATTATCCCGCTCACCCTGGACGTCACCAAGCCAAGCCACATTTCGGCAGCGGCCAAAGCGGCGGGCGACGTGACCGTTCTCATCAACAATGCCGGCATAAACTGCATGGACCGCCTGCTGGAAGCCAGCGACGATGATGCCGCTCGGCGCGAGATGGACACAAACTATCATGGCATGGTGAACATGTGCCGCGCTTTCAGCCCCGTGATCGCAGACAATGGCGGCGGCGGCATCGTCAACATGCTCTCCATCCTGGGCCAGGTGAACCTGCCCGTGATGGGCTCGCTGTCTGCCTCCAAGGCGGCCGCCTATAGCGCAACCCAGGCCATTCGGGCCGAGCTTGCCAGCAAAGGCATCGACGTGGTTGCGGTCATGCCCGGCGCCGTAGACACGGACATGAGCAAAGATTTCTCACCGCCCAAAATGCCGCCCGAAGAGGTGGCGACCGAGGCCTTGGACGGCCTGGAAGCTGGCGAATGGGAAGTCTTCCCAGGCGAGATGGCCAAGGGCCTGAAAGCCGGCCTGAGCGATGATCCGATCGAGATCCAAAAACAGATGATGGCCAGCCTCACTGGCGCAGGCAGTGCCAAATCTGCCGCCCGCAAAGGCAAATACATGACCGTGGGCGCTGCAGACGGCGGCCAGTTCCAGGCCTATATCGCCCGTCCTGAAAAGGGTTCGGGCCCGGGCCTCGTGCTCCTCCAGGAGATCTTCGGCATCAACGACTATATGATGGACATGGCCGATCACTTTGCCGAGGAAGGTTATGTGGCGGTTGTGCCCGACCTGTTCTGGCGCCAGGAAGAAGGCGTCAATCTTGGGTACTCAGAAGAGGATTTCCAGAAGGCCTTCGGTCTCTATCAAGAGTTCGACGTGGACCAGGCCTTGAAAGATATCCAGGACACCATCACGACCGTTCGCGGCCAGCGCTTTGTGAAAGGCAAGGTCGGCACCATCGGCTACTGCCTGGGCGGCCTCCTGGCCTATCTGTCCGCCACACGCACGGATGCGGACGTGGCGGTTGGCTACTACGCGGTTGGCGTTCAGGATTATCTGAAGGAAGCCAAGAAAATCTCCTGCCCGCTCACCCTGCATTTTGCCGGTGAAGACCAGTTCTGCCCGGCCGAAGCACGCGAAGCGATCTACAAGCAGCTGGAAGGCAAGGATGGCGTGTCACTGCACCTCTACGAGGGCCAGGACCACGCGTTCGCAACTCCGGGCCGCGATCACTTCGACAAGCCGTCAACCCTGATGGCCTATTCCCGCTCCCTGGCAACGCTCAGAGGCGTGCTGGGGCCGGTGTATGATCTTGAACATCTGTGGGACATGCACTGCTACCACGAGTTCGTCACCCGGGACGTGGACGCCACCATGGCGACCATGGTGTCAGAGCCTTACGTGAACCACATCCCGACCATGACGGGCGGCGTCGGCCATGATCACCTCAAGCGGTTCTACAAATACCACTTTGTGGATTCCAACCCAGAGGACACCAAGCTCATCCCCGTTTCGCGCACAATTGGCGCGGATCGGCTGGTGGATGAATTGATCTTCTGCTTCACCCACACCTGCGAAATCGACTGGATGCTGCCGGGCATCAAGCCCACGGGGAAGTATGTGGAGGTTCCGCTGGTGGCTATCGTGAACTTCCGGGGTGATAAGCTCTATCACGAGCATATTTATTGGGATCAGGCCTCGGTTCTGGTGCAAATCGGCAAGCTTGACGAAACGGGCTTGCCCGTTGCCGGCGGCGACACCGCCAAGAAGCTTCTGGATGAAACCAGGCCGTCGAATGCCCTGATGGCAGATAACTGGAAGACCAGCGAAGGCAAGCCGATTTAGGGCTTACTCGTCTTTCGTCACCCCGGTCCAGCTCGAATTTCCAACGTTTTGCCCTCGGCCTTGAGCCGAGGGTCCAAGGCCGCACAAGTCCAAGCGTTCCGCCTGGGTCCTCGGGTCAGGCCCGAGGACGACACTGATGGGGAGCGGCAATCTGGCCCGTTAACCATAATTTGCGCGTGTCTTAAGAATTGATCTTTACCCGAACTAGCCTCTTGCATCCGCGCGCCAGACGCGCGACCATCCTTGCATCCAGCTCGCATGCAAGACGAGCAGAAAATCGGCCCGGCGTTTTGTGAAGGCGCCGGATAGGCCACTCCGCAAACAGCAAAGAGGGATGATTATATAATGGGAGACACCGACCAAAGCACTGCAGCCGGGCCCGCAACAGGGCCCAGATCCATCGCAATCGTCGGGCCGTATTTGAGCGGCAAGACAACTCTACTGGAATCAATACTGTTCCGAACCGGGGCCATCAACAGACAGGGTAAAGTTGCCGACGGCAACACCGTAGGAGACGCCGCACCGGAAGCGCGCGCCCACGGTATGAGCGTAGAGCTCAATTGCGCCCACGCCGACTTCTTAGGCGACACCTACACTTTCATCGACTGTCCGGGATCCATTGAATTTTCGCAAGACCAGCAAGCTGTGCTTGCAGCCTGCGACGCGGCCATCGTGGTGTGCGAGCCCGATGAGAAGAAGGTACCTGCGCTGCAGCTCATTCTGAAGACCCTGGACGAATATGACGTGCCCCGCTTCTTGTTCTTGAACAAGATCGACAAGGCCGAAGGCCGCGTCCGCGATGTGTTGGACATGCTCCAGCCCGCCAGCGCCCATCCGCTTGTCTTGCGCCAGGTGCCCATCTGGGAGAACGGCATTGCCACAGGTTTCGTGGATTTGGCGCTTGAACGCGGCTATCTCTACCGGGAGCATGCCGAAAGCGAAGTCATCGATGTGCCGTCCGAACTGGCGGACCGCAAGTCAGAAGCGCGTTTTTCCATGCTGGAGAAGCTGGCCGACTATGACGATGAGCTCATGGAAGCTCTTCTTGAAGACATGGAGCCACCGCGCGATCAGGTGTTCAACGATCTGTCACGTGAGCTTACTGAGGGTTTGATCGTTCCTGTGCTTATTGGCTCAGCTGAGAACGGCAACGGCATTCTCCGGCTTCTGAAGGCGCTTCGGCACGAGGCGCCCATGATTGACAGAACAGCGCCGCGCCTTGGCATTGAGGGTTCTGAAGAGACCGTGATTCAGATCATCAAGACCTTTCATACCAGCCATGGCGGAAAGCTCTCCATTGCCAGGGTTCTGGCGGGCGAGCTGACAGATGGCACCACGCTGTTTGACGGCAGCGGGAATTCTGTCCGCATCTCTGGCATCTTCCAGGTCATGGGCCAGGAACCTGCCAAGATCAGCAGCGCAAAGGCCGGCGACACTGTCGGGCTCGGCCGTCTGGAATCGGCGGCAACCGGTCAAACCTTGTCAACTGCCAAAGGCGATACGCCCCAGATTGCACCACTCAAGGTGACGCCGGCGGTTTATGGCTTGGCGATATCCGCATCCGACCGAAAGGATGAAGTGAAGCTCAGCACCAGCCTGCAAAAGGTTATGGAGGAAGACCCTTCCCTCAGCCTGGACCACAATGCAGAAACCCACGAAATGGTCCTCTGGGGCCAGGGTGAGATGCACCTGCGTGTTGGTTTGGAGCGCTTGGAGGGCAAGTATGGCATTGCTGCCGACACCCGCCCACGGAAGGTTGCCTACAATGAAACCATTCGCAAGCCGGTGACCGAACGCGGCCGCCACAAGAAGCAGTCTGGCGGTCATGGCCAGTTTGGCGATGTGGTGATTGACGTGAAACCCATGCCCCGGGGCACAGGGTTCATGTTCGATGACTCCATCACCGGCGGTGTCGTGCCCAAGCAATACATACCGGCAGTTCGAAACGGCATCGAGGACTTCTTGAGGCAAGGCCCTCTAGGCTTCCCGGTTGTGGACGTCTCGGTCACCTTGACCGACGGTTCCTATCATGCGGTGGACAGTTCAGAACAAGCGTTCAAGACCGCCGGCCGCATTGGTATGCAGGCAGCATTGCCGAACGCGGCGCCGGTTCTGTTGGAACCGATAGTCCATGTTCAGGTTCATGTGCCCTCTGACGCCACCTCGCGCATCAACCAGATTGTCTCGCAACGGCGCGGGCAACTGCTTGGCTATGATGCCCGCGAAGGCTGGCCCGGATGGGACACGGTTGAGGCGCAAATGCCTGAAGCTGAGGTGCAGAACCTGATCATCGAGCTGCGCTCTGCAACAGCGGGCGTGGGAACCTTCACCTACACCCACGACCATATGCAGGAACTAACCGGCCGCGAGGCCGACCAGATCGTGGAGGCTGCAAAGGCAGCCGAAGCAGCTTAAAAGAGAACCACCGCCCTTGCAGAAACACGGCAAGAGCGGTCAATATCGATAAACATAGCGCCCCCGCGCCTCATCGTCAGGCTCGGGGGCGGTATGCGTTCAGAAGACAATAAGAGGCAGAGAACATGGCAGGCAAATTGACCCTGGAAGAGCTGAGAAAACTGGTCGCGAACGGTCAGATCGACACCGTTGTGGCCGCGCAGGTGGACATGCAAGGCCGCCTGATGGGCAAACGGTTTCAAGCCGAGTTCTTCGTTGAGAGCGCCTGGGAAGAAACCCATTCGTGCAACTATCTGCAAGCCACCGATCTGGAGATGTACACCGTGGAAGGCTATGCCTCCACCAGTTGGTCATCCGGCTATGGCGACTACACCATGAAGCCGGATCTGGACACGCTTCGCCTCGTGCCCTGGCTGGAGGGCACCGCCCTGGTGCTGTGTGACGTGCTCGACCATCACACCCATGCAGACGTGTCCCATTCGCCGCGCGCCGTACTCAAACGCCAGATTGCCCGCCTAGAAGAAAAAGGCATGACCGCGATGATGGCCTCAGAGCTTGAATTCTTCCTGTTCAAGGACAGCTATGAGGAAGCTGCCGAGAAGGGTCACCGTAACCTGTCTCCGATCAGCGCCTACAACGAAGACTACCACATCTTCCAAACCACCAAGGAAGAAGACGTGATGCGCGCCATCCGCAACGGGCTGCAGGGCGCAGATATCCCGGTTGAGAATTCCAAGGGCGAGGCCGATGCGGGCCAAGAGGAGATCAACGTGCGCTATGGCGATGCCCTGGCCATGGCCGACCGCCATTCCATCATCAAAAACGCGTGCAAGGAAATTGCCTGGAGCAAAGGGCGCTCCATCAGCTTCATGGCCAAGTGGCATTATGATTTTGCCGGCAATTCATCGCATGTGCACCAGTCCCTCTGGACCACCGACGGGAAGCCTCTTTTCTTCGACCCGAAGGCGGAGGACGGCATGTCTGAAATGATGCGCCATTACGTGGCAGGCCTGCTCAGCCATGCCAGCGAGATCACCTATTTCCTGGCGCCCTATATCAACTCCTACAAGCGCTTCGTGGAGGGCACCTTCGCGCCAACCAAGGCAATCTGGTCCATGGATAACCGCACGGCCGGATACCGGGTGTGCGGCGCGGACACCAAAGCTGTGCGCGTGGAATGCCGCGTGGGCGGTGCCGATTTGAACCCCTATCTGGCATTCGCCGCGCTCATCGCGGCCGGCTTGGATGGCATCGAACAGAAGATGGAACTGGAGCCCGCGTTCAAGGGCGACGCCTACGGCGCCCGCCGGGCCCGGGGCATTCCTGAGACCTTGCGCGATGCGGCGGCTTCCCTGAAGAAGTCCAAAATGCTGCGTTCCGCCTTTGGCGACGAGGTGGTCGACCACTATGTGCGGGCCGCCGAATGGGAGCAGGAGGAGTATGACCGCCGGGTCACGGACTGGGAGGTAAACCGCGGCTTTGAACGCGCCTAGAGCAGTTCTGCACCAATCAGGCCGGCAAAGAGGATCAGGCTGCCGCCCATCACCATATTTGCCGCCCGGTTCACTGTGGGATTCTCCGACAACCGCGCCAACGCTGCTCCGGCCATAGCCCAAAGCGACAGGCAGATCGTGAAGACGCAGATCAGTATCAGGATCAACAAGAGCCAATTGTCCTCATGATGGGTTGCTGACGCAAACACGCCCATGAGGATCCACGCTTTTGGATTGATCAACTGAAAGGTCAGAACTCCGAACCCAGAGGCCTGGATGTCGTTGTCGTCCATATGGCCAGGCGAGCTGGATCTCATCAGCCTCAACCCGAGCCACATGAGATAAGCTGTTCCGCAGAGCGCCAACGCCAGAACACCGGCTGGAAAATGTTGCAAGATCGCGAGCAAACCCAACTTGACCAGCCCAAAGAGTATGAGAGACCCGGTCTCAATCGCTGCAATGGTTGAAATCACCCTGCCTAGCCCCCCTCCAAGAGCCGCGTTGAACACCAGAACATTGTTGGGTCCAGGGGTAATCGCCGCAACGGCAAGAACGCCAACCGCCGGCCACAGATCAGGCATGATGAGGCTCTGCATGAGGCGCCATCGTAGCGGGTTCGACTTTGAACATCCGGCCATCCGGCGTGGTGAGACATGCCGCTCCCAATCGGCCGCGATCATGGGGAGCGTCCCAATCCACATCGGGCTGGAGCGCAATCAGCGGATGGGGGTCTCGGCTATCTGCAAGATAGCTAGCGTTACGGATCGTTTGAAAATCGACCGACTGCGCCACCCTGCGCCAGCCGTATAGGTCTCGTGCATAGGCCCAGAGTTGAGGATAGTCGACCAGGCGTCGGATCGAGCACTTGAATAGAATATGATAGACGGCATCAAAGCGCACTAACGTTGGGAACAGGCGCAGATCTGTTTCTGTGAGCGTGTTGCCAAAGTAGTAGCGCGACGACGACAACCGATCTTCCAAGCCATCAAGCGCCTCAAACACCCGCAAGGCCGCCTCTTCGTAAGCTGATTGAGCGCGCGCAAACCCCGCCTGGTATACGGCGTGGTTCAGCGTCAGATAGATCTGCTCATTGGCTTCATCCAGCGCAGCCACGAGTGGCTCGGGCCGAACCGTGAAATCGCGGCCTGCTTGGCTCGGCAACGCGTCGAACAGTTGGAGAATGTCGGCAGATTCATTTGAGACAATGGTTTGCGCCGCGCTGTCCCACAGCACAGGCACACTCGCCCGCCCGGTGTAGGCGCCATTATGAAGCGCATACAACTGGTGCAGATGCCGCACCGTTTGCTCAGAGCCAGGAACGGCCCAGGGCCGCCCGCCGTTCACCGCATACCCTTCCAACCGTTCCCCAAAGGCAAAATGGATGGGCACCACGCTCTCCAACTGTTTCAATCCGTGCAGCAGCACAGCCCGGTGCGACCAGGGACAACTGTTTGAGGCGATCAACCAGAAGCGCCTCGGATGCTGGACCACTTCAGAAGCCACCCGGCCAGAGCCGGCGTTGCGCAAGGGGCTGGCCGGCCGCTTGTAAGCGCCATCTGCTATCGTCGCAACTTCGTCGCTCCAGACACCGTCCAGCAACACACCCATTAGAACGCTCCTGTTTAAGGCCGCTGGCAGGGTATCCCCAAAGAGGAATTTGACATGTTCTCAAATAGGGGTTTTTTGGTCTATTATTGCGACCATGAAAGATTTGCCCCTAAACGCGCTTCGGGCGCTCGCAGCCGTTTACGAGACCGGCGGCATCAGACCGGCCGGGCGCCGTCTCGGGATCACCCACTCGTCCATCAGCCGGCATCTGGGCGAGCTAGAACTGATGCTCGGCGCACCGCTTTTCCTAAAGATGCCAGGCACCAACACGCTCACGTTCTCCCCGCACGGCGACACCCTCGGCAAAGCTGCTCTTGCCTGCCTGGGCGCGTTGGAGAAGGCCGTCTCCTCTGTTCGCGAAGCGCGGCAAGGCAATTCCGTTGTCATCTCAACCACACCGTCCTTCGCCATCCGTTGGCTCCTGCCACGGCTGCCTGACTTTGAAGCGGCAAATCCAAGCATTGAGGTCTCGCTATTGGTTGACCAGCGCGCACGGTCGCCAGGAGAAGATGATGCCGACCTGTCCATCAGAACGGGCCGCAAACCGCGCGACGAAGAATTCTGCGAGCCCCTGATGGATGACCGGCTCTTCCCGGTTGCAAGCCCAGGCTACTTGCAGGAAATCGGACATCCAAAAACCAAGACAGCCATCAAGGCGGCGCGCCTGCTCCATGACCGCGACCCGCAAACCCATTGGGACATCTGGAAACGGGCCCATGGCCCAGCCAATTTGAATGTGCGAACTGGCTCGCGGTTTTCCTCCTCCGACCTGGTTCTAAAAGCTGCCGAACAAGGAATGGGGCTCGCCCTGGCGCCCGGCCGTCTGGCAGATGGCTCCATCAAGTCCGGCGCCCTTGTGCCTTTGTTTCCAGGCGAAGTCGTTGAGGTGAAAAACGCCTACTGGCTCATCCTCACGCCCACCTCAAAAGCACGGCACGTGGTCCGGCAACTGGTTGCCTGGCTGAAGGCCCAGGCCGCAGAGGAATGAAGCCTAACCGTCGATGGGCTCCACCCCGCACCACTCTGCAATGAACAACGCCATCACTTCGGTAATCCGCTGAACGGAGGCAAGTTCCACCCGTTCATCAAAACCGTGGATATTTTCAGCAGTGCAGCCATAGTTCAGGGCCGGGATGTCATCAAACAAAACGTACACCCGGCTGTCGAGATAGGCCGTGGCCAGTTGGGTCTTCAACGGGCGGCCCATCACCTGCTCATGAACCTCGCCCAGAACGCCTTCCGCCTCTGAGCCGGGCTTCAACTCATAGCCATCGGACACAAAGCCATTGAAGGTGACACGCGGCGGGTTGTTGGCCAGGAACCGGTCTTGGCGGGCGAAATCGGCAATGCAGGCTTCGATCTCCTGGCGCGCCTCCTGGGCGCTGGCGCCTGGCAGAATTGAGATGCGGCAATCGATCTTGCACCACGCCGGCACTGAAGAGGCCCAGTCGCCACCCTCGATCTTGCCCAGGTTGAGATTGATCGGCTTGGCCACATCGGAGAACAACGCATGGTCAACCCTGGCGTCATTCCACTTTGTTTCCAACTCACGCAGAGCGCCAACCACGCGGTAGGCCGCGTCGATGGCGTTTGCCCCCTCGCCCATGCTGGCCACATGCACCGGAATGCCGCGCACTTCAAACTGGAACCAGAGCACGCCCACATTGGCCCGGGTCAGGTTTTCAGCTGCAGGCTCAGGCACCAGCGCCGCATCCGCCTTGTAGCCGCGCAAATGGGTCATCAAGGCGCCGTTGCCGGTGGATTCTTCCTCAACAACCGACTGAACATAAACCGTGGCCGCAGGCTGCAGCCCAACAGCACGCAAGGCGTCCAGGGCAAACAGGTTCGCGCTCACCCCGGCCTTCATATCCCCGGCCCCGCGGCCATGCATCCAACCATCCTTGATCACCGGGTCAAACGGCCGGGTGGACCACATGTCTTCCGGTCCAGTGGGCACCACATCCACGTGCCCCTGCAGGATCAACGACCGGCCGGTTTCTTCGCGCGGCCGGTGAATGCCCACAACGATGGGGGCCTCTGAATGAAGCTCTGAAATCTCCCCGCCGCCTGGATGCGCATCGATCTCCTGGCGATCCATGGCAAACCGGTCCAACGCATAACCGCGCTCCAGCATGGCCCGGGCCATGTGGTCTTGCACCGTGTGCTCATTTCCTCTGGTGGAGGCAAAGCGGACAAGTTGCTGCAGGAACTCCGCCTGCGCCCCAAACCGATCCGCCACGGCCTGGCGAATTTTTCCGCGAAGGCTGTCATCAGTTGCCATGTGCGCTTCTTCCTCTAAGGGGCGGGGGCCGGATCAATTGCAGCTCGGACGCCCGAGGCAGCTTCGATCACTTCGGCTGCCGCCAACATCGTGTCCTCGCGGTACCGCCCCGCAATCAGCTGCACACCTGTGGGCACATTGCCGTCGGTCACGCCGGTTGCCACCGACAAGCCGGGCAGGCCCAGGAAGGGGGTGCCGATTTGCGGCAACAAGGCCTCAAACACCCGGTCAAAGGCCTCAGGCGATTCAAGGTCCAGCAAGTCAGGGAACGGCAGCTCTGCCGAAACCGGGCACAGCAAGAGGGGATATTGCGCAAAGAACATCTGCCATTCGCGCAACAGTTCAGAGCGCCGCTTCAGTGCATCATGAAAGCCATTGAGATCGGTTTCCGGGCAATGCCGCGCCATCTGGGCATAGATGAACTTTGCATCCGGATCGTCCTCCTGCTCAATGGCCACAGCCGCCGTGCGCCTGAATTCGGCAAGCCACAACATGGCCTGCAATTTGGCCGGCTCGCGGAAACTGGGTGAGGCGATCTCTTCGACCTCCCAACCTTCATTCTTGAGCTGCTCTGCCGCCCGCCTCACCGCTTGTTCCACCGCAGGCTGAACCACAAGACCCTCCGGCGCCACACACAAGGCAACCTTCTTTGGTTGTTCCGGCAACTCCAGCGGCACCGGCACCCACCAAGCGTCGCGCACATCTTCAGCCGCCATGACCTCCAGCCCCAACCGCACATCACCAATGGTCCGCGCCAAGGGCCCGGACACCGCCATGATCTGGCCGCCAAGCAGCCGGTCCGGCGCGCTGAAATTGATGGCTGGAATGCGCCCAAGCGTCGGCCGCAAGCCGTGAATGCCGCAAGCGTAGGCAGGATAACGGACGGAACCGGCAATGTCGGTGCCATGACCGATTGCGCCGATGCCAGCAGCCGTCGCCGCCCCGCAGCCACCAGATGACCCACCGGGGGTTATCGTGGGATTGTGAGGGTTTAGCGTGTGGCCATGCAGTGAATTGCGGGTGAACCAGTGCAGACTGAACGCCGGCGTGTTGGTGCGTCCGACAATGACGGCACCGGCCTTGCGGATGTTAGCCACCACCGGATTGTCTTCAGTGGCAATCAGGTCCTTCTGGATGCGCAGACCGTTCGTCGTCGCATAGCCTTTTTGGTCAACGTTCACCTTGATGGTCACGGGCACACCGGCCAATGGCCCTAGCTCCTCACCTCGGGAACGTTGCGCATCAACGGCATCGGCTGTTGCCAGCGCTTCATCCGGCATTTCCTGAACCACCGCGTTCATGGCCGGATTGGCCTCAGCCAGCCGTGCCAACGTGTTTTCGGTCACCTCGCGCGCGGAGGCTTCGCCAGACTTCACAAGGTGTGCAAGGTCAACGGCGCTTTGCCGCCAGAGATCGGACATGAAATGGTTCCTGACTGTTGAGATTTGAGTGTGTCGCCCCAGATGCGCAGGGTCAAGGCAGGGCCATATGATTTCCCTTCCTTTCTGGCACACAGTCGTGTGCCGCACTAGAATGGGAACGGTTCAAACCAACTGCCCTCTGAGGAATTCCATGCATCGACCGGTTCATCTCTGCCGCACCTGGCTGTTCGTCGATGGCGCTGACGAAGCCGCCTTGAGGCAGGCAACCACCCTCGGCGCCGACGTCCTCATGCAGGAGCTGGAGGACTTCACGCCGCCAAACTTGCGCCCGAAGGCCAGGTCGCTGGCGCCGGAAACATATGCCCACTGGCGCGAAGCTGGAAATGTGGTGGCAGTACGCGTGAACCCGCTTGAGCTGGACGGCATGGACGATCTTGCCGAGGTCATGAAAGGGGCACCGGACATTGTGGCCCTGCCGAAAGTTGCAGAGCCCGAGCACGTGACCGCCTTGGATGAGGCGGTGAGCAGGTTCGAGCGCGACTATGGCTTGCCTGAGGGCAGCACGCGCCTGCTGCCCAACGTGGAGCTGGCCAGAGGGCTGGTCCAAACCGGAAAGATCGCAACCGCCAGCCCCCGCACCATCGCGTGCCTCATGGCATCAGAAGACATGGCCGCAGATCTTGGCGCTGAGCGCGAACCTGACAGCCGCGAACTGGAGTATTGCCGCCAAAGGTTCCTGGTCGAGTGCGTTGCCGCCGGCACGTTTCCCGTCGACTGCCCCTATACCTGGGCTGACATGGACGGGGTGGAGCGCGACACCAAGTGGGCCCGCAGACTGGGATACAAAGCCAAGAGCGCGGTGAACCACGATCATGTTGCACCCATCAACGCCATCCTCACCCCATCGACCGAGGAAATTCGCCAGGCGCACGCCATCGTCTCTGCCTTCGACGAAGCCCGCGCTTTGGGCCAGGCCCGCGTCGAGGTTGAGGGCTCACTCGTCGAGGTTCCCACTTACACAACCGCCAAGAGGCTTCTAGATCGGGCCACCGAGTTTGAAGCACTTAACTGACACCTCGCACAGGACACATTGTCAATAAGGAGATTGGCCCATGAAACCGATCAGCCCGGAGGAGCGGCGCGTGGTGAATGTCAACACAGGGACATTCCAGCCGTTCCTCAATTCAGACGGCAGCGACGGCAATACAGGCGTCCTGCTTGTGGTTCACATCGAAGTGCCCGAACAGACGATACCCGCCGCCTGATCTTTATTGTGGCAAAGCATAGGTGCCGGTTGCAAAGACCGACGCCTTGCCGCTGTCGGCGCCGGCAACTTCCGTGTTGCAGAAGGCCATGGTGCGGCCCATGCGCATAATGCGGGCGGTCAGCACCACCCCCTCACCCGACACGGGCCGCATGAAGTTTGAGGTGAGATCCACCGTGCCGAAGGGCTTGAAGCCACCCATGGCCGAGCACACCGCGATGACCATGGCCGTATCCGCCGCAGAAATCATTGCCTGGCCGCAAATCATCTCCCCCACCCGGCAAAGATCCTCGCTGAAGGGCATGTGCAAGACCGCGTGCTCCGCGCTCACCTCAGTTGCTACAAGCTTCAACGCTTGCACCCAAGGGGCGAAAACATCGCCAAGAATTGTGTTTGCCTCAGCAACCGTGATGCCGCTCATGATGATCTCTATTCTGCGTCGGGCTGGTTGGCCGGATGAGCCTGTGCGAACGCATCCAGCGCGCCGCAGACCTCTTCAACCTTGCTGACTTTGGGGAACGGCGAGAGGTCCACATTGAACCGGTGGGCATTGAATATCTGAGGGATCAGGCACGTGTCCGCCAGGCTGACGGCACTGCCAAAGCAATACCCGTCCGCACCGATTACCTGTTCAATCGCCTGGAACCCGCTGGACACCCAATGGGCATACCAGGTGTTGACCGTGTCCTGATCGTGTCCAAGTTCGTTCTTGAGATACTGCATGGTGCGCAGATTGTTGAGGGGATGGATCTCACACGCCACCATCTGGCAGATCGCACGAACCTGCGCCCGCGAAACGGCATCTGCCGGCAGCAAAGGTGGTTCGGGATGGGTTTCATCCAAATATTCCAAGATCGCCAATGACTGGGCGAGCACCGTGCCGTCGTCGGTTTCCAAAGCCGGCAGAAGCCCTTGCGGGTTGACCACCAGATAGGCCGCCTGCCTGTGCTCGCCGCCGCTGCGCACAAGGTGCACCGGCACTTGCTCGGCTGCCAAGCCTTTCAGGTTCAACGCAATGCGCACCCTGTAGGCCGCAGAGGAGCGAAAATAATCATAGAGTTTCATGGTTACGCATCTCCCGCGTCATCAAGGGCCGAAACCTCAAGCTTGCACAGCAAGGCGTCCAGATTGGCCTGTTCTTCTTTTGAAAGAGCGTCGGACAATTTCTGCTCGAAGGCAAGGGCGCGCGGCACCAGATCGTCATAGATCGCGCGTCCGGCATCTGTGAGCTCCAGAAACGCTTCACGCATGTCCTGCTCATTGCTGGTGCGGGCAAGGCATTGGCGTTCCTCAAGCCGGGCAACCGCGCGCGATACCTTGGTTTTATGCATCCGGCTGTGGGCGCCGATGTCTTTGGCCGTCATGCGTTCATACTGGCCGAGGGTCGCGATGACCCGCCATTCGGCAATTGAAGTTCCATGGCGCTTTTCATAGAGCCGCGCCAGCGCACGGCTCACAGCTTCAGCCACCACATTCAGCCGGTAGGGCAAAAAGTGCTCAAGCTCAATGGGCGAGACGGCGGGTTTTGGGCTCTTGACGTTCATTAGTTGCGAATGTAACTAACAGTGTCCACTCATTTCAAGCCTGAATGCCGCGAGCCCTCGCGTGAAGGAGTTTGCAATGTCGCTTTCCTATATGCCCGGTTTTGGTAATGACTTTGAAACCGAGTCTTTGCCCGGCGCCCTGCCCCAGGGCCAGAACTCGCCGCAAAAGTGCGCTTATGGCCTTTATGCCGAGCAACTTTCCGGCTCTCCCTTCACCGCACCGCGCGGCGAAAACGAGCGTTCCTGGCTCTATCGCATCCGCCCGTCGGTGAAGCATTCGGGCACGTTTGCGCGCATGGATCTGCCGTTTTGGAAGACTGCGCCCTGTCTTGATGACCACGACATGCCCATTGCCCAGTTGCGCTGGGGGCCGGTTCCCATGCCAGGCGAGAACACCACATTCCCCACCGGCGTGCGCACCATGACCACGGCCGGCGACGTCAACACGCAAGCCGGCATGTCCACACACGTCTACCTCATCAACGCCTCCATGGAGAACGAGGTCTTCTATAACGCGGATGCCGAGTTGCTGTTCGTGCCTGAGCTGGGCGGCATCATGATCTTCACAGAGCTGGGCAAGATGGACGTGACCCCCGGCGAGGTGGCGATCGTTCCGCGCGGCATGAAGTTCAAGGTCGAGCTCATTGACGGTTCTGCGCGCGGTTATCTGTGCGAGAACTATGGCGCGAAGTTCACCCTGCCGGGCCGCGGCCCCATTGGCGCCAACTGCCTGGCCAACCCTCGGGATTTCAAAACCCCCGTGGCCGCCTTTGAGGACAGTGAAAACCCCACCACCTTGACCGTGAAATGGTGCGGCAAGTTCTTCACCACCGAGCTTGGCCAGTCCCCGCTCGACGTGGTGGCCTGGCACGGCAACTACGCGCCGTTCAAATATGACTTGCGCACCTTCTCACCGGTTGGCGCGATCCTGTTTGACCACCCAGACCCCTCCATTTTCACGGTGATGACCGCACCATCAGAGACGCCGGGCACAGCCAACATCGACTTTGTCATTTTCCCCGAGCGCTGGATGGTGGCAGAACATTCCTTCCGTCCGCCGTGGTATCACATGAACATCATGTCGGAGTTCATGGGGCTCATCTACGGGGTCTATGACGCCAAACCGGAGGGTTTCGTCAAAGGCGGCATGAGCCTGCACAATTGCATGCTGCCCCATGGCCCCGACGCAGTTGCGTTCACCGGCGCGAGCAATTCAGATCTGAAGCCAGAAAAACTGACCAATACAATGGCCTTCATGATCGAAACCCGCTTTCCGCAACATCTCACCAAATTCGCCGCTGAACTTGAGACCCTGCAGGCCGACTACATGGACTGCTGGACAGGCCTTGAGCGCCAGTTCGACGGCACACCATAAGGACGCAACGACAGATGAAACTTGCCACATTGAAAGACGGCTCGCGCGACGGGCAACTGGTGGTCGTCGACAACGATCTTGAGCGCTACACCCCGGCAGGCGCCGTGGCGGGCACCTTGCAGCGCGCCCTGGACGAATGGGCAGAAGCGGGACCCGGACTTCAAGACATTGCCGAGCGGTTGAACCTCGGCCAGATTGAGGGCGAGCCCTTCGACCAGGCCGCATGCTGTTCGCCATTGCGCCGCGCCTACCAATGGGCCGATGGCTCAGCCTACGTCAACCACGTGGAACTGGTGCGCAAGGCGCGCGGCGCCGAGATGCCGGAGACCTTCTGGACCGACCCGCTCATGTATCAGGGCGGCTCGGACACCTTCATCGGCCCGCGCGACACGGTCTATATGGGCGATACCGCCTGGGGCATCGATTTTGAGGCCGAAATCGCCGTGGTCACCGACGATGTGCCCATGGGCGTCTCGGTCGACGATGCCGGCTCGCACATCAAGCTGATCATGCTTGTAAACGATGTTTCCTTGCGCGGTTTGATCCCGGCAGAACTTGGCAAAGGCTTCGGTTTCTTCCAGGCCAAACCCTCTTCTGCCTTCTCACCCGTTGCGGTAACGCCCGATGAACTGGGCGATACCTGGGCAGAGGGCAAGCTCAGCCTTCCCCTGCTCTCCACGCTGAACGGCGACTTGTTCGGCAAGCCCAACGCCGGCGACGACATGACCTTCAGCTTCCATCAGCTCATCGCCCACGCCGCGAAGACCCGGCCCTTGAGCGCCGGCACGATCATCGGGTCAGGCACCGTCTCCAACAAAGGCGCCGACGGCTCGCCCGGAAAGCCGGTGTACGAGGGCGGCCTTGGCTATTCCTGCATTGCGGAAATCCGCATGATTGAAACCATCAATGACGGCAAGCCCGCCACATCGTTCATGCAGTTCGGTGACCGGGTTAAAATCGAGATGTTGAACGCAGACGAGCAATCGATCTTCGGTGCGATTGAACAAGACATTCAGAAATATGAGGGAGCCTAAAAATGGCCAAAGGATTTGCCTCCACCGGAGACATGGAAGACAAGACGATCACCTTCTCGGAGATCGGCCGCGATCTTTATGCGTTCACAGCAGAGGGTGACCCCAACACCGGGGTGATCATCGGCGATGACAGCTGCATGGTGATCGACACCCAGGCCACACCCGCCATGGCCAACCTGGTGATCGAGCGCGTGCGCAATGTGACGGACAAGCCGATCAAATACGTGGTGCTGTCCCACTATCACGCCGTGCGTGTGCTTGGCGCTTCAGCCTATGATGCCAGCGAGATCGTTGCATCAGACGCCTGCCGGGCCATGATCTGCGAGCGTGGTCAGGAAGATTGGGATTCAGAATTCGGCCGCTTCCCGCGCCTGTTCCAGGATGCTGAATCCATCCCCGGCCTGACCTGGCCGAGCATGACATTCTCAGACAGCCTGACGCTCTATCTCGGCAACCGCCGGGTGGATCTGATGTCTCTGGGCCGGGCTCACACCGCAGGCGATATTGTGGCCTGGGTGCCCGATGAACGGGTGATGTTCTCCGGCGACATCGTGGAATACAAATCAGCCTGTTATTGCGGCGACGGCCATTTCAGTGACTGGCCGGAGACATTGGCCAACGTGGCAAGCTTCGAGCCTGAAGCGCTCATGCCCGGCCGCGGCGACGCGTTGGCGGAACCGGACACGGTGGAAGAGGCCATTGAGCTGACCGCTGAGTTCCTCCACAACATCTACGATTCAGTGGAGCGCGAGGCCTCCCGCGGCGCGTCCTTGAAGGACTGCTTCGACAAGGCCAACGACGTGATGCGCCCCAAATACGGCGACTGGCCGATTTTCGAGCATTGCCAGCCCTTCAACATCTCCCGCGCCTACGACGAGGCCCGCGGCATCGACACGCCCAAGATCTGGACCGACAAGCGCGATCTGGAGATGTGGGAGGCGCTGCAGGGGTAGGGTTGCGCTGAACACCTGCGGTGACGCGCGCAGGTCGGCCTTGGCGCCTATTGGGTTTCGCAGAATAATCAAGTTTTATGATCTATATATCATAAAATATATTTATAAGGTATAGATCATATTTACAGTTTATGATCTAAATTTTATATTGCAACTTTATGAGGTTTAGATCATAATCACATTCATGACAGACCTCGCCCGGAACCCAAAGCAAATCGGCAACATCATCCGTCGTGCACGCAAAAAACTGAATTTAAACCAAACACAGTTGGGCGAAAAGGCTGGGCTGTGGCAAGAGACGATATCAATGATTGAGACGGGCAATCCGGCAACCAAGCTGGAAACCTTATTGATGATCCTTAGCGCGCTTGACCTCGAACTCCAGATCGGACCACGCTCGAAAGGCCGCACCGAAGACATCGAAAACATATTCTGATGCCCCGTCGTCGTCAGAACGTTCCTCTGCGTGTTTTCTTGAACGACCGTTTCGTCGGCTCTCTCACCAAGGAGCCAAACGGCGCGATCGGTTTTCAGTACGATGAAAGCTGGTTGACATGGGAACATACCCTGCCGGTATCTCTGTCCCTGCCACTCCGAGAAACCGCTTTTCGAGGAGAAAAGGTTGCCGCCGTTTTTGAAAACCTCCTCCCGGATTCCGGTCCACTGCGCCGCCGTGTTGCAGAGAAAGTTGGCGCGAGAGGTACCGACGCATACAATCTTCTGGCCACCATCGGCCGCGATTGTGTGGGTGCACTCCAATTCATTCCAGAGGACGATGAGGCCGTCGATACGACCCGCGCGATCAGCGGCGATGTGGTCGATGATGAGGCCATTGAGAGCACACTGAATAATTTGAACCAGGCACCACTCGGCCTGATTCGGGATGACGACTTCCGCATATCAGTGGCCGGCGCTCAGGAGAAGACCGCCCTGCTCCAGCATGACGGAAAGTGGATTAAGCCTCATGGTGCCACCCCAACCACCCACCTCTTCAAAACACAGATTGGAGAACTGCCGAATAGCATTGACCTCTCCAACAGTGTCGAAAACGAGTTTTACTGCTTGAAGTTGGTTGGGGCGTTCGGCTTACCGGTAAACAATGCAGAGGTCAGAACGTTTGGAAAAACCAAGGCCCTCGTCATTGAGCGGTTTGATCGCAGATGGACAAAAGATGGGCGGCTCTTGCGCCTGCCACAGGAAGATTGCTGTCAGGCACTCTCCATACCCCCAACATTGAAATACCAAAGTGACGGCGGGCCAGGCATGGTTGATATCCTTGATCTACTTAAGGGGAGCGACACGCCGGCAGACGATCAAAAGGTGATCCTCAAAGCCCAGATCCTGTTCTGGCTCCTCGGGGCAACGGACGGCCATGCGAAAAATTTCAGCATCTTCATCGGGCCCGGCGGAAGTTATCGCCTGACCCCTCTCTATGACATATTAACGGCACAGCCTAGCCTCGACAGTCACCAGATCAAACGCCGGCAGATGAAACTCGCCATGTCGGTGGGTACTAAGCGCCGTTACCGTATCGACAAGATCCATGCCAGGCACTTTATCCAGACCGCGAACGAAGCTGGAATGCCAAAGCTCCTGGCGAATTCGGCAATCGAAGAAATTGCGGACACAGCCGAAAAGGCGATTGCATTGGTCGAGAAAAACCTCCCCAACAACTTTCCCGGCGACATCCACGATTCGGTTTCCTCTGCTCTCACTGAACGTCTCAATAGCCTTAAACTGGTCGACGTGAGCGCTTGAAATTGGTCGCGTCACATCTTCCAGGACCTTAGCCCACTCTCACCGGCAGGTTGAGAAAGCCGCGAAAGCGGGCCCGGCCGCTGCGCACCGGCTCGCCGCACAGGCCATAGTTCGGGAACCGTTCCAGAAACTTGCCGATGGCAATCTTGCCCTCAAGCCGGGCCAGCGACAGCCCGGCACACAGATGCGGGCCGCCGGCGAAGGCGAGGTGCTTGTTGGGATGCCGGCTGATATCCAGCCGGTGGGGATCAGGAAACTGGGCCGGGTCGCGGTTGGCTGCGCCGATGCACAGGGTGATCAGCGCGCCTGGCTCCATCTTGATGCCGCCGATCTCAGTCTCGACTAAAACGCGCCGGTTGCCCAGTTGGTTGGAGCTTTGAAAGCGCAGGAACTCCTCCACTGCCGTGTCGATAAGATCAGGCTGGGTCAGCAGACGCTGACGCTCCTCGGGCCACTCCATGAGGGCGTGCAGGCCGTTGCCAATCAGGTTGGTGGTTGTCTCGTGGCCCGCGTTGAGAATGAAGATGCAGTTTTGCAGGAGCTCGCTGTGCGAAAGCCGCTCGCCGTCAGTCTCGCCCTGGATCAGCCTGGTCAACACATCGATCGCAGGGTCACCAGGATTTTTACGCCGGTCGCTGATGAGCCCTTCCAGATAGTCGACAAACTCAACCACCGCTTCATTGCCGCGCGCCTCCTGTTCTGGCGTCAGCACCGGCTCCAAGGCCGTAAGAATATCCAGCGACCACCCGCGCAACGGCCCACGTTCAGCGTGGGGCACGCCAAGCAGGTTGCCGATAATCTCGATGGGAATGGCCGAGGCAAAATCCTCGATCAGATCCGCCTCGCCCTTTTCCTCCAGGCCGTCCAACAGGTCATCGACCAGCGTCACCAACCCCGGTTCCATATGCGCAATGGCCCGCGGCGACAACGCGCCCACGATGAGTTTGCGCACCCTGGTGTGCAGGGGCGGATCTGAGAACACCAGGCTGGTGGTATGGTGCTCGAACAACGGGCTGTCGCCGAACTTGGGTTTAAACTCAACCTTCTTGTCAGAGCTGAAGGTCCGCGTATCCCGGTAGATCCGGTTCAGGTCGTCATAGCGGGTGAGGAACCAGCTGCCGTCCGGGCACAGATGCACCGGGTCATGCTCCAGAAGAACGCTGTAGATGGGGAACGGGTTCTCATAAAAATCCGCGCCAAGGTTGCGCGGATCAAAAGCCGCAGCATTTGCAGCTGCCTCCTGCGGGCTCCAACCCAGGCCAGGCGCGCGCTTGGGAAGCCATGTGTTTGTGATTTCTGCCATGAGATCAGGTGGGAACGGTTTGTCCTATTGTTTAACGTCCTGCCCTATGGCCTATAGGCGATGAAGGCTTTGAGGAGCAAGGACCTATGCTGCGCGACCGGATTGAACATCGATGGATCGAGGCGTTTTCCGCTGCCTTGGCTTTGAGCAAGATCGGCCCGGGCGACGATGTGGCCATTCTCTCTGAAACCCAGTCGCGCGAGCTCAATGTCCATCTCGCCGAGCTGGCCCTCATGCGCCTCGGCGCAAACCCGGTGCATGTTTGCGCCATCACCCCGGCCCAAACCGCACCGGTCCCCATCCGATCGACCGGCGCCTGCCAGGCGATCCAGAACCATCCGGCCACCCTGTCGGCCCTCAAGGCCTGTCCGGTCATTGTGGACGTCACCGTGGAGGGCTTGATGCACGCCCCAGAGTTGCCCGAGATCCTGAAATCCGGCGCCCGCGTGGTGACGATCACCAACGAACACCCAGAAGCGCTTGAACGGTTGCTGCCCACCGAGGAAAAGAAGGCCCAGGTGCTGAAAGCCGCCAAGCTTTGCCGCGGAAGCGGGCAGATGACCGTGACTTCCGCCGCTGGAACCGATCTCACCGTTGCCATGCAAGGCGCACAAACCGTTGGCGTGTGGGGTTTCACCGACCGGCCCGGAACCCTCACCCACTGGCCCGCCGGATTGGTGGTCTCCTTCCCCAAATCCGGCTCCACGAACGGCACTCTGGTGTTGGACGCAGGGGATGTGAACCTCACCTTCAAACGTTACCTGGAGCGCCCAGTAACGCTGGTAATCAAGGACGATTTCGTTACCGTAATTATTGGAGAAGGCACAGACGCCGAGCTCATGAAGCGCTATTGGGCGTCCTGGGACGATCCCAACGCCTATGCCATCTCCCATGTGGGCTGGGGGATGAACGAAGCGGCCCGGTATGAAGCCATGACTTTCTATGACCAGCGCGATTTCAACGGAACCGAACTGCGCGCCTATGCCGGAAACTTCCTGTTCTCAACCGGCGCCAACGAATTCGCCGGTCGCTTCACCGAAGGCCATTTCGATATCCCCGTGCGCGGCTGCACCATTGCTCTTGATGGCCAGGTGGTTGTGAATGAAGGCGCTATGGTGGGAGACGCCTTTGCATGAGGAAGGCTTGCGTATTTCTCCACGGTGTAGGCGGGGCCGGGCGCATATGGCGCCCGCAAGTTGAGCACTTCTCCGGCGAATACGACGTGCTGGCCTGGGATGCGCCGGGCTATGGCGGCCGAGATCCGATAGCGCAATTCAGTTTTGAAGCTCTGGCTGCACAACTCGACAGCGACATGGGAAAAGCCGGCCTGGCTTCCGCGTCCATCATCGGTCACTCGTTCGGTGGCATGGTCGCCCAGCAATTGGTGAAAGATTTTCCGCACCGGGTTCAGCACTTGGTGTTGTCCGGCACCAGCCCTGCCTTCGGCAAGCCTGAGGGTGATTTTCAACAGAAATTTGTCGCCGCCCGCACAAAGCCTCTGGATCAGGGAAAAACCATGGCCGAGGTGGCCGCCAAAGTTGCGCCAAGCCTGGTGGCGACCGGAGCGCCGGCCAGCGCGATTGAGCTGGCGATCGACTGCATGTCGCAAGTGCCTGAGGCAACCTACCGCTCGGTCATCTCGCTGCTCACCACCTTTGATCTGCGCGCCAACTTGGGCGAGATCAAATGCCCAACGCTGCTCATCGCCGGCAGCGAAGACAACACCGCACCAGCCGCCATGATGGAGCGCATGGCGGCCCGCATTCCTGGTGCGCAGTTCAGCATGATGCCGGGCGCAGGCCACTTGGCGCCCATAGAACAGCCCGGCCAATTCAATCAGATTGTTGAAGCGTTCATATCCTGAAAGACCCCACCATGACAGATGCCCCAATTTTTGACCCACACGCCTGGAAGCTCACCGAACTGGAAACCGAACTCACCGCCCGGGCCCGCAAGCTCGGCAAGGAGAAGTTCGCCGACCGTGCCGAAACCTGGGACCGGGAGGCCACGTTCCCAATCGAAAATTACAAAGACATGTATGAAGCCGGCCTTCTGGGCATTTGCATCCCGGAATCCCATGGCGGTTTTGGCGCCGGGATGCGGGCTTACTGTCTTTCCGCCGCGGAGATAGGGCGCTATTGCGGCTCCACGGCCCTGACCTGGAACATGCACATCTGCTCCACCCTCTGGACCGGCACACTGGCAGATGAGCTGGAGTTGAGCGCAGAGCAACGCAGCCGCCACGAACAGGGCCGGGCACATCACTACGGCCGGATCGTCAAAGAGGGCGCAATCTATTCCCAACCTTTCTCCGAAGGCGGCGCCGCCGCCGCCGGGTTTCAGCCGTTCTCAACCCAGGCGCGGGCCACCGAGGGCGGCTACATCGTCTCCGGCAAGAAGATCTTCGCCTCGCTCGCCGGCCATGCCGACTATTACGGCGTTTTGTGCACCCACATCATTGAGGGCAAGAAACCGTCGCGCAGCGACACGCTTTATCTTGCAGTTCCCGCCGATGCAGACGGTGTGAAGGTGGTCGGCGACTGGGACCCGCTGGGCATGCGCGGCACGGTGTCCAGAACCTTGTTGTTTGAAGATGTGTTCGTGCCTGCCACCGAGGAACTCATGCCCCAGGGCGTCTATTTTCAGGCCGCCAGCAATTGGCCCCATATGTTCCTCACCCTGTCGCCAACCTATATGGGCATTTCCCAGGCGGCTTACGATTTCACGGTGTCCTATCTGCGCGGCGAGGTTCCGGGCACACCGCCCGTAAAGCGGCGAATGTATCCCACCAAGCAGATTGCCGTGGCCGAGATGCGGGTGAAGCTGGAGGCGGCAAAGTCGCTGTGGTTCCAGGCCATTTCCGAAGCCCAGTGCAAACCGTCCAAGGAGCAGGTGCTGCGCGCCTACGCCACAAACCATCTGATCATGGAAACCGCCAACGATCTTTGCCGCCTGGCGATCCGCACCTGCGGCGGCCAATCCATGCTGAAGAGCCTGCCTCTTGAGCGGCTCTACCGCGACAGCCGCTGCGGTTCGCTGATGCTGCCCTGGACGGCAGAGCTCTGCCTCGACCGGATCGGGCGCGAAGCCTTGTATGAGCCCGGCGAGACCGATGACTGAGGTTTCCGGCACCGGCAACATCGCCGGCTGGCTGGCAAAAGGAGAACCGGGCAGGACGGCGCTCTCTTTTGAGAATGGGCAAAGCTGGACCTACCGGGAACTCGACCAGTGGGCCGCGGCCATCGCTGCACATCTTGCGGCCGATCATCAGGTGTCCAAGGGAGACCGGGTCGCGTTTCTTGGCTTCAACCATCCTGGAATGATTGCCCTGCTGTTTGCCTGCGCGCGGTTGGGCGCCATTCTGGTGCCCCTCAATTGGCGCCTGGCGGAGGCAGAGCTTGGCTTCATCTTGCAGGACTCAAGCCCCAAGGTTCTGTTCTGCTCCGAAGAATTCGAGCAAACCGCGCACGCCATATGCCAGGACGTTGAGAATGTCTCCGCGCTCAGCGCCCTCAGCGCCCCTGAGGAAGCTGTGCCCAACTCCGGCGCAATGGGCGATGACCTGTTGATCGTCTACACCTCCGGCACCACCGGCCGGCCGAAAGGCGCCGTATTGAGCCAGAGGGCTCTTCTGGCCAACGCCGAGGGCAGCATCCACATGCACCAGATGACCGCATCAGACCGGGTGCTCGTGGTGCTTCCCCTGTTCCACGTGGGCGGTCTCAACATCGCCCTCACCCCTGCCCTTTATGCCGGGGCCACGGTTCATCTTCACGGCAAGTTCGACCCGGCGGAAACCCTGGATGCGGTTCAAACGTTCAGGCCACACATTCTCGTTCTGGTGCCGGCAACACTGCAGGCCATCATGGCCCAGCCAAACTGGCCGGGCGCGCTCACCGGCTTGCGCATGCTCACAACCGGTTCAATGATCGTTCCTCTGCCCTTGATCGAAGCCTACGAAGACCAGGGCATCTCCGTGGTTCAGGTTTATGGCTCCACAGAGACCTGCCCCGTTGCCGCCTACACCACGCCGGGCGAGGGAAAGTCGAACCCCCGCAGCACCGGCCGCGCCGGGTGCCGCTCTGAGGTGCGCATCATGACGCCCGATGGCGCGCCGGCTCGGCTTGGCGAGGACGGCGAGATCGAAGTGAAAGGCGAACACCTGATGACCGGTTACTGGAGGCGGCCGGAGGAAACCGAGGCGGCGTTCCGCGACGGCTGGTACCGCACCGGCGATATCGGTGCGCTGGATGACACGGACAATCTCTATTTCCGCGAACGCTCAAAGCACATGATCATCTCCGGCGGCGAGAACATCTATCCTGCCGAGATCGAGCGCGTGCTGGCTGCCGTGCCCGGCATCGCCGAATGTGCGGTGTGTGCCATTCCCGATCCCAAATGGGGCGAGGTGCCCGCTGCGGTTCTGGTGCTGGTGCCTGGCCAGGAGGCCCCGTCAGCAGACAGCCTAGACGCAGCATTGAACGCACAACTGGCCCGTTTCAAACACCCCAAAACCATGAAATTCGCCGACGCATTGCCCCGGAACGTTATGGGCAAGGTGGTGCATGATGATTTGCGCGCCTTGATCCTTGGGAAATGAGCTTTTCTGAGCCATAGTGCCATTCCGGGATTGCAATTAGTTACAGGTGGAACTAATTTCGCCGCTTACTCGTATTGTCTCAGGGAGGAGTACAATTGATGAAAATGACCCGCAGAGTTGCAACACTTATGGCCGCATCCGCATTGGCGGCATCGTTCACATTCGGCGCCGCGCAGGCTGCTGAAAAACTGATCATCTCCAGCTGGGCGCCGCCCACCCACGGCATCAATGCCAAACTGTGGCCCCGCTTCATCGAAATGGTTGAGAAGGCCACCGACGGCCGCGTGACCGGTGAAATCAAATACAAGCTCGCCTCACCGCCAGCCCAGTTCGACCTGATCCAGGACGGCGCAGCCGATGTGAGCTGGATTTTCCATGGCTACAGCCCGGGTCGCTTCGTGGCCACCAAGCTGATCGAACTTCCTGGCTACGAAGGCAGCGCGGAAGCAGCTTCTGTTGCTTACTGGCGTGCCTATGACAAGTTCCTCAAAGGGGCCAACGAGCACAAGGGCGTGAAGGTTGTCGCCATGCACACGCATGGTCCTGGCCAGTTGCACAGTGCCAAGAAAGTGACAGCGCTGGGCGACATCAAAGGCATGAAGCTGCGTCTTGGCGGCGGCGTGTCCGGCGATGTGGGCACGGCCCTTGGCGCCACCGGCATCCGCGTCCCGGCACCGAAGGTTTATGAAACTCTGGCCTCCAAGGCCGCCGACGGCGTGATGATGCCAATGGAAGGCAAGAAGGGCTTCAAGCTGACCGAGGTTGCCCCGCACACCTATCAGATGCCAGGCGGTTTCTACCGCGGCTCGTTCGCTCTGATCATGAACCAGGAAAAGTTCGACAAACTGTCTGACAAGGACAAGGCGGCGCTTGAGAAGGTGTTCGGCGAAGCCATGTCAAAGATGTCTGGCGGCGTTTGGGATGAGATCGACGATATCGGCACTGAAGCCACCAAGTCGACTGACGGCAACACCCTCACCATGGCCAGCGATGGCGACAAGGCAGCTTATGCCGAGATCGCCAAGCCAATTCGTGAAAAGGTGCTTGGTGAAGTTTCGGCCAAGGGCATCGATGCGAAAGCAGCCGTTGATTTCATCGCCAAAGAAATGTCGTCCTACGGCAAATAAGGCCGTCGCGACGCACCGGTCATGACCGACACTTCTGGCGAAACGCAACTGCAAAGGGCTGGCGCTAAGCTGGCCCTTCTGCCGTCTTTGCTGGCGGCAACGGTGTTGTTTTTGCTCATGGCCATGACCTTCTTCGATGTGATCTTGCGCTCGGTGGCGAACGACCCGATTGAGTCCGCCACCGAGCTCACGCGCCTCTTCATGGCGATCATGGTGTTCTCCGCCTTGCCTGTGATTTCATGGCGCGGCGAGCATATCGTCGTGGACCTGCTGGATCCGTTGTTCTCGCGCGGGCTGGCAAGAGTTCGGGATGTAATCGTCAACCTTTTGGGCGGCGCGCTCCTGCTTTGGCCAGCATGGCGGGTTTGGGCGCTGGCTGACCGGGCGCGCAACTACGGCGATGTGACAGAGTATCTGAACATCCCGCAGTTCTACATTGCCTACTTTATTGCCCTCATGACATTCGTCACGGCCCTCACATTGCTCGCTCGGGGCATCGCGTTCATTTTTGCTCCCCATCTGGTGCAAAAAGGGCAAAGCCCCGCGCTAGACGCAAACTGAGGCCGCCCGTAATGCTGATCTCCATCATTGGATTTGCTGCGGTATTGGGCCTGGTGTTTCTGCGCATGCCCATTGCAATCGCCATGGCCCTGGTGGGCACCGTGGGCTACGCCTACGAGACCAGCAGCCGGGCCGCCGTTTCCATGGCCGGCCGTCTGATCATCGACACCTCGCAGGATTACGGCCTCTCAGTGGTGCCCCTGTTCATCCTGATGGGCCTGTTCGTCAACAAGGGCGGCCTCAGCCAAGAGCTCTACCGGGCAAGCCACGCCTTCCTCGGTCACTTCCGGGGCGGGTTGGCCATGGCGACCATCGTGGCCTGCGGCGGCTTCTCAGCCATATGCGGATCATCACTGGCCACAGCGGCCACCATGTCCAAGGTGGCCATGCCGCAAATGCGCAAATACAATTATTCCGACGAGCTCTCCACCGCCTCCATCGCGGCGGGCGGCACGCTCGGCATCCTCATTCCGCCCAGCGTGATCCTGGTGATCTACGGTCTTTTGACCGAGACCAGCATTGGCAAACTGTTCATCGCCGGCATCCTGCCCGGGCTGCTTGGAATTGGGTTCTATCTGTTGGCGGTGCGCTACACGGTGGCGCGCAAGCCTGAGGCCGGTCCTGCCGGTGAGCGTGTGGAGTGGCCAGAGCGGATCAGCGCGCTGAAGGACGTCTGGTTCGTGATCGCACTCTTCGTCCTGGTGATCGGCGGGCTCTATGGCCTGTTCAACTTTGCACCCTTGAACCTGACCTTCTCGCCCACTGAAGCTGCCGGCATGGGGGCCGCTGGGGCATTCCTCATTGCGCTCTTCCGCGGCAGCCTCAACATGACCAGCATCAAGGAAGTTCTGGTGGAGACGGCCCACACGACCGCCAGCCTGTTTGCCGTCCTCATTGGCGCCTGGATCTTCTCCAACTTCATCAACCTGGCTGGCCTGCCCAGCGCCTTGCTGGAGCTGGTGACCCAATGGAGCCTGGCGCCGCTCGCGGTGATCTTCATGATCCTGCTGGTCTATCTGGTTCTGGGCTGCGTGTTCGAGAGCCTCTCCATGCTGCTGCTCACCGTGCCCATCTTCTTCCCGCTGGTCACCAGCTTGGGATTTGATCCGGTGTGGTTCGGCATCATCGTTGTGGTGGTCACTGAAATCTCTCTGATCACCCCGCCGGTGGGGCTCAACGTGTTCGTGCTCAAGGGGGTGTTGGGGGATGTGTCCACCGGCACAATCTTCCGTGGCACGGTCCCCTTCTGGGTTGCCGACATTTTCCGCCTGCTGATCCTGGTGCTGTTGCCCGGGCTGGTCCTGTTTCTGCCCAAACTGATGCACTAGAGCTTATTCAGCTCAGATTGAGCGGAATAAGCTCCAGATTATCGTTACGAACGAGCAACTTATCTCCGACCAGACGTAACCGTCTGATCGGAGGTTGCACTAGCGCTGTATCAAGGCCTTGTTCTGCCGAAGCGCTTCCACCAGGTGATCGACAACAGCCCTGACCCGTGCGGTGGTATGGCCGGATTCCTTGTGCACCACGTGCACAGGAACAATCGCCGGTTCAAAATCCTCCAGCACGATCTCCAGCGCCCCTTCCTCCACGTGCGCAGCAACCATGTAGGACAGCACCCGAGTGATGCCCCGCCCGGCGATGGCAGCGTTGATGCCAACATCCACGGTGTTGGTGTGCAAGCGCGAGGTTGGCCTATAGCGCTGCAGTTTACCGTCGTTTGAGAACTCCCATTCCCTGCCGGGGATCATGCTGGAGAACTTGACGATGTCGTGGTTTGCCAAATCTGATGGGGACTTGGGGCGACCACGGCGCCGGAGATACTCCGGCGACGCGCACAGCACCCGCCGAACGGCGCCCACCCGGACGGCCGCCAGGGAGCTATCCGGCAACTCGGCAATCCGCACCGCCACATCCATCCCCTCATCGACCACGTGAACAACCCGGTCGACGAAAAACGACGTCACGGAAATGTCCTGGTACTTGTCCAGCAAATCAAAAAGCGCCGGGGCCACGATCATCCGGCCGAACAACACCGAGGCCGTCACCGCCACCGTGCCGCTAGGCTCTGAGTGAATGCCGGCCGCTTGCCGGTCCGCCTCTTCAATCTCACCCAGGATGCGCCGGCTGTCGTCGAGATAGCGCCCGCCGGCCTCGGTGAGCGTGACGGATCTGGTTGTCCGGTGCAGCAAACGCGCGCCGATGCGGGTCTCCAGTTCAGAAATCACGCGGGTCACCGTTGGCGGCGACATTCCCAAACGCCGCGCCGCGGGCGCAAATCCGGCCTCTTCGGCAACGGCAACGAACACAGAGAGAGCTCTTAAATGATCCATTATCATTCCATTTAATGAAACAATATGTTTTCAATTATGCATATTCCATAAATTTCCTGAAGGCCATAAGTTCCTCAGCATCAGCTCTGCAGCGCCCGCAAAGGCACCGGCGCAGCAACCATGCAATTCTCTAGGAGACGAACAATGGCAGACAGCGCAAAAACACTGGGCGTTCATCACGTGGGTCTGACGGTTCCCGACCTTGCCGCAACCCGCGAATTCTTTGTGGACGTATTGGGCTTTGCCCTGGTCGGCGAAAAGCCAGAATACCCTGCCGCCTTTGTCTCAGACGGCACCGTGATGCTCACCCTGTGGCAGGCGGCAGATCCGGCCAACGCCGTGCCGTTTGACCGCAAATCGGTGATCGGCCTGCATCACTTCGCACTGCGCGTTTCTGACAGTGCCGCGCTGGATGCACTGCATGACACCCTCAAGGCCACACCTGGTGCCGAAATCGAATTTGCGCCTGAAGCCATGGGCACAAGCGCGAACCGGCACATGATGTGCGCCATCCCGGGCGGTATCCGCCTGGAGCTCATCGTGCCGGCAGCATAAAGCCACCCCACGCGCCAGTGTTGAGGAATGCCTGTTGTGACAAGCACCGAACAATCCCCCATGCCCTCACTGCTCCATGACGGTGAACGTCAGGTTCAGGCTCGCCTTGGCGTGGCCGAGCAGGTCGCAACCTTCGCCCACAAGTTCATCCGCAATCATCTGATCGACCAGCACCGCGAGTTCTATGCCCAACTGCCGCTCCTCCTGCTCGGCACGGTTGATGAGGCCGGGCGGCCCTGGGCATCGCTTGTGGCAGGCACACCCGGTTTCCTGACCACACCCGATGAGCTCACCTTGAATATTGCAGCAAACCCCCTCACCGGTGATCCGCTTCACCACACCCTCAAAGAGGGGGCAGACGTGGGCGTGCTTGGCCTGCAGCTTGAAACCCGGCGGCGCAACCGCATGACCGGCCGGGTGAAAAGTCTCACGCCGGATCATATCAGCATTGCGGTGCACCAGAGCTTTGGAAACTGCCCGAAATACATCCAGACACGTGCCGTCAGCTTGGACGCAGAAACCCAACACCCCCGCCCACTGGCCAACGCGGGCAGGTTCAGCGCGGCAGTTCGGTCGATCATTGCGCACGCTGACACCCTGTTCATTGCGAGCGCTTATGCTGAGAACAAGGACGATGTGGCCCATGGCGCGGACGTGTCCCACCGCGGCGGCAAGCCGGGCTTTGTGCGCCTGGAAGATGACCGCACCTTTGTGTTCCCGGATTTTTCCGGCAACAACCTGTTCAACACCATCGGAAACCTGGTGCTGAACCCAAAAGCCGGGTTTCTGTTTCCAGATTTTGACACCGGCGATCTGGTCTACATGACCGGAACCACCGAGATCATCTGGGATGGCCCAGAGGTGGACGCCTTCAAGGGCGCCAACCGCATGCTCCGCTTCCGCGCCGACGAAGTGCTGCACGTTGAAGCCAGCCTTCCCATGCGCTTCAGCTTCGGCGAATACGCCCCCAACCTGAAGGCGACCGGCGACTGGAGCGCCAGTCCAGGCACAGCCCGCTAGGGCCAGTTCCCGCGGTTGCGCTGATACTGCTGCCACATCTTTTCACCGATGAGGCAGTCGTATTTCTCCGGGTTTGACTGAACTTGCGCCCGCCACACCCGCGCCTCACCGCCAGGGGTCCGGCCCGCCACCTCCAACAGCAGCTTCTTGCGAATGGCCGAAGCAAACTCGCGGCTGTTGCGGATCGCCAGAACGAAAGCGCCCGGGGCCCCGATGACGCAATCGCGATAATAGCGATCCAGATCAGGAAGGTCGAAGTAGGTGTATGGGCCGGTTCGGTCGGCCAGCTGGATCGCCAGGCCGTTGATCACGGCACCGGCGGCAACAACCTGGTCGCGTGCAGCTTCAACAGGGGTGCCGGAATTGTTGGGCCCGTCTCCCGAAACATCGATCACCCGTCTCAACCCCCGGACCGGAGAGCTGGCGAACAGGCTGTGAGAAGCCGCTACGGCGCCGGAGATCGAGGTGAAAAAGGACCGAGAGATCGGGCGGTCCGCCAGCGCGTCTGCAAACGTCTTTGCATCCTGCGGCGAGGCGATGATGCGCCAGGGAACAACAAGCGACTGCATGTGGCCGCCTGACCATTCCACATAGGAAACGGCGATGCGGCCGTTTGGGCCGTCCTCTATGGCGCGGTGAAGTCTTGGGTCGCGAAACGCCGCCACATAGCCATCGCGCTGCAGGCGCTGCTCGTCCAGATCCATGGACATGGACACATCGACCGCCAGAACCAGTTCCAGATCCACGAAGTCCTTGGCCGTGTCCGCGGCCACCGGCCCCGCGCTGCACACCAGCACAGCAAGCAATCGGCAGCCAGAGCAACCTCCGATCAGACGGTTACGTCTGAGGGGAGATAATTTGCTCGCCCAGAAGGCAAATCTGGGACAGCTTCCGCTCAATTTGAGCGGAAGCTGCCTTAGGCGCGTGAACCATCCCATGCGCTCAAAGCTATCACAGGGAAATCAGCCCGCTAAATCACAACCTGAAGAGGGTTTGCTTGACTGTTGCCCGAAGCCGTGCTGCAAGCGGCATGTGATCTGTAAAGTGGCGGTGGGACGTCCAGGGTGATGGACAGATCTTGAAATCAGCTGGAGGATGTTTTGGACGTTGAGGCCTGGTTGCGCGAGCTCGGATTGGAGCGCTACACTGAAGCGTTCCAGGGGAACGATATCGATGCGGAGATTTTGCCGGATCTCAACGACACCGATCTTGAAAAGCTCGGCGTAGCCTCTGTCGGCCACCGCAAGAAGCTGCTCAAGGCCATTGCTGCGCTTGCAGTGCCCGAACCGCAGACCCCGGCAGCTCCGCCACAAGCCGATGTGCCTTCAGGTCCCGCCAAAGCGCAAGTTTCATTCCAATCAGAAGCCGACCGGCGCCAGCTCACCGTGCTGTTCTGCGATTTGGTTGGGTCCACCGAATTGTCCACCCGGTTCGACCCGGAAGACATGCTTGCCATCATCCGGGCCTATCAGGATTGTTGCACCAGCCTGATCGTGCGTTTTGATGGCTTCGTCGCCCGGTTCATGGGCGACGGAATTCTGGCCTATTTCGGGTTTCCCCGCGCCCACGAGGACGATGGTGAGCGGGCGGTGCGCACCGGTTTGGCGATTGCCGATGCTGTGAGCAAACTGACCACACCCACCGGCGAGCCCTTGTCCGCCCGGATCGGCATGGCCACCGGATTGGTCGTGGTCGGCGATCTGATAGGCGAAGGCACGGCCCAGGAACAAACAGTGGTGGGGGAAACGCCCAACCTGGCCGCCCGGCTGCAGGAACTGGCAGATCCGGGCAGCGTGGTCATTTCCTCGCAAACCCGGCAGTTGCTTGGGGACTTGTTTGAGTTGGATGACCTCGGCAGCCATTCCCTGAAAGGCCTCGCAGTGCCGGTCAACGCCTGGAAGGTGATAGGCGAGGGCGAAGCTGAGAGCCGTTTCGATGCGCTCCATTCCGCCGCCCTCACCCCGATGATCGGGCGCGAGGCCGAACGCAACCTGTTGCTGAGCCGCTGGCAGCGGGCCAAAGAGGGCGAAGGCCAGGTTGTGGTGCTGTCGGGCGAACCGGGCATCGGCAAATCGCGGCTGACCCAGGACCTGCGCGAGCAACTGGCAGAAGAGCCGCACACCCGGCTCAGCTATCATTGCTCGCCCTACCACACCAACAGCGCCCTTCACCCGGTTGTCGATCAACTGAGGCGGGCTGCCGACATCTTGTCCGACGATCCGCCGGAGCAACAATTGGACAAGCTCAAAACCGTCATTGGACCGGCGGGAGGGCAGATGAGCAATCTGGTGCCGTTGTTGGCGGCACTCTGCGCGGTGCCAACGGGCGAGGCATATGCACCGCTTGAACTCACGCCCCAAGCCCAGCGGCTGCTCACGTTGGAAGCCCTGATGGTGCAGCTGGAAAGTCTGGCTGAACTCCAGCCGGTGGTGCTGATCGTGGAAGATGTGCACTGGATCGACCCAACCACGGCAGAGCTCACGGCCTTGACCGTTGAGCGCATACAGCACCTGCCTGTGCTTGTGCTGGTCACATCACGGCCAGGGTTCACTGCGCCCTGGGTCTCGCGTTCCCATGTGACAACGCTGGCCCTCAACCGGCTTGTGAGCGGTCAGGGCGCAGAGATCGTGGAAGGGCTCACTGGCGGCAGAAAGCTGCCTCAGAATGTGATGGAACAGATCCTGGTCAAGACCGACGGCATTCCGTTGTTCGTTGAAGAATTGACCAAAGTGGTACTGGAATCGGGTCTTTTGACCAGCAATGGCGAGGGCTACCGGCAAGACGGCGCCTTGCCGCCGCTGGCGATCCCGGCAACTTTGCATGATTCGCTGATGGCCCGGCTTGACCGCCTGGCGCCGGTGAAGGACGTCGCCCAAAGCTGCGCGGCAATCGGCCGTGAATTCTCCTACCGGTTGATCGCCGCCGTTTCCAGCCTGGAGGCCGCAGAACTGGAGGACGCGCTCGATCAGCTTGAAGCCGCCGAGCTCGTGTTCCACCGGGGCACCCCGCCGGATGCCAACTACATATTCAAACATGCCCTGGTGCAGGATGCAGCCTATCAGTCCCTTTTGCTCTCGCGCCGCCAGCAATTGCACGCCCGCATTGCCGAGGTGCTGGAGGGTGAGTTTCCGCAGATTGTTGATATCGAACCGGAACTGCTGGCCCATCATCTGACGCAAGCGGGCATAGCGGACAAGGCGGCGAAATACTGGCACATCGCAGGCCAGCTGTCGCTGGCCCATTCGGGAACCGCAGAGGCCCTAGCGCATCTGGAGCAAGGCCTGGATGTGCTCAAGAACACCGGCGATGATCCGCTCGTTCGCCAGCTTGAACTCGATCTGCAGCTGACCTTGGCCGGTGCGCTGGCTGCTGCCAGGGGCCATGGCGTTCAGGAAACCTGCGATGCCTACACCAGAGCCGTCACACTGGCGCGTGAGCTGCACCAGCCAGATGCCCTGTTTCCGGCGCTCGACGGGCTCATTACCTTCCGCTTCAGCCGGGCGGAGATCAGCGAAGCCGTCAAGCTGGGCGAGGAGTTTCTTCAGCTCGCTGAAGACGAAGACGATGAAGCCGCCCGCATTGTTGGGCACATGAACCTGGGCGTCATCCACCTGTCTCGCGGCATGCTGGAAATCGCCGAGAGCCAGTTCCAATCTGTGCTGGCGCTCTATGATGCTGAGCGGCATGCCTCCCTGAAGTTCACCTATGCCTATGATCCAAAGGTCATCTGCTCAGGCTATCTGGCCTGGGCGCAACTGGCGCAGGGGCGCCCCGACGATGCGCTGGAGGCAAGCCGTCAATCAGTTGCCTTCGCCAAAGACCTGTCCCACGCCCTGTCGCTTGGCTTTGCCCTGCACCGTTCAGCCGCCGTCCACCAGTTGCGGCGCGATGTGGAGGCGGCTGAGGCAACGGCAGCGGAGATGGGTGCGCTTGCCGACAAGCAGGGCTTTGCAACCTATCGGGCGCAGGCTCGCCTCTATCAAGGCTGGGCAACGGTCCAGCGCGGATCGGCAGATGAGGGCGCGGAGCTGCTCACTGAGAGCCTCGATGATTTGCGGACCATCAAAGACGAGGACTTCTTCCCGCACTCGATGTGCATGGTCGCTGAGGGCCTCATTGCACAGGGCAAGCTTGATCAGGCATTGGCGGTGCTCAACCAGGCCAAGCAGCGCACGATTGACAATGAAGAGCATTGGTTCGAGGCCGAAGTGCATCGTCTGATCGGTGAGGTCTGCGCGGCCCAAACGCAAGCAGCAGAGGCCGAGAAAGCCTTGCTTCATTCGCTTGAACTGGCCCGTGAGCAGAAGGGCGCATTGTGGGAGTTGCGGGCAGCGGTGAGCCTGGCCACGCTATGGGTCGGTGAAGGTCGCGGCGGCGAGGCGAAGGAGCTCCTGACGCCGATCTGCGCCCGGTTCTCGCAAGGCCTGGACACGCCTGACCTGATGGAAGCCAAGGCCTTGCTTGAAGGGTGAGACAGCGCCGCAGGGTTCTGTGATTTGCCACTAAATAGCTGGCTTTAGATCACCTTCGCGCCGGTTTTTGTTCATGTTGAGCGGCAGAATCCTGCCAAAAACAGCGACTCTGCGAAACGAACCCAAATTCGCGTAAGCTTTTGAACTAAAACTGAAATCAGCGCTATATGGCCTTTTTGTTTGAGTTTTTTGTTCATGTAAGGGCAAAAGGCCCTCAGCACTTCACCACCAGCTTGCCGAAATGGCCCGCAGCTTCCATGGCATGGTAGGCGGATTTGGCCTCCTCAAAGGCGAAGGTTTCATGGATGACCGGCTTCAGCCCATGGGCGGCGATGGCCCGGTTCATATCGGCGAACATGCGCCGCGATCCCACATAGATGCCCTGCACCCTGAGGGATTTGCGCATGATCGGCAGCGGGTTGATCTCGCCGCCCACCAGAATGCCGATCAGGCCGATGGTGCCGGCCACCCGGGTGGCCTCGATGGATTTCTGCAAGGTTCCAGGCCCGCCAACCTCCACGGTCAGGTCCACGCCGCGCCCGCCGGTCAGCTTCAAGACCTCCTGGTCCCAGTCTGGCGTTTGCCGGTAGTTCACCGTTTTCCACGCCCCCATCTGTTTGGCCCGGGCCAGCTTCTCATCGCTCGACGAGGTGATGATCACCCTGGCGCCCAGCATGTTCAAGAACTGCAGGGCATAGATCGAGACCCCGCCCGTGCCCAGCAGCAGCACCGTGTCACCGGCTTTCGTGCCGCCGGTTTCCACCACCGCGTTCCAGGCCGTGAGCGCCGCGCACGGCAGGGTGGCCGCGTCCTCGAAGCTCATGTGTTCGGGGAACGGGATGACACCGCCCGCCTTCAAGATCACCTCTTCGGCCAGCACCCCGTCCAGGGCACCGCCAAGGGCGCTCGCCATAATCTCAGGGCTGCAGGGGCCGTCCGCCCAGTCTTGGAAGAAGCAGCTTGCCACCCGGTCACCGGGTTTGAGGCCGATCACCCCTTCGCCCACTTCGACAATCTCCCCGGCGCCATCGGAATTGGGCACCGCTGGAAATGTGAGGCCGCGGGGCCCTGGGTCCTTGATGGTCGCCAGATCCCGGAAGTTGATGGCCGAAGCGCGCATCCGCACCTTCACCTCGCCCAAGCCCGGCGCACCCACGTCGCGTTCGGCCAGCTTCAGGGCATCCACCCCGCCATCAGACACAATTTGCCAAGCCCGCACCGCTTCTCTCCCTTGCAAGTTATGGTTCTGCTCTCTCTGGTAACCGGTATAAAGGGCTTTGGAAAGATCACCGAGACCCCGCATGACCCATGATGCTGCCTCTCCCACCTGGGACCCGGAACATTACGACGCCCACGGCCGCTTCATTTCCCGCTACGGCCTGGAGCTGCTGGACTGGCTCGGCGCACGCCCAGGCGAGCGCATATTGGATTTCGGCTGCGGCGATGGCTTCATAACCCAGGAGATTGCAAAGACCGGCGCCCACGTGGTTGGCGTGGATCTTGATCCCAACATGGTCGAAGCAACCCGGGCCCGGGGCTTGGAGGCGCAGCTCATAGATGGCGCAGCGCTGTCATTCGACGGAGAGTTCGACGCCGTTTATTCAAACTCCGTGCTGCAATGGATCAAGCAGCCCGAGCCCGCTCTTGACGCCATTGCCCGCGCCTTGAAGCCAGGCGGCCGCTTCGTCGTTGATGTGGCCGGCCTCGGCAATCTGGCGGCCATTCTGGTTGCCATGCGGGCCGTGGGGGACGAGCTTGGCGGCGATCCTGATCTTGCGTTTCCGTTCTATGCCCCCACCACGCCTGAATTCACCACATTGCTGCGCGCCAAGGGCTTTGAGATCGCGCGCTCGGAAACCTCGCCGCGCTACACCGCGCTGCCCTCAGACTTGTGGAACTGGATCGGCAGCATCTTCCATCCGTTCTTCTCGCAGTTCGACGAGACGACGAACGAGGCGGCACGAAAGCGCGTGCTGGAGCTTCTGGAGCCGGTTCTACGGAACGCTTCGGGCCAATGGCACATAGATCATGTGCGCGTGCGGGTGGAGGCCCGAAAAGTTGGTTAGGTTACCTCTGCGCGGTTTGCCATTCAGGATGGATCCACGGCATCTGGTTTGACGGCGCAAGCGGCGTCTTGCCCAGAATATGGTCGGCTGCTTTCTCACCGGTCATCAAAGACGGCGCGTTCAGATTGCCATTGGGGATAAGCGGGAAGATTGAGCTGTCCGCCACCCGCAAGCCCTCAACGCCGATCACCTTGCAGTCAGGATCAACCACCGCGGTTGGATCGTTCTTTGCTCCCATCTTGCAGGTTCCCGACGGATGATAGGCGCTCTCGGCATGCTCGCGAATAAACGCTTCGATTGCCTCATCCGACTGCACGTCATCGCCGGGCTGGATTTCCCGGCCCTTGTATTTCGCCATGGCCGGCTGCTCGAAAATCTCCCGTGTCAGGCGCACACAATGGATGAAATCCTTCATGTCTTCCGGATCAGCCAGATAGTTGAAGAAGATATCCGGCGCCGCAAACGGGTCAGATGACGTGGTCCGCACGCAGCCGCGGGACCGCATGCGCTGCGGGCCCACATGGGCCTGGAACCCATGCCCTGGCGCGGCATTCTTGCCATCATAGCGAATGGCCGCCGGCAGGAAGTGATATTGGATATCGGGATATTCAATCCCGGCTCTCGAACGGACGAAGGCACATGTCTCAAAGTGGTTGGTGGCCCCCAGCCCCGACTTGAACAAGAGCCATTGCAAACCGATCAAGCCCTTTGAGAACAGGCCCAAGCTGCCGTTCAGGGAAACCGGCTCTTTGCATTCCATCTGCAGATAGACCTCAAGATGGTCCATCAGGTTCTCCCCCACGCCCGGCAGGTGATGCAAGGTTTCGATCCCGGCAGCGTTCAGAAACTCGCCGTTGCCGATGCCGGACTGCTGCAGCAGCGTTGGCGAGTTGATGGCGCTGGCCGCCAGGATCACCTCCCGGTTGGCCCGGGCTTCGAGCACCTCGCCGCCGCGCTCATATTCCACGCCAACGGCCCGTTTGCGTTCAAACAGAACCCGGCGCGCCCGCGCGCGGGTCACCAGCTCAAGATTGCTCCGTCCCATCGCAGGGCGCAGATAAGCGTTGGCGGCAGACCAGCGCCGCCCGCCCCAGATCGTCTGCTCCATGGCGCCGAAGCCTTCCTGTTGGGCGCCGTTATAGTCGTCCGTCAAGGGGTAGCCCGCCTCGTGCCCTGCTTCCACGAAGGCTTTGTAGAGCGGGTTTTCAAGCGCGCCGCGGGTCACGTGCAGCGGGCCGTCCGTGCCGCGCCAGCCCTCTTCGCCGCCGTGGGAATTTTCCATGCGCTTGAAGTAGGGCAACACATGGCGGAAACCCCAGCCGTCTGCGCCCATCTCTTCCCAGGTGTCGAAGTCCCGGGCGTGGCCGCGCACATACACCATGCCGTTGATGGACGATGAGCCGCCCAGCACCTTGCCGCGCGGGACCGCCATTTCGCGGCCGCCCATATGCGGTTCCGGCTTGGTGCGGTAGCCCCAATCATAGGTGCTCATGTTCATCGGAAAGGATAGGGCCGACGGCATCTGGATGAACGGCCCCATGTCGGTGCCGCCATATTCCAGCACCAGAACGGAGTGTTGGCCATCCTCGCTCAGCCGGTTGGCCAATACCGAGCCGGCAGAACCAGACCCCACGATCACATAGTCAAACGAGCCGTTCATTGCCGTGCTCCATGATAGGTAATCTGCAGGTCCACATATGATTGAAGCATCCGGCGGGCATGGCCTGGATCAGGCAAGTCCCCTTTAAGCGCGAACTGCAGCCAAAGCCCGTCAATCAACGCTGCAGCCCCTTCAGCAGCACGGCGCGCATCGGCTGCCGGCATGAGCGCGGCAAAGGCGTGGCGCAGATTGCTGGCGAGGCGGGCACCGTAAATGTTGAAGATGCGCCGAAGCTCGTGGGAATTGAGGGCAGAGCCATAAAGCGACAACCAGGCCGTCATCACCTCAACGCTGAACTGCTTTGGTGCAAAACTGGCATCCACAATGGCCAAAAGCCGCTCCCGCGGCCCGTCGGCCGAGCGCAGCTGCATCACCATTTCCACCCGCAGGTCTTCCAGCAGCGAGCGCATGGTTTCAAAGATCAGATCGTTCTTGTCGTCGAAGTAGTGATGGATGATCCCGGTGGACACACCGGCTTTGCGGGCAATGCGGGCGAGAGTGGCATCTGCCAGCCCATATTCATGAATTGAGGAAATCGCGGCCGCAATCAGCTGCTTGCGGCGCAACGGTTTCATTCCAACCTTCGGCATAGCAAAATTCTCCCAACCCGGATTGGGAGTGAGAATATCTGATTTTTAATTGGACGTTCAATCAATAACCGACACTTTAGATCTCGTTTGCCGCAAAGCCACCACCGCGTGGGACACCACGCATACCAACACAATGGCCCCGCCGATCAGGGTGGTTGCCGCCGGAACTTCACCCACAACCAGCCAGGTCCACACCGGTCCCATCACCGTTTCCACCAAGGTGAGCAGGGTGACTTCGGCGGCCGGAATGTATCTGGATGCCCAGGTGATAAACGAGAAACCGAGCCCCACCTGAACAACCCCCAAGAGCAGGGCGTAGATGTAATCCATGGGTGGAATGATCAGCGTCGGCGCCATGTAGGCGCTGAAGCAGGCAGCAAGGAAGCCGCCCAGGCAGGTGGCCGCAAGCATGTCGCGGTCACGCGCCAGCCGGCACAGAATGACAAAGATTGCGAAGGTGAAGACGGCACCGAGGGCGAACAGGTTGCCCAGCAGGCGCCCGGCTGAAACCGCTCCCGTCAGCATGATCGCAACACCGCCTAGGGCAAACAGCAGGATCAGCAGGGTTTTGAGCGAGAGGCGCTCGCCCAACACCGGCCAGGCAATCGCGGCGGTGAGCAAGGGTCCCATGCTGATCACAAACACCGTGTTGGCCACGGTCGTGTGCAACAGCGCGAACAGATAGAAGCAGAAGCCAGCAGCTATGGTCGCCGCCACGGCGAGGCCAACGGGCGTGAAGGCATGTTTGATCACCTCCATGGAGCGCCAGCCATATTGCGCAACAATGAGCAAAAGCAGGGTCACGGTGAACGCGCCGCAGCGATAGGTGAGGATCTGCCAACCTTCGGCCTGTTCGATGAGCCGCACCAGGGGGCCGCCGAAACTGAGGCACAGACCGCCCATGAGGCCGTACGTAACGCCCCGGACCTGCCCGCCCGGGGCGTCATGAGGGAGGAGCGACACGGCGCGTGCTTACGGCTCAGGCCGGCCAACTGTGTTGCGCAAGGTGCCGGCCCCTTCGAGCTGCACCTCCACAACATCGCCAGGCTTCATGGGTTGGGTCTTGCCGGGCGTGCCGGTGTAGATCACATCGCCGGGCTCAAGGGTGATGTAGCGCGAAATGTAGCTAACCATGCGTTTGACCGAATTCAGCATTTTAGAGGTGCGTTCCTGTTGCACCACCTTGCCGTTCAGCCGGGTGGTGAGTTCAAGGTCATCGTAGTTCAATCCGCGCACCACCCATGGCCCGAGCGGACCGAAAGTGTCCGAACCCTTGCCGCGGATGATGTTGAGCAGGTTGGTTCCGATGGAGCGTTCCGAGATGTCGTTGCCGATGGTGACGCCGAAAATGTGATCGGCCACCTCTGCTTCGCTGATGTTGCGGGCCCGCTCGCCCATCACCAGAACCATCTCACCCTCATAATGCAGAGCTTTTGAGCCGGGCGGCGGAACAATCTCTTCGCCGGTTGCGATGATCGATGAGGGAAGCTTGGAGAACAGACCGATCTCGCCATCCTTCAAGGCACGCGGATTGGGATAGTTGAGCGCCACGGCAATCACTTTCGAAGGCTCCACCGGCGCCAGCAGCTTGGCTTCCTTCAGCGCCACAACCTCGCCGGTATATTTTGGATCGTCCCCAAAGAACGACTTATCGAGAAGCCGCACCTGCCCCAGGCTGAGCACGCCGTAGCGCGGGGCGCCCTTGTGAAGAATGCGCACATACTTGTTGAGTTCATCATCACCGCTATCAGCCGCTGCCGGCGATGGCAGAGCACAGGCAGCAGCCATCAGGAGGCCAAGCGCTCCGGCTTTAAACCCCGAGATAACGTTCCTGCAGTTTTTCATCGCCTTTGAGCTCATCTGACGTTCCCGACCACACCACTTTGCCTTTTTCTATAACATAGTGGCGGTCTGCCAGTTTGATCAAATCGGCGATGTTCTTGTCCACCACCAGGATGGAGAGACCGTCATCCTTGATGCGCTGCAGACATTCCCAGATCTCATCGCGCACAAGCGGGGCAAGCCCCTCGGTGGCTTCGTCAAGGATGAGCAATTTGGGATTGGTCATCAGCGCCCGGCCAATGGCCAGCATCTGTTGTTCGCCGCCTGAGAGAAGGTTGCCCATGGAGGTGGCGCGGTTTCGCAAGGCCGGGAACATCTCGTAAACCCGCTCCAGGGTCCATGGGGTGCTGTCGCCCTGCCGGTTCGCAGCTGTAGCAACAAGGTTCTCGCGCACCGAAAGATTGGGAAAGATCTGCCGCCCTTCCGGCACCAGGCCAAGGCCGGCCTGCGCAATCTTGAACGGGCGGGCACCGGCGATCTCCTTGCCATCGAAATGTACCGAGCCGGCCCGCGGTGTCACGATGCCCATGATGGAGTTGATTGTGGTGGTCTTGCCCATGCCGTTGCGGCCCAGAACGGTGACCACCTCGCCAGCATTCACCTCAAGCTCGATGCCGAACAAAACCTGCGAGACGCCATAGGCGCTTTCCAACCCGGCAACCTTCAACATCAGGCCGCCTCCCCGAGATAAGCCTGGCGCACCTCTTCATTGGCCCGCACTTCGGCCGGCGAACCTGTTGCGATGAGGCGGCCGTACACCATCACCGAAATCCGGTCCGCCAGGGCGAACACCGCATCCATATCATGCTCAACCAGCAACATGGTGATGCCGTCCAGGCTCTTCAGGGTTTCCACCATGCGGGCCGTTTCCTCCGGCCCCATGCCCGCCATGGGTTCGTCCAGCAACATCAAGTGGGGTCCGGTGGCGAGCGCCATGGCGATCTCAAGCTGGCGCCGTTCGCCGTGAGACATTTCAGACGCCAGATCATTGGCCCTGTCCTGCAGGCGAACCTTTTCCAACATTTCCATGGCCGGCGCGCGCAAGGCCTGGTCTTGCCGCGCAGGACGCCAGAAGTGGAACGAATGGCCGGTATGGGCCTGCACCGCCAGCGCCACATTGTCCAGCACGGTCAGCCCCATGAACACCGAGGTAATCTGGAACGAGCGTGCAAGTCCCATATGTGAGCGGCGCTGGGCCGTCAATTGGGTGATGTTCTTGCCATTGAACAAGATCGTGCCGGCATCAGGCGCCAGCATGCCGGAGAGCTGAGCGATCAGCGTGGTCTTGCCGGCGCCATTGGGTCCGATCACCGCATGGCACTCGCCCTCTTCCACCTGCAGAGACACGTGGTCGGTGGCGGTGACGCCGCCGAAGCGCTTTTGCAGCTCTTGGGTTTCCAGAAGGGTGCTAGCCATTGGACCGCCCCATCCGGGCTAGCAGGCCGGAGATCCCACCCTTAACGAACAAGACCGTGAGAATGAGCATGATGCCGAACGGCAAGTGCCAGTGCACCGTGAAGGCCGACAGAAGCTGCTCCAGAAGCAGGAACAGCGCGGCCCCAATCACCGGCCCAAACACCATGCTGGTCCCGCCGAGAATGACCATGAACATCAACTCGCCGGATGCGGCCCAGTCCATCATGTCAGGCGATATGAAGCTGGTGAAATTCCCGAGCAAGGCACCCGCATAGCCGCAGATCGCGCCGGCGATCACATAGGCGGCAAGGCGGTAGACATAGGTGCTGTAGCCCAGCGAGCGCATGCGGTCCTCATTGCCCTTGGCGCCCTGGATCACCATGCCAAACCGTGAATTCACGATCCGGTGCACCAGATAGATCACGGCCAGAAGGGAGCCATAGCACAGGAAGTAGAAGGCCAGAGGGTTGTCCATATCGATGCCGGGGATTTCCGAGCGGCTCGTGATGACGAGCCCATCATCGGCACCATAGGTCTCCAGAGAGACGAACAGATAGAAGATCATCTGCCCGAACGCCATGGTGATCATGATGAAATAAACACCCTTGGTGCGCAGACAGATCGCCCCGGTGATCAGCGCAAAAACGGCGGAAACGATAACCGCCAGGATCACGTGGAAAATACCGCTGTTGGTGGCGATCAGTTCGAACTCACCGAATAGGGCATGATAGGTGGGGATGCCGACACAGTAAGCCCCAATGCCCAGGTAAGCCGCATGGCCGAACGACACCATGCCGCCGAATCCCAAGATCAGGTTGAGGCTCACCGCCGCGATGGACAACACCACAAGCCGCGTGGCGATATCGAGCCAGAAGGCATTCCCGCCCGCATAGATCGCAACCGGAATGACCGCCAGCGCGACCAGGCAGGCCACCATGAACCAACTGGCCACGGACAATTTCCGGGCGCCGCCCGCCGGGTCCGTTGTGCTCACATCGGCCATCTCAGCGCACCTTCGGCGGGAACAGGCCCTGGGGCCTGATGGCCAGCACCACAGCCATGAGAATGTAGATCAGCATGGCAGAGACGGCGGGCGCGGAGGTTTCAGCTGCTTCGGTCGACATGACCAGCTTGAACAGATCGTCCAGGAACGAACGTCCCATGGTATCGATCAGCCCGATGAGAAGCGCCGCAATGAAGGCCCCCTTCATGGAGCCGATGCCGCCCACGATGATCACCACGAAGGCGGTGATGATGATCTCGTTGCCCATGCCGATGGAGGCTTCGGTAATCGGTGCGATCAGCATGCCGGCAAGCCCGGCCAAAACTGCGCCGAGCGCAAAAACCGCAGTGAACAGGGTTTGGATATCGATCCCCAGCGCACCCACCATGGTGCGGTTGGAGGCGCCTGCGCGGATCAGCATGCCAAGCTTGGTGTGGTTGACCAGCCAGTAGAGCCCGCCGGCCACCAGAAGGCCGCCGAGGATGATCACCAGCCGGAAGGTCGGGAACACGATGCCGGGAAGCAAGGTCACCTGGCCATCAAGCACATCGGGCAGAGGCACTGAAATCCCCTCCGGTCCCCAGATCAGCTGGGTCAGCGTGTCAAAGCACAAGATGAGCCCGAAGGTGGCCAGCACATGATCCAGATGATCACGCGCATAAAGATGGCGGATAACCGACAATTCCACCGCGAGCCCCACCAGGGCGGTGCACGGGATGGCCAGCAAAAGACCCCAGACGAACGAGCCGGTCCAGAAGGTGAGAGAGGCGCAGAAGAAGGCGCCGATCATGTAAAGGCTGCCATGGGCCAGATTGACGAAATCCATGATGCCGAAGGTCAAGGTGAGGCCCGAGGCGAGCAGGAACAGCAGCACGCCAAGTTGCATCCCGTTCAAAAACTGGATCAAGACCAGAGATGCATCCATGCCTATCAGACGCCCCTACGCCACCGCCCCGGTATACGGCCATTCCCTCACTTTAAGCACTGGATGTAGCACGGATTTTCTCACCTGAGAACCGGCGGCGCGCTGCTCCTTTGTGCTCTCCACGCATTCGTGAAGCGTGGCGCGATTTTGGCCAACCTTTCCTCGCTGACCCGGCCAGAGCGGGTCATATAGTCGTATGCCAAAGCCATGGGATCCAGCGCAAGGCGAGAGGCAAACTCCTCATACCATTCATAGGAGCCCCGCGCTCCCGACAGCAGTTTTTCCACTTGCGGTTTCCTGCCCTCAATGAACAGATCCAGGGCGTCTGAAACCTTGCCGGGTTGCTTCTGAAAGGCCTGGAACAGCGCAATGGCATCCTCCATGGCAAGCCGGGTGCCTGAGCCGATGGAAAAATGGATCGAGCGCAGCGCATCTCCGATCAGAACCGTGTTCCCGGCGCGCCAGTTGGCGTTTGTGAGCACGGGAAAGCGCCGCCAGATCGAAGTGTTGGAGATCAGGGGATGGCCCTCCAGATCGGAGGCAAAGATCTCCTCGCACAGGCGGCGGGAGGCTTCAGGCTCCATCTGCTCAAACCCTCCCCTCTCAAAGGTCTCGGCATCGCATTCCACAATGAAGGTGCTCTTGTCGGGGGCATAGCGGTAATGGTGCGCCACATAGCTTCCGGTGTCATGGGACCGGAACGTCAGGCTGAGCGTTGGGAACACCTTGCCGGTGCCATACCAGATGAACCGGTTCGTCAATTCAGAGACCTGAGGCTGAAACCGCGCATCGAGCAGCCGCCGCACGGTTGAGTTGACCCCATCGGCACCAACCACCAGGTCGCAATCGTCAAACCGCTCGAGGTCTTCGATGGTTTCGCCATGGCAAACCTCAACACCGGCCTCTGCGCAGAGGTCTTGCAAGATCTCCAACAGGGCCAGGCGTGAGATGCCCGAGAACCCGTTGCCGTCAATCGGCACCCGCTCGCCGCGGTGGACGATGGTCAGATCGTCCCAATGCTCGGCCCGCGCATCCAAGGCCGCATAGAAGGCGTCGTCGGCATCCTCCAGGTGGGTGAGCGCGGCATCAGAGAAAACCACGCCGAAGCCATAGGTTGCGCCTTTCTGGTTCTGCTCAAGCACCAGAATGTCATGCGCCGGATCAGCCTTTTTCATCAGATAGGCAAAATAGAGCCCGGCAGGCCCTGCCCCCACGATCGCGATCTTCACCAAGGCCTCCCTCGACAGTGCAATTGATTTCCGGCATATGCCTTACTTGAACAGGAGCATAGGGCTTTGAGCACCGCAACCAGACATTTGCGCCAAATTGAAGTGGGGTGGGGCGATTGCGACCCGGCCGGAATTGTCTTCTATCCCAACTTCTACCGCTGGTTCGACGCCTGCAGCCATGCCCTCCTCATCGCACGGGGCTTGAGCCACCGGGAGCTCGCCGAACGCTTCGGCATTATCGGCTGCGGCCTGATCGACACCGGGGCGCGGTTCACCGCGCCGGCCAGGTTTGACGACGTGCTGGAGGCGGAAAGCCAGATCGGCAAACTGACCAGCCGCACCTTCACAGTTGAGCACGTGTTCCGCCGCGGCGATACGCAGATTTGTTCCGGCCACGAGGTTCGCGGCTGCTTTGCGGCAGATCAGAACGCCCCAGGCGGGATCAAGGCCATTGCCCTGCCGGACGAGCTTCGAGCCGCCCTGCAGTAAGCCGCTTGCAAGCTGGCGCCTCAGTTGCAAAGATAGACAAAACCAAGACCTTAAGGGAGGAGCAATCCATGCAAGAGATGACAGCCGGCGTAACCCCATCAGGTGAGGGCATTGAGGGGATCAGTTGGAACATTCTCGGCCAAACCTATGTGCCCATGCAACTGTGCGAAAGCTCGTTCTCCTGGCATGCCACGTTCCCTCCCGGCACCTTCGTTCCGCCGCACATTCATCCCGACCAGGATGAGTTCATCTACATGCTGAACGGCCGCTTCGACCTGTTCCTGGACGGCGCCGATGCCTCGGCCACTACGGGTGACTTGATCCGCCTGCCCCGCGGCATTGCCCATGGCATCTTCAACAAGTCGGATGCGGACGTGGAATGCGTATTCTGGGTCTCGCCCACCCAGAAGCTCTGGGATCTGTTCCAGAAGATCAGCGGTGTGGCCGATCCCGGCGAGGTGGTGCGGCTGGCTGGTGAGCACAACGTGCATTTCCTTCCGCCGCCTGAAGAGGGTTAGATCAGCAAAACCGAATATGAACAAAATTCTCACCCCTAAAGGTCAAATAGTCCGAATTTCGATCTGATATCAGAGCGTTACGCGAATTTGGGTTCGTTTCGTAATTTGGGGGTATTGTGACAAGTGGCAGTTGTCACTTTTCATGTTCTTTATGTCTATACATATGCGGGGGAAAGTGAGGTGGATGCCGTCATGCCTGCGCAGGCAGGCATCCAGGGGCCAGACAACTCAAAGCAAGCCGCCCCTGGATCCCTGCTTTCGCGGGGATGACAAAGAAAGAAGAGCAGGAATGCGGGACAGAGGGGGAGAGCGAAACCTACCCCTTGGTGTTCACCGCCTCGGTGGAAAACCCAGCCAGCTGAGAATAGCCCTTCACAACGCCCTCCAGCTCCTCATGGCTCGCCACATCATGCAAGCTCTCAAAGCCATCGGGCGCCCGGGCGTTCACCAGGTCGATCACCCGCTCAGGCCCGCCCGAACGGTTGGTGCGCACGATTTCCGCCGTGGTCTCCAAGCGCTCGCCCTCATAGGCCTTGAGCGCAGCCACCACATCGCCGCCCTCTGCCAACCGTTCGGCCAGGCAGCGCGCATCCAGCACCGCTTGCGAGGCCCCGTTGGAGCCCACAGGATACATCGGGTGCGCCGCATCGCCCATCAGCGTCACCCGCCCGAACGACCACTGCGGCACCGGGTCCCGGTCGCACATGGGATACTCATAAAACGTGCCCGTGGCCTTGATCAGCGCCAACGGGTCCAGCACGTCCAGCGAGAACTTGTCCTCCACAAACGGCAGGAGCTCTTCCAGCTTGCCCTCGCGGCTCCAGTCCTCGCGCCGGGGCGGCTTTGAGTTGGCATCGCCCAGCTTGGCCGCCACCGCCCAGTTCATCAACACCTTGTCTTTGTCATCTGTGTCCCGGGAAATCGGATAAAGCACCAGCTTGGCATCCATGCCGCCGGAGATCACCATGCTCTCGCCAGTGAGGAAGGGCGGCCACTCGGTGGCGCCGCGCCACAGCATGATGCCGTTCCAGGCCGGAGGCCCCTCCTGGGGATAGAACGTGGAGCGCACCACAGAATGGATGCCGTCAGCAGCGATCAAAACATCGCCGCGCACCCGGCGCGTCTCCTCGCCGCCATCACGCAAGGAGAAGGTGGCCGTCACCCCCTCATCGTCCTGGTCAAAGCCGGTGAGCTCGTGAGCGGGGTGAATGTTGTCAGCCCCAATGCGCGCCAATGCCGCCTTGTGCAGCACCCCTTGCAGCTTGCCCCGGTGAATTGAGAATTGCGGGTACTCAATGCCTGCATGGAGCCCGCGCAAGTCGCGCCAGATCTCCTGGCCCAACCGGTTCTGGTAGATCAGCTCATAGGTGCGGATAGCCGCCTCATCCAGGGCCTCAAGGAGACCCAGATCAGCCAACTCCTTGATGGCGTGCGGCAGGGTGTTGATGCCCACCCCAAGCTCGCGGATTTCGCTGGAGCGTTCAAACACCTCGCAGGCAATGCCCTTCTGGTGCAGGCTCAGCGCCAGCGCCAACCCGCCAATGCCGCCGCCGGCGATTAAAACCTTCATGCAACCCTCCTGACGACTGCCGTCCTCGGCCTTGAGCCGAGGACCCATGTTGACCGCTCAAGTCTTTCGGACCTGGACCCCCGGCTCAAGGCCGAGGGCAACAGCTCGAAAAACCAAAACGGGCGGGAGTTTTGACGTCCCGCCCGCGTTTTAGAATGTGCTCAAGACTACATGTTGCAATCTTTGGCGTGCGGATCGACGAAGTCCTTCAAGACCACCTGTTTGGTCTTGTGGGTCCAGGCGCCGTCTTCGCCCTTCACCACTTCACGCAGAACGAAGTTCTGAACCGGGAAATGGTTGTTGCCATATTTGTAAGGTCCGCGCACCGAAGCATAGTTCGCTTTCGCCAGGGCTGCCCGGAAGGCATCGGTGTCTTCGATCTTGCCGCCGATTTCCTTCACCGCGCTGTCCAGCAGGAACATGGTGTCATAGGCCTGGGCCGCATAGAAGCTCGGATAGCGCTTATGCTCTTTGCGGAAATCCGCTACGAAGCGCTTGTTCTGGTCGTTCTCGAAATCCACGTTCCAGTGCATGGTGTCGATGGACCCGAGCACGGCTTCCATCTTGGCCGCCTGGAACTTCGGCAGCGAGATGCCGTCCACGGTGAACACGGTGAAAAGCTTCATGCTGTCGCGCAGGCCGGCCTGGCCGAACTGCTTGACGAAGGCGCCGCCGGCTTTGCCCGGGTAGAACGCAAACATCGCCTCTGCGCCAGAGGCTTTGGCTTTGGCCAATTCAGCCTGGAAGTCGAGCTGGGCATCTTTGCCCCACTTGGTGAAGTCCTTGCCTTTGATCTCGCCCTTGAAGGTGCGCTCAACGCCGGTGGCCATATCCTTGCCGGCCGCATAGTTCGGCGACATGATGTAGATCGATTTGACGCCTTCCGCGTTCAAAACCTCACCCAGCGCCATGGGCACCGTGTCGTTCTGCCAGGAGGTGTTGAAGAAGTTCTTGTGGCACAGCTTGCCGGCCATTTTGGAGTGGCCCGCATTGGCGCTGATGAAGATTTTGCCGGCATCCAGAATGGTCTTTTGGGTGGCCAGAAGCACGTGGCTCCAGATCACGCCGGTGACCACGTCCACATTGTGCTGCTTCACCAGCTTGTCGGCAGCTTGCTTGCCCACGGCGGGGTTCACGCTGTCGTCTTCCACATGCAGCTCAACCGGCAGGCCGCCGAGCTTGTTGCCCAGATGCTTCAGCGCCAGATTGAAGCCGTTCATCTGTTCCTTGCCGAGCACCACCGGGCCCTTCACGAGGGTGGTGATGATGCCGACTTTGATCTTGTCCGCTGCCACGGCAGCGGTTGTGCTCATCAATGCCGCTGCACATGCGCCGGCCAGAATTTTGCTGATTTTACGCAAAGGTCTTACTCCCTGTTTGCCTCTCGTTATCGAGAGATTAAACGCTTCCCCACCCGGATTTGGGTTCTCCACTTTCCACGTGCGTTCTAGGCGCGCGGGTTCTGGCCGCCAACAAACGCCATTGGCCCGGTAAGGTCAAGTGTTGAGGGGGGCGAATGGGCGCCAGTGTTAACGTACTCTCCTCCGTCATCCCCCCCCCCCGCGCCCCTGCGAAAGCAGGGGCCCATGGCTCGGAGCGTGCGGGCAGTCTGCTTGGATCCCTGCTTTCGCAGGGATGCGGGGATGGGGAAGGATGCGCGGATGGGAAGGGATGCGGGAAGGAGCAGGTGCTAGAACATGAATGTCAGGCCAGCCGATCCGCTGTGATCGGTTGTGGAGCCGGCAAAGCCGCCATCATAGCGGACATGGGCCGAAACACGGCTCGACACATGCAAGGCCCCGCCCAGGCCAACCGCAAGCCGGTCCCGGTCGGTGGGGGCAGAAGAGGCGGCAAAGGTTGCCCCGGCAACCGGGATCGCCGAGGCGGCGACCACCGCCCGGTCGCCGAACACATGTTCCCAGGCAAGACGGACATCGGCGCTGAGGCGCATCCCGCTAAAGCTGTGATCTGCCCCCACGGCAATCCCAAGGCCGCTAACGGTCTTGTGGGCCGTCTCATCGGCGACAGTGAGATTGAGCACGCCCGCGCCGGTCTCCGAAAACCCGTCGCGCTTGGAAACAACCGTTTCAAGGGTGACCAGAGGGCCGGCGCGCAGACCGCCGAAGCCGGCCTGGCCGGCAAAGTCGTAAAATGCTTCACCGGATACTGTCAGAGCCGTGCCGTCGGCCTTGCCGCGTGCCCTGCTGGCGGCACCGGCAACCGGCACCTGCCGGTCGAACTTGTATGTCTGCCAGGCATAGGACAGGGCGCCGGACAGGGCCAGGCCGCCCACATCCACGGTTCCGTATGCCCCCGCGTACCAGGCGTTCACGTCAGCGTCGGACGCGCCGCTGTCTACCTTTGTGCTGGTCGTGGCGCCGGCGAGGCCGACGACCCCGTCAAAATCATCAAACCGGTGCTCAAGCCCAAAGGCAAAGCCGCCGGAGAGGGCTTTCCACCCCGGTGTCTGTCCGGATGATGCTGTTTTGGAGGTCTCCCCCATGGCCGCGCTCCAAACGGCGAGGTTGTGCAGGGCCGAACCGGTGAGCAGGTGGGTTTGCCCGGCCTCGCCGGCAGACAGGGCGGCATTCGATGTGAAGCTGCGGGTCTCTGCGTTTGCGCCCGCATAAAGCCCGCTGCGCCGCCGCATGGTTTGGGCAAACAGACGCGAAGCATCCAGCGCCGCCGCCTGCGCGGAGGGATGGAGCTGTTTGGGCGAGGTCAGGCGAGAGGTCTGAAAGTATCTCAACTGGACGGCATCGGGCTGATAGATCGCCTCCAGATCGATATCGGGCAGATTGTCCTGAACGCTTGCAAACTGCCCGTCGATGCCGCCGTCAGAGGTCAGCACGGTATAGGTGTTGGTCAATGGGTAATCGCCGGGGGCGCCTGAAACCTGCAAAGTGGTCCCGCTATCGGAGATCACCGTCGTGCCGGTCACCGCAAGGCGGTCGCTCGACCCGTCCGGGGCAATATCCACCGCAAAAGTCGCGCCATCATTGAAGGCGGCATCACCGGCAACAGTCAGCGTCCCGATCCCGCCATCGCCCGGCGCAATGGTGCTGCCCGCATTGGCCTCAAGGCTGCCGGAGGATCCGATGCCGCTGATCGTACCGCCGGCGCTGATCCGTGCCTGACCGCCCAGCGTGCCGTTGATCCTTAAATCACCGCCCGTTACGTCCGCCAGCCCTGTGAACCCGGAACTGTCGCCGCTGAGAACCGTCGTGCCCGCCATATTGTTGATGTCACCGGAGCCGGAGACCGCAGCGGCAAACTCATGCGCCGTGCCGGTGTGATTGAAGTTAAGGGTGCCCGCCCCATCACCAAACACAAGTGTTGGGGTTTCAAACCGGCCAGGGGCGCTGGCCGCCTCGCCCGATCCTGCGCCGATATTCAAAATTCCAGTACCGCCGGCAAGTGTTCCAATAATGACATCTCCTGCGGAGACAAAACCGCCATCCTTCACTGTCAGTATAGACGTCCCTGCGACGCCGTCGCCGATGTAGAGCCCGTCTCGAATTTCGAAGCGGCTGCCCATCCCCGTGACCAGAACCGTCGCGACGGTGCCGTTTATTCCAGGGGACGTGGGCTGGGGCTCAACACCCAATACGGCAGTACCGGTCGTAACCAAACCGCCCTCTTGAACGGTCAAAAAGCCATCCCCGCCTTTTGCGTTGCCGACGGTGAGAAAAGCCCTGCTCTCCCAGTGGCTACCGTTGCCCGTTACGGTGATGGCACCGGAAGAGCCCGGCAACTCGCCGATTCTTCCACCTGCCTCACTGACGACCCTGCCGCCCTCTGCGATGGTTAGAGTTCCGGCCCCGCTACGGCCAACCCAGAACATCGCCTCAAAAAACAAACTGCTTCCAGCGCCCGTTACAGTGGCTGTGCCTTGAGAACCGCCAAGAGTGCCGACAGCACTGAGATCGTCGGCATGAACCTCAGCGCCATTTTGAATTGCAAGCACACCGGAACCGTTGGTGCCGACAACCAAATTACCTGTCTCCAGGCGGCTTCCAGCGCCGTCAACCGTAAGGCCTCCTGTGGCCCCGGCTTGAAAACCTAAAAAGGTGGATCTGCTTGCCATAACAGAACCGCCATTCCGCACGGTCAGCCGGCCCATGCTTGCCAAGCCGATCGTGAGCGTACCATCGCCGGATATGACCCAAGGATCTGGCCGGTCTCCCGGCAGCGTGACGATTTCACCGCCGTCGATGACTTCCTGAGCAAAAGCTGCCCCGCTTGGAATGGTGCAGATAAGGGCGGTGCCAACCAACGCGGAAGAGAGCAGCAACTGGGCACGAATTGATCTGGGTCTCATTTACTGCGTCCGATTGGGCGATTTGAGGGTGGTAAAATTGCATCCTCATACCCATCGTGATGGAGGCACTTGCCGAACCAACGGATCGTGGAATGCGAAATCATTTCGCCGCACGAAGACCTGCCGAACAATGTCCAAAATTGGCCACACCTATGGGGCGGCTTTGTGGGGCACCTGTTCGGGAGGAACAGACCCGACAGGGCTTCCAGCCCGCATCCACCTCACTTCCCCCGCATCCCTGCGAAAGCAGGGATCCATGCGAGCCAGCCGCACGCTTCGGGCGATGGGCCCCTGCTTTCGCAGGGACGTGGGGAGTGAAAACCCTACTCCGCCGCTTCAGCCACCTTCAAAGGCTCAATCCGCGCTGCGCAGAACTTGAACTCCGGGATCTTGCCGAAGGGGTCCAGCACCGGGTTGGTGAGAAGGTTGGCCGCCGCTTCCACATAGGCAAACGGCAGGAACACCACGCCCTCAGGAATGCCGCCCGTGGTTCTTGCGGCAAGCTCGATCACACCCCGGCGGGTCTCGATGCGCACGAAGTCGCCGGCCTCAAGGCCGAACTTCTGCATGTCGACCGGGCTGAGCTGCGCCGTCGGGGCCGGCTCGATGGCATCCAGTGTGCTGGCCCGGCGGGTCATGGACCCGGTGTGCCAATGCTCCAGCTGGCGCCCGGTGGTGAGCACGAACGGATAGTCCGCATCAGGCTGCTCATCTGGCGGAATGACCTCTGCCGGCACGAAGGTGCCGGTGCCGTCCGCCGTCGGGAACCGGTCGCTGAACACAATGTCTTCGCCCGGCTGGTCCGGGCCAAGGCAAGGATAGGTGACGGCGCTCTCCACCATCAGACGGTCCCAGGTGATATTGTCAAGGGACGGCATGGCCTCTTTCATTTCAGCGAAAATGTCGGCCGGGCCTTCATATGCCCAGTTCAGCCCGATGCGGTTTGCCAGTTCCTGGGTGATCCACCAGTCAGGCTTGGCCTCGCCGGGCGCATCGATCGCCTTGCGGCCCATTTGCACCGTGCGGTTGGTGTTCGACACCGTGCCATCCTTCTCCGGCCAGGCGGTGGCCGGCAGAATGACGTCGGCGAACATGGCGGTTTCGGTTAGGAAAATATCCTGAACCACCAGATGGTCGAGCTTGGCCAGGGCCTCGCGCGCATGGCCGGCATCGGGGTCGGACATGGCGGGGTTTTCGCCAAGCACATACATGCCCATGATGTCGCCCTCATGCACCGCGTCCATGATCTCAACCACGGTCAGGCCGGGCTCGGGATCAAGCTTGGCGTCCCAAAGCTCTTCGAACTTGTTGAGGTTGGTGTCCTCGCCCACCTTGGCATAGTCCGGGAACACCATGGGAATGAGCCCGGCATCGGATGCGCCCTGCACATTGTTCTGGCCGCGCAACGGATGGAGCCCGGTGCCCTTGCGCCCGGTCTGGCCGCACATCAGGGCAAGCGAGATCAGGCAGCGGGCATTGTCGGTGCCGTGCACGTGTTGCGACACGCCCATGCCCCAGAAAATGATCGCCGCCTCGGCCCGGGCATAGGTCCGCGCCACGTCGCGCAGCACATCGGGCTCGATGCCGCAAATTTCCGACATCTTCTCCGGCGTGTAGTTTGCCAGGTGGGCTTTCAGCTTCTCAAAACCGTCTGTGTGGGCCTGGATGTATTGCTTGTCGTAGAGCTCTTCTTCCACGATCACATTCATCATGGCGTTGAGCATGGAGACATCGCCGCCCGGCTTGAACTGCAGCGTGTGGGTGGCATGCTTTGAGAGCTCGTGGCCGCGCGGGTCCATCAAGATCAGCTTGGCGCCGCGTTTGGCGGCCTGCTTGAAGTAGGTGGCGGCCACCGGGTGGTTGCCGGTTGGGTTTGAGCCGATGACGATGATCAGGTCGCTGTCGCGCACCGCGGTGAAAGGCGCCGTAACCGCGCCTGAACCGATGGTCTCCATGAGGGCGGCCACCGAGGAGGCGTGGCACAGCCTGGTGCAATGGTCCACATTGTTGCAACCAAAGCCGGCGCGCACGAGTTTCTGGAAGATATAGGCTTCCTCGTTGGAGCACTTGGCTGAACCGAAGCCGGCCAGCGCCTTGCGGCCCTTGCCTTTGCCCTCGCCATCACGAACGGCTTTGATGCCGCTGGCCGCAAGCTCAAGAGCTTCTTCCCAGGTGGCTTCGCGGAAATTGTCCAGCGGCCGGGTCGGGTCCATGTCCGGGTGCGGGCTCTTGGCGACGGCCTCTTTGCGGATCAACGGCTTGGTGAGGCGTTCGGGCGAGGCCACATAGTCAACGCCGAAACGGCCTTTCACGCACAGCCGGTTTTCGTTTGCCGGTCCGCCGCGCCCTTCAACCCAGGCAATCTTGCCCTCGCGCAGCTTGTAGGTGATCTGACAGCCCACCCCGCAATAGGGGCACACTGAATTAACTTCATCATCTGAGGTGCGGGCCCCACGGCCCTCTTCGTCCACGATGGACGCGGGCATCAACGCACCGGTGGGGCAGGCTTGCACGCACTCGCCGCACGCCACGCAGGTTGACTGGCCCATGGGGTCGTCGAAATCAAAGACGATCTTCTCGTTCGAACCGCGGCCGGCCATGCCGATCACGTCGTTGACCTGAACCTCGCGGCAGGCGCGCACGCACAGATTACAGTGGATGCAAGCATCCAAGTTCACCCGCATGGCCGGATGCGATGCGTCGGGTGCCGGCGAGTTGCGCTCGGGGAAGCGGCTGGCGTCAACGCCCATGGCATCGGCCCACGACCAGAACGACGAAACGCTGTCATGCGCGTCTTCCTTGGCGGGCTGGTCGGCCATCAGGAGTTCGAACACCATGTCGCGGGACTTGACGGCCCGCTCGCTCTCAGACTTCACCACCATGCCTTCGGTGGGGGTGCGGATGCAGGAGGCGGCCAGGGTGCGCTCGCCGTCGATCTCCACCATGCAGGCCCGGCAGTTGCCGTCGGCGCGGTAGCCGGCAGAATCCTTCCAGCACAAATGCGGAATATCCGTGCCTTCCCGCTTTGCGGTTTGCCAGATGGTTTCGCCGGGCTCGGCGGTTACATCTTTGCCGTTGAGGGAGAAGGTGATTGTGCCGGTCATTATTTGAACTCCTCGGGGAAGTATTTCATGACCGTAAGAATGGGGTTGGGCGCCGCCTGGCCGAGGCCGCAGATGGAGGCGTCCATCATGGCGCCGGAAAGCTCAGTCAGAAGACCCTGGTCCCAATCGCCGCCCGTCATGATCTTGGTGGCCTTCTCGCAGCCCACACGGCACGGGGTGCACTGGCCGCAGCTTTCGTCTTCAAAGAAGTGCAGAAGGTTCAGCGCCGCATCGCGCATGTCGTCCTTGTCCGACATCACCACAACCGCGTGGGAGCCCACAAAGCAGCCCAGTTCCGCCAGCCGGCCGCCGAAATCGAGCGGCACATCGCCGTGGGCGGCCGGAAGGATGCCGCCGGACGCACCGCCGGGCAGATAGCCCTTGAAGGTGTGCCCCTCCAGCATGCCGCCGCAATAATCATTGAACAACTCGTTCACGGTGACACCGGCCGGGGCCAGCACCACGCCGGGGTTCTTCACCCGTCCCGACACGGAATAAGAGCGCGCGCCCTTGTGTCCCTCTTTGCCCTGGGACGAGAACCAGTCTGCGCCCTTGGCCAGAATTTCCGGCATCCAGTAGACCGTTTCCACATTGTGCACCAGGGTGGGGCGGCCAAATACGCCAACCTGGGCCACGAAGGGCGGGCGGTGCCGGGGCAGGCCGCGTTTGCCTTCGATGGATTCGATCATGGCGCTCTCTTCGCCGCAAATATAGGCGCCGGCGCCGCGGCGCAGCTCCACATATCCAGGCTCCACGATACCGGCATGCTCGATGGCCTTGATCTCGTCGGCGAGGATTTTCAGCACCGTGGGATATTCGTCGCGCATGTAGATGTAGACGCGTTCCGCCTCCACGCCCCAGGCGCCGATCAGCATCCCTTCCAGGAACTGGTGGGGACGGGTTTCCAGATAGAACCGGTCTTTGAACGTGCCCGGCTCGCCTTCATCGCCGTTGATGCACATGTAGCGGGGACCTTGCTCCATGCGCACGAATTTCCACTTTTGGCCGGACGGAAAGCCCGCGCCGCCAAGGCCGCGCAAGCCGGCTTCGAGCAGTTCTTCGATCACGCCGTCGGGCGTCTTGCCGCCGGACCGGCAGGCTTCCAGCATGCCGTAGCCGCCCTCGGCCTTGTAGGCCTCCAGGCTTTGGTAATCCTCAACGTGTGGCTTCACGTCCCGCGCCTCAGCCGCGCCGAGCAGGCTTTCGGTGGTCACATGGTCCATGTAGTTCTTGCCGACGGCTGCGGCCGGCGCACAGTGGCAGCGGCCCATGCAAGGTGCATGCACAACGCGCACGTCTTTGCCCGCTTTGCGCTTCAGATCGGCAATCAGCTCTTCCGACCCGGCCAGGGCGCACGAGAGCGAGCCGCAAACCCGGATCGTCACTTCAGCCGGCGCATCCTCGCCTTCCTTCACAACATCGAAATGGTCGTAGAAGGTGGCGACCTCATAAACCTCCGCCATGGGAATGCGCATGTGGCTCGCCAATGCCGCCATATGGGCCGCGGAAAGATGGCCGTATCTGTCCTGAAACAGGTGCAGATATTCGATCAGATGATCGCGCTGCACCTCACGGTCACCGAGCAGCGCCTGAACCTCTGCAAGGGCAGAAACATCGAGCTGCCGGCCTTTGGGATAGCCCTTCGCCTTGCGCCTGCCGCCCTTGCCGCGGCCAGGGCGCAAGGGCTTGAATTCAGAACTGGGTTGATGCTTGTTCATGAGATATCCAAAGGACTTTTAACGGCACTGGTATGTGGTATACCACAGGTGGGATCCAATGAAACCGGCCAGCCGATTGATTGATTCACTTAAGGTATAGGCGAAGAATGGGGTACCATCCTCTACCCATAACGGCGAAAAACTGTAATTTGCGACCAATGAGCGTGCAAGCAATGAAAACCGGCAGCAAATTGAACACAAGCCCGTCAGACACTCTGGACACGCGCGGCCTGAAGTGCCCTTTGCCTGTGTTGAAGGCGCGCAAGCGGCTGCAGTCGTTAAGCCCCGGCGCGGTGCTCAGGGTTGAAGCCACAGACCCCATGGCGGTGATCGATTTCCCGCATTTCTGCGCCGAAAGCGGCCATGAGCTGGTGCGCCAAAGCCAGCGCGATGAGCTGTACATCTTTGAGATCCGCAAGGTCTGAGCGTTTCTCTTCTCTGATCCGTGTGACGATTTCTTTCTACCCCGAATCCCTGCGCAGACGGTCGACCGTGCTCCATCTCCTCCGTTATCCCTATCTCCTCCGTCATCCCTGCGCAGGCAGGGATCCAGGGGCGGCTGGGCTTTGCGCTGTGCGGCCCCTGGATCCCGGATATTTTGCTGCGCAAAATTCCAGGATGACGAGGGAGAGCCCGCATCCCTGCGAAAGCAGGGATCCACATCTCAGTGCCAGCGGTCCGCTCGGAGCCATGGGCCCCTGCTTTCGCAGGGGCGCGGGAAGAGGAAACGGGCACGGGAGGGAGAAACGGGCGGCGGGAGGGGGGGGGATCAGACGCCAGACACTGGCAGACTTAGAGGGTTTGACGCCTCAGCCTAAGCCAAGACCGGCTTGCACATCTGCGGTCCAACCGACGGTCACCGCGCCGTCCGCCTCGATCACAGGGCGTTTCACAAGCGTGGTGTGCTCGGCCATCAGCACCACCGCCTTGCCCTCATCCACATCGTGCTTCTCGCCGTCCGGCAAGCCGCGCCAGGTGGTGGACTTGGTGTTCAGCAGCTTCTCCCACCCCACGGCGCCGGCCCAGGCGGCGATCTGCTCTGCGCTCACCCCGTCGGTGCGCACATCCACAAATTCATACTCCCTGCCAACCGCACCAAACGCCTTCAGCGCCTTGCGGCAGGTGTCGCAGTTTTTCAGGCCGTAAAGTCTCAGGCTCACTGGTCCAACAAGCCCCCGCTGCGCAAGGAGAGGGTCTCGTCACGAAACGCCGCGCCGGCCCCTTGGGTCCGGTCGGTGAAGGCGGTGAAAAGCTTCTCCAGTTCAGCTTTCTCCACATCCCGGGTGATGAACACCAGGCGCGAGCGCTTGTCTTCATCGGGCCAGGCCTCCAGCTGCACCGGCGGATGGAACACATGCTGCACCCCGTGAATGATGAAGGGGCGTTCGGGATCTTCCTCAACCTTCACAATGCCCTTCATGCGCAAGAGGTTGGGCCCGTGATAGGAGCGCAAGAGTTCCAGGAACAGATCAAACGAGGTGGCGCTGATCGGCTCATCGGCGGCAATGCAGAACGCCTTAATGTGATCGTCATGGCGGTTCACATCATGATGGTGGTCATGGCCGTGATGATGATGTCCGCTGCGCCGCCTGCGGCCTTTGCCGTCAGAGCCATAAGCCTCTTCGGCCAGCCAGCGCTTCACATCCGGCGATTTGCTTTCAGGATCATAGAGCCCGGCATTGAACAGGTTCGCCGGCGTTGCCTCACCGCTGAGCGTGTCCATTATCCGCGCCGCAGGGGCCAGCTTGCGCAGGCGGACAATGAGGGACTCAAGGCTCTCCTCGCCCTCAATCCCCACCAGCAGATCCGCCTTCGACAGCACCAGACGGTCGGCGACCGCAACCTGCTTCACCGATTCACCGTGTGCATCGAGGGTGGCTTCACCGTTCACCGCATCAACGATCGTGATCACCGATTCAAGCCGGTAGCGCGCCACCAGCCAGGGATGGTTCATGATGGTGTGCAGAATGGGGGCCGGGTCCGCCAGGCCTGTGGTTTCGATCATCACCCGGTCGAACGCCATGATGGTGCCCTCGTCCCGGCGCTTCATCAGGTCTTCCATGGTGTCGATCAGATCGCCGCGGATAGTGCAGCACAAGCAGCCCGACGACATCTCCATCACGTTCTCATCGGCGGTCTCAACCAGCAGATGGTCGAGGCCGATTTCGCCGAATTCATTGATGATGACCGCAGTTCCCGCCATGCCGGGATCCTGCAGAAGCTTGTTCAAAACTGTGGTCTTGCCGGCGCCCAAAAAGCCGGTCAGCACGGAAAGAGGGATCGGGGCTTTGCTCGCTGTGTCCGTCATAACGTCACCCTGCAGTGTGAAGTGGCCGTCAACGCTTGGCTTTGGCTCTGCGCTTCTTTTTCCGGCGTTTCCTTTTGCGGCTCTTGCGCTTCTTTTTCCTGCGCAGCTTGCGCTTCTTGGCCGCCGCCTTGCGCTTGGCCTCCAAGCGGGAATGATAGGCATTGTCCTGATCCGACAAGCGCGCCATATAGGTTGGCTCCAGCACCTGACAGGCCTTGGACTTTGCCTGGAAATGACTGCACAGCCGGGTGGCCTGGTCCTTGGAGAGATTTCCCAATGCGGCGATATAGGCTTTCTTGGGGCGCAGTCTGATCAGGCCGTGATTTCCGCCGTGCACAACGTTCAGCGAGTTGAGCAAGCGCGTGCGCAAGAGCTTATAGGCGGCGCCGGGGCGCTCGTAGGTGCCGAAGGATGCGGTCCATTTCCGCTTCAGCCGATAGGGCCGGATGCTGCGCCATGACGCCCGGTGCTTGCACACGACCGGCGCCATGTCCTTGGGAAGGCTGACGGCGGAAAATCCGTGGTTGCGCACGCTCTCAACCGGCACGCCCTTGAACACGGCGAGGGTCTTGGCGCTGTAGCCTTCATCGTAATCGTCGTTTTCGGCCGAGGCCGCAGAGGCGACGCGCGGGGCCGCCTGGCCCGTTGCAGCTTCCAGTATCTTCTTGGCGGTGGCTGCCCGCTGGCCGCCGTTCCGGGCGCCCAGAACAACCGCAATGAGCCGCTTGCCGTTCACCGTGGCGCTGGCCACCAGGTTGGAGCCTGAGTTGCACACATAGCCGGTTTTCAGGCCATCGGCCGCTTTCCAGCTGTTCAAGAACGCATTGTTGCGGTTCGACAGGGTGCGCCGGCCCACCTTCACGGATCTGGAGTTGAAATAGCTGTTGTATTGCGGGAACTCGCGAACGATCCGCCCGCCCAATATGGCCATGTCCCGGGCCGAGGTGATTTGGCGCGGGTCCGGCAGGCCATGGGGATTGGCAAAGTTCGTCGCCGTCATGCCCAGGTTTTTCGCCGTGTGGTTCATCAACAGCACGAAGCGCTCAACATCGCCCCCGACCCGTTCGGCAATGGCCACCGCCAGATCGTTGGTGGAGCGCACAAGCAACGTTTTCAAGGCCAGGCCCAGCGTGATGGATTGCCCCGGCAAGAGGCCCAGCTTGGAGGGCGGCTCTGCGGCCGCGCGCGGCGACATGACCACCTTGTCGCTGAGCTTGAGGCCGCCTTCCTTGATGGCATGGAAGGTGACGTAAGCCGTCATGAGTTTGGTGAGAGAGGCGGGATACCAAGGTTTGCCGGCATCTTTCTGGGACAGAACCTGCCCGGTCGCCGGATCATAGACGATATAGGGCCCAGCCCACGCCTTGCCGGGCAGTGCCAGCATAACGCAACACACGACAGCCAGCAGCACAGTTCGCGCCAAAGCGAAGCTGGTTCTATTCACTTGGGGTCACCTCACCCTTCATCCAGGCTGACCGGCTGATTTCACTCAAATCAAACCTCAGCCCCTTATTTGGCCGGACCTCCCAAAGTAAAAGCCCATCCCCGGCCACTTATCTCTTAAAGAACAACTGTCCTAACACTCAGCCGCGCCCTCATCAACTCAGAAGACGCACCAGCGCCAAAATATCCAAGTATTTCTTTAGGCTAGAGCCGCCGCCAGGCCCGGCATCTGGAACCCGAGAGCATCCAATTTGCCGGTCACACCAGCAGCAGCCTCCGCATCAAGCTCCACCAATGGTGGCCGCACCGTGCGCCAGGCCTCATCGCCGGAATGCTTGGCAACAGTGGCTTTCAGCGCCGGAATGGGCGCATATTCGGTCACCACAGAGCGCACCGCATCCAAAGCGGCCTGTTTCTCATCGGCATCGTCATCCTGCCAGGTGGCGGCCAGATCGGCGATCGGGCCCGGATTGATGTTTGCCGTGGCCGAGATGCACCCGACAGCCCCATTGCGCATGCCGTCCAGAAGGAAGGTTTCCGCGCCGGGGAACACCTTGAACCCCGGGAAGGCATCCAGCATGGCCTTCGTGTTTGCCCAGTCGCCGGAGGAATCCTTGATGCCCACCACCGTGTCGGGATAGCGCTTCAACAGCTGCTCGATAAGATTGAGCGTGATGGGAACGCCGGAAACCTGGGGGATATGGTACAGGCAAATGCGCAAGTCAGACGAGCCAACGTGCTCGATCACGCTGGCATAGGCCCGGAACAGCCCTTCATCAGACACGCCTTTGTAGTAAAACGGCGGCAACATCAAAGTGGCCGCGCACTTGTGCCGTGCGGCTGCGTCAGACAGCCGGAACGCATCGGGCAGGGCGCAGGCGCCAGTGCCGGGCATCAGCCTTTCCGGCCCAATGCCCGCCTCAACCAGACGGTCCAGCAATTCAATCCGCTCCTCCAACGAAAGCGAATTGGCTTCTGAGTTGGTGCCAAAGCAGGCCAGCCCCGACCCCTGGCTCACCACCCATTTGCAAAACTTCACATAGCGGTCCCGGTCAACTTCATAGCTCGCGATAAATGGCGTAAGAACCGGCGTAAAGAGCCCCTTCAAATCATCGGCACCTGGCATCTGGATTGGTTCCCGTTCTGTGTTAGTGGCGGCCGGTCAATTCGGTCGATAGAGAGAATTTATCATAAGTAATTGATATTGCTTATTTATTCTTCAACATCATTGCGGGTTTCTAACACCTAATCACACCTTGTTCAAGCAACGATTATGCTGGAACGCGCCAGGAATGGGTGTTGACTTCAGATATGAAATAGGAAAATTTAACTTGACAAATTTGCATTTTCAGGCTATATAACATGCCACAAACAGTTGGTTTGAGAACTTGCCCATATGATATGCTGAAGAGCAGATTGCCTTAAATCAGGCCACAAGCAGGAACGCAAAATACCGTGAGAAAATCTGTCCCCATCTGGCTTCAGCTCGTGCTGCTGGCCCTTCTCCTCATCGCAGGCGCTGCGTTGTGGCAGGTGCGCGCGCCGGTTGGGGAGGCCATTGCCCAGTTTATGGGCTCGCCGGTTGAAAAAACCGGCGGCAAGGCCAGAAAACGGGGCAGCCGCGCGGTGCCGGTCATCGTTGCCCGTGTGGGCCAGGTTCGTAACGACGAGCTGATCACCGCCGTGGGCACAGCCCGTGCCCGCCGTTCGGTGATGCTCCACGCCAAGACCGACGGCGTGATCGTGGCCTTCCCCCAGCGCGCCGGCGCACGGGTCAAAGCCGGCCAGACCATCTTTGAGCTCGACAGCAAACGGGCCAAGCTCGCCGTCCAGATCGCCGAGAAGCGTCTGGAAGAGGCCCGCCGCCTGTTGGAGCGTTCCGAACTGCTCAAACGAAACCGGGTGAACTCAAGCGCCAATGTCACCGACGCCAAGGTGGTGGCCGAGCGGGCGGAACTCGAACTCAGCCAGGCCAAGGAAGTGCTGCAAGACCTCAACATCGTCGCCCCGTTCGACGGCGTCTTGGGTTTGCCGAAGGCTGAGGCGGGAGACCGGGTCACCGCAGCCACGCCCATCGCCTCGTTTGACATGCGCGCTGAGCTGTTCGTTGAGTTCGAGGTGCCGGAAAGATTTTCCGCACGCCTTTCCCCCGGCGACAAGATTGAGGCGGTGACACCAAGCCACGAACGCACCAAGTTCGCCGGCAAGGTGCAGTATATCGACAGCCGCATTGACCCGGTGTCGCGAACCATGACGGTGCGCGCAATCATCCCGAACAAGGACGACGTGTTGCGGCCGGGCATGTCCTTCGTTGTTGAACTTCTGTTGCCGGGCAAAACCTTCGCCTCGGTTCCAGAGCTCTCCTTGCAATGGCGCAAAGGCGAAAGCTACGTGTGGACCGTTGAAAACGGCGCAGCCCGGAAAGTCCTGGTCACAACGGTGAAGCGGCTCAACGCGGTGGTGTTGGTGGATGGCGACGTGGCGCCGGGCGACCAGGTGATCGTTGAGGGTGTGCAGCGCCTGCGGCCTGGGCGCAAGGTGCGCTTCCAGCCTGCCGATGCCGCCAAACCGAAGCCTGCCGAAGACATTTCCGCAAAGCCGAAGGCAAGCAAGGAAGGCTGATCCGCTGTGGACAAGGCCAATGATCTCCCAGGTTTAAGCGTCCGCCGGCCCTATTTGGCCATCGTGATGAACCTGTTGATCATCGTGGCCGGCCTGGGGGCCTTCTTCGGGGTCGAAGTGCGCGAGTTGCCGGACATTGACCGGCCCATCGTCACCGTGCGCGCCGAATTGCCGGGAGGATCGCCCGAAACCATCGATGCTGAAGTCACAAGCGTGATCGAGGGCGCCGTCGCCCGCGTCAACGGGGTGGTGGAGGTGCGCTCGTCCTCTGAAGAAAACAACTTCCGCATGCGCGCCTTCTTCCGTCCCTCGGTCGATCTGATCGCCGCGGCAAACGATGTGCGCGAGGCGGTCAGCCGGGTGGAACGGCACTTGCCGCACGGCATAGAGAACCTGTTTGTTGTGAAGGCCGATGCGGATGCATATGCGGTGGTGCGCCTCGCGGTCTCCAGCGAGACGCTCTCCATCGATGCCCTGACCCGCCAGATCGAGAACGATGTGATCCCCGAATTGACCGCAATTGAAGGCGTGGCTGACGTCAACGTGTTCGGCGAGCGCAAGCGGGTGTTGCGGGTGGTGATCGATCCGTTGCGGCTTGCCGGCTACAAACTGTCCGTGGCTGACGTGGTCAAGGTTCTGCAGAGCGCGGACTTCGACATTCCCGCCGGCAGCTTCAAGTCCGACGAGCAGGAAGTTCTGGTGCGCGCCAACACCTCGGTGACCAAGCCCAGCGCCATCGAGCAGCTGGTGATCCGCGATCCGGTGCGCATCAAGGACATCGGCCATGTGTTCTTTTCCCCCGACGACCCTGAAAGCATTGTCCGGCACAATGGCCGCAACGTCATCAGCCTAGGGGTCGTGCGCCGCGCCCAGTCCAACACAGTGCAAATTTCAGGCGACATCGGACGCGCGGTTGAGCGGCTGAATACACGGCTGAAGACCTTGAACATTGCGGTGACCCAGGATGATGCCATCTTCATCCGCGGCGCCATCACCGAGGTTCTCATCAGCCTGTCCCTGGCCGTGCTCATTGTTGTGGTGGTGATTGCGCTGTTCATCGGCCAATTGCGGGCCGCCCTCATTCCGGCCGTTGCCATTCCGGTGGCGCTGATCGGAACGGTGGCCGCCATCTGGCTGCTCGGGTTCTCGCTCAACCTCATCACTCTGCTGGCGCTGGTGCTCGCCACAGGGTTGGTGGTTGACGATGCGATTGTGGTTTTGGAGAACATCCAGCGCAGGCGCCAGGAAGGGCTTCTGCCCCGTGCTGCCGCCGTGGTGGGCACCCGCCAGGTGTTCTTTGCGGTGATCGCCACCACCGCCACGCTCATCTCGGTGTTTGCCCCCATCTCGTTCCTGCCGTCTCAGGCAGGCCGGTTGTTCAGCGAGTTCGGTTTCGTGCTGGCCGTGGCCGTGTGCATCTCATCCTTCGTCGCCCTCACCGCGGTGCCCATGATGGCTTCGCGCCTGCGCCAGGCGCCGAAGGCCACCGGCGGGCCACCAAGCAGCCTGCTTGCCAAGACCTATGCGGCCTTGCTGGGCCGCATCCTTGCAGCGCCGCTGGTTGTTCTGGGACTGTGTTGCCTGGTCATTGTGGGGGCGCTGATCGCCTACGAGCAACTGGGTGAGGAGTTGGTGCCGGAAGAAGACCGCGGCCTCATTACCGTGCGCCTCACCGGGCCGGACGGCACCGGTTTGGACTATACCGACCGGCAGGTTGAAAAGGTTGAGGCCATTTTGCAGCCCTTTGTGGATGAGGGCACGGCCAAGGGCCTGTTCACCATCACCGGGCGTTACGACCCCAACCGGGGGCAAATCGATGCCCCTTTGGTCAACTGGGCAGAGCGAAGCAAATCTGAAAGCGACATCGCCAAGGCGGCGAACAAGAAGCTAGCGCAGATCCCTGGCGCCCGCGCCCGGGTGCGGCGCGGCAACAGCCTGGGCTTGCGCAATGCGGATGGCGGCATCCGGTTTGCGCTCACCGGTTCAGAGTACGAAACCATTGCAGGGGCAGCGGATGCCTTCGTGCTGGCCCTGGAGAAGAACGTGCCGCAGGTGCAAAACCTCCGCGTCGAGTTCCGCGCCACACAGCCCCAGATCATCATCTCGATCGATCGCCGCCGGGCAACAGACCTGGGCGTGCCCATCGAGGCCCTCGGCACCACCCTCAAAACCCTGGTGGACAAGTCCGAGGTTGCCGAGCTCAGCATCAATGACGAACGGGTTCCGGTTATCCTTCAGGCCACAGCGGGGGCCATCGATGACCCATCCGACCTGACCACTCTCTATGTCACCTCATCGGCTGGCCGGCTGGTGCCCCTGTCGCAGCTCGTCACATTCAAGGAGTATGCGGTGGCGGCGGAACTGGACCGCCATGGTCAGCGCCGTGCCGTGGAGATTTTTGGTGACGGGGTCGATGGCTACTCCCTGCGCGAGGCGGTGGATGCGGTGCAGGCTGAGGCCGACAAGAGCCTGCCCCCAGGCATTGGTCTCCTGTTCCTGGATGAGGCCGCCGCCCTCAACGAGACCTCATATGGGGTTCAGATCACCTACCTCATCGCCATGGTCATCGTCTTCCTGGTTCTGGTGGCCCAGTTTGAAAGCATCACCAGCGCGCTGGTGGTGCTGTTGACCGTGCCCTTCGGCGTCTGCGCGGCCATCTTCGCCCTCACCTTCACCGGCACCTCGATCAACATCTACAGCCAGATCGGCATCCTGATGCTCATCGGCATCATGGCAAAGAACGCCATTCTGATGGTGGAGTTTGCAGATCAGCTGCGCGAAAAAGGCCACGCCGTGGTGGATGCGGTGCGCGAGGCCTCGATCGTTCGCCTCCGGCCCATTGCCATGACCATGGTTTCAACCGTGCTGGCCGGGTTGCCGCTCATTCTGGGCAGTGGTCCGGGCGCCGAAGCGCGCAGCGCCATTGGTTGGGTGGTGTTTGGCGGGCTTGGCATGGCCGGTCTGTTCACCCTGCTGGTGACGCCGGCCTTCTATGTGCTGATCGCGCCTCTCTCAACGCCGCGGGCGCGCGCTGGCGAGCAATTGGAAGACGAGCTTCGCGGCGCACAGACACCCGCCGAGTAACAGCCTCAGGCGGTTTTGTTGCGCATCATCGCCTCATCCAGCTTGGAGCGCTTGAGATCGGCACGCAGGGGACAAAACGCCTGCTGGCAGCCATGCTGCACACGACACTCTTCCTCGGTCTGGTCGAGGCGAACCGGTTGGCCAATTTCCCCGCACTGTCGGCATTTGGGCTCAAACAGCTTGAACATGTGCACATTCTCCTCAGGCTGCCGACAGTAGGCCAGGTCGGGCAAGGTCCAATTGATCCAGATCAAGGTTTTCCGGCTCGTGTGGGGGTTTATCGGCCTGCAGGCTGAGATGGAAAAGGGCACATGCGGTCATGACTGGACCGGCAACGGCACTGAAGCGATGGTTCAGGCAGCAACGCGACGCTGCGTATCTAACCAACATGTCCGCACTGGCCTGGGCCGACGTCGGCGCCTCCAAGGGCGATCTTTTGCAAATCGCGAAAGGCCCGACCTGCGTCGGCGAGCGCATGCAGGCCATGGCTGCAGCCTATGGACTGGAACCGGCTGATCTGGCCGGAGAACGTTGGCGCCAGCTCGACATGGCCCGCGCCTGCTCAAACTGCTCAGAGTCCAGACAATGCAAGAGATGGCTCAAAGGCCCAGATCTGGATTTGGCCCAAGCGGGTTTCTGCCCCAACAAATCTCACTTTTCAGAGCTGAGCGGCAAGGACCAGGACGCGCTTGAGGCAGAGGACAAATCAGCCTCACAGGCCAAGGACGAGCGTCTGCATTACCTCTAAACACTGATTGTTACGTACCAATCTGGCCAACAGAAACACTTCATCTGATGCGTTGAAACAATCGAAACGCATGCGTCAACAATTGATACGCAATACCCCGATTCCAGAAATCCAACAGATACAAGCCGCCGCCATAGTGTTCCTCATCAACGCCGCACAAACCAGCGGCTTCAAACACACTAGAGGAACCGAACAATGACCACGAAAACCACATTTATCGTAGCAGCAGCGGCAGCGATGATGATCATTTCCGCACCAGCACACGTTCTGGCAGCAGCCACAGCCGGCGGCAGCGGTGGCGGCAGCAGCAGCGGCGATGGCGGCGGCAGCAGCGGCGGCGAAGGTGGCACCTACGGCTTCGGCAGCGCCTACCACAACGTCGAAACCGGCGGGTACAGCTGCGACTACATGCGCAAGAGAGCTCAGTGGAGCGACTCATACTACTGGTGGCGCAAGCACAACCGCTGCGTGGCCGCAGGCTCCTGACCCCATGCAGAGTTCGTGACGGACACAAGTGCTTCTCCCAGCGCTTGTGTCCCCACTTTGTTTGCCTTCGGATTATTTGGCCTTTGCCACCCGCGCCCGGGCCCAGGCAGATGCCGCTTCAGACAGCAAGACCAGCACAACAATCGACAACAAGATTGCAGCGACACGCTGCGTTTCGATTTGCAGCACGTTGCGTTTCAGATACCAGCCCATTCCCCCTGCTCCAAAGAACCCGACCACCGTGGCCGCCCGGAAGGCAACGTCCCAGGTGTAGATCCCGATCCCAGTGAACGCCACCCGCACTTGCGGGAAGACGCCGTAGACCATCACCGCCAGTTCCCCGGCGCCGGTGGCGCGGATCGCCTCCACCGGACCCATGTCGATCCCCTCAATCTCCTCGGCCAGAAGCTTGCCGGCAAAGCCGATGCAGAACATGGTGAGCGCCAGAATGCCGGCCAGCATGCCGAAGCCCAGAATGGTGACGAACAAGATCGCCCAGATGGTCTCGTGAACCGCGCGTGCGCTCATGGTGAACAGGCGCGCAACCGGATAGATGAACCGCCGGTTGGGAGACATGTTGTAGGAGCCGAACCACCCGAGCGGCAGCGCAATGATCATGCCGAAGAGCGCCCCGAGATAGGCCATCTGAATGGTGTCGAACACCGAGGAGAGATAGTCGGCATCCCGGATGTACTCAAGGTCCGGCGGATAGTAGCGGTCGGCGATCACAGAACCGATGCGGCCAAACATGCCGATGAACCGTTCCAGCGGAATATTGAGATAGACAACCGAGAAGGCAAGGAACACCAACGCGAAGAGCAAACCGAAATAGCGGTAGAGCGAGCCTGGAAACTTGAAGCGTTGCCAGGTGCGCGGTGTCCCGGGAGATGTATCTGATATCGACATCAGATCATTGCCTTGCGGGTGAAGTAGGAGATGATTTCACCAAACAGAATCAGCACCAGAATGGCGATGATCACCGCGGTGACCCCACCATGGTTGAAGGTGTTGAGCTGGCGGAAGAACACCAGACCAAGCCCGCCCGCCCCAACCAGCCCGAGCACGGAAGAGCGCCGGATGTTGATCTCCCACTCGAAAATGATCACGCTGATCATGGCCGGCAAAACCTGAGGCAAGATGGCGTAGAGGAAGACCTGAAACTCACTGCCGCCCACCGCCCGGATGGCCTCAACGGGCCTTGGATCGAGATCCTCGATCGCTTCAGCAGACATTTTCGCAATGAAGCCAATCGAGCGCACCGCGATTGCAAGCACGCCGGCCAGAGCGCCAAGCCCCACAGAAGCAACGAAGAACAGAGCCCAGACAATCTCGTGGATCGAGCGCGAGAGGGTCATCATCAGGCGGGCAATGGGATAGGTGATCGGCGGGAACGGGCTGATGTTGAGCGCCCCGAACCATATGGCCGGGATGCAGGTGAGCACGCCCAAAAGGGTTCCAAGCGTTGCCACCAGAATGGTTTCAAGCGCCGGTTGCCAGAGCTGGGGCAGCAGGGCCCAGTCAACCTTGAGGAATTCGCCAATGGAGGCCAAGACCTCCCAGACCGAGCCCATCCGTTCCCAGTCGGTGTCGTCCACCACTGTGGTTTTCAGGCTCCACAGCACAGCGAGGAACACCACACCATAAAGGATCGATCTGTTGATCCTGCCCTTGGTGCGGGCCGCGATGATTTCCTCAACGCGGGTATCGTTGTCAGCCGTCAGGCTCACTAGAGCACCTCCATGGCGTAGATATCGTCCAGGTGTTCTTTGTTCATTTCCGAGGTCGGGCCATCGAACATTTTGATGCCGTCCTGCAAGCCGATGATTTTGCTGCAGAACTCGGTCGCAAGCTGCACATCATGAATGTTGCAAAGAACCGGAACCTTGTATTCCTTGGCGATCTCCATGATCAGAGCCATGACCTCGCGTGAGATTTTCGGATCGAGGCTGGAGGTCGGCTCATCCAGCAAAAGCAGCTTGGGATCCTGCATCAGCGCCCGGGCGATGCCGACGCGCTGGCGCTGACCGCCCGAAAGCTCATCAGCCCGTTTGTCCACATGATCGCTCAGCCCCACCCGGTCGAGCACCGCAAGCGCCCTGGAGATATCCTCCTTGGAGAACAATCGGAACAGCGCCTTGAAGTTCCCCACATACCCCAGCCTGCCGGACAACACATTGTCCATCACCGACATGCGGTTCACCAGATTGAACTCCTGAAAGATCATCCCGATGTCGCGCCGCACCCGGCGCAGCTCTTTCTTGCCCAGGGTCAGAACGTTCTCGCCATAAAGCGTGATTGTGCCGGAGGTGGGTTCCACCAGCCGGTTGATGCAGCGGATCAGGGTGGACTTGCCCGCCCCACTTGGGCCGATGATGGCGAAGAAGTCATCCGCCTCAACCTCAAAGCTGATGCCTTTGAGGATTTGTGGACCTGCGGCGCTATAGCTGACCTTCAGGTCTTCAACAGATAAGATGGCCATTGTCCGCCGGTCAGCCCCATGAAATTTTCAAGTTGAAGGACGGAGGTGGCGGTTAGGCCACCCCCGAGGATCGAGAAGTTACAGGCGTGATTGGGCCTAGTTCTTCTTCTTTTTACGTTCGTCCTTGGCCTTTTTCAGAGCCCGGATCACGTCATAGTCGCTGGACGACATTGAAACGAACTTGTTGGATTTGACGTTGTCGAGGAACTTCTTCTCGCCCGGCACGTCGGCAGAAAGACCGGTGAAGGTGGCTTTGATATTGTCCTTCACGTCCTGGCACAGCGGCGTGCGGTAGACAAACGGGTCTTGCGGAATGGCCGGCGAAGACCAGAGCACGTTGAAATCTTCCAATTTCACCTCACCCTTGTTCACCACATTGTCGAACCGGTGCGTGGCCACGAAAGCTGCGTCCACCTTGCCCTTGGCCACTGCCACTGTGGAAAGCTCGTGGCTGCCGGTGTAGACGACCTTCTTGAAATATTTGTCGAGATCGCCGCCCACGTTTTTGGAGAACACAACCCGCGGGAACAGGTTACCCGATGTGCTACCGGGATCCACCAGTCCGAGGACAGAGCCCTTCAGCGCATCGATGGAGGTGAACTTGGAACCCTTCTTGGTCACCAATGCGGCCTTGTAGCCTGGTCCCTCTTCCTGCAGATGGCCGGGCCGTTTGGCATATGTGGCAAAGACCTCAATGTTCTTGTCCTTGCTATTGGCAATCACATAGCTGTAGGGGCCAAGCACCGCCACATCGATGAACTTGCTCAACAAGCCCTCCACCACGGAGGCATAAGACGTGGGCATGAAGAACTGGATTTTCTTGCCGGTGAGCTTTGCCATCCGGTCGGTGATGGGTTGGTAGAGCTGCAGCTCAGCCACTGTTTCCTCGGTGGGGATGATGGCAAAGGTGAGCTCATCTGGGTTCTCACACTCTGCCGCCCAGGCCGCAGTGCCGGCCGTCATGAACACGGCCAGCGCGGAGAGCGCAACCTTCGTTGCAGTGCGTTTGTTTGTTGAAACCTTCTTAGTGGACATTTGGTTATCCTCCCTGTTGTCCCGGTCTTTACGCTTTCAAATTCATCGCCCGTTTTTGATTATGCTGCTGCGGCTCCGAGGGCTTCGGCCGCTTTAAGAAATCTGTCCTTCTCACCAATGAAATTCTTTCCCCGCTCACCGTCAAACGCGCCATCCACAAGGCCGGCCCATTCGCTGTCGCCCACCCCATGGTCCGCCGGTTTGGTGGAGACATTGAGGCTAGTGAGCAGGTTTGAAACTTTTGTGACAGCGCTCGGCATATCCCCCTCAAAGATCCGCCCCAGCGCATCTTCACACAATCCGCCCACCCCGGTCACGCTTTCAATCACAATCGGCAGCGAGAACGAGCAGGCAATTCCGTGAGGCACATTGTGCTTCAGGGTGATGGGATAGGACAGGGAATGGGCAATCGCGGTCTTGGTGTTGGAAAAGGCAAGGCCGGCAAACGTCGCCGCCCGCGCCATGCGGCTGCGCAGCTCGATGTTCTCCAGATCTGCCACCAAGGCAGGCAGCACGTCCATCACCTCGCGCGAAGCATAGACCGCATGATTGGCGGAGACTGGATTTGCATTCACATTCCATAGGCTCTCAAGCGAATGAGACAGGGCATCCAGCCCTGTGCTCACCGTAAGCGCCAGCGGCTTGCCGCACATCAGCGCCGGGTCAACCAATGCCGTTTCCGGATAGAGGTTTGGCCGCGCCAGGGAGAACTTCTTGCCGGTGGCTTCGTTCCACACGGTGGCCCAACAGGTCACCTCTGATCCGGTGCCCGCTGTGGTTGGCACCGCGATGATCGGTGTCGCTGAAAGCGCCTCGGCCCCGCTGCCCGTTTCCAAGAAACGGGCCACGTTGCCGAAGTCGCCGTTCGCCGCCGCAAAAACTTTCGCTGAATCAATGACCGACCCGCCGCCCAAAGCAACCCACACTTCGGGCGCCGGCGCATCCGCGATCTTTTGGGTTTGCGCCTCAAGAAGAGCATAGTCAGGGTTGGCCGCCACATCGTTGATGACCACAGCGGCAGGCCCCACAAGCGCCGCCAACCTCTCGGTGAGCTCGGTGCAAAAGGCATCCGGGTATGTCACCAGTCCATAAGAGCGCCCGCCAATGCAGGCGCCCAGCTCCTCAAAGCTGCCTGGGCCAAACTGCACCCGAACCGGATTGTGATAGCTCCACAAAACGCCTGCCTCGTTCTTGAATTTTCTCAAGGCTAGGAGTATCCAATACATAGATCAAATATATATTTTGTATCTTGAAGCAGGATCAAACCTATGAATTCCACCCAACGGCGCTCGTTCCACACCTCAGCCGAGCTCGGCGGATTCACCGCGGCGGCAAAGTCCCTGCGCATTAGCCAGCCCACAATCACCGCCCAGGTACGCGAGCTGGAGTCCCTGTACGGTGTGGAGCTTTTTGCCCGGCGCGGCCGCAATGTGGTACTCACCTCAGTGGGCGAAGAGCTTTACGAGATGACCAAGCGCATCGCCCATTTGGAAGGCGAGGCAAGAGAGTTTCTGCAGGCTCACGGCGGCCTGCAGGCCGGCCACTTGAACCTGGCCGCGGTCGGGCCGTTTCATGCCACCGACGTTCTGGTTGCCCTCAAAACCCAGTATCCCGAGATCCAGGTCTCCGTGCAGCTCGGCAACTCCCAGCGCACCCTTGAGCGCTTGTTGGAGTTCACCGCCGATGTGGCGATGATCGCGCATTTTGAGGATGATCCAAGAGTTGAAATGGTGCCATTCAGCCGGCACAAGGTCATTGTGTTCGTCCATGCGGACCATCCCTGGTTTTCCCGCAAGTCCGTCAAGATGAAGGATCTTGAGGGACAGGATTTCGTCTTGCGCGAACAAGGCTCAACCACTCGGCTAGCTTTTGAGACTGCCTTGGATGAGGCGGGCATCTCGATTAATCCGGTTGTGGAGATCGGCAGCCGCGAGGCGGTTTGGAAGGCGGTTGAACAAGGCATTGGCATCGGCGCGGTTGCCGATTTTGAATTTGTCCCCCACCCGCGCCTGCGCACGGTTGAGATTTCAGACGCGGAAATCTCCACAAGCTATCAAATCGCCTATTTGAAGGAACGCAGCAATTCACGCCTGATCCAAACCCTGATCCGCATCGCCCGGACCGTCGGAAATTCTTGACCCGGCGACACAGCTCATAGCTAGGTGTTTTCCATGACCAAAGTTCTCATCGTTGTGTTCGACGCCCTGCGCCCAGAGTTCTTGCGCGCTGATCTGATGCCCAACCTGCATGAGTTCGCGGCCCGCGGCGTGCGTTTCAAGAACAGCCGCTCAACCTTCCCCACGGAAACCCGGGTGAACCAGACCGCCGTGCTTACCGGCTGCTACCCGCGCAACCACGGCATTGTGGGCAACCGGTTTCCAGAACCTGCAATCGCGCCCGGAGAGGTGGTGAACACCGGCGTGGACGAACAGATTGCCAATGCGTTCGCCCGAGCTCCCGGGGGCTTGATCAAGATGCCCACCATGGGGGAGCGCCTGACAGAGGCGGGCCGCACTTTCGCGGCTCTCAGCGCCGGCACGCCTGGGGGCGGCCGGCTGATCAACCACATGGCCGAGGCCCACGAAACCTTCCGTTTGGCCATGCGATGTCCTGAAGCGGCCCAGCCGGCCGGTGCTCTTCAGGAGATCATCGCCCGCATCGGCCCGATGTCGGACTATGAACTGCCCGCCACTAACTGGATTGCCTGGGCGGCCAACGCATATCTGGAATATGTGGTTCCCGAGGTCTCCCCCGATGTGATGCTGCTCTGGCTCTGCGAGCCCGACGAGAGCTTCCACTTTCTTGGCATTGGCGAACCTGGTTCCCAGGAGACGATGAAGGGCGCAGATGCACAATTCGGACGCATCCTCAACGCGCACAAGGACCAGATCGAAAGCGGCGCCCTGCACATTATCGCCATGTCAGACCACGGCCAGATCTCCCTGGCGGGCGGGCCGCTGGATCTGCTGGCAAAGCTGTCGGTGGCCGGCTTCGGCGCGGCCAAGACCCCTGGGCCCGAGACGGATTTCGCTGTGGTTGTTGGAAACGCCGGCGGCATCTGGGCGTCTGAGAGCGCCAAGCCCAGAGCGCCTGCCTTGGTGGACTGGCTGATGCAGCAAGACTGGTGCGGCCCGCTGTTCACCCCGGACGGTGCTTGCGGCACCTTGAAGAACACCGAGATCTGCGCCGACCATCCACGGGCGCCGGATATCAATCTGATCCTGCGCAGCAACGATGCACCCAATGCCTGGAGCGTGAGAGGCACCACAGCGCACGATGCCCCCTACCCTGTTGGCGGCGGCTGCCATGGCGGTCTGAGCGCCCACGAGTTGCACAATGTTCTTGTTCTGGGCGGCACGCAGCTGCGCACAGGCGATGCGCTGGAGGCGCCCGCCGGCAACATCGATGTTTTGCCAACGGCCCTCACGCTTCTGGGCTTGCCCATCCCAACCGGCATCGACGGCCGTCCATTGCTCGAGGCGTTCGAGGCTGCGCCAGCCGATCATCCTTCCATCCAGGAGCACACTGTGACTGCGCCCAATGGCCAAACGCACCTGTCGGTCACAGACTATGGATCGCAGCGCTATCTGAACAAGGCCTGGGTTTCCTAACTGGCGTTCCCAGACCCTCAGAAATCAGGTGCACGCGCGTCAATTCAGCGATAGAAATCTGCTCTTTGGCACTTGCGCCAATGCTGCATGGCAAGGACGGGCAGATGACGGACACGCTTGAAAACACCATCACCATTTTAGAACGCCTGGTGAGCTTTGACAGCATCTCCGGCAAACCGACCCACGGCATCGTCGGCTACATTCAGGACTATCTGTCGAGCCTCGGTGTTGAAAGCACCCTGAGCTACGACGATGCGGGCGAGCGTGCCAATGTGTTCGCCACCATCGGTCCTCAGATCGACGGCGGGGCCGTCCTCAACGGCCACACCGACGTGGTGCCGGTGGAGGGGCAAAACTGGAGCAACGACCCGTTCACGCTCACCCGCGATGGCACAAAACTGCACGGCCGCGGGTCGGTTGACATGAAAGGCTTTCTGGCTTGTGTCCTCGGATCGGTGCCTGCGTTCAAGGCGGCTAACCTGTCCAAGCCCATCCACATTGCGTTCTCCTATGACGAGGAAACCGGCGGCTACGGCATGCCCGTGTTGCTGCAGCACATGGCGGGCAAAGCCTTCCGCCCAGCGGTGGTGATCGTAGGTGAGCCCACGGAAATGAACATCATCACCGGCCACAAAGGCGGCTATGAAATGCGCACGGAGGTCACCGGGTTCGAAGTCCATTCCTGCAATCCCTTCAAAGGCACGAACGCCATTTCGGCTGCCATGAAAGTGATCTCCAAGATCGAAGAGATCGGCGCCCGCTTTGCGGCCAATCCCTATCCCGGTTCGCCCTATGACCCACCCTTCACCACATTGAACGTGGGCATCATCGAGGGCGGGGCAGCACGCAACGCAACGGCCGGCTGGTGCAATTTCGACTGGGAGTTCCGCCCCATGCCTGGCGAGGACGGGGACAAAGTGGTGGACGAGTTGAAGGCCTATGCCGCCGCAGAACTGTTGCCGGGCATGAAGGCCATAAGCCCGAACGCAGATATCAACATCATCACCGAAAGCCCGGTGCCCCCGCTCGACGACAGCAACGCTGCAGAAGCTGCCGCCTTCGTCACCGAGGTCACCGGCCTAAACAGCCAGGGCGTTGTCTCGTTTGGCACCGATGCCGGCTATTTCAGCAACGCTGGATTTTCAACCGTCGTGTTCGGGCCCGGCTCCATCAGCCGCGCCCACCAGCCCGATGAGTATGTGGAAACAGCTGAGTTGGCTCAGGGCCTGGATTTCATGACCAAGATTGCCCACCGCCTCTCCAACTGACGTGAAGAAGGATTTTCTCCCATGGGGTTTCAAAAAGCATTCGCACCAGAGGAGTTTCAACGCCGGGTCTCAGACGTAAAGCAGCGCATGGAAAAGGCCGGGTTTGATTTGCTGGTCTGCCAGGACCCGGCCAACATGGGCTGGATGACCGGTTTTGACGGTTGGTCGTTCTACACCCCCCAGGCGGTGGTGGTGCACCAGGATGAGGAATGGCCCATCTGGTTTGGCCGTGCCCAGGATGCAAAATCAGCCCACATCACAACCGACCTTCCCGCCGGCAACATCATCGGGTTCTCCGAACCCCTGGTGCATCACGCCACCCAACATCCGTTCGACGAACTGTGCGAGCTGATCACGGCGCGCGGCTGGGGCACAGCCCGCATCGGCGTGGATTTTGATGCCCACTATTACACCGCCCGCGCGCATCATCATCTGGTCTCCGGCCTGCCCGACGCGGCGATCTCAGACAACCGTGAGCTGGTGAATTGGGCCCGCCTGGTCAAATCACCGGCTGAGCTCGATTATATGCGCGAAGCCGGCCGCATCATCACCGACACCATGAACAACGCCATCGCAAAGCTTGCTCCGGGCGTGCGCCAATATGAGGTGATCGCCGATGTCTATCATGACCAGGTGATGGGCTTTGACGGCAATTTCGGCGACTACACCAGCCTGTGCCCGCTCATCCAGGTTGGCGAGGGAACCAGCACCCCTCATCTCACCTGGACCGACGAACCGCTGCCGGGCAGCGGCCTCATCGTCATGGAACTCGGCGCAGCCCGGCGCCACTATCATGCACCGCTCACCCGCACCATGCACATTGGACCACCGCCGGAGCAAATGACCAAACTCACCGATGTGATCCTGGAAGGCGGCGACCGCGCCATTGAGGCGGCCAAGCCGGGCGTCACCTGCGAAGAGGTTGAGGCGCTGTGGCAATCCATCCTCAACCGCAACGGTTTTGAGAAGCCAAGCCGGGTTGGCTACTCCATCGGCCTGAACTATCCGCCCGACTGGGGCGAGCGTACTGCAAGCTTGAGGGCCGGCGACAAAACGGTTCTTGAAGCCGGCATGTGCTTCCACTTCCAGTCCGGTGTCTGGCTGGACGATTTCGGCGCGGCAATCTCTGAGCCCATCATCATCACGGAAGCCGGCGGCGAGTGCATAAGCCACGTGGCGCGCGAACTGATCGTTCTCTAGCTGATCTCTGCGGCACCCTTAGAACAGTTGCATCTGCGCACCTGTGATGTCGCTGAAGCTGGTGTCCAGAAACTGCAAAATCCCGTCGGCCACAGGCGCAAGCTGCTTTTCAAGATAGTGCTGATAGTCCGGGGCAGAGTGCAGGGCATCCACCGGCTCTGGCCCGCTGCGCGTAATCACATAGCGCACCCAGTTTCCTGACGGCGGATGCTTTCGTGCCGCCTGCACGTGGGGCGGAACATTGCGCTGATATTCGTCGAGCCGGCGGCGCAAGCGTTTGCGGTAGATCAGATCCTCGTCGCGCTCACCTTTCTGCAATGCCATTGCCGTATCGCGCACGAAACTCTCAACCGGCAGGTTCAGGAACACCCGCCTGAGCAGCTCGCGCTGAAACTCCCGCGCCAGCGGCGTCCAGTCCGTGCGCGCCGCCTCCAGGCCTTTCACCACCAGGTCCGGCTTGCCGTCCGGCCCCGTGACCAGCCCGGCATAACGCTTCTTGCTGCCTGTTTGTGCGCCGCGCACGGTGGGCATCAAAAAGCGGGTGTAGTGTGTTTCAAACTCCACCTCCAGATGGCAGGCAATGCCGTAGGTGTCCGCCAGCTTTTTGCTCCACCACCCATTCAGATCGGTCATCAGGCGTTGGCCGGTGCTCTGCGCGGTTTCAGCGTCGTGCGACGGGCCGAGCAGGACAAACAGCGAATCTGTGTCCCCGTAGATCACCTGGAACCCAAGCGCTTCAATCTTGTCGCGGGACTGTGTGATGATCTCATGGCCGCGCCGGGTGATGCTGGAGGCAAGCTGGGGCGAGTGGAACCGGCAGCCGCTTGATCCCAGCACCCCATAGAACGAGTTCATGATGATTTTAATTGCCTGGGACAAAGGCCCATTGCCGTCTCGCTTGGCCGCATCGCGGGCCTGCCAAAGCTCCTCGATCAAACCTGGGAGAATGTGCCTGTCTCGCGAGAACGAAGCGCCCAGAAACCCTGGAACGGGATTTTCTCCCGGTTCGGCAAGCCCAAGCGGATCGATGAAAAAGGTGCGGATGATGCTGGGATAAAGGCTCTTGAAATCCAGCACGAGCACGTTGTCATAGAGGCCTGGTGCGGAATCCAGCACATAGCCGCCAGGGCTGCCGAGCCCGCCTTCCGCACTGCCCACATCCGGCGCCACCACCCCATGGCGATGCAGGCGCGGCAGATAGAGATTGTCGAGTGCGGCAACCGACCCTCCCAGCCGGTCGATGGCAAGGCCGGTCAGGTTGGCCCGCTGCACGGCAAACTCAATGAGATCCGCCTTAATGAAAATCTCGTTCACCAGCGTGCAGTCGCGCATGTTGTAATCGGCCAACATGGGCTTGTCGTCGCGGAACTGACGCCTGATCTCCGCCAGCTTGTCTTGCTCGGAGGTGATCAGCTTGCCCTCGCCCAGCAGCTGGTGGGACACATTATCTAGCGAAAAACTGTCAAAGGCCCAGAAGCCCGCGCGCAACAGTCCAATACCATCAAGCACCCCGCGGCCTGGCAGGCGGGCGATCCGCGGCTGGCCGGGCGCACCTGGCTGCAGAATGGCAGCCGCCTCGCCGCCGCGGCCCATAGCAAACGGAATGCCCAGCGCGTGGCATTTGCGCTCCAGGAAGTTCAGATCAAACCCCACAACGGCCCAGCCGATGATCAGATCCGGGTCGACCTTTTCAAGCCAGCTGAAAAAGGCCAGCAACAAGGCGCGCTCATCTGAGAAGTAGCGCAAGGTGTAGCCATCGCGCTGTTCGTCCTCTGCTGCACCGATCATGAAAACACAATCGTCCGGTGCCTGCTCGCCGGTGCGCATGACTGCACCACCTACAGAGTAGAGTTGATGGGCATTGCCGTGGGTTTCAATGTCGAGCGACAGGGCTTTCAGCGTAGGCTCAACCTCGGCCGCTCGCAGATGCGGATTAACGAGCGTGCGCACCCCATCGCGCTCCACACTGGTGCCCGCGGCCTCAAACCCTGCCCGCACGAACCGTTCCATGAGGTAGCGGTCAGCCGGTTTAACATCCGATTCTGCCAGCACAGCGCCCGATTGGCGCAAGCCCTGCAGGTCTCTTTGGTGTTGAAAGTAGAGAGCGTCCACCGCTTCGCCACCAAGCTGCTTAAGCTCACGCGGCTCCCGGCGCGTGCGCGATGGCAAGGCCAAGGGCTGAGAGCGATCGACAAAGCACACAGCCTCCTGGCGCTCAATCACCAGACGCACCGGCCCGGCTTCGCTCGCGCCCCAAAAGGTGAGCTCCACCCCTTGCGGGGTATCGCGCCAGCTCCGCGTCAACAAATAGCCTGTGACAGTGTCAACCATTTTGGCAGTCTACTGAATTCCACTGAGAATATGCAGCACGGAGTGCTCAGGCGGACCCAGATTGGTCAGGAGTGTTTAATCCCGTCGATCTTTCGGTAAGTGTGCCGCTCCAATCCTTCCATGTTGCGAACATTTAATCTGCCAGCAAGGTCCCCGCAATCTGCAGGCGCCTATGAAGCGACCTGTCACGACAGCCTGTCGTGGCAACAACCCACCTCAGAATGAAGGGAGACTCTTATGAAGACTTTGACAGTTGCAGTGGTCCCCCTGGCAATACCCTTGGTTGCCGGGCCGGGGACGATGGCAACTGTCCTCGTAGCGGCTCAACATCACGCCGGAGCAGTGGCACGGATTGAACTGTCCGTCGCCGCCTTGGCGATCTGTCTTTTAACAGGCATCCTGTTCTCGTTCGCAGGCCCCATCGCCAAACGCCTTGGTGAGAGTGGCATGGCAGTCGTTTCGCGGATCATGGGGATGGTTCTCATGGCCATCGCAGCAGGCATGCTGGCTGAGGGGCTGAAAGGGATGTTTCCAGCGCTTGGCGGATGATGCCGCAAGCCTTGCGAACCTAATCTGAAACGCGAGGTGCAGGAGGGATATGACCACTGCGATCCCACCCACAGATTGCGAAATTGCCGGTATGGCGTCCCAGTTCATGACCGTTTCTCCTATCATTTGGCGATTGGCCTAAGCGGAAACTTCTCCAGCCATCTGGCACAACGTTCCGCGTCGCGTTCTTCGTACGTGTCCATTGCTGCCTGCGGATCCGACGTGAAATCATCTTCAGCATCCTCGGCCAGTGCTGTCAGCTGCATCGAATACCACGCCGTCACGCCGCCTCGTGGAGGGGCCTCAAACACTGGGAATTTCGGATCACCCCCATCTTCGGTCAGCCATACATTGGCAAGGTCTGGGTTCAGAGCCATGGCGCGTGCCAAGCCGACGACATCGACAGCGCCATCAGCAATGACATCTGCAGCTTGCTCGCGCCGTTCGAAACCGCCCGTCAGCATGAGCGGCACTTCTGTCGCGCTTCGCGCCCGTCGTGCAAAATCGAGGAAGTAGGGACTGCCGTCGGAGGGGGTGTCGGAACTCGCCTTTGCACCAGGGAAGTAAGTGCCCCCACTAATTTCAATCAGATCGACGGAAGTCTGGCTGAGAAGGCGGATCACCTCAAGGGCATCAGCCGGTGTCAATCCACCTTCCAGCTTGTCTGTCGAATTGATCTTGATTCCGATAGGGAATGACGGCCCAACGGCACGCCGAACCTCATTTATGATCTGAAGAACGATTTGGCTCCGAGCCTCAACTGAACCGCCGTGTCTGTCGTCACGGCGATTGAACAACGGCGAAAGAAACTGACTGAGCAAGAAGCCATGTCCAGCGTGAATTTGGACCCCCGTAAAGCCGAGGTCTTTTGCAAGACTTGCGCCCCGTGCGTACAGCCCAGGCAATCCATCGACTTCTTCTTGCGTGAGTCCTCTAACTTTCAAGCCGGGAACATCCAACGCAGAAGGCCCCGCCGGTGTGCTGATCGGCGCGTGCGCAAGAGCGCCGGCATGACCGAGTTGCGGCCATAGATGGGCCCCGTCAATCACAGCTCTGCTGACCAGTGTCTGCATGGCTTTGCGGTTGGTCTGGGCGCTTAGGACGAGGTTTCCCGGTTTTTCTGGAAAGTATGGGACCACTTGCACTTCGCCTATGATCGACACGGCAGTTCCGCCTTGCGCCCACCGTTCGTAGAGGCGAGCCTGGGCTTCAGTAGCATCACCTTCACCATTGCCGAGCGAATCTGACATCGCCGTCTTTATGATCCGATTCCTGAGAACCGCGCCGCAAGGGAGCTCCAACGAGCGACCTAGCACATTGTGGGGAATTGGAGGTTCGCACTCTGAGGTTTGTTCAGTCATTATAGTGATTCCTATCGAGATATTCCGATTTATCGGTTCGTTTAATCGTGATTATGCGGGGCTTCGCTGCCTGTTAGGGCTCCAACAGCTCTTTCTCGGCTGCGTTCAAAAATGCACGTATTGCGTCTTCATCGCGGCGGTAGAATGTGAACTGGCCGTGACGTTCGGAAATGACAAGTCCGGCCTCCTTCAAGAGCCCCATATAGCTGGAGATCGTCGATTGCGAGAGGCCAGCCTTTTCCTGAATGTAGGCGACACACACCCCTTCCAGGTCTGCGTGTTCCGGCAAGGCAGGTGGAAAATTAGCGCGGTCTTTGAGCCAAAACAGTATCTGCCGGCGAACCGGGTTGTTAAGAGTGGAAATCGTCTTGCTTAAGTCCATATATCGAGATATCTCGATTTACAGCTTGTTGTCAAGCAAACTTTTGCTGGCTTACGGTTCTAACACTCGTCGTCGGGTCGCCGTGGTGATGGGCCCACCCCGATAGGCTCGTCACTCCACCGATGGTCAGAGCTACGACGGCGATCATCTGATGGTCTTATCGAGGTGGCTCTTTGTCCTCGTTGCAGGCCCAACAGCTACGAGGGCCGCAAAACGCGCCTGTCCAACAATACAATAGCCAAACATCCATGTCCGTCTTGGCCCCAAATGTCTGCTTACCCCCCGATACCAGCCTCATTTCAGCGCCCGTCAACCCGGTGAAAATGTGCCATAAACGCCCGTAGGGCCAATTACCCTGTACGGACGAAAATGCTCCATAACGGAAGTCGCGGAGAACAAGATTGCGTCCGCAATGCCTCTGCCATCTCAACTGGTCAATGCAACACACTGGTCGAACTTTTCAGCTGGCGTTTCAAATTGCAATGTCTTTCTGGGCCTCTCGTTTAACTGCCTTGCGACCTTGTTGAGATTTGCTTGCGAGTGCACCGACAGGTCGGTC
>JAAEUE010000272.1 GCA_024227565.1 Alphaproteobacteria bacterium
AACCCGTGAAAATTTTGACCCCAAATGAAGTAACACTTGAACAGCTGGAAGCCATCTACCAGGGCAAAAACGCCGTGCAATTGAAGCGCACCTGCAAAGGGGCTGTTGAGGCAGCGGCAAATCAGGTGGCTGCGGCCACCGAAAGCAGCAAGGCGATTTACGGCATCAATACCGGCTTCGGCAAGCTCGCCAACATCGCCATTGCACCTGAAGATACAGCCCGGCTGCAGCGCAATCTCATTCTGTCCCATTGCTGCGGTGTTGGAGAGGCCTGCGAACCGGCCACCATCCGGCTGATGATGATATTGAAACTTGTCTCGCTAGGCCGTGGCGCATCTGGTGTGCGCTGGCTGATCATTGAGCTGATCGAAGCCATGCTTGAGCATGACATCATTCCTGTCGTTCCGCAAAAAGGCTCCGTTGGCGCATCTGGTGATCTGGCACCGCTTGCCCACATGGGCGCGGTGATGATTGGCGAGGGCGATGCTTTTTATCAAGGCGAGGTCATGGCAGGGAGCAAAGCCCTTGCCGCTGCCGGATTGCAGCCGGTGCAGCTCGAGGCCAAGGAGGGGCTGGCGCTGATCAACGGCACCCAGTTTTCTTGTGCCCTGGCACTTGTCGGCCTGTTTGCCGCCTGGAAAAATGTCGAAGCGGTTTTGATCACCAGCGCACTTTCCACCGATGCTATCATGGGATCGACGGCTCCGCTGCGGCCCGAAATCCATGCCCTGCGCGGCCACCGGGGACAGATTGATGTGGCCGGCGCCATGCGAAAGCTGATGGATGGGTCAAAAATCCGCGAAAGCCATCGAGAGGATGACAGCCGGGTACAAGACCCCTATTGCATCCGCTGTCACCCGCAGGTTACCGGTGCTTGCGTCGATCTGCTGCGACAGGCAGCCACAACATTGCAGATCGAAGCCAATGCGGTAACCGACAACCCGCTGGTATTGGCGGATACTGGCGCCATCCTTTCCGGCGGTAATTTCCATGCCCAACCGGTTGCATTCGCCGCCGACCAGACTGCGCTGGCGATTGCCGAAATAGGCTCAATCGCCCAGCGGCGGGTGGCATTGATGGTCGACCCGACCTTGTCACATGACCTGCCACCGTTTCTCAGCCACGATCCGGGTCTCAATTCCGGCTTCATGATTGCCGAGGTCACCACCGCAGCGTTGATGAGTGAAAACAAGCATCTGGCCAATCCCTGCTCAACCGATTCGACCCCGACCAGCGCCAATCAGGAAGATCACGTCTCGATGGCCGC
>JAAEUE010000273.1 GCA_024227565.1 Alphaproteobacteria bacterium
AGAACAAAGGCAACCTCAGACATCAATATCGCTCAAAACCCAGGCTGGCACCATTGACACATTAGAGAACAGAATAGGCCCCTAGCCGCCGTTCACTCTACCAGTCAGCGCCGCATTGCAGCTTTCGCATGGCGGACATAGGCTTGGTGACCAGTATGGTTAGTTATCGCACCGCCTCGGCCCGCGCCATCAACCCAGCCAGCGCAATACCGGATATCAAGTGCCAGATCCCCCAGAATGCGGCCACCACGGCCATCCCGCCCAGCCCGCTGAAGAACCCAAAGATCAGGATCAGTCCAAGCCCGGAATTCTGAATGCCGGTTTCAATCATCACCGCGCGGCGGTCAAAGGCTGATAGCCCCATCAGGGTAGCCGTGGCATAGCCCCCGCACAGCGCCAAAGCGTTGTGCAATAGCACCAAAGCCGCCACCGCCGTTGCAAATTGCAGGAAGAGCGCCCAATTCGCCGCCAGCGCCAGCACGACGAAAGCCACGAAAATCCCCATCGACAAATACTGAAGCGGCGTGCGCAGGCGGGTAGTGATGTCGGGCCGTTTGATGTTCAGCAACACGCCAAGGCATAGTGGCAGCACCAGCATGAACCCGACCGTGATCGCTACGGAAACCGGGTCGATCGAGGTTTTCTGCAATATCTCGCGGGTGGGACCATAGAGGCTTCCCCAGAAAGCAATGTTGAAGGGCGTCAACAGGATCGCTCCAACCGTGGCAAAGGCCGTCATCGACACCGACAACGCCGCGTTGCCCCCTGCGCGATGGGTGATGAAGTTGGAGATATTGCCACCTGGGCACGCCGCGACCAGGATCAGCCCTAGCGCGATGGATGGCTGCGGAGTGGTTGCCAGGATCATGAAAAAAGTCAACGTCGGTAACACAACGAATTGTGAAAACATTCCTGTAAGCAACGGCTTGGGAGCCCGGACAAGTTTTTTGAAATCGTCTGGTTTCAGATCGATGGCGATAGAAAACATGACCACCGCGAGGATGGCGTTGAGTATCTGGAGGCTTGCGGGTGAAAAGTTCAGCATCACCTGGTCAATGCCTGCGGCGGTCGGAGTATTCATGGCGCCCCCTTTTTCATCTTGCCGATCCAGCCGGTCGCGGCATTACGACGGCTCACTTCATGGGCATCATAGGCCATACTGGCGGTTCTGAATACTTTTCCCCGGGGTGACTCGCTCGAACGGTGTGACTTTCTGGTGCGGGCGGCAGAATGGCGTGTTAGTTTGACCAGCACCCGAAACTTTTTTTGCAGGGCACCGTTTGGCTAGGTTAAAAAAAGACAACCCGATGGACGAACTTCTGCGCGCGCGGCTGCGAATTGCGGAAGGCGCCGATTTGCGGCTAAAGGCTCTGCGGTTGGGCATGCGCACGGTGGACCTGTTTAGTCGCACTGTGACAGGCCAGGCCTTCTTTGCCCTGCGCGAAGCCGAACGTGTACTGATCGAACTCGACGGCCGTACCGGGTCTGACCTCGTGCGGGCGCTGCTGGCCAGGAATGGCGGCACCCGGATCACACCACACGGGCTTGAAAACATCCCAGCGCGAGGCCCCGTGGTCATAGGGGCCACTCATCCGATTGGCACCTTCGATTTCATCGCTCATGCCGGTGCCCTTCTGGATCACCGGCCCGACCTGAAGGTTGTGGCCAACCGCGAGGCCGAGCGGTTTCTGGGGCCTGAGCGTATTATTGGCGTGAAACTGGACCGAAAAGACAACGTTCTGTCCACACGCCAAACCCGTGCTGGAATGCAGACGCATTTGCAGGAGGGTGGAGCGCTTTTGGTTTTTGGCTCGGGGCGTGTGTCAGACATGGCCGCCGGCCTGCTGGTCGAGCCGCCTTGGCGCACTGGCATCACTCGAATGTCCGCTGCCAGCGAGGCGCCGATCGTGCCGGCCTCGGCAGATATGCGCAACTCACGTCACTACTACCGGACCCGGAAACTTGCCCAGGCCCTCTCGGGCGGGAACGAGTATTGCGGGCGCACGGTGGCGTCATTGAGATACTCCTCGGAACTGTTGGCTAAACTGGGCGGCTGCTATGACGTGTA
>JAAEUE010000274.1 GCA_024227565.1 Alphaproteobacteria bacterium
ATAATCGGATCGTAAGGTTAAGGCTGCTGGCATTGGAAACCCTCCGCTGCCAATTTGAATCAGACAACAGCTGATTTGGGAATCCCCCATGATTCATAAATCAACGCCTTTGGTATAAGTTCTTCCGTCCGTTCTGATGGAGGAAGATGGTCGGAGCGGCGGGATTCGAACCCACGACCCCCACACCCCCAGTGTGGTGCGCTACCGGGCTGCGCTACGCTCCGACTTGAGCGCTAGATAGCCATGTTTGAGTGGGGACTCAAGGAGATTGTGCCAGCACCCAAGATCAGCATGCCCAATGATGCGGTTTGCCGGACTTATCTCAGCTTTTCAATAGCGGCCTCAAAGCAGACAGACACGGTGACATCCTTGCGCTCGGTTGCACACTCCTCTGCAATTTTGAGGTCGTCAACCGTTTCATATTCCGCATAGGGCGCGATGAGCTCGCGTTCTTCACGATCCAAGGCGTTGCCGAACCGGTCGATCTTTCCTTTTAGGTGCGGTCGCGTGATCAACAGGGCCTGGCGCAGTTCATCACCTTTCAGGAAGTTATCAGGCAGTTGGTCAAACGGGCCATCAAGATAATTGTTCACATCAGCGTTCGCGCGGTAGATGCCAATCAGCACCTTACGCTCTGGCTTACCTTCTTTCAGAAAGGCAAAACCGGTGCGCCAACCTATGACCGTGTTGTTGAGCCCCCTTCCCGCCACCAGCTGGTCTGTCAATGGCACGGTCTCATCGAGCACATAGCGAAACTTCTTTTCAGGCTTGTCAAAGATCAAAAAGAACCGCACGCCCGATTCATCGAACACCGGCCCCAGATAATTTTCCCCAGCGCGCACGATGCCTTCGGGCGGCCGGACATCCGACAAATCGTTGAGCTCAAACACAACGCTCTTTCCGCCAGCGCTGATCTTGTAGGCAAACTCATTTTTCTTCTCGACGGTAACGCCCTGGTTTGCGCCGAGCACCGCGCCATAATCCTTTTGGTCGCTGGCCCAGTGTGTTGAGGCGCGGAAGTAGGCAAAATTGATGAACCCCTCGTCACGCCGCCCCACATCCAGCCTGATGTTGCCCGCATACTTCACGCCGTTCTGGTGGAAGTAGAAATAGAAATAGTTTTCCGTTGGATAGACTTTCACCCGGTCAGGAAGGCTGTTCAGCACAAACTGAAAGACACTCGGCACATCATCCAGCTTCAACGCCGTGTGGGGACGAAGGCCGGACACAAGCTGCTCGTTTGTAAACAAGCTGGGCAACTGTTGTGGAGATTTGGTCTCTTGCGCACTCGCTGGAGGACCAACACCTAGTGCCAGAACAAAACAAACAAGAAGCCAATTAAGCCGATTCATGCGCGGCATACTCCACGTAAGAGGTCAACAACGGGACGGTAACTCAGAAACGTTGGTTTGAAGGTCCGCCAGCCAGGTGCAAACAACAATGGCCCCCCGAAACCGGAGGGCCACTGCAAATTGGTGTTAAAACTTAGAGAACCAGAATAAACGATGGTCTGCGGCGATAATACCGTCTCCGCCGGCTTCTCCATCTGCGGTGTCTCCACCTGCGGCTCCGCCATCTCCGATGCCGCCGCCGCCGGCGACGACGCCATCTGCGGCTCCTCCGCCTGCCATGGTGCGCTTCGGCTGGTGTTGAGAGGCTAACGCCTGCCACAGCCACAGCCAGAGCAGCCAAACCTCCCGCAATGAGCATGCGCCGACCAGCATCTGGGGCTTCGCTGCCATCAACACTCGCACCGCCAAGGCGAGTTCGCAGCCAAAGCAATACGCGCTGCTTTAACTCAGTTAATTGTACTATCATTTTGGTACCTGTCCTTTTCCCAGGCACCCCCTCGTGTTCATAGATTACTGATATTCAGCTGGAGTTCAATTGATTTGTGTCAACTGTAATACCAAATATTTCAATGGTATGGCCAATTTTTCCTCTCATCACATCCCTCAAACCCCTCGTGGGGCGTATTGACTGTCGATGGAGGAGGTTCTGTCAGCCAAGCTCAAAAGGTTTCGGTTAAATCAGAGCTTAGGCATTGAAATTCACCTCAAGCATCCGCTTAACTCGCCAGGCAATCATCTGGGTTCAACGCATGTCAAAAAAGACGCTTCTTATTGTGGGACACGTTCCCTCTCCCAACACCCAAGTTTTAAGGGACGCCGTGCTGCGCGGCGCCAGCCACCCCGACATATCTGGGGTGGACGCTGTGGCCCTGAGCCCGTTTGACACTCATCCTGAACACGTCAAGACAGCAAACGCCGTTGTGCTGGGAACCACAGAGAACCTCGGCTACATGAGCGGTGCTCTGAAAGACTTTTTTGACCGCATCTACTATCCCTGCCTTGAGGAAACCCAGGCCAAGCCGTTCGCGCTCTATGTACGTGCAGGCCTGGATGGTACCGGCACCTGCAGGGCCGTGGACACAATCACCACCGGGCTGCGCTGGAGGGCGGTGCAGGATCATCTGGTGTGCCGGGGCGAGTATAACGATCAGTTTGAGGCTGATTGTGAGGAGCTTGGCACCTTGATGGCGGCCGGACTTGAGGCTGGCGTGTTCTAAGGTGCATTTTTTTTGTTGGACATACGCCCTCATTTTGATTGAGTAGAAGCACGAGAGCGCATAGGAGCGCATGTCAAGCCAAGGAGATTGACCGTGGAAACCGTTTCCTTCACCCAAATGAAAGATGGCACGCAGGAAGACTACGAGTTGCTGCATGAGAAAGAAGCCGGATTTCTGAGCGGCACAGCCGATCGGCTTCTGCATGAAATGGCGCGTCAAGGCGAAGAAACCCTGGAGGGTTACAAGATCACACGCCTGGAGCATGGTTTGCAATCTGCCACCCGTGCTGAGCGCGAAGGTGGCGACATTGACTGGATTGTCTCTGCGCTTTTGCATGACATTGGCGATGGCTTGGCGCCTCAGAATCACGACCGCATGGCCGCAGAAATTCTACGCCCCTTCGTGCGCGAAGAATGTGCCTGGGTGGTGGAACACCATGGCTTGTTCCAAACCTATTATTTCGGCCATCACTATGGCTGGGACCGCAACGCACGCGACAAATTCAAAGACCATCAACATTTCCAAGCTTGTGTGGATTTTTGCGAACGTTGGGACCAAGCTTCCTTCGATCCAGGTTATGCAAGCGAAGGCCTGGAACATTTTGCGCCTCTGGTGCGCGAGGTGTTCGCGCGCTCGGCTTACGCCCCTGAGGTTGTGCAGGAGAGCGTTTCCATTGGTCTCCCAGCGCGTTGACCGCCTCGCCGCCGAAAAGAGGCTTCCCGCACGCAGAGTATGAAGCACGCGCGGAGCGCGCCAGAGCACGGATGGTTGCCGACGATCTTGATGCGATCGTGGTCACCTCGCCGCCCAATGTGCGCTATTTCTCCGGCTTTGCCTCGCAATTCTGGGAGAGCCCCACCCGCCCCTGGTTCGTGATTATCCCGCGTTCCGGCGGCGCTCTTGCGGTGGTGCCGGACATTGGCGCACCTGCGTTTGAGGCGACTTGGATTGACAAGGTCCGCAGCTGGCCTGCGCCACGGCCGGATGATGACGGTGTGTCCCTGATGGCCGACACGCTGCTGGGCCTGCCACGAACCTCTGGCAGGATCGGATGGGAAATGGGCAGCGAGACCATTATCCGCATGCCGATCAAGGATTTTGACACGCTTCGCTCTCAGGTGCCGGGCCTGGAGTTTGTGGATGGTTCGCCAGCGATCTGGTCGCTTCGGATGGTCAAGTCTGCCCTCGAAATTGGCCACCTCAGACATATCTGTCAGCTGGCAAGCCATGCCTTTGAGGCCCTTCCGGGACAGTTGCAGTTCGGAGATAGCGAATTGACCGCAGCACGCAAACTCAGCGCCGAGCTGATTGAACGCGGTGCCGATTCCATTCCGTTCATTGCCGCCTGCTCAGGTCCAGGTGGGTATGACCAGATTATCGTCGGCTCCAGAGAACGCCCGTTGGACAACGGCGACATTCTGTTCATGGATCTGGGTGCACTTTATGACGGCTATTCCTGCGACTTCGATCGGAATTTTGCATTCGGACCGCTGAGCAATGAAGCAGCCCAGGCTCATGACGCGGTTTGGCAGGCAACGGAAGCGGGCATCAACGCGGCCCGCCCTGGCGCCACCACCACCGATCTGTTTAAGGCCATGGCCTCTGTCTTGGAGGCATCTGGTTCCAAGGGGCTGAATGTCGGGCGTCTGGGCCATGGTCTGGGGATTCAGCTCACCGAGCCGCCCTCGAACCGGCTTGGGGACGATACGCCCCTGGTGCCCGGAATGGTGATGACCATAGAACCCGGCATGGAATACGCCTCTGGGAAAATGATTGTGCATGAGGAAAATGTGGTGATCACAGAAGACGGCTGCGAGCTTTTAACACGCCGCGCCCCGCGCGAAATGCCGGTGATCGGCGGTTAAAACGCCGGCCGCAGCAAGAGCAACGCGCCCAACAAGACCATCACTGACAGAGCTGCGGTTCTGAACGCCGCCACCGAAAGACGCCTACGCAATTTGGAGCCGAGCCAAATCCCGGCAAACACCGGCATGAAAGACAACAGCGACAAGCCAACGATCTTCCATGTGAGCAAGCCGAATTTAGCCAGCCCGGCAGCAACGAATACCGAAGACAATGAAAACGAGATATTGATCGCCTGCAGAAAACGGTTCGGCTCCAGGTGCAGCGCCATCAAGAACGGCATTGAAGGAACCAATTGGCAGCCGGTGCAGCCGTTGATCACTCCGGTTAGCAAACCGCTTGGGAGGGCCAGCGGCTTCTCAAACCGGCTTGGTAAGCGGAGATCCGGTTTGGTCAGCGCGTAGGCTCCGTAAGCCATCAGCACAACTCCCAAGACTGCGACCAGCCCTGCCTCATCAAAAGACACCAGAAAATAGAGCCCTACCCCCAATCCAGCCAAGGTCATCAGATACATCGGCCAGAAGCGGTCCAGGGTTTCTTTGAAGTGACCGGCGTCCAGCATCACCGAAGTGTTCGTGGCCAGAGATGGCAGCAGCACCAGCGGAATGGCTGTCTTCAAACCCAGCGCAAGCACCAAAAACGGCAGACAGGTGGACGAGAACCCGAGCCCGGTGAGACCCTTGATGAAACCTGCGAAGGCAAAGCCGAAGGTGGCGAGAGCGATTGCTGAAGGGTCCAAAGCAGTTGGCCTGGTCGGTTTTGGTCAGACCGTGCACTTTGCGCCCTTTTTGCTGGCTGTCAAACCCAACCACCTGTTCTGAGCACAGTTCGTTTGGTTGTTGTTAAGTATGTTCTTTCAATCGAATTTAATTCAATTGCCGCATAAATCGCATCGAAAGTGAGCGGGGGCTCATCTCAACAACGGAGGCAGCGGTGAGTATGTATGCGTCAATGGTCAAGCAGTTCGCCACCGATAAACGTGGTGCAACTGCGGTAGAATATGCTGTGGGTGTGGCCTTTATCGCTTCAGCTGTGCTCGGGTTAGCCGGCGCGGTGGGCACCACCATCAAGGCAGAATCCTATGCCACGATCCTTAACGGCAAGGTGTTTTTAGCCTCCTCCAAGAAAGACTTGGTGCGCATTGCGGCGCGCAGCTCCAGCGACCCCATTCAGACCGGCTCTACAGCTGACGCACCTGAAAGTGCAGACGACATGGTTCCGCGGGCGCGCAAGATGAAAACCCGGGTCAGCGAAGCCAGCGCAACGCCTTTCTGTAATTCAGGTGACGAAGTGCGCCCGTGTAGGTTGGACCTCACCAAGCAGAGCTTCCAAGGCTGGCGCGGTACAATGGTGGACTGGTCACCAGACAGCGACGAAGACGATCACTAACTGCAGTGTCGAAAAGCCGTCACTTGCTCTCCACAAGTGTGAGCTTCAACACATCAACCATCGTGGCGTGGGCGGGAACATCGCCCACATTGACGATCTTGTGCGGCTGATCTCCACGGTAGCGAAGGGTTTCGCCCATCTCCACAATACGGCTTTCGCCATTCACCGTGACTTCGAGCTTGCCAGCCAAGACCGACAGGTGCTCGATGCACCCCACCTGATGGGGCTCGGAAACGAGCTCGCCGCCAGGTTCGGCGTTGAAATCATACCATTGCAACCAATCCACCACACTTAAGGCGCCGATGATTGCCAGCGTGCACTTGCCATCCTGACTGGTCAGCACAGGGATTGAGCTGCCTTGATGATGGTCGAGGAAATCGGACCCATCATCGTTCTTCAGAACCTCGTCAATGGAGCTGTCCAAAGCCTTGGAGAGCCGCCACACGGTGCCAATGGTGGGGTTGGTCTCGTTGCGCTCAATCTGCGAGATGATCGATTTGGCAACACCTGAGTGCTCCGACAGGTCTCCCAGAGACATGTTGTAGGCCTTGCGCAGCCGCTGAATGGTCTGTCCCAGGGCGGGCGGGCTTTCACCATCTTTTCTTCTGGCCAATTTCAGTCTCCAGACAGGTTGACACTTGAATGTTCTTTTTATAGAACATATGTACGTAATTCAGAACGATTTGAGTGTGAAGCAATTACCAAGTGCCACTATCGGCTAAAATCGCTGAAAACACAAGGAAATGCTTCGCAGTTGGTAAAGCCCGCATCCGCAGGCGCCGTTTTTAAAAAAGAACGCTCAACGAATTCGAGGAACAGATTATGGATCATGGACACGTACTCACCGCAAACCGGCTGTCAGATGGTATCGTTGTTTTCCTCACGGCCACCAGCGCCTGGTCTGAACAGATCGACGAAGCCGTTCTGGCCCGCGAACCGCTTGCCGCAGCCGCGCTGGAAAAACGCGGTGTGGAATTCGAAGAGACCAATCTGGTCACCGGCGCTTATCTGATTGAAGCTGAGCGCCAAGGCGCGGCCATCACACCGACCCGTGTGCGCGAGCGCATCCGGGCGTGCGGCCCCACTGTGGCCTATCTCGGCGTCCACACGCCGCCGTGTCATGCTCAAGCCACCGCCGTTGCCGCTTAAGACCGGATATTCTTCCCACATAGGGTTTCAGCGCCATGTATCGCTATGACGAGTTTGATCAGACGTTCGTCGACCAGCGTGTTGAACAGTTTCGCAGCCAAACCAGCCGCAGGTTGAGCGGGGAGCTTACAGAAGAAGAGTTCAAGCCTATACGGCTGATGAATGGCCTCTATCTGCAGCTTCATGGCTATATGCTGCGCGTGGCTATCCCGTATGGAACGCTCAACGCCCTGCAAATGCGTACTCTCGCCGACATCTCCGAGACGTACGACAAAGGCTACGGCCACTTCACCACGCGCCAGAACATTCAATACAACTGGCCCAAACTTGAAGACACACCCGACATTCTGGCTGATCTGGCCAGTGTTGAGATGCATGCCATCCAAACCTCCGGCAATTGCATCCGCAACGTAACTGCCGATCACTGGGCCGGCGTTGCCGCAGATGAATTGGCAGATCCGCGCCCGGTCGCAGAGCTCATCCGTCAATGGTCTTCGTTGCATCCGGAATTCTCGTTCCTTCCGAGAAAGTTTAAGGTTGCAGTGACGGGCGCGCCAGCCGACCGGGCCGCGGTCAAATTCCACGACATCGGCCTCAGGATGCATCTGAATGATGCCGGTGAGCGTGGATGGGAGGTCATTGTGGGCGGTGGCCAGGGCCGAACGCCCATGGTTGGCGTCACTGTGCGCGAGTTCCTGCCCGAAGAGGAGCTTCTGGGCTATCTGGAAGCCATCATGCGGGTCTACAACCTGTTTGGTCGCCGCGACAACAAATATAAAGCTCGCATCAAAATCCTCATTCATGAGACCGGTGCAGAGGAGTTCAGCCGGCTGGTTGAAGAAGAATATGCGCGTGCGCCCCGCCCCTCAGTTGAGGTTGAGCGCAAGGAGTTGGACCGGATTTCGGCCTATTTCGCGCCTCCCCAATATGAGACGCTGAGCGCGCTTCAACCTGATCTTGAAGGCCGCAAGCTGGAAAACCCTGAGTTCGCCCGCTGGGTCAGAACCAATGTGGGCGCCCACCGGGTGACCGGCTATGGCATCGTGAACATCTCACTGAAACCGGCTGGAGGCATCCCGGGTGATGCCACTGCAGAACAAATGCGCACCGTGGCTGATCTTGCGGAGCGTTTCAGCCATTCAGAAATTCGCGTGAGCCATCACCAGAACCTGGTGTTGCCGGATGTGAAGCTTTCCGACTTGCACGAGATCTGGACCGTGCTCAGTGCTGACGGCATGGGCGAGGCGAACATTGGCCTGCTGGGTGATATCATCGCCTGCCCCGGGCTCGATTATTGTGCCCTGGCAACCGCGCGTTCCATTCCCATTGCCCAGTCGATCAGCCGCCAATTCTCTGATCCATCTCGGCTTGAAGACATTGGCCCCCTCAGGGTCAACATTTCCGGGTGCATCAACGCGTGCGGCCATCACCATGTGGGTCACATCGGCATTCTGGGGCTGGAGAAGAAGGGCAAGGAGTTCTATCAGGTCACCCTTGGTGGGCACTCCGGCACCGACGCCAGCATCGGCGGCGTTCTGGGCAAGGGTTTTTCGGAAGACGAGATTGCCGGTGCAATCGAGACCATTGTCGACACGTATCTGGGCATTCGCGGTGACAGCGAAAGCTTCCTGGAATGTATAAGACGGGTCGGCACTCCCCCCTTCAAGGAGGCCCTCTATGCCCCTGCTTGAGCGTAACGGCCAGATTTCGGACGATCTATGGATCGCCGTCGGTGATGACGAAGACCTGCCTGCACAAGGGGACACTATTGTCTCCTATGGACGCCTGCCACTGGACGCACCGGGACGGCTCGGCATTTCGCTCTCAAACGATTTGGACGTGGGCGGACTTGACCTCCAGGTGGATGGCTTATCGCTGATCGTTCTGAACTTCCCATCCTTCGCGGACGGGCGCGCCTACAGCCAAGCACGTGCGCTGCGCCAAGACCTCGACTATTCAGGCGAGCTGCGGGCAACAGGACATCTGTTGCCAGATCAGTTGGGCTTTATGGTGGAGGTCGGGTTTGACAGCTTTGATCTGCAGACCGACCGGTTCCCCGTAGAGCGCTGGACTGAGGCTCTGGAAGCGGTCACCCTCACCTATCACCGCCATCTGTCGCGCACCGGGCAAAGTCCGATCATCGCTGCACGCCACGCGGGCTAGAGCTGCTTCAGGTTTACTCTCGCGCCCCTGCGAAAGCAGGGGTCCATGGCGCGGAGTTGGCCGAGAGCCCGCATGGATCCCTGCTTTCGCAGGGATGCGGGGTGGGATAACTCATCTAGAGCTCAAGCTCGAAAAACACCGGAAAATGGTCTGAAGACTTGTTTGCCTGTTCGACCTTAGCTGTCTTGACCGCCTGCGCGATCGCGGTTGAGAAAAAGCAATAGTCCAGAGTTGAGAACCGCCCGTCGGTTTCCACGCACGTGCCCACCTTCTCAGGATCTTGACCGCCTAAGGCCCAGCCATCGGCAAAGTGCCCGCACATTTGAGCATATTCAGGGTGGCCTGGTTCAAAATTGAAATCACCACACAAGATGGTGTCATCGGGGACCGGAGGTGCGGCCATGTCTTCCACAAAATGCGACAAACTTGGATCTGGTTGCCAGAGCTGCGCTTCGGCCGACACGGCGGTCACGAGGTCTTGCAGCACGCTGATCTGCGCTCCGCGTTGGGCACCAGGCAGGTGACTGAGGTGGGTGGAGAAAACGCGCAACGGTCTACCAGGAACATCGATAACAGTTTCCAGCGCGGTGCGCGGGAGATCAACCAGGGGATAGAAATCTGCCGGCACGTCCTCTGGGTTTACCGGCGCGCGCGGGAGGCTATGGGCCCGTGAATAGAGGATCGGCCAGCGCGAAGGCACCATATTGCCGAAGCCCCGTGGCCGGTTGTCTGCCCTACCATCTGGACCGTTGGCGGTCTGGCCCACTTCAAAACCTGGTGCGAACGCGCCGTAGAGGCCAAGCGCATAAGCAATGAGTGCTGGTTGATCATCGTGCTCGCAGGCGCGCCAGTTTCTGGTGACCTCCTGCAGGCAAACAATATCTTGACCCGCTACAGTTTGAGTGATGCGGCCCAAGTCGTAGGCCATGTCCTGGCCATAGCCGAACTGAATATTGTAGGTGGCGAGTTTGATGCACATTTATTTGCTCAAGGGCACGGAGAGGTAACAACCAAACTCCTTGCCGAAATCGGCACTGATACGCGCATGCACCTTACCCTGTTTGTCAAAAAAGCGTTGGCGCTCGTTCACCGGGAACACGCCCTCGTGCCAGACCGATGGGTGGATATAGAGCCCCTGCCCCCCTTCAAACCAGAAGGCGACGAAATCGCTTGGCTTTACATTGTCACCGGGCAAGGCAAGCGGCACCACGAACGGACCGGGATCGAGCGGGAAAAACAGCTGGCCGCCATCGGGGTGATAATTTGAATGCCACAACAGAACCTGCGATCGTTCACAGGATTGCTCGCTCTCCGAGGCAGATTGCGGATCGCAGCTCCAACCCAGCACATAGGCATCTGCCACAGCTTCATTGCGGCCGCGCAGCACATCGCCCTCCCAGGAAAAATGGAAAATGCCTTCGGTCGTGCCGCCTTCGTCGCCCGTACCCGGATCAACCGGACGCCAATCTGGCTGTGGCCAACGGACGATCTCGATCTGGCGGGCATCCTGGGTTTCGATCAGTTCGCCATAGCCTTGCAAACTCTCCGGCGTTGCCTCGACGAGCGGAACGTGATGAAGCGGAAGCGTCGGCTTTTCAGCCGCTTTCGGCGCGAGGTTGGGGGCGACGATGGCGTCCATGGCACTCTCCTTGGGTCAAGGCGCTCTGCAACAGGCGCCTCACCGCAAAGCCGTGCGCCTACGCTGAAAGTGCCTGTTCAAGATCGCCAATTAGATCGTCTGTGTTCTCAAGTCCAACAGAAAGGCGCAGCATGCCTTCAGTTATGCCCACCTCGGCGCGGCCTTCCTCACCAAGATTGCGGTGTGTGGTGCTGGCCGGATGGGTGATCAACGATTTGGTGTCGCCAAGATTGTTGGAAATGTCCACGATCTGCAACTTGCGCAGAACATCGAAGCAGCGGTCGCGGCCACCTTCAAGCTCAAAGGTCAGGATTGTTCCGCCGGCCGTCATTTGGTCACGGCACAAGGCCGCCTGAGGATGGCAGTCGAGCATTGGGTAGATCACCCTCTTTACGCCATTGAGGGAGCGCGTTGTCTGGGCGATTGAAAGTGCGGCTGCCGACTGATGCAGCACGCGCAGTTTCAATGTCTCCAAACCTTTCAGGAGAACCCATGCATTAAAAGGCGACAGTGAAGGGCCTGTATGCCTCAAGAATGGCTTCAGGGTCTCCTCCTTGAATTCCTTGGTGGACAAGATGGCACCGCCAAGGCACCTGCCCTGGCCGTCAATGTGCTTGGTGCCGGAATAGACCACGATATCTGCACCCAGCGGCAGGGTCTTCTGCAGGATCGGGGTGGCGAACACGTTGTCGATCACCACTTTGGCGCCGGCCGCATGCGCCAACTCGGCCACCGCTGCGATGTCGATCACCTCAAGCGTGGGGTTGGACGGGGTTTCCAGGAACACCAGTTTGGTGCCAGGCCGGATTGCAGCGCGCCAGGCGTCCAGATCCTGGCCATCAACGATGGTGGTCTCAACGCCGAACTTGGGCAGGATGGTGTTGACGATCTGGAAGCACGAGCCAAACAGGGCCCGGGACGCCACTATGTGGTCGCCCGCCTCCACCTGGCTCGCCAGGGCACCGAACACCGCCGACATGCCAGACGCCGTGCCGTAACAGGCTTCCGCGCCTTCCAAGAGGCACATGCGCTGCTCGAACATTTCAACTGTGGGATTGCCGTAACGCGAATAGACGAAGCCATCGTCTTCGCCGGCAAAGCGCGCTGCGGCCGTCTCAGCGTCCGGATAGACAAAGCCGGAATTGAGATAGAGCGCTTCAGAGGTTTCCCCGTGGCGCGACCGGTCCAGGCCGCCGCGCACAAGAAGCGTTTCTTCCGCCCAGCCTTCAGGCCGCGGCGCGTTGTTCGTCTCGGCGCCAGGGAAGTCCGTGGTATTGCCAGCCTGAGACTTTTCCTCTGTATCCATCAACATCTGCGTCACCCTCATAGCCTTCCAGTACGTTGTTAACGCTGGTGTAGCCAGCAGCTGCTAGTGCCTGTGAGGCCGCGATGGAACGCGGGCCCGTGCGGCACAAAATGTAAAGCTCATCGTCCTTGGACACTCCGGCCCGCTCAACCTCGCCCAAAAAGTCAGGATTGAGTTCGCCCATGGGCATGGTCAGCCATTCGATGGCCAACAAACCTTCCACACAAGGCAGACCCACGTCTTCCCATTCGTCCGCGGTGCGCACGTCAATGAGGCGCGCGGTCGCCGACTGGTTCAGCCGGTCCATCGCTGCGGGGGGAGTTACGTCTGCCCTGTACATATGAAATCCGTTTGTTTGTTAAACAGAACATGTGATCTATAAAACAAACAAGCATGAATGGCCAGAGAAAAATCAATCTGTCTCTCAGGGATTCACGTTGGAACTCCGCGCCGGTTTCCTAGCCTTGCGTCCAAGGCAGACCGTGAAATTTCCAGCCCCCAACGCTGCCGCGGTGCCCGGCCGGGTCTTTGTCGCCTTCAAACCCTTCAAGCACGTTGTATGCATTCTCAAATCCCGCCGCCGTTAGGGCTTGTGCCGCCGCGATAGAGCGCACGCCTGAGCGGCAAATGGTATATATTTCAACGTCTTTCGACACCCCGGCTTGCTCCACCTGCGCCACGAACCCGGCATTTACCGCACCTGCCGGAAAAGTCTGCCACTCCACCGTCAAAAGCCGCTCGACCGCAGGAACGCCCACATAATTCCATTCAGGTACAGTGCGCACATCAAGCAGCACGGCGTTCTGAGATGAGGACAGCCGTTCCATCGTTTCGAGGGGTGTAAGGTCACCTTTGTACATGGCAGAACTCCCATACGTTCTCGTTACAGAACAAATGATCTATAATTCAAACGTAGAGAAATGTCAGCTGAATTCGGTCGGCGCGCGCTTGGCACTTCAAACATATACGGTGTCGTGTGCCTGCGTTAAACTGATGACGAAGGCGCAATAGCACTATGGAACCTCAGCATGCCCACGACGATCGAACTCGGCAACATCACCATTCAACAGATTGTTGAGCAGCAAGAACCCCTCTTCGGCATCTATGAGTTTCTGCCCGATTTGGCACCCGAAACCCTTGAAGAGCATCGCAATTGGCTGGAGCCGAGCTTTCTGGATCCAACAACCCAGAAGTTCAATCTGTGCATCCAAAGCTATCTGGTGCGCACGCCGCACCACACCATTCTCATCGACAGTTGCGTGGGCAATCACAAGCACCGGCCCATCCGGCCCATGTGGCACCATTATGAAGGACAACTGTATGAGAAGAACTTCAAGGCCGCCGGCGTCACGTTCGAGGAAATCGACTATGTGATGTGTACACACCTGCATACCGACCACGTTGGCTGGAACACAAAGCTGGAGAACGGCCGCTGGGTACCGACCTTTCCGAACGCCAAATATGTGTTTGCGGAGCGGGAGCTTGAGTATTGGACCGAGAAATGCGCTGAAGATTCAGAGCTCTGCCCCTGGATGCTCGATTCCGTGTTCCCCATTCTGGATGCCAAGAAGGCCGAAATCGTCAAGAGCGATCACTGGCTCAACGACCTGGTGCAGTTGATCCCCTCACCTGGCCACACCATCGACCATTTCTGTGTTCAGGTCGGCCGCCCCGGTGAAGATGCCCTGATCACTGGCGATATGGTTCACACACCGCTGCAAACGCTCTATCCGGAGCTCGGCATGTTCTCCGATTACGATTCGCCCCTTGCCGGGCGCACGCGCCGCGAATTGTTTGGCCGTTTCTGCGACACCTCCACGCTTATGTGCACCGCCCACTTCCCCTCGCCTTCCACCGGCCACCTGACGCGCCATGGTGAAGGCTTCTGGATCGGGTGAACCCGCGTCACCTCCGGTGAAAAGGTGAACCGTTCATCGGGTCAGATTTGGTTCTACGCCCAGCGCACAACGGTGATATTGTCCGGCGAAACGAACCCCTCTTTGCGGAGCACGCGCAATGACCAAGCAACTTCCCTCCAACGCTGACGTCGCCATCATTGGCGGAGGCGTTATCGGCTGTTCTATTGCCTATCACCTGACGAAAATCGGCATCACCAATGTGGTGTTGCTGGAGCGCAAAATGTTGACCAGCGGCACCACCTGGCACGCGGCCGGACTGGTAGGTCAGTTGCGGGCCAGCCGCAACATGACCGAGCTTGCAAAATACACCTCCGAGGTAATGCGCGACCTGGAAGAGGAAACCGGACAAGCCACGGGCTTCAAACAGAACGGTTCCATCTCGATCGCCAAGAACGAGGCGCGCATGGAAGAGTTCATGCGCGGTGCCTCCATGGCCAAGAACTTCGGTCTGGAAATCCAGGCGCTCTCCCCAGGTGAGATCAAAGAACGAATTCCCCATTTCAACGTAGATGACAGCCCTGGCGGCATCTGGTTGCCTGGTGATGGCCAGACCAACCCGGCCGACGTGACCCAAGCCTATGCAGCGGGAGCCCGTCAGCGTGGAGCACAGATCTTTGAGAACACCAAGGTGACCCGCATTCTCACCGAGAACGGCAGAGCCACCGGGGTGGAGACCACTGCAGGTACGATTACCACTGACAAGGTCGTGATTGCCGGCGGCATGTGGTCCCGAGATCTAGGCGCGCAGATCGGCGTTCATATTCCGCTGCATGCAGCCGAGCACTTCTACATGGTGACCGAACCGATCGATGAGCTTCCTGGCAACATGCCCGTTGTGCGTGTTCCAGACGAGTATGCCTACTACAAGGAGGATGCCGGCAAGCTGCTCCTTGGGGCGTTTGAACCGAACGCCAAGCCCTGGGGCATGGATGGCATTTCGGACGATCATGAGTTTGAGACGCTGCCGGAGGATATCGACCATTTCGAGCCAGTGCTCGAATACGCCATGGCGCGCACTCCGCTCCTGGAAACCGCCGGCATCTCGCTGTTCTTCAACGGGCCAGAGAGCTTCACGCCTGATGATGCGTACTATCTGGGCGAAGCCCCTGAATGCCGCGACGTTTTTGTGGCCTGCGGGTTCAACTCCATCGGCATTCAATCTTCAGGCGGCGCGGGCAGGGTTCTGTCGGAATGGATCCGCGACGGCTACCCGCCGATGGATGTGTGTGACGTCGATATCCGTCGCATCCACTCTTTCCAAACCAACAAGAAGTACCTGCACGACCGCACCACGGAGAGCCTCGGCCTGCTCTATCACATGCACTGGCCTTACTATCAGCATGAGACGGCGCGCGGTGTCCGTCGTTCCGCCTTCCACAATCACTTCCTGGAACTCGGCGCGGTTATGGGCGACGCTATGGGCTGGGAGCGGCCAAACTGGTTCGCCAAAGACGGTATGGCCAAAGAGTATGAATATTCCTTCGGGCGTCAGAACTGGCATGAGTGCTGCACCGAAGAATGCCACGCGGCGCGCGATGCGGTTGCGCTGTTTGATCAGGCAAGCTTTCCGAAGTTCATGGTGCAGGGAAAAGACGCCTGTGCGGTACTCAACAGGATCTCGGCCAACAATGTGGACTGCGAACCGGGCAAGATGGTCTACACGCAATGGCTCAATGAACGCGGCGGGATTGAGGCGGATCTGACTATCACTCGCTTGTCGGAAACAGAATTTCTCGTGGTTACCGCGAGCGGTGGTCAAACGCGTGACTTTGCCTGGCTTCAACGCCATATCCCTGCGGACGCACACTGCATTGCCACCGACATCACGTCCGGACTCCCCATGCTTGGCCTTATGGGCCCGAAAGCACGCGACTTGATGGAGCGCCTCACCGACGCAGACTTATCCAACGAGGCGATGCCGTTTGCCACCTCAAGGGAAATCGATGTGGGTTACGCGCGGATACGTGCCAACCGCATCACCTATGTGGGGGAGTTGGGATGGGAACTCTATATTCCTGCCGAGTTCGCAAGCCACGTGTTTGAAACCGTCTGGGAGGCAGGTCAGGCCTTCGGCATCAAACCCGCCGGCATGCACGCCATGAACGCCTGCCGCATGGAGAAGGGCTATCGCCACTGGGGTCACGATATTGCCGACGAAGACACACCCATTGAAGCAGGACTTGGCTTTGCCGTGCCCCGCGAAAAAGAAGGCGGCTACATTGGCCAGGAGACGATTGCCGCCCAGCGCGCGCAAAACGTCCAGAAAAAGCGCATGGTTGCCATCTGCCTGGAAGATGATAGTGCAGACGCACCTATGATGTATCACGAAGAGCCGATCTACCGGGACGGCGTGCTGGTTGGCTCAACAACATCAGGCTCTTGGGGACACCGGATCGATAAGTCCCTGTCTCTGGGATATTTGCACTGCGATGATGGGGTGACCAAAGATTATCTTGAGCGCGGAAACTTCGAGGTTGAAATCGCCTGGCAGAAATACCCCGCCAAGGTGCAGTTTGCTCCGTTCTACGATCCGAAATCGGAACGGGTGAAGGCATAGAGGCCCGTGAACATCCGGCCCGCCACTCCTGAAGATATTCCAGGGGTGCGGGCCTGTGCGGAAGCGGCGTATCAAATCTATGTGGCTGCCATCGGTAGAAAGCCTGCGCCAATGGTTGCAGACTTCGGAGCGGCCCAAGAAGCAGGTGATCTATATGTCGCAAGCGTGGATCACGAAGTGGCTGGATTCGTGGTGTTTTTTGAGCGCGATGACCATGTGCATCTGGAAAACGTGGCTGTGTCCCCTGCCCATCAGGGAAAAGGCATTGGCAGTAATCTGATCGAGTTTGTTGAGAGCGAAACCCTGAACCGCGGCCTTAACACCGTTGAGCTCTACACCAACGCTAGAATGACCGGAAACCTGACCCTTTACCCTGCTCTTGGCTACGAAGAGATCGGACGCTGGAGCGAAGACGGGTTCGACAGGGTGTTTTATCGCAAGACGCTCGAGCTTTAACCATCGTCTTGTCACCAAAAGCGCCGGAATAGCCCCTTAAACCCGCTATGGACAAAAGGCGGATATTTGGCCGCACGTCCCTTGCCCCGATGACAGGCTGTTTGTCATTGTATGGCCTCCGAAGCTGGATTACTTATTTAGGGACGAATGACCCTTGTCTGCCAAGCACATCAGACAAACAGCAAGAGCAAGATTGGAGGAAGTATGTCGAGCGAAAGCAAGTGCCCGGTGATGGGAGCAACTCACGCACATAAGGCAAGCGCTGCCACAGCAAACCAACACTGGTGGCCGAACCAATTGAACCTGAAAGTTTTGCAGCAAAACTCCCCTCTGGCTGATCCCATGGGCGGGGACTTCAACTATGCTGAGGAATTCAAGAGCCTGGATCTGGACGCTTTGCAAAAGGATCTTGATGCGCTGATGACGGATTCGCAGGACTGGTGGCCCGCAGACTATGGCCACTACGGCCCACTCTTCATCCGCATGACTTGGCATAGTGCAGGCACCTACCGCATCCAAGACGGCCGCGGTGGTGGCGGCGCTGGAATGCAGCGCTTTGCGCCCCTCAACAGCTGGCCCGATAACGGAAACCTTGATAAGGCCCGCCGCCTCCTTTGGCCGATCAAACAGAAATATGGCCGGAAGATTTCATGGGGAGACCTTTTGATCCTGGCTGGCAACCGCGCGCTGGAAACAATGGGCCTCAAGACGCTCGGCTTCGGCGGCGGACGTACCGATGCATGGCAACCAGACGATGTATTTTGGGGACCTGAGGTGGAATGGCTCGGTGATGAGCGCTACAGCGGTGACCGGGAACTCGCAGATCCCCTCGGCGCCGTGCAGATGGGCCTCATCTACGTGAACCCGGAAGGCCCGAACGGCAATCCTGATCCTTTGGCTTCCGCCAAAGACATCCGCGAGACTTTCGCCCGCATGGCGATGAATGACGAAGAGACGGTAGCTCTCACCGCCGGCGGCCACACGTTCGGCAAAGGCCATGGTGCCGGAAACCCGGAATTGGTTGGTGCAGAACCCGAAGCCGCCGGCATTGAAGAGCAAGGGTTGGGCTGGAAGAACGCTCATGGCTGCGGCAAGGGCGATGACTCGACCACCAGCGGCATTGAAGGGCCTTGGACATCAAACCCCATTCAGTGGGACACTGGCTATTACGACGCCCTGTTCGGCTATGAGTGGGAGCTGACCAAGAGCCCGGCTGGGGCAAACCAGTGGACCCCAACCGCAGCATCTGCAGCGGCCGGGGCACCAGCAGCTCACGATTCATCGAAAACTGTTCCGTTGATGATGACCACTGCGGACATGGCCATGAGAATGGACCCAATCTACGAGCCGATTTCTCGGCGCTACCATGAGAACCCGGATCAGTTGGCTGAAGCATTCGCAAACGCCTGGTACAAGCTGACCCACCGCGACATGGGCCCGCGCTCACGTTGCCTTGGGCCGTTGGTGCCTGCCGAAGCGCAGCTGTGGCAAGATCCTGTGCCGGAGGCGACAGGTGACCCACTCAGTGCTGCGGACATCGCAGATCTGAAGAGCAAGATCCTCGCTTGTGGGCTCTCCGTTTCTCAACTGGTCGCAACCGCATGGGCCTCTGCTGCATCGTTCCGCGGCACGGACAAGCGCGGCGGCGCAAACGGTGCCCGTGTGCGTCTTGCCCCTCAGAAAGACTGGGCCGTAAACAGCCCGGCTGATCTCTCCAAAGCCCTGCAGGCGTTGGAAGCGGTTCAGAGCGACTTTGACAAGTCGGTTTCGCTGGCTGATGTCATCGTTCTGGGTGGTTGTGCTGCCATCGAGCAGGCAGCCAAGGATGCCGGACACAGCGTTGAGGTTGCCTTCACCCCTGGGCGTACGGACGCAGCACAAGAGACCACCGATGTGGACTCATTTGCTGTGTTAGAGCCCAAGGCAGACGGCTTCCGCAATCACGTGGCAGCTGGCAATCCCAAGCCAGTTGAAGAGCTGTTGGTTGACCGGGCCCGTTTCTTGAACCTCACAGCACCCGAGATGACGGTTCTGGTTGGCGGCATGCGGGTCTTGAATGCCAACACCGGGCAATCTTCAAATGGTGTCCTTACAAAGCAACCTGGCAAGCTCTCCCGCGATTTCTTCGTGAACCTGCTCGACATGGGCACGGAGTGGACCGAAAAGGCTGACAACGTGTTCGAGGGACGCGATCGCGGCACTGGCGACGTCAAATGGACGGCTAGCCGCGCTGACCTGGTATTCGGCTCGAACTCGGAATTGCGGGCAATCGCAGAAGTCTATGCATCCGATGATGCCGAAAACGACTTCGTGCAGGACTTCGCGGCAGCCTGGAGCAAGGTCATGCACCTGGACCGTTTCGATCTTGCTTGATCATTGAAGCATTAAACGACCCAACAGGGCGGCGTTTCCTTGTGCAGGAAAGCGCCGCCCTGAAGTCAGACTGCCAGAGATGGGTCGGTGCACCAGTTAAGCGTAATTGTCCCACCTAGAATCTGCCCACATTGGTGATATAGAGCGCTCATGGACACCAAGAAAATCAAAGTCGGCATTCTGTTTGGCGGACGATCCGCCGAACATGAGGTTTCGCTGCAGTCGGCCAAAAATGTCGCCGAGGCCATCGACAAAGATAAGTACGATGTGGCGCTCATCGGGATCGACAAGACCGGCCGGTGGCTGTTGCCAAACCAATCACAGTACCTGCTCAACTCGTCTAATCCCAGGCTGATCCAACTCAACAGTCAGGGCGAAGAAAGCGTCGCGTTGGTGCCGCAAAGCGGTGGTGCACTGAGTGACCTGCGCGAAGGTGGCACGCATTCCTCCATCGGCGTGGTGTTTCCCATTCTGCACGGCCCCTTTGGCGAAGACGGCACGGTGCAAGGTCTTTTAAAACTCGCCGGTGTGCCATTCGTTGGCGCAGGCGTTCTTGGTTCAAGCGTGGGCATGGACAAAGACGTGATGAAGCGCCTGCTGCGCGATGCCGGCCTCCCTATCGGCAGCTTCATGGTGTTCAAGCAGAACGACCATTTGGATTTTGCAGCCATCGCCGAGGAAATCGGCCTGCCCTGTTTCGTGAAGCCTGCCAATCTGGGATCTTCGGTTGGGGTGCACAAGGTCACGGACCAGGCTTCGTTTGAACAGGCTTGCGCCGATGCCTTCAGCTATGACCCCAAAATTTTGGTGGAGGAGTTCATCGACGGCCGTGAGGTTGAGTGCGCAGTTCTCGGCAATCAAAACCCGAAAGCCTCGGTCGTGGGCGAGATTGTGCCGACCCACGATTTTTACTCCTACGACGCAAAGTATATCGACGAGCAAGGTGCCGCCCTGGAGATCCCCGCAGACATCCCCGCCGAGACAAGCGAGCAAATTCGCGATCTGGCCGTGCGTACCTTCCAAACCTTGGAATGCGAGGGCCTTGGGCGCGTTGATTGCTTTTTGAAGAAAGACGGCAGTGTTGTTGTGAACGAGATCAACACCATTCCCGGCTTCACCCAGATCAGCATGTACCCACGTCTCTGGGAGGCTAGCGGCGTTTCTTATTCTGAGCTCATCAACCAGCTCATCGAACTTGCCATAGAGCGGTTTGAACACGAAGAAAAACTCAAGACCTCGTTCTAGGGCATGGTCCGCGACAAGCTCTTCGTCGTAAAGCCCGACTTTCGGGACCCCGCCTACCCGACGCAACGCTTCTATTGTTGGCATTGTGCCTTAATGGAGGAGCTGCTGGCCTCGTTCCCCGATCTGAGCACGACACTGGATGTGGAGCGGATTGACTGGCCACGCCCGCGCACCGGGCTGATCAACCTGCTAGGAGCTGAAAATCAATCTGTTCCCGTCTTGGTGTTGGCCAACGAGGTGTCCGGCGACCTGCCTCACAAACAGCATGGCAGTTGCCGGCTCATCGACGACAAGGACACAATTCTGGCTGCCCTGTCGCTGCGCCACGGGCTGCCGGCGCCGCATCCATAGAACCACCTTGCGCCTTGGAGAAAAGCGAGGCATTCTAAGGCCAGCCACTCCGACCATATCTGTTGCCGAACGTCGGTCCTTGAAAAACCCAAGGGCCGAGCGGCATGTGTCAGTTTGGAGAGGTGAAGACATGAAGATCCTTACACTTTCAGCATCCATGGCGATTTCTGCGCTGCTGGTTATGGCCGTTCCCACACAGGCCTTGCCCCCGGTTGGATTGTCCACCGTTGCTCCTGCAGCACATGAAGACATCCACTACAGGCGCTCCTTGCGCCCCTGGCATGAAGCGGTGGAAGATCGCTACTGCCGCCGCAGGGCAAGGCATATTTGCAACCGGAACTATCGCCAGCGCCCAAAGGAATCCCACACCAGGTATTTGCAGCGGAACTACTGCACGACTGATTTGTATGAAGAGTGCGTCTTGGCCCGCCAAATCGGCAATTACGGACGCTATTCAGCACACTAGGGCAACTTCCGATCAGACAGAATCGTCTGAGCGGAGATAAGTTGCTCGCCTGTAACGAAAATCTTGGGCATCTTCCGCTCAACATGAGCGGAAGATGCCCTAGGGATTAGCGTTCAGAAACGCCCCCATCCGGTCCATGGCAAGAGCAAACTCCTGCTGATCGGCACCTAATCTGATCCGGAAAAATCCCGGACAGTCAAACGCTTCGCCGGGCAGCACGAGCACGTCTGTCTGCTGATATAGTCTGTCACCGAATTCCCGCGAGCAGGCACCGCCTGCAAGGCGCGGGAATGCAACGCTACCGCCCGCCGGTTCAACCCATTCAAGCTTATGGCCGCATGACGCCATCACTTCGGAAAAACGTTTCTTGTTTGCGCTTATTGCAGATCGGTTGGACTGGAGAAGCCTCTCTCCACCCCGCATGAGCTCGAGACAAATCCGATCACTCATCTTGGAGATGGCATGGGTGGTGAGCATCTTGACCGCATCCATTTTCGCAATCAGCCCGGCATCAGCGACCATCCAGCCAACGCGCAGCCCCACGGCGCCGTAGCATTTACCCGCAGAGCCAGCACTGATGATCCGCGGAGTGCTGTTTGCTGCAGACGGAAAGCGCAGCACGGTCTCATCGTGAGGCAACAGCCTGTATTGCTCGTCCAGCATTATATCGCAGTCGTAAGCCTCCAAGGCCTTTGCAAGGGCGCGAATGTCGTTCTGCTCAAACACCGTTCCCATGGGGTTGTTGGGTGTGGTCAAGACGATGCATCTGGTGCCTTGATCAACGGTGTCCAGGATCTTCTGCAGCGGCAGGCCATAACCTGAACCATAGTCCAACATGATCTGCCGCACCTCAAAACCAAGCGCCGCGGGCACATCGTAGAGTGAATGAAAAGCAGGGGTAAGCACCACCACATTGCTGCGCTCTTCGCGCCGCGCTAGGAAATAGACCAGAATGGCCTCGCTCGCGCCTGCAGTTATGAGCACATTTTCGGGTGCGGCGTGTTCATACAATTGCGCTGCTTGCGCCCTCAACTCGTCTGAACCACGCGTTGGATTGTGATCAAAATCGAGCAGACCCAAGACCTCAGCCAAGTGATCTGGAGGAATGATCTCAGACAGTTGCCGATTGGAGACGCCGCTCTCGCCAAGATTGAACGTGGCGCTTGCGCGTTCATCCAGCCAGTCGTCGAGAAAACTCTTGATCATGGCACACCCTCCCCGCCGCACACACTCGGCAGTTCACAGCCAAGCTGTCAAGCGTGCTCGGGGTTGACGTCTGGGAGCATGGCTTTCCGGTCGATCTGCAGCCTGCACAGGAGAGAGATAACAGCTGGCGCGCCATTGTTGGAGAGCAAGATGCCGCCACACCGGTCATCGTGCGTCCTATAGACATCATCTTCGCGCAAAATAGCGTTCAATTCGGGCAGTTTCCAAAATGGAACCCGTGCCCAGAGGTGATGCGCTAGATGATAGGATTCTCCATGCAGGCCAGTGAGGGCGCGCTCGAACCAATGGCTGTTCCGGTTCCGCGACATATGGATATCAAGCTTGGTTTCCATCATGGGCGCATGTTCAGACAGCTCAATGTACCACCCAAGAACCTGAAACGCGGTAAGGAACGGAACCACCCAATACAGAAGGAATTCCACGAAGAAGCCGCTCTGGATAATTATGATGAGCAACACGGCCCAGAAGATCAGAAGGCGAATGCCCTCCCTCGCGCCTTCCTCGCTGTTGATCGCGAGCAAACGGTCACGAATGAGGAAGCCGAGATATTTGGGCACATTCAGCAGAAACAGCGGCTTCAATAGGATGTTCCAATTGTACCGACCCTGCGAGCATTCGTCGTACACACCCATGTCGATCATGTAACGATAATCAGCGTCATTTTCTTCGCTGCCGAATTGAGCGTGATGGCTTTGAACGTGTGATTGTTTGTAGGCATCGAACAGCATACCGATGAGATAGCCGCTCATATAGGAGCCCATGATGTTATTGAAGCGCCGGTTCTTGGCCAAAGTGCCATGAGAGGCCTCATGGGTCATGGTTGCTAAGGCACGCTGGCGCGAACCGATGACCAAAACCGCAAACGGATAAGCAATCCAGCCAAGCGCCACACAAGCATATATCGAAGCGGCTATGACCACATAGTCTGAGAGCAACGCCGTGATGCCATGGTAATTGTCGAGGCCATACAACTCTCGAATGCGCTTAACGATCACAGGATCAAACCTATGACGGCGCAATGCCTTCCCGTTTTTCATTATTGAGCACCCATCCCTGTCGACCCCAATCGATCGCGACTATACAGTAACTTTTAGGTTTTCAACCGAGCGAATGTGAGCTTAAGGGCGGGACTCCTAGGGTTTGCACGCATTAAGCGTGTAAGGTGCAAATGTTGGTTGACATGATTTGTAAAGCAATTCTTGTCGAAAATCAGGACATTTACTCGTATCCAGCCAAATTTGTGCTAAACGAACAAATTAGGTTTATAACCGCTTTACGCGGGGACCCGATTGTGGAATCAATACTTGATGACTCTAGGTAAACTATTTTCCCACATCGTGGGACGGTAATTGAGGCACGCGTTAAGGAAAAACACACCTTTGCCACACCTTGAGAGCTCTTAGCGCATTCTGACAACACAAAAATGGAGGCTGATATGACGCTGGCAATAGGCAGTCATGCACCGGATTTCCAAGCTGAAACAACTGAAGGCACGCTCAATTTTCATCAGTGGATGGGAGACTCCTGGTGTGTCCTGTTTTCCCACCCAAAAGACTTTACCCCGGTTTGCACAACCGAACTCGGTTACATGGCAAAATTAACTCCGGAATTCGACAAACGGAACGTGAAGATTATCGGCTTGAGCATCGATCCGGTCGACAATCACAAGGCTTGGTCGAAAGACATTGAAGATGTGATGGGGACGGCCCCCACCTACCCAATGATCGGTGATTCAGATCTGGCCGTTGCAAAACTGTACGGCATGCTCCCTGCCAGCGCCGGCGACAGCTCAGACGGCCGCACCGCAGCCGACAATGCAACCGTCCGCAACGTTTATATCATCGCCCCGGATAAATCGATCAAGCTCATCTTGTCTTACCCGATGAGCACGGGACGCAATTTCGACGAAATACTGCGTGTGATCGATTCCATTCAGCTTACCGCAGAGCACCAGGTCGCAACCCCAGTGAACTGGAAAGACGGCGAAGATGTCATCATTGTGCCGGCGGTATCCGACGAGGCTGCCAAGGAGAAGTTCCCCGACGGTTGGAAAACCGTGAAACCGTATTTAAGGCTCGTTCCACAGCCTGGGAAATAGCGGCATTGCGAAGCTTTAATGCTTCAGCACCCCGGCCCCATGGTCCGGGGTGTTTTTTTGTCCCGAATCCACGGAGAAACTGACTCGAATCGAGCAAATCGTGTTTTCTGTGGCGTATGAAAAAGCTTCTCTCATTCGTGGTCGCCGGTCTGGTTTTGTGCTGTCTAGGCACGCAGGCTCAGGCGCAAGCTCCAAACTCTGGTCCGTTCCACCCGATGGACGGTTTGACGCCCGAGGAAATCCAGCTTGGTGTTTCTATGTTGCGAAACGCTCGGCTCGTGAACAAATCAACTCAGTTCGCAGATATTCGCCTGCGTGAGCTGCCGAAGGCGGATGTGTTGCGCTGGAAACGGGGAACCCCGTTTGCACGCCAGGGTGTGTTCATCTTCCGCCAAGGAGGCAAAACCTACGAAACCATTGCTGATGTCGGCACCCAAAAGATCATCTCAAGCCGCGAGATACCGGGTGTGCAACCGGCGGTCCACCAAGATGAATGGAACCGCGCACGTGAAGCGGTGATGAAGAGCCCGTCCTGGCGCAAGGAAATGACAGCGTTGGGGTACAAAGACCTCAAGAGCATAAACTGCACACCAATCGGGTCCGGCGGTTTTCCGGACCGCAAGTATGGCAATCGGCGGGTGCTCAAAGTAGTGTGCTTTGATGTCGAGAACCGGCTTGATTATCTCCAAGCCCGCCCGATTGACCATATTGTGACCGCGGTTGACGCAGATTCAAGCGAGCTCCTGGAAATCATCAAGGCCAAGGAGCCAATCGTCCCCCTCAATATCAAAGGTTACAACCGCACGCTGGCCGACCGGCGTACGCCTTTGCGCCCCGTGGTCAACATCGCGCCTGGAGGCGCAAATTTCGTTCTGCGTGGCGGCATTGAGGTTGAATGGCAGAATTGGTCGTTCCACATGCGCACAGATCGGCGCAGCGGCTTGATCATGTCTATGGTCAAATTCAACGACAACGGCAACAACCGGATGGTGGCCTATCAAATGGCCCTGTCTGAAATGTTTGTGCCTTATATGGACCCGTCAGAAACCTGGGCCTTTAAAACCTTTTTGGACGCGGGCGAATATGGCTTGGGATACTTGATTTCAACATTGGCTCCAGGACGCGATTGCCCGCACAACGCGGTGTTTATCGATGCTCTCATCCCCTCTGACCAGGGCGGCGTGTTCCGGGCGGACAAAGCCATTTGTGTGTTTGAACGCAACACTGGCGACCCGGCCTGGAGACATTATCAATCAGGTGCAAACCGCAACTATTCGGCCCCTCAAGTTGAACTGGTGGTGCGCATGGCGCCAACCATCGGCAACTATGACTATATTGTCGATTATGTTTTCCAGTTGCGCGGCACGATCAAAGTGCGAGTGGGCGCAACCGGGCTCGACGCACTGAAGATGGTGTCATCCGCCAGAGCTGACAGCCCCTCTGCGCGCGAAGATTTGCGCTACGGCAACCTGATCGCCCCACATACGGTTGCCCCTTATCACGATCACTATTTTTCGTTTCGGCTTGATTTGGATATTGATGGCGACAAGAACCTCTTGCTGCTCGACACCGTGCAGCCTCAAACTTTGCCCGCGGGAAACAGGCGGCGCTCATTATGGACCTTGCGCACCTCTCAAATCGTCAAGGAAGGCGCAGTTAGTCACGGCGGCGGAAACAAACGTGTCAACTGGCGGATCATCAACCCGAACAAACGCACCGCTCTAGGTCATTTTCCAGGGTATTATCTGGTACCCGGCCATGTGGTGACGTCTCTTCTAACAGCAGATGACCCACCTCAACAGCGCGCCTTATTCTCTTCAAACCCCTTGTGGGTGTCGCGCCGTAAGCCTGGGGAGTTCTGGGCCGCAGGTGACTTCCCCAATCAAAGCAAGGGCGGCGAAGGCTTACCGCAATACGTCGCTGATGGGGAATCTGTGACCAATCAGGATTTGGTGCTGTGGTACAATATTGGCTTCCACCATCTCACACTGCCGGAGGATTTTCCGGTATTGCCAACACTTTGGCATGAGTTCATGTTGCGGCCTGCCAATTTCTTCACACGAAATCCGGCTCACGACCTTGCGCCCTCCTTCCTGGTGCGCAAAAAGGGCCAGCAGAAGAAAACTGAAAAACAATAAGGCCCGCCATCATCCTCGGCGCGCCGCCAAACTGGAGGTTCGCCATGTTGCTGCACCACAATCCTGCCTCGCCCTTTGTCCGGATGGTCAGAGTTGTGGCCCATGAAACCAGGCAAATGGACGACATTCAAGCGGAGGTGGCTGCTGTTTTGCCCATCGAACGGCATGAAGCCATCTCGTCTGCCAACCCATTGGGCCGTATTCCCGCCCTGGTCACCGATGAAGGTCATGGGGTGTTCGATTCAAGGGTGATCTGCGCTTACCTTGCCCACCGGGCAGGCAACACGGATATCCACCCTTCGACGGACTTTAGGGTGATGACCCTGTTTGCCCTTGCGCAAGGGCTCTGCGACACGGCTGTGAATCTGCGCTATGAAACGGCTCTGCGGCCGGAAAACCTGCGCTGGGATCAATGGATGGCGCGCCAGAATGAGCGGATCTTCGCTGCTTTGGATGACCTGGAGGCAAACTGGCAGGCCGAGCTGGCCGGCGTGCACGTGGGTTCAATCGGAGTTGCCGTAGCCCTGGCTTACCTGGACTTTCGCTATCCCGATCTGAGATGGCGCGACAGCCGGGCCAATCTCTCTGCATTTTATGACAGCTTCAGCCAACGGCCCTCCATGCAGAACACGAAGCCTGATTAAGGGCCCTGCTCCTCAACTCACGACGTCACAACGGGTCCAGGTTTCATGCGCCCCCGGCTCTGCCTGGACCTGTTTGATGATGGTGACGCGGATTTCCCGATCATTGAGTTGCTCCGCGATGATGCGTCCACCCGCCTGGGGTTCGCCATCAGGAATCTCATAGTCAAAACGGTGCCTGCTGTAACGACCGGTGATCGACTTGCCGCCGGGCGTCCGGACGTTCGATCCGTCAATCGTCATGCTTTGGCCAGACGGTGAACACCAGGTGCCATCAATCTGATCTGCGAACGCGGCAGTTGAGAGGCCGAGCCAAATCACGGCGGCCGCACATGCACTCTTGATCTGCATACTCATCAGGGCAGTCTAGAGGCAAAGGGGCATCTGGACTAGAGATCTACCCGCATGTGGATCGCATTGCTGTGTTCCTCGTCTGCGCCTGCCCAATTATCGGGCCGAAACCCCTCAGCTTTGTAGAGGGCCAATGCTTCGTGGTGGCGCGGAAGCGCACTTAGGACCATGGAGGTAAAGCCCATGTCTCGGGCACGGTTTTTCAAGCATGTCACGAGTGAACGGCCAACCCCCAACCCACGGGCCGCCTCGCGCACAAACATCCTGTTCATCTCGCAAGTAACAGCATCCAACCGCTTGAACATCAGCAAGCCAACCGGGTCGTCATCTTGCAGGGCCAGAAGACATTCCCCTGTCGGGGGAGCATAGTGGATCAGGACGTCTTTGATCTGCTCATCGATTCTCTGGTCTTCGAGATACCGGTCAATCTCGCCCTCCAAATCCGGGTACCGGACCCTCAACCAGCCGATGAACTCTTAGGCGAGGTCGGAGACGGTGGCCGCGTCATGTTCTGTTCGGACCAGTTTGATCTCAACCATCGAACCCGGCCTAGATCTGAGGCACGATATAGTCTGGGGAAATTCCGCTCTGCTCTATGCAAGCCGTTACGTCCAGGCTTTTCAGAACACCATAGTTCTTCACCAGAATGGTGCCGAAACCGGCAGCAGAACCGCCCAGAATGTCGGTGTGAAGCGTGTCGCCAACCATTGCAATCCGGTGTGGTTGTACGGTTCTCCCAAGGTGCACGGAAACAGCATTGAAGGCATTGTCATAGGGCTTGCCGAAAAACTCAGGCTCCAGACCAAGATCGTCTGCCAGTTGGTGCGCATATGTGCCCGGCTCCAGCGAGTAACCTTCCACGCGGGGCGCAACCAGGTCTGGATTTCCAACCAGGACAGGGCCGGGCCGGCTGGCCAAAGAGGCTTTCAACGCCACATAGAGATCGTCATCCATGGTCTGGCTGCTCAATAGGATCACACCCCCTGCCCTGCCCTCTGGCACCGCTGCTCCTTCGATCAAAGTGAACGGCACCTCCAACTCAGCAGCGTTCGATGCTTCTGGTGCGATCACAGACCAAGGCTGTGGCGCGGCATGTTGTTTGAGATGTGTTGCGAGAATAGCCCGGCTGCTGATGACCTCCTCAGCACTAAAATCAAAACCCAGATCGGCGTATTTAAGTGGCAAGGTGTCCAAAGGCGCAGTGGCAGCGTTGGTCAGCACCAGCACCTTTTTGCCACGTCTTCTGAGATCGGCAATGCGGGCGGCGGCTCCAGGGATCGGCACCTCGCCTACATTCAGCACACCGAAGCTATCAAAGACGAACGCATCAAACCGATCTGCAATTTCACCCAAATCTGCTCTTTCCTGCGCAAGGCCAGGCTTATCGAAGGTGGGGAGACGTGGACGTATGGCTTCGTAACGCTCAAATGCCCAACGTGCATCAGCAAATTCGCGGGCAACGGTTGATGCTTGTTGTGACACTTATCCAGCACGCTCTCAATTTTGTTTTATCTGCTGGATTCACAGCACATTAGTCGGCACTATCGTCCAATCTGACAGTTTTGTGAAGGCGCCCCTCAGGGCATCTAGTTACAGGGAGAAAGACATGAAAACACTAATGAGTGCAATCATTGCCTTAGGCGTTACCGCATTTGCCGGTACAGCTATAGCGGGAGAATGTCCTAGAGGAACGCTTGATAAACAATATTGCGATCGCAATAACGACCTGGTTGCAGACTTGCCGCTCGACGACAGCAAATGGTCTGACCCCAGCACAATTATTTTCTCTTATACCCCAGTCGAAGACCCGGCCGTCTATGCGAAGGTCTGGGACGGCTTTGTAAAGCACATGGAGAAGGTCACTGGTCGCAAAGTAGTATTTTTCCCTGTGCAATCTTATGCCGCTCAGTATGAAGCCATGCGCTCTGGCAGGCTCCATATTGCAGGCGTCAACACCGGCGGTAACCCAGTAGCGGTGTCCTGTGCCGGTATGGTGCCCTTTGCCATGATGGCAGCTAAGGACGGTTCCTTCGGCTATGAAATGGAAATCATTGTGCCTGCAGACAGCCCTATTCAATCTGCAGCCGATTTGAAGGGAAAGACCCTCGCTTTCACGTCGCCCACTTCAAATTCAGGCTTCAAGGCTCCATCAGCAATCCTCAAGAGCTCGTTCAATCTTGTGGCCGACAAGGACTTCAAAACCACGTTCTCCGGTAAACATGACAACTCGATCCTGGGTGTGGCCAACAAAGACTATGAAGCTGCTGCGATTGCCAACTCCGTTCTGAAACGGATGGTGAGCCGTAATGCTGTTGATCCCTCTAAAATCAGATCGATCTACAAGTCGCAAACTTTCCCGACCACGGGTTACGGCCATGCCCACAACTTGCACCCCGCGGTGGCCGCCAAGATCAAACAAGCGTTTTTCACCTACCCTTGGGAAGGCTCTGAGTTGCAAAAAGAGTTCAAGAAGGAAGGCCGCTTTGTCTCCATCCATCACAGGAGCGATTGGGCGGTGATCCGCCAGATCGATGCAGCCAACGGCGTCAGCTACGACTGCAAATAGCCTGCACGACAGAGCAGAACCAGGCCTGCTGTCGGGTTCCAATTGGACCGGCAGCAGGCATTTTTTGAGTCTATTTATGAGTGGTGGGTTGGGATGTTGCGTCTTGAAGCTTTGCACAAGCGCTACCGCACAGGTGACCAAGCACTAAAGGGTGTGAGCCTGGAAATCCCCGACGGCCAGGTTCTGGCGCTGATCGGCCCGTCCGGCGCCGGCAAATCAACGCTGATCCGTTGTATAAACCGTCTGGTTGAACCCACATCGGGCAGCGCCACCTTGGGCGATACGAACCTAACATCGCTGTCGCAAGGCGCACTTCGCGCAGCCCGTCGGCGCATGGGGATGATCTTCCAGGAATACGCGCTGGTGGAACGGCTCACGGTGATGGAAAACGTGTTGTCGGGCCGGCTTGGGTATGTGGGCTTCTGGCAAAGCTGGTTCCGGCGTTTTCCCGCTGATGATGTGCAAGAGGCTTTCCGGCTCCTCGACCGTGTCGGGCTCATGCCAATGGCGGACAAGCGTGCCGATGAACTCTCCGGCGGCCAACGCCAAAGGGTCGGGATCGCACGTGCATTGATCCAGCATCCCGAATTGCTTTTGGTGGATGAGCCCACCGCCAGTCTGGACCCCAAGACCTCGCGCCAGATCATGCGGTTGATCTGCGAACTCTGCAGCGAACGAGGCTTGGCGGCGATCATCAATATACACGATGTGTTGCTGGCCCAAATGTTCGCTGAGCGTATCGTCGGACTCCGCCTGGGAGAAGTGGTCTATGACGGCCCACCGGATGGTCTGACCCCTGAGGTTCTCACTGACATTTACGGTGAAGAGGACTGGGAGGCGACCATTGAGGCGGTCGAGGAGGATGAGGACGGAGATGCTGTCGAGAGCGCCGTCGTTGAAAAGACCGGGGCGGCGTAGCCTAAGAACAATGAGCGAAACAAGCGTCCCTTCATATCCGCGCAGCTGGAAAAAGCCCCCGTTGATTGCCAACCGTTTTCTGCGCTGGGGATTATGGTTTGGCGCCGCGATCTATCTCTCTCTGGCGCTTGGAACCATGGAGATTAACTGGGGCCGCGTCGCTGAGGGCCTGCCGCGCGGGCAACGTTTCCTTTCTGCGTTCTTCCCGCCTGATTTCGTCAGCCGGTGGGACTCGATCGTCGATGGCATTCTTGAGAGCATCTGGATGACGGTCATCGCAACCGTTGCCGGCATTGCCCTGTCTGTTCCGGTGGGCTTGGGCGCAGCCCGCAATCTGGCGCCAACCCCGGTCTATCTGTTCTGCCGGGCGGTGATAGCCATATCGCGTACGTTTCCGGAGATCATTTTGGCCATCTTCGCTGTCAAGCTGTTTGGGTTCGGCCCATTTGCGGGCTTTCTGGCGCTCTCGATTGCGACCATCGGTTTTTATGCAAAACTTCTCGCCGAAGATATTGAAGACATGGACCCCGGGCAGGCCGAAGCGGTGAAAGCGACCGGCGCCGGCTGGTTTCAGTGGATCAATTATGCAGTGCAGCCGCAGGTGATGCCGCGGATGATCGGGCTTTCAGTCTACCGGCTCGACATCAACTTCCGCGAATCTGCAGTTGTTGGAATTGTAGGCGGCGGCGGCATTGGCGCCACATTGCTCACGGCTTTCGACCGGTATGAGTTTGATTCTGCCGCCGCAATTTTGATCATCATCATCGCGATTGTCATGGTGCTGGAATACAGCTCCGGCTATTTGCGCAGGTGGGTTCAGTAATGCCGGTTCTCTCCGCAAACCAAGGACAGATCTGGCGGCGGCGCACCAGCAGAACCCAATGGGCCATCTGGGCAAGCTGGCTGGTTGGCATAGCCATCGTCGGCTATTGCTGGAAGCTGGTCTCAGACCGAACCGTGTGGTTTTTTGTGACCGATGCCGGCACGCAAGCCGCTGATCTGGCCTCCAGAATGGTGCCACCCAAATGGTCTTATATGGACGTGCTCTGGCGCCCCGTCTGGGACACCATCAACATCGCCACACTGGGCACGGTGCTCGCCTTGGCAATGGCATTTCCCATCGCCTTTCTTGCCGCGCGCAACACCACCCCGAATTCAGCCGTTCGCGCCTTTGCTCTGTTTGTGATTGTCTCATCGCGGTCCATCAATTCGCTGATCTGGGCGCTGATGCTGGTGGCCATCATCGGGCCGGGCATTTTCGCCGGCGTTCTGGCCATTGGCCTAAGATCCATCGGGTTCTGCGCCAAACTCCTTTACGAGGCGATTGAGGAAATTGACGCTAAACAAGTTGAGGCCATTGAAGCCACTGGTGCCTCCGGCGGACAGAAGCTCATTTTCGGTGTTATCCCGCAGATCCTGCCGACATTTGCGGGCATCTCAGTGTTCAGGTGGGATATCAACATCCGCGAATCCACCGTGCTCGGGCTTGTCGGCGCCGGCGGCATCGGCATCCAGTTAGATGCCTCAATTTCGACCCTCGCCTGGACACAAGTTTCGCTGATCCTTCTGGTAATCCTTGCAACGGTCGTCGTCAGCGAATGGGTTTCCGCCAAGGTTCGCCACGCGATAATCTAAAGTTCGGGTTAGCTTTCGGAAGGCCACCCAAAACACATGTGCAGAATGGGGCCCAGAGGTGGTTCCAGGTTCAGCACGCCAGCTGTTGCTTCATCCTTAAACCCGGCAACAAGAACACAACCCAATCCTTCGGCAGCGGCCTGAAGGCCCATATTCTGCGCAGCTGCACCGGCTTCTATGTGCACATACCGCAATCCTCGAACGCCATAGGGCGGCTGATCTGCAAACGCCTGAGATGGCGTGACCAGGTCCGCGCAGATGGTGATGATCCCAGCTGCTGCACCTATCCAGGGCTGGTCCTCCAACGCCTCACGCTCCAATTTCGCGCGGACATCTTGATCGACATGCAAGTTCAGGTCTTCCGACATCGGATCGGAGATGTAAGCTCCGGCCTCGATCCCGCTCACCCTGCCCGCACTCACATAGAGACGCAGGGGATGAAGTGCATGCGCGGATGGGGCCGTACGTTTATCGTCATCATCTGAGGTACCTTGTGCCGCCCAGATCAAGCGTTGCAACACCTCAAGCGCAACCGGTTCCTCCGTGAAGTTGCGGTGGGACCTGCGCCCTCCGAGGGCCGCTGCTAGCGTAATTGCGTTCAAGAGACCATCTTTCAACTTGAGGCGACGGATCACCGGCACTTTTTAGGGTTCAGCTACGATAGTCCGAAAGATAGCAAATCGAAATAGTGCGGATTGATACGGCCCCATAAGGAGCGCAAATGATGGTGAGTTTGCGTTAGCTCTCGCCCGAATAGCGCTGTTCGTAGTTGGTGTAGAGAAGGGCCAATACTGCCGCCGCGTGCCGGTCGGTCGCTTTACTCAATCGCTCGCAGTTTTCCAACGCGCCACGGAAATCCGCCGCGAGACTGGCATGATCTACAACCCGTTTGCCGGAATCCGTCAATTGTCCGTGACCAGGTTCGCCTCGAATTATTCCTAGGTCACGCAACCAGTCCCACGACTTGTCATCCTCGGCGTGAAGTCTACCTACAATTTCGTTGACATCGGTCTCTTGGGGAAAGCGGGTGTTCAATCGACTGATGACCTGAAGGATTAGCAGGCTTCTGTCGTTTACGCTCTGATGGAGTTCGGACGACTGTTCATCGCCGTACTGCTCACCCTCACCTGCACCAGTCTTCCCGCGCGTCATAATCGCCTAAAGCTGAGACATCAAATATGTCTCTGTGTTTCCCACTCCCCGGGCGTGCGAACCACTACTTTGTTCGATTGTTTGTTCACAGTGTATATTTACATCTAGCAGTTGCAGAAGCACTTGATTTGAGCCAAAGTCAGCTCTCTGGCGAACGGTGGCACAAGATCGCATTCAGCGATCTAGCAAATGGACAAGTTATCTATTTTTCGCGCCTCGTTGAGGAGCGAAAGGGGTGTTTCCACATGGCCACCGAACAGAACACCATTCAGGTGCGAAGATCTGCTGAAATCAGAACGACGTTCAGTACGCGCTTCTTACTGCACGAACTGCAGGATGCTGCGTGTAAATGTGACGATGCTGAATTCGCAAAATTTCAGCAAAAGTCGCTGAGGCATCTCTTGCCAGGCTTTGATCCAAAAGTTCTTAGTGTTTGCGTTCAGCAAATATCACAAGACGGGGTTTTTCTGGCTGCAGAATCGTTTCGGTCAGTGAACATCGATCCCAGTGCTGTTCTTCTCTACCGGGAGGTTCATTGCGATGATGATGTGTTCCCCCACAGTTGGGCCAACCCGGGAACCGCGGTGTTCAATACAGATTTCATGTCCCTCGATGAATGGAACGACACACGGTTTTATCGGGAGTTTAAGTCGCCTCTGGGCCTCTACCACGCTGTGTTGCTGACCTATCAACTGCCATATGCAACTGAGAAGTTCATGAAGTTCGTCTATGACAGCGGAGCTGGAAAGACCTTCTGTTCGAAGCTCACTAAAGATGAGATAGAATACGTCACCATGCCCTTCATGTACGCATGGCTGTACAAGTTTGGTTATATCGACAGATCGTCGTTCAGCCGGATCCTAAACTTGCTGACAAACATTACGCCCGTGCAGCTGTTTTTGCTGCGTGAGTTGGTCAACATACCCGTGTATCAAAACAAATCGGTCGCCCAGAAGTTCAAAATTTCCGGGCGCGTCGTGAACAATTATTTTGCCAACATATACGGTCAGATTTCGCACTTGTTACCCGATCGTCCCTCACTGGACGCGAGAGCAGCACCACTGGTCGACCTTGTGCGGCATTTCTCTTTTTTGAACCTTGCCGGCTCACCGGTTATCGCGCGTACGGCAGGATTTGACGAATAGAGCTAGGGCATGCCCGGTTAGGCGACTACGGCCCCATCCAATCCAGAGGGCAAATCTCTGCGCTGCGGCCTTCGAAGTTCCAGTTGCGGCCAAAAGCGCGGAAGCGCGATTTGTTGGCGCGGCTTACGATGATCTCAGGGGCAATCCAATATTGTGAGTTGTTGATCACCGTATGATTGCCAGGCGAAGTGCCCGGGATCGGCTCGATTTCGCCCTCAATGATCTTGGGGATCTTAAAGCGGCGCACATTGCCTTCCGTCTCATAGGTGATCGGCACCTGTTGCACACCAAGAAACTTGCCAACCATGATCGAAAGTACCCGGGTGGTGCCCCTGGCACTGCCGGACATAATCTTGGTGATCGCCTTGAGCTGGTAGATATCGGCACGCTCATCCACGTAAACCGCTGCGGTCCAGTTGCCCCGGCTCATCATGCCTGGAATTTCCAAGATCAGGCCGAGGTTCAATCCAGCAAGCGGCACGTCGCCATAGTGGCCTTCATCGATCCGCACACCGCCCCAGGTCTGGCAATGCCCCTCCGTTGGCGGGTGCAAGCCCAGTGAGAGGACACACGGACAAAACACCGTGCAATTACAGCTCAACATCAGCTCGCCCTTAAGGGCCCAGGGTTCAATCGCAGCCATTAAAAAGGCTCCCTTCCTTCGCTCACAAACGTTAGACGATTTGGCTGGCCAATAGGCCCACACCACCAGCAATCAAAACAACGCCCGTTCCATAAACCAGAGGTTTGGGGTTGGGTACTGTTTTTTCCAAGACCATAACTGTGGCCAGCGCAGCCATCCAGAACAAGTTCATCAAACCTGCAACAAACATCACCGCCATCAGCGCCCAACAGCACGCCAGACAGATCAGTCCTTGCTCGAGCCCCAACTTGAAAACACCAATCTCATCATCCTTCCAATTGGCCATAAACCAGGTAAAGGGCCTGCGGCACTTGGAGAGGCATTGATGTTTGGTCGGCGTAAACTGCCACGCCCCGGCGCCAATCAACACGGCGGCCCCCACAACAGGGTGCACCAGAAACATTTCGGGCGAGAGCGCTCCGAGCAAGGCAAGGGCGCCCTGGACCAAACCGGCGGCCACCGCAAACACGAGCCAAACAACCATATAGCCGGCAATCAGCACACTGGGGCTTACCACTGGCATCTGCTTGGCCTTGGCAGCTCCTGCAATGTCCATGTAGGTCGCCAACAAAGGGGCACCCGCTGGCAACATCATGGCAAATGCCATGGCTGACCACATCAACACCGCAAGCGCCAGGTCAGCAGAGGTCCAGGCACTGGCAGATACTGTACACAGGGAAATGATGAGCTGAACAGCATAAGAATTGCCCAAGCCTCCTGCCCCAGATTGTACGGCTGCCATGGTGCCCAGGAACGCCCATCCGGCGGCTGTAAGAATGACAATCCCGGCCCAAGCCAACGGACGTGGGTCGTCTATTCGGCGGCGTAACCAGCCTTCATGATAGGGATTTGTGTCACTCATGATGGAACCGCCGCGCCCTAACTGCCCTTGAAGTCAGCAGGACGTTTCTGCAGGAATGCATCGACACCCTCACGGAAATCATCCGATGCTGCCAAACTACCTTGCAGCTTGCTCTCCAGGTCCAGTTGCTGGTCGAGAGTGTTGATGCCAGCGGCCGCTATCGCCTGCCGCGCGCTCAGATAGGCCTTGGTGGGCCCTTTAGCCAACTTGGCAGCAATTTTGGCCGCCTCGTCCTGAAGCGCGTCATCGTCGATCACTTTCCAAATCATGCCCCAGCTTTCAGCTTGTTCAGCGCTTATAGGATCCGCCAGAAGCGCCATCCCGCGGGCTCTTGCAGGCCCCGCCAGCTTCGTCATTGACCAGGTGCCGCCAGCATCGGGTAACAGGCCAATGCGGGCGAAGGCTTGAAGGAAAGATGCGCCGCGCGCGGCGAGCACAATATCGCAAGCCAGCGCCACATTCGCGCCCGCGCCCGCAGCAATGCCGTTGACCGCGCAAATCACTGGGAACTTTGCGCTCGTCAGCCGCCGCACTAGTGGATTGAAATCGGTTTCAAGCGTGTAGGACAAATCAACGTCACCGCTGAAATCAAGATCCGCAAGGTCTTGGCCCGCACAAAAGCCCCGGCCCTCGCCGGTGAGAATGAGAACGCGGGTTTCGGCGGCTTCAATCTTGTCGAGGCAGTCGCGGATTTCCGCGTGCATGGCGGCGGTCAAACTGTTGAGCTTGTCAGGACGGTTGAAGCTCAACTTCGCAATGGCGCCGTCTTGTTCATAAAGGATTGTTTCATAGGCCATTTGTCACGCGCTCCCGGCGAAATTTCGGGCACCCTAACAGACCCGGGAAAAGAGGCAAGCACACCCTCAATCACAAATGAAAAACGGCCGGACTCAAGGCCCGGCCGCTCAGGATGTTTGCTGCTCCGAAGAGCTGAAGGCAATCTACTTGATCTTCTTGATCTCGCCGCTTGCCAACTTTTCTTGATAGTCAGCCACCAACTCTTTCACTTTCGGCATAAGCAGGTAAAGGCCGATGATGTTGGCGATGGCCATGGTGAAGATCATAGCATCTGAGAAGTCGATCACCGGACCCAGGCTCATGGATGCGCCGATAAC
>JAAEUE010000275.1 GCA_024227565.1 Alphaproteobacteria bacterium
GTGCAACTGTTCAGGTTAAAACGCAAAACGCGGGAAGGGACTTAGCCTGCTTACGGTCTCAAAAGGACCAGAGGCCCAACAGTCTCCTTCCCGCATCATCCATAGCAAATCTTAGACACATAGGGCCCATAGCTCTGAGCGGGCGGATTGCACCCAGGTGTGGATCCCTGCTTTCGCAGGGATGCGGGAGGAAGCGCAGGGATGCGGGTGGGGACAAGGACAGGGATGGGGAAAGCCTGTACCCCGCCTCACGCCGCCTGGGGTTTGCGCATATGCAAAACACAAAGCCCAACCAGCGCCGCCGCCAGCATGGGGAAGGCCGCCACAGCCACCGCCGTCCAGCTCACAGACGCAATGAGCGCACCAGCACTGAACGACGCAACGGTTGAGGCCAGGGCAATGAGCGTGTCGTTGATGCCCTGAACAACCGGGCGTTCGGCCGGCGCAAGATGTTCAGCCAACATGGCCGTGCCGCCGATGAAGCCGAAGTTCCAGCCAACGCCGAGCAGGATCAACGCCACGTAGAAGTTCAACAGCTCGATCCCCAATATGGCCACCACGGCGGAAATGCCCAGAAGGCCAAGACCGACAGCCACGATGGTTGAAGTGCCAAAGCGCGAGATCAAGGCGCCGGTGAAGAAGCCCGGCGCGAACATGGCAATCACATGCCAGCGGATCACGTCGCTTGCCTGGTTTTCAGAAAAGCCGCAGCCAACCATGGCCAGCGCCGTTGGGGTCATGAGCAAGGTCATGGTGCCGAACGAGATGGCGGCACACAGAATGGCAACCCACACAGGCCGGCGGCGAACGATGGCCGTCCAGCTCACTTTCGGCTCCGTTGAGGCAGCTTCAGCAGCCTCCGCCTCTTTCAGGTTTATGCCAAACACCGGCAAGCACCCGAACAGGGCCACCACGGAAATGGCCGCATAGGCGCCCGCATAAGGCACGGCGGAGAAATAGTCCTTGGTTTGCACGAAGATCTCCGGGCCGATGAGCGCGGCAAACAAGCCGGACGCCAACGTGATGGAGATGGCGGTCGGTCGCCAGGATTCCTCTGCGGCCTCAGCGGCGGCAAAGCGGAAATAGGCAAAGCTGGCCAACGCGGCACCCAGCAAGGCATGCCCCGCGCACAAGGCCAAAAAGCTGCTGTAGTACAAGGACGCAGCCCCGATGGCACCGCCCAGAATCGCAAGCGCCGCCCCCACCAGGAACCCGGCCCGCCGGCCGTATTTGCCCATGAACAGCGAAATGGGCGCTGCAAACAGGAGCCCCGCCAGGATCTGCACGGAAATGGGGATGGTGGCCAATTCGCTGGCCGGCGCAAGCAACAGGCCTGCAAGCCCGCCCAGAATGATCAGCATGGGCATGGGCGCGCCCAACACGGAGTTGCCGAGGATGATCAGCACAAAGTTGCGGATGGATTGGCGATCATGGGCACCCATGGTTCATCTCCTGAAACGATTGACGAGCACCACACATAGCCGCTAAAGAGATTGGCGAAAATATAAAACAAGCGTCAAATCTGGCCAAAATGCAAAATCCCCGCGCAATCGATGTTTTTGTCTTCCACAATGTAAACCTCGTGGATGTAGCCGGGCCCGTTCAAGCCTTCGACGATGCCTGGATCGATGGCCACCATGCCTACACGCTTCGCTATTTGTCGGTAAATGGCAAGCCGGTTCGCGCCTCGTGCGGCCTAACCCTGGCTGTGGACGCATCACTTGCGAACCGCACACCGGATGCAGACCTTCTGGTGCCGGGCGGTAGCGGCATCGATCCCTTGCTGGACAACGAAGTTGTGCTTGCCACCATTCGTGCCCAGGCCCAAGCCCAGCGGGCAGGCGGGCCGCGGCTCATTTCGGTCTGCTCCGGCGCGCTCCTTCTGGCCAGCGCCGGCGTTTTGAACGGCCGTCCGGCAACCACCCATTGGTCGCGCGGCAAACAGGTGCAAGAGCTGTTCCCGCAAGTTCACTGGGAGCTGGACACGATCTTCACCCAATCTGGAAACATCTACACCTCAGCAGGGGTGTCCACCGGCATGGACCTGGCGCTCTCCATTATCCAGCAAGATTGCGGCAACCCGGCTGCATTGGCCGTGGCCCAGGAACTGGTGGTCTACAGGCGCCGCGGAGGCGGCCAGAGCCAGTATTCAAACCTGCTCCAGGCCCAATTCAGCCTGGAGGCCCCGCTGGTGCGCCTGGCTGAAACCGTTGCGGACAACCCCACCGGAAACTGGAGCTTGGAGAACCTGGCGGCAGAAGCCAACATGAGCAACCGCACATTGAGCCGCAAATTCTCAACCTCGCTGGGCGTATCCCCGGTTCAATTTGTGGAGCTGACCAGGCTTGAAACCGCCCGCGCGCTGCTGAGCGAAGGGGTGCCCAAAAAGCAGGTTGCGGCCAGGAGCGGTTTTGGCGATTTACAGCGCATGCGCCGCAGCTTTCAGCGCCATCTGGGGGTGAGCGCCTCTGAATATCTGCAGCGATTTGGTCCTATCGTCCAGGAACCTGACAGGCCCTCCCAAACAGCGTCTTGAACCTGTCGCGGTGCTGGTGCAAAAGAGGGCTCGAAGCTCAAGGCTTTTATGAGGTTTAAGCAGATGGCCGGGTATCCGGAAATTCAGCGGCGCAACAGCGTCGGGGTGATGGTTGGCAACGTGCAGGTGGGCGGCGGCGCCCCGGTTGTGGTCCAGTCCATGACCAACACAGACACGGCCAACCCAGAGGCCACGGCCCAGCAGATCATCGATCTTGCCAAAGCCGGTTCAGAGCTGGTGCGCATCACGGTTGACCGGAAAGAAGCGGCCGCGCAGGTGGCGCATATCCGCGACATGGTTCGGGCCCAGGGCGTGGACGTGCCGATTGTGGGCGACTTCCATTATATCGGTCACACCCTGCTGCGCGATTATCCCGAGTGCGCCGAGGCGCTCGACAAATACCGCATCAACCCGGGCAACGTGGGCTTTAAGGGCAAGCGCGACCGCAATTTTGCAATGATGATCGAAAAGGCCATCGAGTATGACAAGCCAGTGCGCATCGGCGTCAACTGGGGCTCGCTGGACCAGGACATGCTGGCCGCCAACATGGACGCCAACGGCAAACTGGCAAAGCCCAAGGACGCCCGCGAAGTGATGCATGAGACCATGGTCAATTCCGGCCTGCTCTCAGCTGCCCGCGCAGAAGAGATTGGCCTGGCCCGCGACAAGATCATCATTTCGGTGAAGGTGTCGGAAGTTCAGGATCTCATCACCTGCTACCGCATGATCGCCTCTCAGTCAGACTATGCGCTGCACCTTGGCCTCACCGAAGCAGGCATGGGCTCAAAGGGCATTGTGGCCTCAACAGCTGGGCTTTCGGTTTTGCTGCAGGAAGGCATTGGCGACACGATCCGCATTTCGCTCACGCCTGAGCCCGGCGGCGACCGCGCCAAGGAAGTGATGGTGGGCCAGGAAATCCTCCAGTCGTTGGGCCTTCGCGCCTTCATGCCCATGGTCATCGCCTGCCCAGGGTGCGGGCGCACCACCTCCACCGTGTTCCAGGAGTTGGCGCAGGATGTTCAAGGTTATTTGCGCGACCGGCAACCGGCCTGGCGCGAGCAGTATGCCGGATTTGAAGAACTTCAGCTCGCGGTCATGGGGTGCATCGTGAACGGTCCGGGTGAGAGCAAGCATGCCGACATCGGCATCTCCTTGCCCGGCACCGGCGAGGTTCCGGCGGCACCGGTGTTCATCGACGGCAAGAAGGTGATGACCCTGCGCGGCGAGAACATCTCCGAGCAGTTCAAGGGCATCGTCGAAACCTACGTTGAGGACCGCTGGGGCGAAGGCAAGGTTGACGCAGCGGAATAGCGCCTGCCATTTCGGGCAGTTCAATAAAAAGAATTGGCGAGGCGGAGACCGGCTGCTTTGGCCCTGTTTCCGGTCTTGGCCGCGCTGGGACCAGACAAAGTCAATACTTCAATTTGGTACGATCCCTTCAGCACAACACACCGTGTACCACAAAGCAGCGGAGGGGTGCGTTTTCCACTGTTGAAGCCCGTCTATGCCAGTGTAGAAAGACTGTTCATCCAGGAATTCTTCAGACAACATTGCGTCTTTGGCTCCCTCAAGAGCACCGATCAAATTGTCAGCGACAGCCTGAAATCGTTCATTTCCTGCGCACCCCCCAAAGAACACGCAACTGTTGCGAATGGAGGTCAGTCCGGCATCTCCAAGCAACGAGACGAGGCGACGTCCGACATAGGGGTCATTGCCAAGCCGTTCATACGAACGTACGTACGCCTGCCAAAGGGCCTGGAATCCCGGGGGTTCGGGCCACGGACGAAAGTTGTCATGATCATCATCAGAGACAAAAACTCTTCCGCCAGGACGAACAGAGCGAACCATCTGCGCAATGACCAATGCTGGTTGGGGAACATGCTCAAGGAGAAAGCGGGCATGCGCAACGTCGAACGTTCCTAATTCCGGCCCATTTAACGGCAGCTCTAGCGCATCACCTTTGCGAAACTCCACAAGCTCCGTTTCCCCTGAATTGTCCGCGAGTCTTTTCGCTTGCAATATTTGCTCTCGATCTCGCTCAATTCCGACGACCTGCCCCTGGCTGCCCACTGTTCGCGCAATTAGACGCGTAAACTGACCAAGGCCGCTGCCAAGATCCAATATCTTTTCTCCTTGCTGGAGATTAAGCTCTCTCAAACAAGCCTCATTCAAGATGTCATTAAGTAAGGACAACCGGTGTTGTTCCTCCGGCGAACTGCCATGAATATATTCAGACGACTCTGACATTTCATCACTCATGAATTTCTTTCTCCGGCAATTTAAGCAGATTGTCGAGACCCATGTTGAGGGCCGTTGGGGTGGCGGCAGGGTGGACGCGGCGGAGTAGCTTCAGTTGCCGTCTTCACGGGCCCTGACCGTAGCACCCATCAGGGTTGATATCTGACCTTTGCCCGTTCAAACATGCAATAGTGCACCCACTGACTGCCCACGTATTCTGAACCAAGGAGATCTTGTGCGCCCTTTTGCCCTTTGCCTCGTCTCTCTCACTGTGGCCGGTTCGGCCCTTACTGGTTCCTTCCATTTTGCCCGCGCATACACACCTGATAACCATGAGCTGTACATGGTCAGGGGCGCAAAAATGTGCAGCCGCGTTCACGGCATAAAATTTAGCAAGAGAACGCTCAAGGAGATGGTCGAGGGGGTTCGCGAGCCGGACAAGATAAGCCCGTCGGCCGCGCAAATGTTCAAACAGCGGTTTGAACGCAACTCTTTTGGCAAGCAACGCGCCGTGTCGCCCAAACGGGTCGCGGCGCAGGCGATCCATGGAAGTCCAAATCCAACCAGGCCGAAGTACAGAAATTCGCCAGCAGACCGGGAAAAGCAGAAAAAGACCGTCCGGCTTTCTGCAGACAAACTCATGCGAAACCGCTTTCCGCTCGACGTCTATTCCTACGACACCAACCAAGCGGTGCGGAACAAGATTCTGATCACCGCCTCACAGTTTCTCTGCGTTTCATTTGCCCACAAGAATGACCGGCAAAGCGCCCGGAAGTTTGGCAACATGATGCATATGCTTGGGGACACCTATTCCGCATCACATGTCCAAAGATCTGCCCCTAAGGGTCCATCGGCCAAATGCGGCACAGAGAAGATCAAGTGGCACTACAGCATGGATCTCATTGCCTGGAAGCTTCATGTGCGTGCCGACAAACAAACCAAAGACTGGCGGTTTCGCTGCATTGTCGAACATTCGGCAGATTTGATGAGCTTGTGGGCGAACGGCAGAGTGGCCGTGCGCAAGGAGGTCGGCAGAGCAGCAAAACTGAAAAGGGCAAACCAGAAGGTCAAGAATACACTGGCGCATATCTGCAAGAAGGTTCTGCGGGAAGACCGCCAGGTCCTCAGCAGGCCGGCCGGCGGCGCGGCTGCCGGCTATTCAATCACATCGGGGACCGACAATTGGAAGTTTTACAAGAAGAAGAAACCCGACACGGCGATCCAGCCAGTTGGTTTGACGGGACCGGCCGAGGCCAGAGCGTTCGTTAAGGCAACAAATGCCCATCTGAAACGAAAGCGGAGCAAGATCAGGTTTTGGTATCCGTCCGGCAAAATGAAAGATCTGTGTCAGGGGGTGCTGAAAGCCAAAAGCCTTCCGACGCCGTTGCGCTGTACTCCGCAAGAGATCGATTGGGCCATGCAGGCCAGCAAGACGGTCCGCACCATGTGGATACCCGGCAGAAAACACCCGCTGATCAACAGTGGAAACTAGGCGCGTGTGGCGGCGTGGAGCCTCAGGAACTTCTCCGTTGCCGCCTTGGCCCGGGCCTCAATTTGAACCTTGCTTGGGGCACGCTGGACGGCCAGAAGACGCCTGATCTGTAGATCGCCAAGCAACAACCCCAGGAAATCCTCTGCGGCCTCCTCGGGTGAACTGATCTCCAGGTGGCCGCGTGAGGCGTGCAATTGAAGAAACCTGGTGAATGCCGGCAAGGTGGCCTGGCGGCCCTCTGTCACCAGGGTTTCGGCCAACCGTGGATCTGAAGCCGCCTCTGAAATAGCCGCCCGGTTAAGCGCCACGGCGCTCTCGCCCACCAACAACGCCAAAAGCGCCCGGCCAAACGCGGCCAGCGCCTCGTCCACCGGCGCATCGCTTTCCAATTGGCTCTCCATCACACCCTGAACCGAAGCCGCGTTGCGCTTGATCACCGCCTCAAACAGTCCGTGCTTGTCGCCGAACCACGAATAGAGCGTCTCCTTCGACGCCCGCGCCCGGCGGGCCACTTCAAGCATGTTGGCATCCCGGTAGCCGCGCTCAGAGAGCACCTCAATCGCAATGTCCAAGATGTGGTCGCGGCGCTTGGCGCGGTTCTCTGCTCTCATGATCTGACGCTCTGGTTGAGATTCACTGGTTGACAATAACCGTACCATTGGGTACGGAGAATGTAAATCCGTACTATATGGTACGGATAATTAAACCACCGAACGGAGTCCCCGATGTCAGAGACCAAAACACCATCAGACCAATCACACGATCAGCTTGCTGCTTCGATTGTGGTTCTTCTTGTGCTCACAAGTGTGATGCTATTCTCGCTGTTCACACGCACGCCGCCCCATCCGCCGCTCGAGATTCCGCTGTTTGCCCTGGCCCCGTTTTTCGGGGCGTCATTGGCCATAGGGGCAGCAGCCCTGTGGTTGGTGCGCCGCGGGTCGGGCACCTGGCTGGCATTGTTATTCGCCGCCACCGCGCTCATTTCATTTGGGCCGCACAAACTCTTCGACCCGGCATTCGCCCTCATCTGGCCTGCCGTGCTCCTGGCACAAGCCGCGGTGATCGCAGTTGCCTATCTATCAATAGGGAGATTACGGCGAAAGGCGGACCTGGCGTCCGGAGCCCCCTCAGTCCAGGCTTGAAAGGCCGCAAGATCACCCGTTACGATATGTATAGCTATAACCATTGAGCGCCGGCGCGCCGCCAAGGTGGGCATAGAGCACTTTGGAACCCTCAGGGAAGAAGCCCTTCTTTACCAGATCGATCATGCCTTGCATGGACTTGCCCTCATAGACCGGGTCGGTGATCATCGCCTCGGTGCGGGCCGCCAGCCGGATGGCATCATTGGTTTCCGCGCTGGGTACGCCATAGGCCGGATAGGCATAGTCTGGATTGATGACAATCTCATCGTCGCGAACCTTGCGGCCAAGCTCCACCAGCTCTGCTGTGTTGTCGACGATCTCGCGCACCTGCGCCCGGGTCTGGTCCAAGGTGCCCGACGCGTCTATTCCGATCACCCGATCGGCGCGCCCATCGGCGGCAAAGCCCACGATCATGCCGGCTTGGGTTGAGCCGGTGACCACACACACGATGACATAGTCAAACGCAAAGCCGAGCTCTTCCTCCTGGGCCCGAACCTCTTCGGCAAAGCCCACGTAGCCCAGGCCGCCGAACTTGTGCACCGAGGCGCCGGCGGGAATCCCGTAAGGCTTGCCGCCCGCGTCCTTCACCGACTGAATGGCCTCTTCCCAGCTTTTGCGTATGCCGATGTCAAACCCATCCTCAACGATACGGCTGTCGGCCCCCATGAGCCGGGTCAGCAGAATGTTGCCCACCCGGTCATAAACCGCATCTTCATGTGGCACCCAGCTTTCCTGGATCACAACGCATTTCATGCCAATCTTCGCCGCCGTCGCAGCAACCATCCGCGTGTGGTTGGACTGCACGCCGCCAATGGACACCAAGGTGTCGGCGTTGGAGGCAATGGCATCAGGCACGATATACTCAAGCTTACGCAGCTTGTTGCCCCCCATGGCGAGCCCGGAATTGCAATCATCACGCTTGGCATAGATGTCAACTTTGCCGCCCACAGCTTCGGTCAGGCGGGGCAGGTGCTCAATGGGGGTGGGCCCGAACGTGAGCGGGTAGCGTTCAAACTTGGCGAGGTTCATGGACAAGGCCTTTTAGGTGAAATTGCGAAGGATCCTATGTAGCAAAAGCCCGCTGAAAGGTGTTCTCTAAATTCATTTGAATTTTTCGCTTATGATCCACGATGAGATTTGTTTTTCTGCTATTAGTCCATGAATCATACTATTTTCGGAAGTTTCTTTCATGACCACCGAACTGGATCGTATTGATCGCAATATTCTCAAACACCTGCAGGCCAACGGCCGGTTCAGCAATGCTGAGTTGGCCGAATTGGTGAATGTGAGCCCCGCCACCTGCCATCGGCGCACCCAAAGGCTGTTTGAAGACGGGTTTATTGAAACCGTGCGCGCGCAGATCTCCCCTCAAAAGGTCGACCGCGGCGCATTGGTTGTGGTGGGTGTGGTGCTGGACCGCTCAACGCCGGAGAGCTTTGCCGCCTTCGAGGCGGCCATCGCCAAGCTGACCTTCATCCTCGATTGCCATCTGGTGGCCGGCGACTTTGACTATTTTCTGAAGATCCGCGTCAAGGACATGGCCGACTTCAACAAGCTTCACGGAGAACGCCTGATCGCCCTGCCCGGCGTGCGCCAGACCCGAACCTTCTTCGTCATGAAAGAGGTAACCGACAATGCGCCGCTGGACTTCTAAAGACCGGTAAACCGCCCCAGGCGTTCACGCACCACATAGCGGCGCTGCTCCACCTCAACCACCGGCAAGCGTTTGGAGCTCTCAAAGGCCGTGTAAGCCGGGCGCAGGTCGTTCCAAAAGCCCAGCCACTTGGAGCCCGCATGGCGCGCCATGTTTTCATCGCTCATGCGGAAGGGGAAGATGTGCACCGGCACATGCCTTTGGCCGTGGTTCAGCGCAGCTTCCACCAGGGGGTAGATCATGTCGATGCCGCGGTCGGTCATGGCGTAACACCCGGCAGAGACGCAGTTGCCGTGAACCATCAAAAACGATCCGGTACGCCCATTCGCCTGGTCAAAGCGGTTGGGGTAGCCAAGGTTGAAGGAGAGATGATAGCTGCTGTTCGGGTTCAGGGCGCCAAGAGACACCTGGTAAAACCCTTCGGGAGCCTGGCCGTCGCCCTCCCGAAGTTTCGGGCCAAGCGCGCCTGACCATTTGCAAATCTCAAATTCGCGGAACTTCACCCATTCCCCTTGGCGTTTCATCCACACCTCCAGCACGGATTCTTCCTTGAAGATCCGGATGAAAACGGGCGCGCCCCGCTGCATCTCGTGCTTTGCCAGATGCATATTGAGGCTGAGCTTGTCGCTCTCCAATACCGTCGGCTTGGCGCCCACCATCGCGAGCGGCGTGCCGACCGCAACCCAAAAGGCGGTCGCCGCCGTGGCGGCAAGCATCAAAAACAGCATTTTGAAGACAGCATTGCCCATGTGTGCAGTTCGTACTCCGGTAAACGCCTCAGTGAAGAAGATAACTTTGTCAATTTGACGGAGATTTTATGGCTTGTTGAAAACCCGCCTTTTGGGATAGCGTCTGTTTCGTCTCTGGATGGTCCAGGGACATATGTTCTCAGGGCGGGGTGAAATTCCCCACCGGCGGTGAGCACGACGTGTCGTGCAAGCCCGCGAGCGCCATCCGGAGAGATCCGGTTGGGTCAGCAGATCCGGTGTGACTCCGGAGCCGACGGTCATAGTCCGGATGGAAGAGAACAATCGTATGCCGCCGCCGCATTTGCGGTAAGGCTGCCTTCGGTTGCACGCCCTGATTCACGTCAAACGGAGACATGACATGAATCAGATTGCTCAAACCCCCAAACCGAAAACTGCCCTCATTCAGGCCTCCTGGCATTTCGACATTGTCGACAAGTGCCGCCAGGGTCTGATCGATGAATTGAGCCAGAACGGCTGGTTGGCCAGCGATGTGGAGATCTTCAAGGTGCCGGGTGCTTTCGACATCCCCCTTCTGGCCAGGAGATTGGCCCAAACGGGAGCCTACAGCGCCATCGTCGCCTCCGGTTTCGTGGTGGACGGCGGTATATACCGCCACGATTTCGTGGCCGCCACCGTGATCGACGCGCTCATGCAGGTGCAGCTGGAAACCGATGTGCCAGTGCTGTCGGCGGTTCTGACCCCCCACCAGTTCCAGGAAACCGGCCCGCACATCGCGTTCTTTCAAGAGCACTTCGTGACCAAGGGCAAAGAGGCCGCCGAAGCCGTGATGATGATCACGGGCACTTTTGCGCGTCTCGCAGCAGCCTGAGCGCTTTGCGGCAGCCTCTTCACGTGCTCTAAGATCAGACCATGGCAGAAGGGGCATTATTCGCCGCGATCATCGCAACCTTTCTCTTGGCCGGCACGGTCAAGGGCGTAATCGGTCTCGGCCTGCCGTCTGTCAGCCTGGGCCTGCTCACGGTGGCCGCAGACCTGCCAACGGCCATGGCATTGCTGCTGGTGCCGTCCTTCGTCACCAACCTGTGGCAAGCCTCCGTGGGCGGCAAGGCGGGCGAGATCATCCGCCGGCTCTGGCCGTTTCTGCTGACGGCCACCTTCACGGTCTGGCTGGGGGCACAGGCCTTGACGCAGATTGATTTGGGCCACCTGTCCGCCCTTCTGGGCGTGTTGCTGGTCACCTACGCCGCGATCTCGCTGGCCGGCATCCGCATGACGTTCTCCCCCCGCCATGAAGCCTGGGCTGGGCCGCTCATGGGCTCAGCCAACGGCATTCTCACCGGCATGACCGGCTCGTTCGTGGTGCCGGGCGTCATGTTCCTGCAAGCCATCGGCCTGCCGCGCGACATGTTGATCCAAGCCATGGGGATATTGTTCACCGCATCAACCGTGGCACTGGCGGCAGCGCTTCAGAGCAACAACATGCTCACGGCTGAAAATGGCTGGTTCTCCCTGGCCGGACTGGCGCCGGCGTTGATTGGCATGCTCATCGGCCAGAAGATCCGCCAAAGCTTGCCGGAAGACACGTTCCGACGCGTCTTCTTCTGCGCCCTCCTGATATTGGGGGGCTACATTGTCAGCACTGCAGTTTTCGGCGGATAAGGCTCGCCTGCTCCGTCCCACCCCACAAATTGGCGCTTAAATGCTTGGCTCCCTTCTGACCAAACTCGAAGAACACCTCGCAAGCCGCGAAGACAGCGCGCGCCGAACGGTTCCCTATACAATCGATGCGCAAAGAGTGTTTCCGGGTGCGCAGGATGATCTGGCAACCCTTCTGCAACTGGTCGACGACGCGACCAAGGACCGGCCGGCCTTCTTCAACCAGACGAAACGGCCGGCGCTGAACCAAAACCCTTCCCAAGTGTCCTGGACCATCGAGGCCGGCGGGCTTCTGCCCTGTCTCGGCGAAGCCAGCGCTGAATACCATCGCGCCGCCAAGTCAGAAGAGCTGGTCATCATTGTTCCACACCTCAATTCGGAGGCGCAGGACTACCGGAGCATGGCCAAGATCCTGAATTATTCCGGACGCTCGGCCGTGCGTTATGTGCTGCCTTTCCACCAGGGTGCTACAACCGACCGCCGCCACGAGACAGACCAGCTGGTGAGTGCCAGCCTGGGCACGTCCATTGCCGGCGTGCGCCAGTCGGTGGTTGAAGTGACCGCGCTCGCAGACCATTTTCGAGGCCGCGGATACCGCCGCATCCATCTGGTGGGCGTCAGCGTTGGGTGCTGCATCTCCACCATCACCGCAGCTGTTACGGGCAAGTTCGACACGCTCAGCCTGCTGTTGATGGCAGATGACTACTCCAGCGTCGTGTGGCGTGGGCGCGCAACGCCGCACCTGCGCACAGAGCTGGAGGGCAAGATCTCCTTTCCTGAGCTCCAGGCCGCATGGGATCTTCTGCACCCTTACCGGCACGCGAGCCTGCTTGCCGCGCACCAAACCCCCGTCCTCATGATCACCGGCAACCGGGACACGGTCATGCCGCCAGACCTGGCCGCAAGCGTTGCGGCCCATTTCGCAGATAGTGGTGTGAAACTGGATTGGCGGCGCTACGCTTGTGGGCACTACACCTTCGGCCTGCCACCGTTCAGCATCCCAGCTTTGAGAAGCGTCATGAAATCTTTTTAGCGCCGGGTGACCGCCACCCTAAAGGCGCAGATCTTTCCATCGCCGCCCCACCTCAGATATCCCGACGTGCGCCCTCCGCGGCTGGGCGCCATGGTGAGCGCCCCGCTCCATCCGCCGCCTGTTGCCTCGCGCTTGGAGGAAAAGAACAGCCTGTTGCCTTTGGCCCGGGCAACGAGCAGGTGGCCGAACGGCAGCTTATGCGCCGCACGCCCGCCCTTCACCACAAGCGTCATCGAATAGGTACTGAGGCAGGCAAACTTGTTCTTCTTCTTCGTGCGTGTGGCCTGGATCAGGTAGGTGCCGTCAAACGATCCAAGGGTGGCCGGGTCCACCGCCTTGGCAACACAGAGATTGTCCTTCAGCTCCTGACCGGCACCGCAACTGCGCGGGCAAACCTTGCCCTTTTTCGTGCGCACAGCAGATAGGACATCTTCAGACGGATCGGTTCCCGGCAACTGGACCTTCGCGTATTTCGAGAAGTTGGCGAGGGCTGTCCTGCCGTTCCGTCCCCACACCCCATCAACCACGCCGGCATTGCAGCCAACCCGATTCAAAGCGCGCTGCAAGCTGATCGTGAGGGTGCGCCGGTCCACCGGTGGCTTGGCCGGTATCGCAGGGGTGGTTCTGGTCAATTCGTCGACCTTGGCAATCTTCTGCGGAGGTTCAGGTTCTTTCTTCTTTACCGGCGCTGCAGGTACAGGAGGCGCAGGAGGCGCCTTTGCCTCTTTCTTCGCAGCTTTGAGCTCCTCCATGCGCACCTTCGCCACAAAGGCAAATTGGCCTTCGGGGTAGCGCCGCAGGTACTCCTCAAACAACGAGATGTTCTTGCTGTCCTGAATGGCGGTCCAGAACGCCAAATCCAGCGCCCGGCTGTCAAATTGCAAGGTGACGGGGTTTGTCCCGCCCGAGGTGGCCGACTGGGTTGGCGCCGGCGCGGGCGCAGGCTTTTTGGGTTCGACTTTTGCAATCTTCTTGGCCGGGTTGAACACAAATTTGCGCGTTAGAGAGGAGTGGTTCCAGGGCACTTGCGCCCCGTTGGTATCGCTGATGACGTCCTGGCGCACCTTCCGCATCAGGCCTTCAATCTCAACGCCGGGCGCCTCTGCGTGTTTCAGGAACGCCTTGGCAAACGGGCTGTGGACGCCGTCGCCATCAAGCGCAACATTTCCAGGCTGGGTGGAATAAGCAATCAGGGTTCCAACGCCAGTTTCCACCCTTGCAAGGCCGCGCCCCAAGGACACCGACCTGGTGCCCATGGTGCGGGCAAGGTTGCGCGCCAGGGGATTGTCCCGGCAAGCGTCGAGGAAAACCAGGTTTGTCGACTGGCTGCGCTCCATCAGCGTAAGGATGGTCTGCAGCCTGACCGCTTCGAATTCCAGGCTGGTTTCACTGCCAAGCTCAGCATCAACGGGCACGAGATAGTTCTGGCCGTTCAGCTGCAATCCATGGCCGCCGTAGAAGAACAGCGCCACATTCACACCTTTGCTCAGTTTTTGGGCAAACTTGCTGATCGTCTTGGCAAAATCCTTGTGGCTCAGGTCAACGCCCTTGACCACGTCAAAATCGAGCCGTTCCAGTGTCTCCGCAACGGCCTCGGCATCATTGATGGGATTCTTCAGGGCCGCGGCATGCTGATAGGTGGAGTTGCCCACAACAAGAGCAACCCGTTTGGCCGCAACAGCCGTTTCAATTGTAAGAAACAACGACAAGACGGTGGCAAGAATTGCCAGGCAAGCAGTCTTCACCTCAAGCTCCCAAGAAACCCGATCTCCCCAAGACCTATCTTGAAGCAGTGGGGGTAAAAAATCAAACGCCGAGACGCCAGTTTTCCCGCCTCGGTTAATGGCCATATCCCAGCGTGTTCAGCAACTTTTCCGGGGCCTCGCAGAGATGATCCGCGCCTGCCTCCACAAGCTCTGCCCTTTCCCCATAGCCATAAAGAACACCAATGGTTCCGATACCGTTGTTCTTTGCACCAACCACATCGTGCCGGCGGTCCCCGATCATCATCGTGGTGGAAGGCTCCAGGTTTGCCTGGCCCACAACCCAGGCCAACAGGTCGGTCTTGTCAGCCCGCGTGCCATCGAGTTCCGAACCGAAGATCGTATCGAAATAATCGCTCAACTCAAAGTGCCGGAGAATTCTCGCCGCATAGACGGTGGGCTTGCTCGTGGCCACAAACAGGCGCCGGCCATCAGCCGCCAAGCCTTGGAGCACATCGCGAATACCGGGATAAACTTCATTCTCAAACAAGCCGATATCGCCGAAACGCTCACGGTAGAAAACCAGCGCTTGCTCGGCCTCCTGTTTGCTCCCCACCAACGTCTCAAAACTGCCGAGCAGGGGTGGACCAATGCACCAGGTCAGATCGTCATCGTTGCTGGAGACCTCGTGCCCAAGCTTCTCCAGGGCATAGCGGATCGATCCGACAATGCCTTCCTTTGGATCGGTCAACGTGCCGTCGAGATCAAAGCAGATGGCGCTCATGTAAGCAGCTTATCCAGTTTGGAGAGCTCCACATTGGCGCCGCACATCACGATACCCACACGCTCTCCGGGTTCAGGTTTGTAAGCCCCGTGCAACAGCGCCGCCAGCGCCGCCGCCCCGCCTGGTTCTGACGCCAGGCGCAGGTTTTGCCAGCAGCAGCGTTGCGTCGCTGTAATCGCCGCATCGCTCACCAGAGCCACATGGTCCACGTAGGCCTGGGCAATGGGGAACATCATGTCGCCTGCCGAACTTGCTCCCAAGGAATCTGCGGCCACGCCTTCCGGCTTAACGGTCACCGGCTCGCCCGCCTCAAGCCCCGCATGGAGGCAGCAGGATGTTTCCGGTTCCACACCCACAATCTTGATCCGGTCGCGGTACCACGAGGCAACGCCTCCGATCAGGCCGCCGCCGCCAACCGCAATCAGAAGGGTGTCCAGATCTGGGGCCTGACCTTCCAGTTCAAGCCCGAGCGTCCCTTGGCCCTCCAGGGTTGAGGCTTGGTTGTAAGCATGGATGGTCATCGCCCCGGTGGAGGCCTGCAGCTCTTCACTGGCGGCCAGCGCATCGGCATAGCGTGCACCGGTCACATGCACTTCGGCTCCGCAGGTTTGGATTAGATTGATCTTCGCCGGCGAAGAAATTTCGGGGACAAAAATATTGGCCTGATGACCAAGCGTGCTCGCCGCATAGGCCACAGCCGCGCCGTGGTTGCCGCCCGATGCGGCCACCACGCCAGCTTCCGGCACATCCACCCCCAAGAGACCGTTAAAGGCGCCGCGCGCCTTGAACGAGCCGGCATGTTGCAGGCATTCAAGCTTCAGCACCACATCCGTATCGTGGCCTGCCTCCGCGCCGGAAAGTGTCATGATTGGCGTGCGCCGGATGTTGCCGCGAATGCGCTCATAGGCTGCTTCGATGGCGCTTCTGGGGATGACCTCAGGCATTGATTTCCATTCTTAGTCCGCGGCCATCGCACACCGGCTCTGGCGGCAGGGTGATCTGTTCGCCCCGGAATATGCGCATCGCGCTCCAGGCGCAAGCACAGGCATCGAGAATGTCGTCTTCGCCCACCTTAGACTTGGGCCAGGAGCCCACTTTCAGGTTGTCGATGGGAAAACCGTTCGCTCGTAACAAGTTGCGCCGAAGCTCCAGCCCCTCAGGGTTAGGCCGGCTTTTGATCTTTTTCGCCAGATCGAGCGGCTGTTGGTTATTCAGCGCCCAGAAGGCCAGCTCGGGATGCACTTCATGCACGCGGGCTTGCAGGTGCGGCGTGATCAGGGTGTCGATCTCACGGATCTTGGGGAGCAGATTGAAGCACTGTTTGGAGACTTTCCGCGGTGGGTCGGAATGCTCAAGATTGACCGCACATGAGCGCTTGTAATCCTCCTCCCAAGCGGCCGCCCTGGAGGGAACACTGAACACCGATGACTGGCGCTGTCCAAGGTTCTGGCGCGCCAAGACCTCGCACACTCTGCCCATCTTTCCGGCAATCTCCGGAAGCCCGATGGGCATATCAACAGCAATGACCTCGGCCTGGCTTTGCAACAGCCCGGAAAAGTCCTCGAACAGTTCGGCGTGCGCCGATGCGCCGCCATCCCAATGCACGGCGATCCAGCCTGCCGGGCACCCATCCACGCCGCTCACATGGAAGGCTGGGAAATCATCTCTGAACAACACGCTCCAGGTCAGCAGTTCACTGCCCACACTGCGCTGCACGACGGCCTTGAGCCGGTTGCACGCCTGCGCAAAGGCGATGTCCGCAGGGCGTTCAGAAACTAGCCCATCCAACAATAGCGCAGAGAAGAGATCGCCCGTGCCGTTCGGCACGCCAGGATAACGCTCTCCGGTTCCAACGCGTTCTCCGTCACCCATGATCAGAAGGTTCACGATCTGCTCTTCGCCGCCATCCGCAGAAGTGACGGCCACAAGCGGCACATCCAGTTTGCGGGCGCAGGTGCGCACATCACCCTCCCCGTCCCCGGTGAGCCAGCGCAGCTCAAACAGGTTGGGCGTTACGATATCGGCCAAGCCGATCAGCTCGCTCCTGATGATGCTTGCCGCCCGCTCGTCAATATAGAGGCCTGTGTCCACATCGCCCATCACGGGGTCGCAGAGATAGACCAACTCCGGATTTGCGGCCTTTGCCCTGCGAACCGCCTCGGCGGCTGCGCGCGCATGGGCTTCTGACGGCAGATAGCCCGTCATCACGCCCCCCAACCGCGCAAGCTGGCCGTCCGCCTCAAGCGCATCGACAAAGCGGGTGATCACCTCAGGGGGCACGTCTTGGCGCTCCAGCGTGCCAAGCCCGGGGCGGGTTGAGAGCTGGATCGTCGGGACCGACCAAACCTCATGGCCCAACGCCTCCAGAAGGGGCACGGCAATGGAGTTGCCCACACGGCCCCGCGACACCAAAGAGGAGATGGAAAGAATACGGCCCATTGGCTTAATTATAAGGGGTTCCAAGCTCCGGGAAACCGGCAATCGCCCGTCACCAACAACCGCCTAAAGTTTGCTTGGCATGCTGCGGTGCACCATATATGGTGCGCAGCGAAATTGAGCTATCCAGACGGACGACCCCATGACAGGTTCCATCCGCCCGCGACGCAGCGTGCTGTACATGCCGGGCATCAATCAACGTGCCCTTGAAAAAGCAAAGAGTTTGGCGGCTGACAGTCTCATTCTCGATCTTGAGGACAGTGTTGCCCCGGACGCCAAAGAGGCCGCCCGCAACCTCGTCTGCACGGCAGTGAAGAACGGCGGTTATGGGGACCGGGAAGTGATTGTTCGCATCAATGGCCTGGACAGCGGCTGGGGACAAGATGACCTTAAGGCGGCATCAGTTTCCGGCGCCGACGGCATTCTGATCCCCAAGGTGGGCAGCGCCGCCACGCTCAACGCTGTGGCAGACGCCATGCGTGCGGCCAACGCACCTGAAACAATGCAGATTTGGGCTATGCTCGAAACCCCGCATGGTATCCTCAATGCAGAAGAGATATCGGCTCTGAGTGCTGATCCAAGCACCAACCTCACCTGCCTCATCATGGGCACCAATGATCTCTTGAAGGAGACCCGAACTTTGTTCGTGCCGAACCGCTACCCGGTTCTCACTTGGCTCTCCATGGCCGTGCTGGCTGCCCGTGCCTATGGCCTCGACATCATCGACGGGGTTTACAATAATTTCAGCGATGAAGAGGGCTTGCAAAAGGAATGCAATCAAGGCCGGGCGCTTGGGTTTGACGGCAAGACCCTCATTCACCCCGCCCAACTGGCGCTGTGCAACGAGATCTTCACCCCCTCAGATGACGAGATCGAATGGTCGCGCAAGATCCTTGCCGCCTTCCAGGAGCCGCAGAATGCCGGCAAGGGCGTGATCACCGTTGAAGGCCAGATGGTTGAACTGCTGCACGCCAAGATCGCAGAGCGCACGGTGGCCATTGCCCAAGCCATCGAGAACAGGCAACAGGCCGCCGCATGAACAAGACCAATCCCGGCCGGTTCTTCGAAGATTTCGCGGTTGGCGACACGATCGTGCACGCAACACCGCGCACCGTAACCTCCGGCGATGTTTCGCTGTACACCGCGCTCTATGGTTCGCGGTTTGCCGTCCAAAGCTCAGACGCCTTCGCCCAAGCCATCGGCTATGACCGGGCGCCGGTCGACGACATGCTGGTGTTCCATATTGTGTTCGGCAAAACCGTGCCTGACATCTCCCTGAACGCCGTCGCCAACCTGGGCTATGCGGAGTGCCGCTTCTTGAAGCCGGTGTTTGTGGGCGACACCCTGGCCACCACGTCGGATGTGATCGGCGTCAAGGAAAACTCCAACGGCAAGACCGGCGTGGTCTATGTCCGCTCCACCGGCCGCAACCAGGCGGGCGATGTGGTTCTGGACTATGTGCGCTGGGTGATGGTGCGCAAGCGCGACGAGGCCTCGCCGACGCCCGAACCAGTGGTGCCGACGCTCGCGTCCAAGGTGGGGGCAGACGGCCTGGGGCAAGCTTGCCCGGCCATTCTGGCATCCGGCTGGAACTATGATCTTTCCGGCTCGCCCCATCGTTTCTCTGACTATGCGCCAGGCGAGCGCATCGACCACGTGGACGGCATGACCGTTGAAGAAGCTGAGCATATGATCGCAACGCGGTTGTTCCAAAACACGGCCAAGGTGCATTTCAACCAGTTCACCGAAGGCCAAGGCCGTTTCGGGCGCCGGCTGATCTATGGCGGGCACGTGATCTCACTGGCCCGGGCCCTCAGCTTCAACGGCCTGGGCAACGCCTTTCACCTGTTGGCCATCAATGGCGGCCGGCACGTGGCGCCATTGTTTGCCGGCGGGACCGTGTTTGCCTGGTCAAAAATTGCCGAGACGGCCGAGATCCCCGGCCGCGAAGATATCGGCGCCTTGCGCCTCGTCACCTACGCCACGATCGATCAGCCTTGCGCGGAATTTCCCGGCCCGGCCGAGAAGGGCTTTGACGACGGGGTCATTCTGGAACTTGATTACTGGGCGGCCATCCCGCGATGATCGGCCCGCTCAAAGACAGTATTTGTGTGCACTTCGACATTTGCCTATGATCAGGCAAGATGGCTCGGGATAAGAGACGAACATGACGAACTCAGACGTACCCCGCGAGCGCCCGTTATCGCCGCATCTTCAGGTCTACTCGCCAATGCTGACCATGATGATGTCGATTGTTCATCGCATCACCGGCTCAGCGCTCTACTTCGGCACATTCCTGGTGGTCTGGTGGTTGATCGCAGCAGCTTCGGGCCCTGCCTATTTTGACCTGGTGAACGGCTTCTTCAGCTCCTGGTTCGGCCGGCTCATTCTGTTCGGCTACACCTGGGCCGCCATCAACCACATGCTTGGCGGCATCAAGCACCTGTTCTGGGACACCGGCCGCGGCTTTGAGCTTGAAACCGTGGAACGCAACGCCCGCCTGACGCTCGGCGGCTCCATAGTTCTGACGATCCTCCTCTGGGTCATCGCATATGGAGTGAAATAGCCATGTCCCTGCGCACTCCCCTTTCCAAAGTCCGCGGCCTCGGCTCTGCCAAGGACGGCACTGAACACTGGTGGCACCAACGGGTGACCGCGGTGGCCAACATCCCGCTCGTTCTGATTTTTGCCTTCGTTCTGATCAACTCTGTAGGCAAACCCCACGCCGAGGTGGCCGCCCTTTTGGGCTCGCCCTTGGTGGTGATTGCCCTGTTGATGATGATCGGCTCGATCACCTGGCACATGCGCCTTGGCATGCAGGTGATCATCGAAGACTACATCAGCTCAGAGGGCCGCAAGATTGCCGCCCTCATGGCAAACACCTTCTTCTGCGCCGCCATGGCTGTGGCCGGCGGATTTGCGATACTCAAACTTGGATTTGCCTCCTGAGGACCTAATGGCGACAAACGGAAAAGCAAACGGTGCAGGCGGCAGCGAGACGTTCTCAGTGAACGGCCGGGCCTATCCTGTGGTTGATCATGAACACGATGTTGTGGTGGTGGGCGCCGGCGGTGCCGGCTTGCGCGCCACATTAGGCGCAGCCCAGGCCGGGCTCAGAACAGCCTGCATCTCCAAGGTGTTCCCAACCCGCTCGCACACGGTGGCGGCCCAGGGCGGCGTGGCCGCATCCCTCGGCAACATGGGGCCGGACGATTGGCGCTGGCACATGTTCGACACCGTGAAGGGCTCCGATTGGCTGGGCGACCAGGATTCGATCGAGTATCTCTGCCGCAACGCGCCAAAGGCCGTCTATGAGCTGGAGCATTTCGGCGTGCCCTTCTCGCGCACCGAAGATGGTAAAATCTACCAGCGCCCCTTCGGCGGCATGACCACAGACTATGGCGAGGGCCCGCCAGCGCAACGCACCTGCGCTGCCGCAGACCGCACCGGCCACGCCATGCTGCACACGCTCTATGGCCAGTCCTTGCGCTATTCGGCAGAATTTTACATCGAGTATTTCGCCCTCGACCTGATCATGGAAGACGGCGCCTGCCGCGGTGTTATGGCGCTTAACCTGGAAGATGGTGTCATTCACCGCTTCAAGGCCCACCAGACCATTCTGGCCACCGGCGGCTATGGCCGGGCCTACTTCTCGTGCACCTCCGCCCACACCTGCACCGGTGACGGCAACGCCATGGTGCTGCGCGCCGGCCTGCCGTTGCAGGATATGGAATTTGTCCAGTTCCACCCAACCGGGATTTATGGTGCAGGCTGCCTGATCACCGAGGGCTCACGCGGCGAAGGCGGTTACTTGACCAATTCTGAAGGCGAACGCTTCATGGAGCGTTATGCCCCGTCCGCCAAGGATCTGGCCTCACGCGATGTGGTGTCCCGCTCCATGACCGTTGAAATCCGCGAAGGCCGCGGCGTCGGCAAGGAAAAGGACCATATCTTCCTGCATCTGGACCATCTTGATCCGGAGCTGTTGGCTGAGCGCCTGCCGGGCATCTCAGAATCTGCACGGGTCTTTGCCGGCGTTGACGTCACCAAGGCCCCGATCCCTGTGCTGCCCACGGTGCACTACAATATGGGCGGCATCCCCACCAACTATCATGGCGAGGTGATCGCCGGCGACCAGAGCGATCCGCACAAGACGGTGCGCGGCCTGATGGCCATCGGTGAAGCGGCGTGCGTATCGGTGCACGGCGCCAACCGGCTCGGATCAAACTCCCTGATCGACCTGGTGGTGTTCGGGCGGGCCTCGGGCTTGCGCTGCGCTGAGATTGTTGAACCCAACCAGCCCCATGCAGATTGGACGAACGGCGCCGGCGACAATGCATTGGAACGGCTTGACCATTTCAGAAACTGCGCCGGCGGCACGCCCACAGCACAGCTCAGGTTGAACATGCAGCGCACCATGCAGACCAACTGCGCAGTGTTCCGCACCGGTGAGATCCTGGATGAAGGTCATGATTTGATCCACGATGTTTGGGGCGGAACCGAAGATATCGCCGTGACCGACCGCTCCTTGATCTGGAACAGCGACCTGGTGGAAACCCTTGAGTATGACAACTTGATCTCTCAGGCCGTGGTCACCATGGATTCAGCACAAAACCGGCAGGAAAGCCGCGGCGCCCATGCCCGCGAAGATTTCCCCGACCGTGATGACAAAGAATGGATGAAGCATACCTTGGCCTGGGCCGATCTGGAGGCCCGCAAGATCAATATCGGCTACCGGCCCGTGCACGATTTCACCCTGACAAACGACATCAGCTACATCAAGCCAAAAGCCAGGGTCTATTAGGCCCGCGCAGCCGAAAAGCGCCGAACCAAAAAGAACTTTGAAAGACGCCGCAGAATGGTCCAACTGACACTTCCCAAGAACAGCCAGGTTCAGCCCGGCAAAAGCTGGCCAGCCCAGGACGGCGACACCACGCGGCAATTCCAGATCTACAGGTACAATCCTGACAGTCCGGACAATCCAAAGCTCGACACCTACACCGTGGACACGGAAAACTGCGGGCCCATGGTGTTGGACGCCCTGATCAAGATCAAGAATGAGATTGATCCGACCCTCACATTCCGCCGCTCGTGCCGGGAAGGCATTTGCGGCTCCTGTTCCATGAACATCGACGGCACCAACACCCTGGCCTGTTTGAAGGGCTTGGATGAAATCAACGGCACCGTGAAGATCTATCCATTGCCGCATATGCCGGTGGTGAAGGATTTGGTTCCGGATATGACCCAGTTTTACACCCAGCACCGCTCGATCGAGCCCTGGTTGAAGACCGAGACCACGGAGCCGCGCAAGGAATGGCTGCAATCGCACGAAGACCGCGAAAAGCTCGATGGGCTCTACGAGTGCATCCTGTGCGCCTGCTGCTCAACCTCCTGCCCGAGCTATTGGTGGAACGGCGACCGTTATCTCGGCCCGGCCATATTGCTGCAGGCCTATCGCTGGCTGATTGACAGCCGTGACGAGGCCACAGGCGAGCGCTTGGACGATTTGGAAGACCCCTTCCGGCTCTACCGCTGCCACACCATCATGAACTGCGCCAAGGCGTGCCCGAAGGGTTTGAACCCGGCAAAGGCCATTGCCGAAGTGAAAAAGATGATGCTCGAACGCCGGGTTTAGGGCCATGAAGATGCGCGAAGGCGACAGCTGGATTCCCGCCGATGAATATGGCCGCAGCCTGAAGCAAGGCTTGGGCGTCAACCTCCTGGTCAAAGATGTCTCCAAGGCCGTGCAGTTTCAGACCAAGGTTCTGGAAGCTGAAACCGTCTATGCAGACCCTGATTTCGCGGTCATGCGCGCCGGCGGCACCGAATGGATGCTGCACGCCGACCACACCTATAGGGATCATGAGATGGCCGGAGTGATTTCAGGTGTCGACATCCGCGGGTTGGGCGCAGAACTGCGCCTCTACGGCCGCAACCCGGATGCCGCCGAGGCCGCAGCCCGAGAGGGCGGCTGGACCGTGTTGGCAGGCTCAGCCGACAAGCCCCACGGCCAGCGCGAAACCCACATTGTGGACGATGACGGCTATGTTTGGGTGCCGGGTATACCCATTTAGGGACGCCGTTAACTAGAGCCTGCTGGGAAACTTTGCACGCTCAATCATTTTTGCAATAATCAAAATATGGATATCGAAGATGTTTCCCGCGTCCTCGGCGCGATTTCGCAGCCAACACGCTATGAGATCATGCAGCTTCTCAGCAAGGACACCCAGGAGGGCGGAACAGGCCTCGCGGCCGGGACCATCGCAGAGCGGCTGGGCATTCAGCCTGCGACCCTGTCCTTCCACTTGAAGGACATGACCCTGAAGGGCATCCTGGTGCAGCGCCGTGAAGGCCGTCATCTCATCTACTCCGCCGACATGTCTGCCCTCATTGGCGTGCTTGAATTCGTCGTTGCAGACATTTGCGGCGGCTGATCAGCCCACGGACCAGTGTCTAGAGCAGAATCCGTTCACACTGTATCGGCTTGATAGCCGCACGCTGCGAAGTAATTTTTGGCGTTTTGCGGTGTAATGA
>JAAEUE010000276.1 GCA_024227565.1 Alphaproteobacteria bacterium
AGCTCCAGGCTGATCGTCAGGCGTGCCTTCTGATCAATCAGCCTTTGCACCGGCGTGAGCGCCCTTACCGTGGGGCCGCCCACCGCCGGTGACCGCCATACAGTCAATTCCTCGTAACGGTTCTGGGCATAGGCATGGCGAAGGCCATGCATCTTGGAGAGCCCGGCCCGTGAGGTTTCGGCCTCGTATACGCGCAATTGCTGTCGATAATTCTTCGCACTGGGAATCAGCGATCCCTTGCCGGCCAACTGGTGCACCCGGTCGAGGACCGCACGCTGTTCATCGGTTCTCACCGGAATGGCCCGCGCCTTCCCGCCCTTGGTCCAGCTCTCCTTGAGAACGATGTGGTCGCCCCGGTCAGCGTAGCTCGGCATTAACTTTATCGCCTCCTCTCGGCGCAATCCAAAGGCCTGTTGCAGTTCCAGACTCATCCGGACTCGAGCGTCACGCACCCTGTCCAGATCTTGCGGGCCAACCGTCTTGGCTTTGGACGTGTTGGTTACGAACTGCC
>JAAEUE010000277.1 GCA_024227565.1 Alphaproteobacteria bacterium
AGGGGGCAAGCAGTTCGGGTGGCGGCACTCCGGTGACCATGGTGCGCAGGAGAATGTCCCAGTCTGGAAACACCAGATATCTGGTGATTGATCGCAATTCTTCGAAGAACCGCTTGCGCGTTGCCGTGGCTTGGCGGGCCTTGCGCCAGACATTTTCCACCAGATCGCAAACCGTATGATAGGCGAAAGCAAGCAGGTTCATGGTCGCCAGCAAGGCCGACAGATGCTGCTTGCCGTGCCCGAAATTGTGCTCCAGATTGTAGCCCTTGGTCTTGAGGGTGTTGAAGGCCTCGTTTTCGATTTTCCAGCGCGCCCGGCCGCAGGCGGTCAGTTCGATCACTGTGTCCTTGTCCACTTTAAGGTCGGTGACGAAGCTGTTGCGGTAGGTCACCTCGCCGGCCTTGTTGACGACCTCGATTTCGAACCAGTTGACATGCAAGGCATCCTTGCCGTCGCGCAGCGGCACGTCGCGCAGCCAGCGGTAGCGGTGGGTGACGAATGCGCGGCCCTTTTTCACGCGCCTTTCAAGGCTCGGCAACTCGACGCCATCGAGCCACTCATACAGGGTCTTGTGTGAAGACGGCTTGGCGGTGAAAACGAAATTGCCGCCAACCTTTTGAACGGATTCACAAATTGGCTGGCGCGACATCAGATCGTCGCCCAGATAAACCGGCTTGAGGCAGGCATATTGGCGCCCGTGAGCGGCCAGCCAGCGTTTGACGGCGGCGTTTTCGCAGTCCTGCTTGTCATGCCCGTCCTGCGGCGTGATGAACTCCGGCTCCAACGGCAGAACACGGGCATGCCCCGGGGCCACGATGGTGGCCGAAAGCAGGCAGTGATAGTGTTCCGTCCTGGCATTGTTGCGTTTTCTCGTCTGGCAATTCGGGCAGCCGAGCTTTTGCGACTTGAAATATTGCGTACCGTCGAGCGCGACCATCACATGCCCGCCGGGCCTTTGAAAATACCCCAGGGCCCCGCGCTTCTCCGCAACCGCGAGCGCGTTGGCGAACAAGGGAAAAAGCGCATCCGGTTCAACCGGATCAAGCATCTTGCGGATGTGGTTGTCGGTCGGGACTTTCGCCATGGCGAACAGCGTCTGGCAATTCGATTTGCCGCGCCCCGTCTCCAATGATCTCTGGTGAGCCAGAAAAGACGGGCTCTGCATGAAGAACACAGAAAACGCCGCCGTGCCAATGTCACTCATCGTATATTGGCAATTACCCCCCGTGCGCCCGTCGCCAAACGCCGC
>JAAEUE010000278.1 GCA_024227565.1 Alphaproteobacteria bacterium
ATCCCAGGAGCGGACATTAGCGCTTGGACTGATCCTCCTATCCGCGGCCCAGACTATTGAGCTGGTAGGCACTTCCGATGATGAGGGCCATTTGGCCGTTCCGGTAATGTTTTCTACAAGAGGAACCCATCAACGCCGTGGACGCCAACTAATGGCTGACCGCTCGCCTATTTGGTAGGCTTCCTTTTTCGTGTAGGCTTGGGTTCGCTGCGGTCCCGCTTGGGGCGTGGCTGCGGCGGCGTTTTCAACAGCCTAAGCAGCAACTCATCCCGTTGCCTTTGCGATGTGTCGCCGCTGTCTACCGATTTCGTTTTTTCCACGGGGCTTTCGGTGTCCGAACCAACCACAAATGAACCGACGCCACGATTCATTAGCAGGGGCATCCCAGAAAGTGAACGTGACGCCACGACAAACCTAGAACGGTTGCTAGTGGACCGAATCTAACACTTGGTGCCCACGTTTGACGGCAGCGATGATTTTGCCGGGGTCGGCTGTCCAGACGAATGGCTTGGGGTCATCGTTGTTTTCCTTCACGTAGGCATTGATGGCGCATTGCAGGTCATGGACGGAGCGGAAGACGCCGCGCTTGAGCCTGCGCCTTGTGAGTTTGGCGAAGAAGCCCTCCACCGCATTTGCCCAGGAGCACGAGGTCGGTGTGAAGTGCAAAACCCATCTGGGATGGCGCGCCAGCCAGGCCTTGACCTTGGGATGTTTGTGGGTGGCGTAGTTGTCCACGATGGCGTGGATCACCTTGCCGGCCGGAACGCTGCGTTCGATCTCGCCCAAAAAGCGGATGAACTCCTGATGGCGGTGGCGTTGCATGTTGCGCCCGATGACCGTACCGTCCAACACATTCAGGGCAGCAAACAGGGTGGTCGTGCCATTGCGCTTGTAATCATGGGTCATGGTGCCGGCCTTGCCCGGCTTTATCGGCAGACCCGGCTGGGTGCGGTCCAGCGCCTGGATCTGGCTCTTTTCGTCCACCGAGAGCACGATGGCATGCTTGGGCGGATCAATATAAAGCCCCACAACATCATGCAGCTTGGCGGCAAACGCCGGATCGTTGGAGAGCTTGAACTGGCGGAACCTGTGGGGTGTAAGCCGGTGTGCCCGCCAGATGCGCTGAACGGATGATGCGGAGATGCCAACCTGTCTTGCCATGGCGCCTGAGGTCCAGTGAGTGGCCTCATGGGGCGGATCGCTGGCCGTCAGGCGAAGCACGTCATCGATGACGGACTGCTGCACAGGAGCGATCCGCGAGGGCCGGGTCTTGTCACGCAAGAGCCCGTCAACACCTTCTTCGGCAAACCGTTCCTGCCAGCGCCACACGCAGGTCTTGGACTTGGCCGTCCTGCGCATGATCTCAATCGTGCCAAGGCCGTCGCCGGACAACAGAACGATTTTGGCCCGCCAGACATGCTTTTGCGGCGCGTTGCCATCTGCAACAATCGCCCGCAGCCGCTGCCGGTCAGAGCCGGTCAATGTGAAAGAAATTCCAGTGCGCATGCACCAGACTCGCACATTACCGCATGCGCCGGAATCCCCAAACGGACTCAAGTGTCAGATGCTGTCCACTAGTGAGGGTGGCGGCGGATCATGAACTGATGAGTCAGCCCGGCAAGGATGGCGGCAGCGGCCATTATCCATAAGGCGGCGAGCGGGGTAGCGCCCTGCATAGAGCCTGTCACCTGCGAGGCGGCGGCGCCGATGGCGTCCTGTGCAAAGCCGGACAGACCGGCCGCCGCGCCGATGGTTTTGGGCAGAACCGAGATGGCTGCGGCGGTGCCGTTGGGGATGGTCATGCCATTGCCGAGGGTGACGAGCAGCATCGGGGCAAACAGGGTGAGGGGCGTGAGCGTACCGAACAACGCTGCGGTGAGCATGATCAGGGTGCCGGCAAT
>JAAEUE010000279.1 GCA_024227565.1 Alphaproteobacteria bacterium
CAACCTTTCGACAATCCCGGCACCGGACGGCAACTCGGTGGATGAATCCCTGCACGACTTCGTAATACCAAAGTTGATCCTCCGCCAACCAGACTTGCTCACATCCGCAATTTTTGCAGTGGAATTTCTTGTCCCGGTAGTAGGTCGGCCGATCCCAAGAGCCTCCAATATTCAGTAAGGATGGATCAACCGGGACGGCGTCAGATGGAATCTGGTTGGGGTCAGTTATCCAACCGATGTCGATCAGCTTAGCGATGCGACTAGATCTCGCAGCTTCAGCGTTCCTGAGTTTCTGCGCCTCCTTCCGTCGAGTCATCGTAATGGTTTTTGCAGATTAAGGTAGGAACGCCGATTGCTCGACACCCCTCGAAAATCCCTGCGGTTCTCCCGCACATAGGGCGTGTCAGTAAATAACCTGAACATATCTGCTTGTCCTTGAACCTCCCACCTGCGTTGGAATTTCCTTCAAGTAGTCCACTACACAAAGCAAATTCTGCCTTGGTGGGCGGCCCAATGACTGCCCATCTATTGTCCAACTTATTTCCTGACAAGCCCTTAGCCTGATCTATTCACCAAGTTAGTGATACGGTGGTTTTGGGCGTGTGATCGACGTTCACATGGCTCTGCTTGCGCCGGACCTGGCGTTTCACACGGTTTTTACTGATTTCTCTGCCTCGTGGGCACACCGGTGGACAACCACCCCTATTTTCTCGGCGGGGGCTCCGCCGGTGCCTACCCTCACGCTGGCGCGCGGCGCGCGCATCGCTCCCATATGCTGCGCTGGGCCTCCCACAGGGCTTCGGACATCCGCACCCGCACCTTGGTCTTGAGCACCTCGATCCGCGCTGCCACTTTTAGCACCCGTAGGCGGATCTCCGCGATCGTGCTCTTCTCCCAGCGCGTCCCTTTCAACACCTGCTCTCGGAAACGGTGCATGATGACGTAGGCTGCCGCGTGTAGCAGCAGCCGGAACTGGTTCGCGGTGGCCCGGGTGCAGGGGCTCGTGTCACTGCCGAGGCCGAGCTTGCACTCTTTGATGTAGAGCTCTGCCTCGCCGCGCCCGCAGTAGACTGTCTGGTAGAGGTACTGTGCCGTGGCCACCTCGTAGCTGCTCACGATGTAGCGCACGTCTGTCCCGAGCGGCCCGACGATGATGCGCGCTATCACCCTGCGCTCGCGCGACCAGCTCCCGGCCGCGTAGTGGCCGCTGGCGTACATGGTGATTTCTGCCGGCTGGGGGTCGTGTTTTCTCCGGCTCTCGTAACGGGCTTGCGCCGCGGTGATCTCGTCTGCGAAGAGGCGTTCGAGGACTTTGTTTTTTCCCAGGCCGGTGATGTGTTCGACCTCCTGCTCTTCGAGGAAGTCCATCACTGCGGGCTTGGTGTGGTGGCTGTCGGCGCGGAACAGGATCGTGGTGTCGGGGAATTTTTTTCGGATACCTCTGATGAGACGCTTGAGGATGGTGATGATCTCGCCTGCCATCGGCGTCTTGCCGGGGCGCAGGGCGGCGGCCATGAGCTTGCCGCTGGTGCCGTCGAAGATGTAGAAGGGCATCAGGCAGGTGTCGCCGACGTGGGTGTTGAACAGGCCGAGCTGCTGCTGCCCGTAGACGAGGTGCGCGCTGGGGTCCATGTCGATGCAGATGAGCCTGGGTGGGCTGCCGCCAAAGCTCGCGAGGTAGTCCTCGAAGATGGCGCGTGCCATGCGCAGCAGGTCCTTCTTGGAGGCGCCGTTCTCGAGGCGTGAGATCGTGGGCTGGCTGGCGAGAGGCTCGTCGGCGGGTTTGCCGGCGGCGCTGCGCATGACGACGTCGTTGCGCAGGTGGTCGCTGTCGTTGCCGTCGTTGTAGCCGCCGGCGATCTGGAAGATGCGCTGGCGCAGCAGCTCCATGATGCTGTGGTGGGCGCCCCGGCGCGGGTCGCAGATTGCCGCGTTGAGCGCGGAGATCAGCCCGCCCCCGATGCCGCTGGCTGCAAGCGCGGCGATGCCGGCATCGCTGGTGAGGTGCGGCTGGTCGAAGCTGGCTTCCCAGCTGCGCCCGGAGAATGTTCCCATCGGCAGCGGTCGCCTGGCGCTGGGGTCGTCGGTGTTTTCTTCTTTATCGTTCTGGATCACAACGCACTGTCAGCCAGTTAGTTGGATCGGTCCAGCTATATTTGGTGAATATTTCAGGCTAAAGGTTTAAAAAATTCTTCAGAAGCTTCTTGCCCTCGCCCGTGAGTATCGATTCCG
>JAAEUE010000280.1 GCA_024227565.1 Alphaproteobacteria bacterium
AAGCAATATGCCAGAGCGAAAAGGGTGAAAGCTGGCCCTGCGGCCGCTTTGCGCGAACCGCCATGCGCCAGCTGATATTGCGGCGCACGATCAATTGCGAACCGGCAGAAGAATTAAACAGCCGGCTGTTGACAAAATGCCAGATCGGCACAAGAGACATAGGCAAATGGCTGGTTGCCCAGGGTTGGGCGGAAAGTGTTGACGGCGAGTATTCCGAGCAGATGGAAGCAGCAAAACACTCACACCGAGGCATGTGGCGCCTGGGATTGCCCTGAGCGGTTAGTCAAACCGTTAATTTCAGCCCTGACTTCCCACACATCAGGTCATGGACCCATAAACAGGATCGAAATGGTATGAATCAATTTGTTCAGATATAGCAGAATACCTTTATTTTGATTCAGTGTGAAGGCTGCTGCCCACGGCTACTCGGGCTGACGCCCGGCCGCCGCGCGGGCGGCGGTCCGGCGCCGGTCGCTTTTCGCTCCTGATGACTTTCTTTCGCTCACGGCTATTCGGGCTTACGCCCGGCCTCCGTGAGGGCGGCGCACCGGCGCCGGTCGCTTTTCGCGTGCGCCAGGC
>JAAEUE010000281.1 GCA_024227565.1 Alphaproteobacteria bacterium
CAGGTCGAACGCTGCTTCAACAAACTTAAATGCGCAAGACGGCTCGCAACCCGCTACGACAAAACCGCACTCAGCTATCTCGGCTTCATACACATCGTATCGGCAAGATTGTGGGTCAGGAGTTTGTCAACATGACCTAGTGTCTCTTCCAGGCACCAAACCTATCTTGAATCTCAATATCCACCAGCTCGGTCATCGTTGAACTCATCAAGTAAATCGACTACTGGGGGTACCTTATGTAAGCATAGATGAATCTGCTCACGACGCCTTTGCGCATTAACTTGGCCCAGTAGACCGGAGCGGCGGAGGCCAAGAAGCCTACCAGCCCAATGTAAAACAGGTATTCCCCATACCTCATGCACTCAATGAACGAACTGTTTGTCGTGTACACAGACTGCGGGAGAAAGAAAGCGGCAACCCTGCTTTTCGGCCGCCTCATCACTGCAATACAAGGCATACAACGTTTGCATCACAGCCCCGGCTCCCTCGCTCGCCAGCGAATAGTAGACGGATCGTGCCTTACGACGGGTCTTTACCAGCCGCGCTTGCCTCAAAATAGCAAGGTGCTGCGAGAGTGCCGATTGGCTGAGATCAACGACCTCCCCCAATTGACAAACAGATAATTCAGATTGCGCCAGATTGCAGAGTATCAGGAGACGCCATTGATTGGACATGATCCGCAACAAATTGCTCGCCCTGCCCACATTGGCCTGAAGTGCATCCATATCCCGTTCGGTGGTCATTTCTCTCTAGCAGTTGTGCCCTTTAGAGTTCATTGCCCAAACGCGATCATGAAACTTGCAGCAGAACTCCCACCGGTCAGATCAGTTGAAACGATGCAAGCATCACAGCACACCGCATTCTAATGTTATAATGTTCTAACATATTTAATCACAGATCGCACTTGTTGTCTTAGCTTCATTATCGCGGCCCGGCTCGTTCTGCCGTTGCATGGTCCATCTGATGAGATCCGCGGCGCTGTTTTTCATGTCTGATGTAGGAGACAAACCGTTCTGTCCAACGATTGCATTCGGTGTCTCGCTGGTGGCTGAATCCAGCCACCACGTTGTCACAAACAATGCCGTCGTGAGATCCATCAATTCCCTCACCGCGCAGCACATTCCAGGCGTAGGTGCAGTTGCGATCCAGATCGACCAGCCGTGCATAGTGAAATTCATGGGCCGGATAACGCGCCGGCAGCCCATCTCTTGGCGGCGTTTTCACCGCCTCGGCAGCACGCCACGGGGATGCCCTCGTTTCTTCCAGCACCGTGAGCCCGCGCCCTTGAGGCCGTTCGTCAATCTCGACCCTGCCCGGCACCACACCGACCATCTCACGCTCTTCGCCTTTCCAGGAAATCGTGAGCGACAGATACATTAATCCGCCGCATTCTGCGTAAATCGGAAGACCCGTGTTGGCAGCGTGCCTGATTGAGCGCCTCATTTCACTGTTCGCTTCCAGCGCCTTCATGTGGGTTTCCGGGAAGCCGCCGCCGATGAGCAACCCATCAACATGCGGCAGTCTATGATCGGCGAGCGGGCTGAAGAAGGTAAGCGCGGCTCCGGCACGCTCAAGCGCATCGAGGTCATCCGGGTAGTAGAAACTGAAGGCGCTGTCGCGAGCGACACCGATCACGACATCCTTTTCCCGCTTGGGTGTCTGCAGCACCGGCGCCGGTCCGGCGGACCCGCCTGCGTGTGCGATCGTGCAAATCCGGTCCAAATCAACGGCACTCCGCACGGCCTGTTCAAGGCCAGCAATCTTGCTCTCCACGGCAGCCACCTCAGCCGGCGTTGTCAGGCCCAGATGCCTCTCGATCACAAGCAGGGAACTGCTCCGCCCAACCGAGCCCAGCAGCGGTATATCGGTGTAGGTTTCCAGTGCCTGGCGAAGTTTGCTCTCCTGGCGGGGCGAAGCCACCCTGTTCAGGATCACGCCGGCGATCTTCGCCTGCGGATCGAACTTCTCAAAACCCAACATCAGAGGCGCCACGCCACGGGTGATTCCGGTTGCGTCCACCACCATAACCACCGGCACATTCAGCAGCTTGGCAAGCGCAGCCGTGCTGTCGGCCCCCTCCACATCCACGCCGTCGTGAAGCCCTTTGTTGCCCTCAATCAGTGATATTCCGGACGCTGGTGCATGGCGCAAGAAAGCAGCCCTGATTTCTTCATCAGTTTGGGTGTTGAAGTCGAGATTGTAGCAGGGTCGCCCGGCAGCCTGTGTCAGCCACATCGGATCGATGTAATCGGGGCCCTTCTTGAAGGCCTGAACAGTCTGCCCGCTTGCGCGCAACGCTGCGGCAATGCCGACCGAGAGCGTGGTTTTGCCGGACGATTTGCGGGTGGCGGAGATCAGGAAGGCGGTCACGCGTAAGGCCTCTCAGGACACCAGTGCCAACTGGGATGTGTCGCGGCTGGCCCACATACGGGCAGCCATTGCTTCGGCCTCCGTCACCGTCGCGACCCGTCCCAGCAGTTTCAGCGCGATGGCCAGCGTGCCGACGACGGACGCTTCGCCATACGCATTCTCCGCATCACCGCGCCACACTGTGGAAAGCAGTTCCACCTTCATGTCGGAATCTTCAGGTTGCCGGGGATCTTCGAGCAAGGCAGGCCAGCGCGTCACCTCGGTCTTGCCGTGATCCACCGACCAGACCTCGCAAGTCTTGCCCGGCCGACGTTCGATCTCCCCGCCTTCACCGCGGAACACCGCCATGTGCGGCTGGTTCAAGAGCAAGGCCGCGCCCTTATGGGTTTCCATGAAACCGCGATGGAAAATACCTTGAAACATGCAAGGGGCGTCGAAAGGATTGATCATGCGCGACAGGGTGTGGATCGGCGAACGCAAACCCAGCAGCGGTCGCAGCTCAATGAGCTCTTTCAGCTTGGGCGAAATATGCTGCAGTGGCACGTAAGCAAAGTTGAAGCGCGAAATGTGTCCCGCCGCCTCGCTGAGGCTGCCGGCCACCGGCAGCCCCAATTGCTCCAAGCAGTCGCGGGTATAGAGCCTGCCCGGCGTATGGCCTTCCGCGCCATGCATGAACACCCTTATGCCGCTGCGTACCAGCACCAGGGCAGAAAGCAGGAACCAGGGCAACTGGCGCCGTTTTCCGGCATAAGATGACCAGTCCAGATCAACCTCCGGAACCTCATCGGGAAGCTGCAGAGTGGTGCCTACGCCGCGCACGAACCCGGCGATTTCTTCCGGGCTTTCCTCCTTCAGGCGAAGCAGCATCAAGAAGGCGCCAATCTGCTCAGGCTCGGTCTTTCCCCGCAGCAGCATGGTCATGGCCTCCTCGGCCTCGGCCACCGTGAAGGACCGGATGTGGGTCTTTCCGCGCGCAAGAATGGCGATGAATTTGGCGAATGGGTGAAGCTCAGTCATGGTTACGCCAGGAAGTCCTCCTGCTTTGGGTTGTTGAGGTGCCCGGTCAAGTGACAGCACCTGTGCGCGGCTCAGGTTGTAGATCAACCGCCTCGTCGCCAAGGCTTTCAGGCAGGAAGCGCAAGGTTTTCATACCGATGACGGCAATTGCAAGCGCCAGAGCCACGCCGCCCATGCCGAGGAGAAACTCCGGCAGGCTGGGCTGATAACCGGCAATCACACCGTCCTGGAACGAACTGCTCACCTCCATGCCCGGAAACAGCGCCAATGGATAAACCTGCCCGCCGATGACGATCACATAGACCTGCACAAACCCGCCAACGATCACGAGCGTAGACGCCAGCTTGATGGCCACCCGTGAGACGCCGTGGGTCGGCAGTGTGACCAGGACCAAAGGCACCACGCCGCCAATGAGAACCTGCCCAGTCCAGAACATGGTCGTGTAGATGCTATCGCCAAACAGGAGAAAACCCTCAACACCGCGATGCTCTGAAGCATAGAGGGCGGTGAGGTGCTGGACGGCGGTGAAATACAGCACTGCGGCAATGAACAGGCCGAGCAGCCGGCCGAGCCTGAGCAGCAGGTCCTGCCCGAACTCCCGCCCGCTCAGCGCGCAAGACCGGAGGGTGAAAAGGATGAAAACCGCAAGCCCGAAGGACAGCGACATGGCAATGAACAGGGGGGCCATGATCGCGGCATCATAAGCCTCGCGCGCCACCAGCCAGCCGAAGATGGATCCGGTGCCCGTGGTCAGTGCCAGTCGCCAGACGAACGCCACCCAGCCGGCAGGCCTGACGAAGCGCCCGAAGCCGCGTCCCATCTGTGTGAAGAGATAGGCCGCCACGATCACGAAGAACCCGGTGTACAGAAAGATGTTCCAGGCGAAGATCGATTTGAAATTGAAATGGGTCATGGCGACGATCAACCGGTCGGGGCGGCCCAGATCGAGCACAAGAACCGCCAAGCCGCCGGCCAGCAATGAGATCGCCAGCAGACCCGACAGCCGCGCCATGGGCTTGTACAGTGCGCGGTTGAAGACCGATGCAAGAGAGGCGACGTTGAGAACGCCGCTGGCGGCGACGATCAGGAATATGGCAAACACGTGCGGCAGGCCCCAGACAATCTGATTGTTCATGCCGGTGACGACGTGGCCGTAATATTCCATGTACCAGGCGGCGCCAAGGCCGGCTGCCACAACAAGGCCCAAAAGGCCGAGGATCAGCAGTAATCCGGGGCTTAGATTGAGTTCTCTGTAGACGGTCCGTTTCATCACATTCAGCAGCCTCAAAGGTTCTCGTAGCTCACGCCTGGATCGGTCCCCAGATCGGCGCGGATCTTTCGAACCGGGTGTTGGGCGATGCGTTTTGAAATCTCACTTTCCGGGTCGTTGATGTCGCCGAACAGCATTGCATCATGACCCGCAGCCGCGCAGGCTTCAACACAGGCCGGCAGGCGCCCGAGATCGACCCTGTGCACACATAGAGTGCAGCTCTCAACCGTGCCCTTGCCGCGCGGGGCATGGGACTTCTGGTCCTGCAGCGGCTCGTGAATGAAGGAGCGCGCCTTGTAGGGGCAGGCCATCATGCAGTAGCGGCAGCCGATGCAGATGTGTTTGTCCACCAAGACGATGCCATCGGCACGCTTGAACGAGGCGCCGGTGGGGCACACATCAACGCAAGGCGGCTCGGCGCAATGCTGGCACATGACCGGCAGCGAGCGGCTCAGCTTCGACTGGGGATCGGTGACCATGACCTTGCGGATCCACTGGGCATCTGTGAGGCGGTTGCCCGTATCGCCCCAGCCGTTTTCTTCAGAACACGCGCTCACACATGTGCTGCAGCCATCCGGGCACCTGGCAACGTCGATCAGCAGTCCCCAGCGGGTTTTACGGCCTCCTGTGTCGCTTTTAGCCTGTGTCTCGGCAAAGGCGATGAGGGTGGCGCCGCCGGTCAGCGTTGCGGTGAACGCGCCGGTGTTACGCAGGAATTGGCGCCGCGTGGTCATTGCTGCAACTCCCGGAGATAGCTTTGCAGTGCCGCCACGTCACTTTTTCCCACGCTCCTCTCAGCCGTGCCACCAGGCGCCGGGCGCGAGGCGTGACATTGGAAACAGTCGACCCTCACGGCAGCATAGTCATGACAGGTGCGGCAGAAATGCTTTGGGTTGTCGGCGGTCACGGGCGCGCCATCCTCGCCGTTGACGGCATGGCAGTCGATGCAGCGTTTGAGGCTGTAGCGTTTGGTGCGGTCACCGCTGTGAACCGTTTCGTCACGCTGATGATCCAGAAGGTTCATATGATTGCGGCGCATGAAATCGGTGTCGTCCACACAGCGCTCACCCTTGCCCTTGGCCGGCTTGGGCACTGTGACCTTGGCAAGAAGCAGATCGCCCGCTTGCGGTTCTGACGGCGGCCAAAGCGACACTGCAACCGCGAGCACCAGCAATATGAAGATTCGCTTGGCCATGGTGGAATCTTACTCACCAAGGCCCATTTTGATGTAGCCGGACGGGCAGACATCCATGCAGATATGACAGCCGATGCAGGCTCCATAATCGGTGTAAACATAGCGTCCAACCGCATACTCGCTCTTCTTGACCTTGTGGACCGCATCCTGGGGACAGAAGATGATGCAATTGTTGCATTCAAGGCACATGCCGCAGTTCATGCAGCGCTCGCCCTCTTTCTGGGCCTGCTCTTCGGTAAGGCTTCTGATGCGCTCTTCGAAGTTGCCGAGCACATCGTCACCAGTGATGTGCACCTCCTCGCGCTGCTCACGCGCCAGGTAACCGAAATGTCCCTTGAACAGTTCATTATGCGGAATGATCTGGGTGTTGGAGCGGTCCTCGTAATTGTGGATGGCGAAATTCTCTTCCGACGTGCCGCGGGTTTGCGTGTGATCATAGGGTGCCGGATCAAGCTCGCGCTGATGCAGTTCCTGCAACAGGTTGAAATGATGCACGTCCACCTTTGGGCGCTTGTTCAAAGGCTCGCCCGCCAGGAAATGGTCGATGCACTCTGCCGCAACACGCCCGTGGCCTATGGCGGTGGTCAACAAGTGAGGCTTGACGATATCACCTCCGGCAAAGTGCTTTTCCCGGTCTTTCACTTTGTAAAGGGCATCGGTCGCGATGAACTTGTTACCGCCATCCATCTCTTCGATGCCGCTGAAATCACCGGTCTGGCCGATTGCCGAGATGATGATGTCACATTCGATCTCAAACTCCGTGCCCTCCTTGGGGATCGGCCTCATGCCGTCCATATCGCATTCGCACATTTTGAGGGCGCGGGCCTTGCCGATCGCATCCAGCAACACTTCCAGCGGCATCACGCTGCCCATGATATCCACCCCTTCGCGCAGCGCATCTTGGCGTTCGCGTTCTGCCGCCGTCATGCCCTCAATCGGAAACAGCGACGTCAGTGTTGCCGACATGCCGTGGCGGCGCAACGTTCCGGCGATATCTGTTGCGGTGAACCCGAGCGCCACTCCTCCGGCGTGATTTTTGTCACCGGTCCGGGTGATGTGGCCTAGCCGCCTAGCAACGGACGCACCATCGATCGAGGTATCGCAGCCCCCAACCCCAACCCGCTCTTCAGCCGTGCCGAACACCGAGCCCTGGTTGAGGGCATCGAGCAACTC
>JAAEUE010000282.1 GCA_024227565.1 Alphaproteobacteria bacterium
TATTGGATCAATCGAGATTTTGCCCTCGAGGTGGGAGGGCCGTTGACCCGCATGCTCGGCATGAACCACAAGGCCATCTATGAGATGCTGCAAAAACAGGTGCGCCATGTGACCAACCCGCAAGCCCAGCAGGACCAAATGAACATGGTTTACACGCTGTTCTCGCGAAGCCCGATCATGGTCAAAATTCTGGCAACCGCAGCGAAGGCGGCGGGGTTGACCGTAGACCAATTAACAGGGCAAGTAAAGCAGGCTTTTTCAGAGCAGACGGGGCGACAGTTGAGGACCCCGGTCAAACGCTCAGGACCGCAGTCTCGGCCTTCCGGGGGTGCCCGGCCAAAAGTCCCGAGGACTGGTATGGGCCCTCTCGACGCTACTCCTAGTAGTACCGGCGGTGGGGGCCCTAGCAGAGTAACGAGTGGGAGGAGTAGGATGGGCACTTCTGGAAGACAGCCCCAGGGTAGAAGTAGTTTCAGAGCGCCCGGACATCGGCCGCCATTGAGTAGCGTAAAAGTTCCGCCGCGCAGCGTTCTCTTTCCGCAAGCGACAACTAGTGTCCGCACTACTCA
>JAAEUE010000283.1 GCA_024227565.1 Alphaproteobacteria bacterium
CGGGGTGGGCATTAATGCAAGCCGTGCCGCGCCTTTTGCGGCACCCCTTACAGCCGCGATAGTGGCTGCCGGGCATTGAACATAATGTCAATTATGCTGGCCGATAGGCCGCACAGGCGCCGGGTTGCGCCGACCACAGGGAGTGTGCAACCCGGCGACTGCGCATAATTGCGGACATTATGTTCAGTGCCCGGATCCATAGCCCCCCTGTAAGGGGGGATGGGGGGGTATCCGACAAGGCGCATGAAGCCTGACGTTGAACCTTCCAGCTACTGTGATGCTTGCGGCTTGATGCGCCTTGGCTAAAACCACTCCGCAACACGGGCGGCTTTTTGCCGGTGTTGCTCCTTTGGCTACCTGGAGCTTTAAACGAAGGCAGGAACGTCCCCAGCTACCCAGGCACGAGCCTGGCGCGGTGCTTGCCGACCCCGGGTGGCCGAATGCTTGAACGATGGTTGCAAGCGGCGTGACAGGCGGGTTATGGAACAGCCTCTCCACCGGCTCTGCCCTCTCCAGCAACTTAGGTATATCCAGTCACTTGCCACCACCATTAGCGGCTAAAGAAGGAAGCGACATTGTCCAATGCGCACCATCCTTTTCCTACTTTCCTTCCAGCCCTTCTTTACGCTTTCACTTTTCCATTCCCTGCCCCAATGGATGCGTCAGGGCATGGACTGCTTTGAGCTTGTCGATGGCGACATGGGTGTAAATCTGCGTGGTGTTGAGATCGGCATGGCCCAGCAATGCCTGGATAAAACGGATGTCGGCCCCGTTCTCCAGCATGTGGGTGGCCATGGCGTGACGGAACAGGTGACAGGAGCCCACCTTGTCGATCCCCGCATCTTGGATA
>JAAEUE010000284.1 GCA_024227565.1 Alphaproteobacteria bacterium
TCGCGGCCAACCGCCATAGTCAAGACGGACTTCGGCGTGGCAAGGGTCCAGCCAAGGCGAAGCCGAGCGCGAGTGACGAGAGGACCGGTGAATCCAGACGCTCGGGACGGGCGTCGGGGTTGAGGTGCGGCCATGTTCGGTGTTGGAGGCGGATCTGCCGCTCTCTATCCGCCCCACAGTGAGTTTCGGGCGTTTCATGAGCTTTGCGACGGGCTGCGAAGAAGGCACTGGGTTGCCACGAGGTCGGGTGTTGACGGTAAGTGCCTGTGTCGCATAAACTTAACGGTTCCTGGCACGAGAATACCGCTGTAGAGATCAACGCTCCGAAAAGGAAAGATTCCTTTCGAATCCTATCGCGGCATACCCGTTGCTTGGGCAGCCTGAGCCCTGCTCCGGCAGAAAGGCGAGCCATAAACGGTCGACAAAGCCCCTTCTGGCTCAAGTATTCGAGCCATAAGCGCTTGGACCTGAGGCCGGATACTTCCTGAAGTCTGGCAAGTACGGGACTTTGGCGGGCTCCGTACTTCCGACACGCTCGCTTATGGCCCAACCCAGGGAGCCAACGGCCACAGAGCGGCCAGGACCGGCCAGCTTATGGCTCAGCCAAGTCGGCTTCACCGCCCATAAGTAACGTGTTTTCCTGTGTTTATCGAGGTCGTAGGTGCCGCCGGGCCGGCCCCCTGTGGGCCATAACCGGGGTGGGCCATATGCTGCCGCTTTGCGGCCTGCGGCTCTCTGGATTGACCAGGACTTTCCCCATTCCTTCAGGCCTCCAAGGGCAGCAGCAGGATTCCGGGTTCTGGAAGCGGCGGCGGCGGCCCGATGCCGCGACGCGAGCTGAATAGGACCTGCTTGATGCCATCCGCCAGGGCATAGAGCCGGAACTCGGGCACGCCATAGATGCGTTGAGCGGCGCGGAGCAGGTGCTGTGCGAAGACGGCGAGCTTGGCCTGCTTGCCCAGATGCACGGCGGCAAAGTAGGCGACCGCCATGACCAGAGTGACCATCGTCCGCAATCGCTCATAGAGCAGCAACCGGATGTTCTCGAGCTGATAGCTCTGCTTGATGAAGCGGATCGTCTCCTCCACGCGCCAGCGCGCCAGGTAGCTCTCGACCATCCGCCAAACGCTCTTGTAGGAGCGA
>JAAEUE010000285.1 GCA_024227565.1 Alphaproteobacteria bacterium
AGGAATCCAAACATACTGATTTTTTGTTACCTGAGGCGTTACCTTAAAACAAGATTGGTGCGCACTCAAATAGGTAAGTATTTGATTTTGTTGGTAGCGAAGGAGGGCCTTGAACCCCCGACACGCGGATTATGATTCCGCTGCTCTAACCAGCTGAGCTACTCCGCCATCCAAATGAAACAAAACGTGTTCTGTTTCCTTTGTGCGCGGCGCATATAGGGTTTGCTGCGGTCAAAAGTCAAGCAAATGAAGGCTGTATTTCACCGGATGCCTGCATAGCCTCGGGCAACACGCCTTCTGCCTTGTCAATCCAGCCGCCGCCAAGCACTCGCGCGCCCGGACCCTCACCGGCATACAACACACAAGCTTGACCGGGCGATACACCATGATCACCGTCTGCAAGGACAATTTTGACATCTCCGCCATCCCACACCATCTGCGCCGGCGCGGCCGGGCGGGTTGAGCGTACCTTTGTGTAGACCTCCTTGCGGCCCTGGCCAGCCAGCTCTGAAGCCTCGCCAAGCCAGTTGAGCTCGCGCAAGGTGAGCTCGCGGGTGAACAGAGCCTCTTTCGGGCCAACCATCACGCGCTTTTGGGCCGCCTCTATCGAAATCACATAAATCGGCTCGCCCACCGTCACCCCCAGGCCGCGGCGCTGGCCGACAGTGAAATTGATGATGCCGTCATGTTGGCCCAGCACCCGGCCATCCAGATGCACAATGTCGCCGGGGTCATGCGCTTCCGGCCTCAGCTTTGCGATCACCGAGGCATAATCGCCGTTGGGAACAAAGCAAATATCCTGACTGTCGGGCTTGGCCGCAACGGCCAGGCCGTATTTTTCCGCAAGCGCGCGCACCTGGTCCTTTTTCATGTGGCCCAGCGGAAACCGCAGATAGTCAAGCTGATCTTGGGTGGTGGCGAACAGGAAATAGCTCTGATCACGGGCAATATCCACCGGCACATGCATGGAGCGTTGTGCTTCATCGCCTGCAACCGCCCGGCTCTCCACATAGTGGCCCGTGGCCAGAGCATCCGCGCCCAGTTCGCGTGCCATGGACAACAGGTCGTGGAATTTGACGCCCTGATTGCAGCGCACACAGGGGATCGGGGTTTCTCCGCGCAGGTAGCTGTCGGCAAAATCGTCGATCACCGACTGGCGGAAACGGCTTTCATAATCCAGCACATAATGGGGGATGCCCAGATCGCCTGCCACCCGGCGGGCGTCATGAATGTCTTGGCCGGCACAACAGGACCTGGCTTTGGCCACCGCCGCGCCGTGATCGTAAAGCTGCAAGGTGACACCGATCACCTCATATCCCTGCTCGTGCAGCAGCGCGGCCACCACCGAGGAGTCCACCCCGCCGGACATCGCAACCACCACCCGTGTTTCGGCGGGCGGCTTGGCAAAACCTAAACTGTTCAAGGGTGCAGCCATGGCTGATCTTACGCATTCAAAAGTGGGCCGGTTGGGGGCTCATATAGTCTGCAAACCCACCCGGCGCAATCGGCTGAACGTAAACACCTCCTAACGGTTGTTTGCCCGAATGACACCGATAGTCTCCGTATTGTGCGAATTTGAGACACAAACACAGCCGATGTTTGCGATTTATTCGCTTCTCCTTAGACCTTTTTTAAGCGCGTCCACCTAGTTTGAAGAGGTTAGTTAGTTTGTATGCGTATCAGGTTTTGAGTATATCATGAGTCACGTTCGTACACGGGTCAACTATGTCATCGGTCCAGATGGCACGCCATTGACAGTCGCAGATTTACCGCCAACGAGTACCAGGCGGTGGGTCATTCGGCGCAAGGCAGAAGTCGTGGCCGCCGTTCGCGGTGGACTGCTAAGTCTCGAAGAGGCTTGCGGCCGATATAAGTTGACCACAGAAGAGTATCTTAGCTGGCAGCGGTCGATTGACCGCCACGGCTTGCCGGGCCTGCGGGCAACGCGGGTTCAGCAATACCGTCCCAGCTAGGCTTTGGGGCCAGTTTTCTAAACGCCGGTCAGCCTGGTTAATTCACCCGGCTGGCCGGTTTTTTCGTTTCTAGCATTTATCTTGCGCATTCTTTGTGTGGGTGGCGAATCACCGAGCAGGTAGACTGCTCGTGCTGAGAACGTTGCTTTCCGGATGCCCATGAAAATATTGGTGCTTGCCGCTCATCCTACTCTTGAAGCTTCGGTGGTGTGCCGCAAGTTGCTGGCGGGCATTCGCCGCGAGGCCGGCATTTCCGTGGTGGATCTGTACGAGCGCTATCCTGATTTCAACATTGATGTGGCTGCAGAGCAAAAGCGGCTTGAGGCGGCTGACCTCATTATCTTCCAACATCCGTTCTATTGGTACTCAACACCGGCCATTTTGAAGGAATGGACCGATCTGGTGCTGGAACATGGCTGGGCCTATGGGCGCACCGGAAAGGCCTTGGAAGGGAAATTTCTGATGAACGCGCTGAGCACAGGCGGCAGCGCAGATGCATACGGCGAAACCGGGAAGAACCGCTTCACGGTCCCGGAATTTCTGGCGCCGATCGCGCAAACGGCTTCGCTCTGCAAGATGAGCTATCTGCCGCCCTTTGTGGTGTTCGAGGGTCGCCGGCTTGAGTGGGCTCAACTGGCCGAAAGCGCCGGCCTTTACAAAGACCTCCTGACCGGACTGCGCGATGACCGGATCGATCCGCGGGCGCTTGCCCGTTACCGCTTGGCCAACAATGCGGCGGGCAAGCTGTATGGTGTGGAGGCCAAGCCGGCATGACCTTGCACGATTTCCTTTTCGGCGCCTTTATTTACCTGACGGCCGCGGCCATCTCGGTGCCGGTGGCCAAGCGCCTTGGCTTGGGATCGGTGCTTGGGTATCTGATCGCCGGCATCCTGATCGGCCCCTATGTGCTGGGGCTGACGTCAGGTGACGACGTCCTGCACTTTGCTGAGTTCGGCGTGGTGATGATGCTGTTCATCATCGGCCTTGAACTGCGCCCCAGCCTGTTGTGGATGATGCGCCAGTCCATCCTCGGGCTTGGCGGCATGCAGGTGGTGCTTACGGCCTTTTTCATCTTCGCTGCGGGTTTGAGCTTTTCCCTTAATTGGCGCGAGGCGCTGGCGGTGGGGCTCATCTTGTCGCTCTCGTCTACCGCCATCGTGCTGCAAACCTTGCGCGAGCGTGGGGTGATGCGCTCAGAGCCCGGGCAGAACGCCTTCTCTGTGCTGTTGTTCCAGGACATCAGCGTCATCCCCATGCTGGCTATGCTGCCGCTGCTGACGGTTCCTGATTTCTGGATGGGCATCAATATCAATGAGGCCAATGCCAGCCACAGCATGATCGATAACCTGCCGGCCTGGCAGCGTGCGCCGCTGGTTCTTGGGGCGCTGGTGAGCATCATCGTGGCCGGCCGTTACGTGCTGCGTCCCGCCTTCCGCTATATCGCCGAGAGCCGCATTCGCGAGGCCTTTACCGCCGCCGCCCTGCTCATCGTGGTGGCCATTGCACTGCTGATGGAAACCGTGGGCCTGTCACCCGCGTTGGGAACCTTCGTTGCCGGGGTGATGCTGGCGGACTCTGAGTACCGGGTTGAGCTTGAAATGGACATCGAGCCCTTCAAGGGCTTGTTGCTCGGCCTGTTTTTCATGTCTGTGGGCGCGAGCGTGAACTTCGCCTTGATCGCGGCAGACCCCTTGCTGATTGCCGGCCTGGTGGTGGGCCTCATCGTGATCAAGCTGTTCGTGCTGTACCTGTTGGGACGGGTCTTTCGGATGCAGGTCAACAGTTCGCTGATGTTTGCCTGCTTCCTGGCCCAAGGCAGTGAGTTCGCCTTTGTGCTGTTCTCGTTCGCCACCCAAAACGTGGTGCTGACCCAGGAACTTGCCAACAAGCTGATTGCCGTTGTGGCGGTCTCCATGGCGCTCACACCCTTGCTTTTGATTGCCTATGACAAGCTGATCGCCCGCAGGCTGCAGGCCGCTCCGGAGGAGCCGGAATATGACGAGATCGAAAACGGCGAAACCCCGGCCATCATCGTCGGCTACGGTCGTTTCGGCATGACCGTGGGCCGGCTGCTCGCAGCCAATGGCATTGGGTTTACCGTGCTGGAGCATGATCCCTCGCAAATTGAGCTTTTGCGCAAGTTTGGCTGGTCGGTCTATTACGGTGACGCCTCCCGGCCCGACCTTCTGCATGCGGCCGGGGCGGAAGAGGCCAAGTTGCTGGTGATCGCCCTGGATGATCGCGATCAGATCCTCTCTGTGGCCGACGCGGCGCAGAAACACTTCCCGCACTTGAAGATATTTGCGCGGGCCTACGACCGGCGCCATGCCTTTGAGCTGATGAACGCCGGCATTGAAAATGTTTACCGGGAGACCTTCGGCACCTCCCTTGAAATGGGCAAGGATGCTCTACACGCACTGGGGTTCAGGGCTTACAAGGCGCACCGGCTGGCTCAGAAATTCCGCACCCATGATGAACAAAGTCTGCGCGAAATGGCCAAACTCATTGATGATGAGGAAGCGCTCATTACCGAAACCCACAAGGCCCAAGAACTGGCAGAGCGTTTGATGCGCGAAGACCGCCAATCTGCACCCGACATGGACGACACAGACTGGAAGGCCCCGCCGCCGGAATTGCGCGAACGGGGATAGGCTCTTCGCCGTGTCAGCCGGCATCCAGGGGCGTGGTTGAAACCAGCAGCTTGACAATTGCCTCCTGGACGGACCCGGGCCGAAGCGATTGGGCGGTGCCCACCACAAGTTTCGATTTCAGGGTGAGGCGGTGTTTGAACGGGGCGACCAGAGTGCCGGCGTCCAGCTGGCCACGCACCAAGGGTTCGTGCCCCATGACAACACCGGCACCATTCTTCGCCTCTTCGATGGCCAAGCTGTAGAGCGAAAAAACCGGTCCCCGGGCCTCGACCGTGGCGCCGGAGCTTGCGCTCTGCGTCCACTGCATCCAGTCGCTGGACCATGTGGCGTCATGCAGGCATACCGCGCCTGCGAGGTCTTTTGGGGTTTTGAGCTGCGCTGCCAGGGCCGGGGCACAGACCGGGAAGATGACGTCGTCACAAATTTCGATCACGTGGGGATGGTCGGGCTCGGCTTCGATGAACACGCTCAAGTCAAATTGCTCGCGCCGGAGATTTGGCGGGACTTCCAGAGCAGTTATGGAAATGCTCACATCCTCGGTGGTCGCACGGATACCTGGCAGGCGCGGCGACAACCAAAGTTGGGCGATGCTGGGCAAGGCGGCAATGCGAATGTGATGCGGTTTGGCTTGCGCGCGGAGGGTCTGCACCGCCTGGCTGAGCTGATTGAAGGCAGACACAAAGCCCGGCAACACGGCGTGGCCCAGCGGCGTCAGTTCAACCCCCTGGGCGCGGCGGATAAAGAGCGATGCACCTGCCCAGGCCTCAAGCGCCTTAACATGCTGAGCCACCGCACCGGCGGTGACACACAACTCCCCGGCCGCGCCGGAGAAACTGCCATGGCGGGCCGCAGCCTCAAAGGCGCGCATTGCATTCAGCGGCGGACCCGTGGGGCGGGGAGGGGAAACCGGCATATCAATACCCATAGATTTACTAGGCCTAAGATTTAACAAATCTGGTTTGCGCGAGCCAGCCCCTTATGATTTTGTGCGATGAGAGAACAAACCATTGAGCGCTGATCACCAGAGCGCGCCGGAGACACGAAAATGACCCTGCATTCCCCAATTGAGCTCAGCCAATCCGATCCGCTGATTGCTGCCGCCCTGGCGGACGAAAAAACGCGCCAGCAAGATCAGATTGAGCTGATTGCCTCTGAGAACATCGTCAGCCCGGGCGTTCTGGAAGCCCTTGGCCACGAGATGACCAACAAGACGCTGGAGGGCTATCCCGGCAACCGGTTTCATGGCGGCGGCCAGTTTGTGGATGTTGTGGAGCAAGCGGCAATCGACAGGGCGAAGGAACTGTTTGGCGCCGCCTATGCGAACGTGCAGCCCCATTCGGGGGTGCAGGCCAATCAGGCTGTGTTTTTTACGCTGGTGCAACCCGGTGACCGGATTCTCAGTCTGGATCTTGCCGCTGGAGGTCACCTCAGCCATGGTGCCAAACCAAACCTCTCCGGCCGTTGGTTCGACGCCCATCACTATACGGTGGACCGCGAAACCGGGCTGATGGACTACGACGCGATCGAAGCGCAGGCCAAAGACGTGAAGCCGCAGCTTTTGATTGCCGGTGGATCAGCCTATCCGCGCAAGATCGATTTTGCCAGAATGGCCGAGATTGCCGAGCTGGTCGGTGCACGGTTCCTGGTCGACATGGCCCACTATGCCGGGTTGGTTGCGGCCGGGGTCTATCCCTCGCCGATGTCTCATGCGGACATCGTCACCTGCACCACCACCAAAACCCTGCGCGGCCCGCGCGGCGGGGTGATCCTGTCGCGCACGGATGAATTTGCCAAGAAGTTGCAGTCGGCCATTTTCCCCGGCGTGCAAGGCAGTCTCCATTCCAATGTGCTGGCTGCCAAAGCGGTGTGCTTGGGCGAAGCCCTGCGGCCAGATTTCAAAGCCTATGGCCGGCAGGTTGTGGCCAACGCCAAGACCCTGGCAAGGACCTTGACGGCGCGGGATGTGAAGATCGTCAGTGGGGGAACCGATACCCATATGGTGCTGCTCGACCTTTCCCCTCAAGGCCTGAAGGGCCGCGATGCGGAACAAGCTCTGGCTGCGGCCAACATCACCTCCAATAAGAACCCGGTGCCGTTTGATGTGGCCCGACCATCGGATTGGTCCGGATTGCGGCTTGGCGTTGCGGCGGCCACCACCCGGGGGCTGAAGGAAGCTGAGATGGAGGTGCTGGCCACCTGCATTGCCGACCTGATTGAGGCAGCAGCAGCCGGCGACCTGGAGGCGGCAGCGCCCGGCGCGTGGGCCAAAGTGGCGCAGTTGTGCAAGGATTACCCGGCTTAGCACCCGGCAACAAAAAAGCCCGGCCAAGAGCCGGGCTTTGTTTTTGCCGTGGTCGCCAGCGGAAAAGCGCCGGCAAACGGGCGTTATTTTTTGCCGAGGAAGCCGAACTTCTCGTTGAACTTGGAAACGCGGCCCGCGCGGTCCAGCAACTGAGTGTTGCCGCCGGTCCAGGCCGGATGTGTGTCCGGATCGATGTCGAGCGTCAGTGTGTCGCCTTCAGCACCGTAGGTTGAACGGGTTTCGAATGTGGAACCATTCGTCAGCGTCACCGTTATGGTGTGGTAGTCAGGATGGGTATCTTTTTTCATCGGATATCTCGCAAAATCTTGCAACACCAGCTATGGCTGGTCCGGCTCTTGCCGGTCTAGTATTTGCGCGCCATATACAGGACCTGTGAAGCTGTGGCAAGGCTCGATCGTGCTGCTTAGGCGTGATCGTAAACGAAACTGAAAAGGTGCAACCGAACGTGTCACAGGAAGACCGCTCTCAATCGGCCGGAAGCGCAGAGCATCTGACGCTTGAAGAACAGGCCCAACGGCGCCCGAAGGGCAAGTCCATGCGCCCGCTGTTGCGCCTTCTGCCCTTTGTTCTGAAGTATAAAATGGCCATCTTCCTGGCCTTTATCGCGCTTTCAGTGGCCGCAGCGGTGACCCTTGCGGTGCCCATCGCCATTCGCCGGGTCATTGATGAGGGGTTCTCACGTGACAATGCGGCCATGGTCGATAATTATTTTCTGGGCATGATGGCCGTTGTGTTGGCGCTGGCGATCGCCAGCTCTGCGCGGTTTTATCTGGTCACCTGGCTCGGCGAGCGCGTGGTGGTGGACCTTAGAACGGCGGTGTTTTCCCACCTCACCTTATTGTCGCAGTCGTTTTATGAAGTGACCCGCACCGGTGAAGTGCTGTCGCGGTTGACCGCCGACACCACCCAGATCAAGTCGGCCTTTGGGGTTTCCGCCTCAATCGCCCTGCGCAACCTGTTCTTGCTGGCGGGCGCGGTCGCCATGATGGTGCTGACCAGTGTCGAGCTGTCGGGCCTTGTGCTGCTGGCGATCCCGGCCATTGTGTTGCCGCTGGTTCTGTTTGGCCGCTGGGTGCGGCGGCTGTCGCGTGATGCCCAGGACACCTTGGCCGGCACAGCGGCCATGGCGTCTGAAAACCTGCTGGCGATATCCACGGTTCAGGCCTTCACGGCAGAAAAGTTTGCCCGTGCCGAATTCGATGAGGCCAGCGAGCTTTCTTTCATTGCCGCCAGAGGCCGGACCATGGCCCGCTCAGTGCTCACGGCCACCATCATTTTCGTGGCCATGGGCGCCATTGTGGGCGTTCTATGGTACGGCGCGCAAAACGTGCTCAGTGGCACCATGACTGGCGGCGTGCTCACCCAGTTCGTGCTCTATGCCACCTTTGCGGCGGGCTCCATGAGCGCGCTCTCGCAAGTTTGGGGCGAGGTGCAATTGGCCGCCGGCGCTGCAGAGCGGTTGGCCGAGCTGCTTGAAACCGATCCGATCATTGCCCCGCCGGCCTCTCCTCAAGCTTTGCCGGATCCGCCGCGCGGCGAGATTGCCTTCAAAGATGTCACCTTTACCTACCCCACCCGGCCGGACCAAACGGCGGTGAGCGGCCTGAACCTGACCGTGAAGCCCGGGGAAACTGTTGCTATTGTGGGCCCCTCCGGGGCCGGCAAGAGCACCTTGTTCAACCTGCTCTTGCGCTTTTATGACCCGGACAGCGGCACGGTCTCGGTAGATGGTGTCGACGTTAAAACTGCTGATCCGGTGGCCGTGCGCGAGCGCCTGGCGCTGGTGCCCCAGGACACGGTGATCTTTTCATCTTCTGTTGGCGAGAACATTGGCTACGGCAAACCGAATGCGCCGCAAACGGAGATCGAACAAGCCGCAGATGCTGCCCTTGCCCATGGCTTTGTCTCCGCCATGTCGGAGGGCTATGCCACCCGGGTGGGCGAGCGGGGCATGACGTTGTCAGGCGGCCAGCGTCAGCGCATTGCCATTGCCCGGGCGATCCTGCGCGATGCGCCCATCCTGCTGCTTGATGAAGCCACCAGCGCGCTGGATGCAGAAGCGGAAATCAAAGTGCAGGCCGCTCTGGATCACCTGATGGAGGGCCGCACGACCCTGGTGATCGCCCACCGGCTATCAACGGTGCGCGGGGCTGACCGTATTCTGGTGCTGGACGGCGGCAAGGTGGTGGACGAGGGCACCCATGATGAGCTGGTGAAGAAGGGCGGCCTCTATGCCCGGCTCGCCAGCTTGCAGCTGCTGGACGGTGAGCGCGGTGCGGCTGCGGCCGCGAGCTAGGGTCACTCCGCGCACCGCTAGGTCTTGGCGCCGAGCGCCCGCAGTTCTTCAACCAAACCTTGGTCAAGCTCAATGGTGCCGGCCTGCTGTTTGGCGGCTACGCGGGCACGGCCGCGTTCACCCGGCAGGGTTATGGCCTGGCCGGAAATCTCGGGCCGGCCAGCGCGGATGCGCTCTGCCATCCGGTCAACGGCGGCAAGATAGGCCGCACGGCCAATCATCGGATCTGGGTCGATGGCGATGAACAGCGTGCCGCGGTTGCCGGCCTGGTCCTCATCGCCCACGACGCCGGCGCCGGTGAGGGGTGCCGTCATGATTTCCAGCATCAGGGCAAGACCTGCGGCCTTGTAGCCATCAAAGGGGCGCATGGCGCCCGCTAATGCTTCCTGTGGATCGTTTGTGGGCTTGCCGTCTGGATCGAACGCGGCGTTATCAGGGATCTCGGTGCCTTGACGTGCCGCGTTGACGATTTCGAAGAAGGTGATCGCAGAGGTCGCCATGTCCAGCACGATGGGTTCAGCGCTGGTGGGCGCAGCGATGGCAATCGGGTTGGTGCCGAACACCGGGTCAATGCCGCCGGCCATGGCCATCACCTTGGGCGAGCCGCACATGACGATGCCGATGAGCCCATCCAACGCCATCTTCTCAGCGTAACAGCCAATCGCACCGGTGGAGGTGGAGACATTCCATGTGCCCGCCACGCCAATGCCATTGGTCTTTGCGAGCTTGGCCGCTTCCTCCGCGGCCCGTGTGGCCACCACCATGCCCACATTCTGATTGCCGTTGATGCGAACCACGCCGCTGGCCTTTTGCTCCACCTCGATCGCGCCGGCGCCCGGCAGAGGCGACACGACCCCTTCGACGATCTTCACCAGTCCTTGGGAATTGTCGCGCAGCTCAGCATAGAGCAGTACGTCTTTCACGATGTTGGCGTGCTCGTCGCTGAGGCCTGTAGCCTTCAGCGCGCTGAGTGCGAGCGTTTCAAGCTCCTCCAGGCCGATGGACACGGTTGGGCGAATGGCGGCCATCAGGCAGGCTCCTTAATGGCTGGATCATAGTGGGCGAACGCGCCCTTGTTGCGCCCCAGAACATATTCGGCGGCCTCCACCGGCGCGAATGCGGCTGGCTCCGGCGCGCCGAGGTCGAGCGGGTCCACCACTGCTCTTGGGCTGGGATCATAGAACATGGCGATGGAATAACGCCCGTCGCGGCTCTGGTTGCGCACCCGGTGGCGGGTTGAGGGCAGGCGGTTGTTGGACCAGCGCTCCAGCAGATCACCAATGTTAATCACCAAGGTGCCCGGGAAAGGCGGTGCGGCGATCCACTCATCGTTCTTTGCCAACACCTCCAGCCCGGCGGTTTGCTGCAGCAGCAGCGTGATGCAGCCGAAGTCCGAATGGGGCGCGACACCGAATTGATCGGCGGGGGCGTCCTCGGGCAGAGGCGGGTAGTGGATCAACTGGCCGCGCAGCATGGGGCGCTCATAGCGCGAGGTGAAGAAGGAGCGCTCGGCGCCCAGGGACACGGCAATGGCTTGGAGCAGCAAATCGCCGGCGCGGCCCACGGCCTCCGCATAGGCCACCACATGCTCGCGGAACCCTGCGGGTGCATCGGGCCACAGATTGGGACCGCACAAGGGGATGCCGGCCACAACGTCCGGATCATCCGCCGGCAGGTCGCGGCCCCAGAAGAACACCTCTTTCATGTCGGTCTTCGCCGCGCCGCGCATGCGGGCCTCGCCGGGACCGAGATAGCCGCGGTTGTGTTGGTTGATGGCGATTTGGCGTTTGTGCCCATCGGACTGGGAGAAGAATTGCCGGGAGGTTTCCCTCAAGGCGTCGACCGCCTCTTCGGGGATGCCGTGTCCGCTCACATAGAAAAAGCCGCTGAGGGCGCAGGCTGACGAGATTTCGGTGGCAACCTCCTCGAAGACCTCATCTGAGCCGTTGTGGAGTCGTGTAAGATCGATGACCGGGAGGGTGGCGCTCACGTTTTGCTGCATTGCCGGATCTCCTTCAGGCCCTCTACTATGCCCCCAAAGCGGTGGCGTTTAAAGTTCTAGTGGCGGAAAGGTTAGCATGATCACGTTTTATGGACGCAAGAGCTCAGACAACGTTCAAAAGACGCTCTGGATGCTGCTGGAGACAGGCCAGCCCCATGAGCATATCGAACTTGGCGGTCAGTTTGGTGGGCTTGATGACCCGGACTTCCTGAAGCTGAACCCTCATGGACGGGTGCCTGTGCTGGTTGATGGGGATCTGGCGGTTTGGGAAAGCAGCGCCATTATCCGCTATCTGGCAGCGGCGTATTGTTCCGGCACGATTTGGCCTGAGGATGTGAGGACGCGGGCGGAGATGGACAAGTGGATGGATTGGGCGCAATCGAAGCTTTACCCGGAGGCGAACCGCTTGTTTTGGCGGCTGATCCGCACTCCGGAGGTGGATCAGAATGCCGGCAAAATTGCTGCCGGAGTTGAGTTGCTGAACATCTACATGGGAATGTTGGAAACGCAGCTCGAAGGCAAGAGGCACCTTTGCGGCGATGCGCTCTCGCTCGCTGACATCATCGCAGGCGCAACGCTATACCGGTATTATGAGATGCCCATTGAGCGCCCGGCTCTCGGCAATGTGAAGCGCTGGCATGAGACGCTCACCCAGCGCCCTGCCTATCGGCAGGCGGTTATGGTGCCGTTTGACGAGCTCCGAGGTCGCCTGGCGTTCTAAAGAGTTCAGGTTTGTGTTCGTATTCGTTTGGGAATTGAACCCACAGCCCAGGAGGCGAAGCTTCTATCCAGATGCGAATGAGGCGACTATTTCGCGCTGCGCTGCCGCAAGGACCGGGCGGCTCTGGTTCTGTGCAAGACACGCCAGCAATACGCGCTGTTCAACGAGAGTGTCGGCGATCGGAATGGCACAGACCGGTCTGCCATCGTAGGCGGTGGCCGTTTTCGGAAGCGTGTGGACGACGGCGATACCAAATCCGTTTGCCACAAGCGATCTGTGAAGTTCGAAACCGCGCACCTGGGCGGCGATGACAGGCTCAACCCCGCTTGATCGGAGCAGGCCGAGAACATACTGGGCACTCAACGGTTGATCCAGCAAGACAAGCAGCTGGCCGTGCAGTTCAGATAGGCGCACGCTCGTTTTCGCTGCGAACGCGTGTTCTGCAGAACAGATCACATGTGGTTGCAGCGTATAGATCGTCTCGGTGAGGATGTCTTTCTCCAGCCCGAGATCATAGGTGATGGCCAGATCTGCGGTACCGCGCGTAAGAGCGCCCGCCACCCCCTCCAGGTCGTCTGCGGTGTACCTCACAATGACGCCCGGCAGCTTCTCCTGCAGTTGAAGGAGCAGGCGTGGGAGGATATGGGGTGCGATCGCCTCGTAGCAACATAGGCCAATCTCTCCACTCACCCCGGCATCCGGGCTTGCGAGGGAGGCAACGGTCTGGGCCTGATCGCACAGCAGACGCGCCTCGGCCATGACCTTGACGCCAAAGCGTGTAAGGGAGACCCCTTGCGCCGGATGGCGTGTGAACAGTTTCAAACCATAATGGCGTTCCAGCGCGGCAATGGCCGCGGAGATCGACGGTTGCGATACATGCAGCTTCCGCGCCGCGGCAGACACGCTTCCCTCGTCAGCGGCGGCCAGCGTGTAGGTGAGCTGCTTGAGCGTTATCGATCGGATTTTCTGATATTGAGTATGCATTATTATTATTTTCTTTGATGAAAGGTTGTTTGTAAAGGTGCCATCCAGGCTTTCCAGCGCGAGGAGAAAGAGATGGCACAGCATCTTGATGAGCGGCAGGTGACGGACTTTCGCAACGACGGTGTAACTGTTTTGCGCGGTGTGTTTTCGCAGTGGGTGGAGACTTTGCGTGCAGGGGTTGATGCGAACTTGCAGGCACCTGCGCCGGACGCGCGTGTTTATCAGGGCGATGAGGGTGAGGGCCGGTTTCTTGTTGATTATTGCAATTGGCAGCGTATCCCCGAATACCGGGAGTTCATCTTCCAATCGCCCGCTGCACAAATCGCGGCCGAGCTGATGGAGAGCAAAAGCGTTCAGCTCTTTCATGAACATGTTCTGGTCAAAGAAGCACAAACCGGGGTTCCCACACCGTGGCACCAGGACATGCCCTATTACTGTGTCGATGGGCCCAAGACCGTCAGCTTGTGGGTGCCGCTTGATGAGGTTCCGCGCGAACGCACGCTTGAGTTCATTGCCGGATCACACAAATGGGGCAAATTTTACCGGCCGCAGCGCTTCAACGGTCAGCCGCTTAATGAGAACGACGGCCTTGAAGAAATCCCGGACATTGATGCGAATAGAGATGCCTACAAGATCCTTGGATGGGATCTCGTTCCCGGCGATGTGGTTGCCTTCGACTACCGGACGATCCACGGCGCGCCGGCGAACACCAGCGCCAGCGTGCAGCGTAGAGCCTTCTCGTTGCGCCTTGTGGGAGATGACGTGCGTTTTGTCCGCCGTGAAGGGATCGTCACGTCTCCACCTTTTGCCGATGTGAAGCTCAAGCATGGAGATGCGCTGCGAGCAGATGAGTTCCCGGTTCTCATCGCATAAGGGAATGGGCAGAGGCAGACGGGCTTGGCAGCAGCGGAAGGGCTCAGTCTATTTTGACGGCAGCACGGCCGTCGCTTCGATCTCCACCTTGGCGCGGTCTTCCACCAGGGCCACCACCTGGACCAGCGCCATGGCCGGGAAATGGCGGCCGATGATGCGCTTGTAGGCTTCGCCCAGCGCGCGCTGGCAGGCCAGATACTCCTGCTTGTCGGTCACATACCAGGTGAGCCGCACCAGATGTTCGGGGCCCGCGCCGGCTTCGGCCAGAATGTCCACGATGTTCTGCAAGGTCTGCGCGGCCTGGCCGGCAAAATCGTCGGTCTCAAACTCCTGCGCCCCGCTCCAGCCGATCTGCCCGCCGGTGAACACCATGCGGCCCTCGGCCAGGATGCCGTTGGCATAGCCCTTGGCGGGCTTCCAGCCTTCAGGCTGCAAGAATGTGAAGGTCATAGCTCGGTTCTCACTTTCCACAATTCAGGAAACAGCACCACCTCCAGCATGCGCCTCAGATAAGAGACGCCGGAGGTGCCGCCGGTGCCGCGTTTCAGGCCGATGATGCGCTCCACGGTGGTTACATGGTTGAAGCGCCAGCGGCGGAAATAGTCCTCAAAGTCGGTGAGCTTTTCTGCCAGGTTGTAAAGGGTCCAATAGCGTTTCGGATCTTCATAGACCGCCTGCCAGGCCCGCAAGGCCTGCTCGTTGTCCTGGTGGGGCACACGCCAGTCGCGGCTCTGATCGTCCGGCGCCAGCTCAAAGCCCTCCCGGCCCAGGAGCAGCAAGGCTTCATCGTAAAGACTGGGCGCGGCCAATGTGGCTTCCAGGCGTGCGGTTACCTCTGCGTTGTGAGCGTGGGGTTTTAGCATGGCGTCGTTGCGGTTGCCGGCCAGAAACTCGATCTCTCTGTACTGATAGGACTGGAAGCCGGAAGACTGCCCAAGAGTTTCGCGAAACTGGGTGTACTCGCTGGGTGTCATGGTTCGCAGAACGTCCCAGGCATTGTTGAGCTGCTCGAAGATCCGCGCCACCCGGGAGAGCATTTTGAAGGCAGGTTGCAGGTCGCCGCCTGCCACGGCTGTTTGCGCCGCGCGGATTTCGTGGATGGCGAGCTTCATCCAGAGCTCAGAGGTTTGGTGCTGGATGATGAACAACAGTTCGTCGTGCGCTTCTGACACGGGCGCTTGAGCGCCCAGCACGGCGTCAAGCTTCAGATAGTCGCCATAGTCCATGCGCCCGTCATGCTCCATCTGGGCGCCGTCTTCAGCGGGGTTATAGGGACACGTCATCAGCCGGCTCCTTCGCGCAGTTTGAAGCGCTGAACCTTGCCGGTTTGGGTCTTGGGCAGGGTTTTGATGAACTTCACTGAGCGCGGATATTTGTAAGGCGCGATGGTTGCCTTCACATGGTCCTGCAGGCGCTTGGCGGTATCGTCATCGGCGGCGACACCATCGTTCAACACCACGTGTGCCTCAACAATCTGGCCGCGCTCTTCGTGAGCCGCGCCGATGACGCCGCACTCGGCCACATCCCCGTGCGCCAGAAGGGCGGCCTCAACCTCGGGGCCGGCAATGTTGTAGCCTGACGAGATGATCATATCGTCGGTGCGGGCGGCAAAGTGGAAGTAGCCGTCTTCATCCTGGCTGAAGGCATCGCCGGTGAGGTTCCAGCCATCGCGCACATAGGCAGCCTGGCGCTTGTCGGACAGGTAGCGGCAGCCGGTGGGCCCGCGCACGGCCAGCTTGCCCACGGTGCCGCGGGGCACCTCGTTCATCTCCTCATCGAAGATCTTGGCCTCATAACCGGTGACCGGCTTGCCGGTGCAGGCAGGCTGAGAATCGCCGAAGCGGTTTGAGATGAAAATGTGCAGGAGCTCGGTGGCCCCAATGCCGTCCAGCATGGGCTTGCCGGTTTTCTTCAGCCAGTCGTCATAAACCGGAGCGGGCAGGGTTTCCCCGGCAGACACCGCGCAGCGCAGGGAGGAGAGGTCGGCCCCTTCGTCCATGGCCGCCAGCATGGCCCGGTAGGCGGTGGGGGCGGTGAAGCTGATGGTCGCCTTATAGGTTTGGATGATCTCGATCATGTTGGGCGGCGAGGCGTTCTCCAACAAGGTGGCCGCGGCCCCGAAGCGCAATGGGAAGATGGCCAGGCCGCCCAGGCCGAAGGTGAAGGCAAGCGGCGGCGAGCCGACGAACACATCTTCCTCGGTGACATTCAGAACTTCCTTGGCGTAACCGTCCGCCACGATCAGAAGATCACGGTGAAAGTGCATGGTCGCCTTGGGCGAGCCGGTGGTGCCGGAGGTGAAGCCCAAAAGCGCCACATCATCGCGCCCGGTTTGCACCGCCTCGAATTTCACGTCCTTGTTCAGCGCCACCCGGTCAAGCTCGGCGTCATGGTTGGCAGTGCCGTCAAAGCCGATCACCTTGGTGAGATGCCGGGAATCCTTGGCGCACAACACCAACTCGTCCATCAGCCTTGTGTCGCACAAGGCCAGATTGATCTCCGCCTTGTCGACGATCTTGGCCAGCTCCATGGCGCGCAGCATGGGCATGGTGTTGACCACCACCGCGCCGGCCTTCGTGGCCGCCAGCCAGCAGGCCACCATGGCCGGGTTGTTGGCTGAACGGATGAGGATCCGGTTGCCTGGCTGCACGCCGTAGTCTTCCACCAGCGCGTGAGCGATGCGGTTGGTCCAGTCGGCCAGCTCCTTGTAGGTGCGCCGCCGGCCATTGCCGATGAGGGCCGTGTGGTCGCCAAAGCCGCGGCCCACCATGCGGTCGGTGAGCTCCACCGCGGCGTTGATGTAGTCGGGATAATCGAACTGCTCCAACAGAAACTCCGGCTGTTGCACGGCGGGGGGCAGATTGTCCCGTGCAAAGGTGTCCACATGGGCTGAAGGTCCAAGTTGCATGACTAGCCTCCTGAAAGCGCCTGTCTGGCGATGATGGTGCGTTGTACGTCCGAAGCGCCCTCGTAAATTCGAAGGGCCCGGATCTCCCGGTAAAGACTTTCCACAATGTGGCCTGAGCGAACCCCGTCGCCGCCATGGATCTGCACGGCGCGGTCGATCACATCCTGGGCCTGGTCGGTGGCAAACAGTTTGGCCATGGCCGCCTCGCGGCTGACCCGCGGGGCGCCGGAATCTTTTGTCCAGGCAGCGCGGTAGATCAAAAGCGCGGCGGCATCCACGTTCAGCGCCATGTCGGCGAGATGGCCTTGCACCATCTGAAGTTCAGCCAGAGGCGCCCCGAACAGCTCGCGTTCCTTGGCGCGGGTCAGGCTTTCGTCCAGCGCCCGGCGGGCAAAGCCGAGCGCGGCGGCGCCAACGGTTGAACGGAAGACGTCGAGCACGGACATGGCGATCTTGAAACCCTCCCCGGGGGCGCCGATCATGGCATCGGCTGGCAATTTCATATCCGTAAAGCTTAAGCGGGCGAGCGGATGAGGGGCGATGACGTCCAATCTTTCAACTATTTCGAAACCTTCTGTATCAGCAGGAACAATGAAGGCGGACAGGCCTTTGGCGCCGGGGCCTTCGCCTGTTCTGGCAAAGACAACGTACATTCCGGCGATGCCGCCATTGGAGATCCAGGTCTTCTCGCCGTTCAGCCGGTAGCCGTTGCCGTCGGCTTGCGCGCTGGTTTCGATATTGGCCACATCGGAGCCGGATTTGGGTTCCGACAGGGCAAACGCGGTGAGTACCTCGCCCTTGCGGCTGCGGCGCAGCCATTCTTTCTGCTCCGCGCTGCCGAACAGGCTGATGGCGCCCGTGCCCAGGCCCTGCATGGCAAAGGCAAAGTCGGCCAGGCCGTCATGGTGGGCCAAGGTTTCGCGGATGAGACACAGGGTGCGCACATCCAAAGGCGCATCTCCATCAGGATCAACCGCACTGTGTTGAAGCCAGCCATCGGCGCCCAGCTTTGCCACCAAATCTATGCAGGCCTGGTCCACATCGTTGTGGTCAGCCGGGAGATTTGCCTCGCACCAGCTTTCAAGCTCATGTTGAAGGGCGCGATGCGCCTCCTCAAAGAAGGGCCAGGTGAGGAAGCTCTTGTCTGCCATCAGTTGCCCTCGAACACTGGTTTTTCCTTGGCCACAAACGCCTTGTAGGCACGCTCAAAGTCAGTTGTCTGCATGCAGATTGCCTGGGCCTGGGCCTCGGCCTCAATGGCCTGTTCAAGGCCCATGGACCATTCCTGATTGATTTGGGTTTTGGTGATGCCATGGGCAAATGTGGGCCCGGACGCTAGCTTCTGCGCAAAGGCGATTGCCTCGGCCTCCAAGCTCTCTGCTGGTACCAGCCGGTTGAAGAAGCCCCAGGCATGGCCCTCATCGGCGCTCATGGAGCGGCCTGAGTACAGCAGCTCGGCGGCACGGCCCTGGCCGATGATGCGCGGGAGAATGGCGCACGCGCCCATGTCGCAGCCCGCCAAACCGACACGGGTGAACAGAAAGGCGGTTTTGGCCTCCGGGCTGGCATAGCGCATGTCGGAGGCCATGGCGATGATGGCGCCGGCACCCACACAAATGCCGTCGATCGCTGAGATGATCGGCTTGCCGCAGCCCAGCATGGCTTTCACCAAATCGCCGGTCATGCGGGTAAAGGCGAGCAGGTCCTTCATGTCCATGGCCACAAGCGGCCCGATAATGTCGTGCACATCGCCGCCGGAACAGAAGTTTCCGCCGTTGGAGGTGAAGGCCACTGCGTGCACATCGTCTGCGTACGCCAGGGCGCGGAAGGTGTCGCGCAGCTCTGCATAGCTCTCAAAGGTCAGCGGGTTCTTACGGTCTGCCCCTTTGAGGGCGATCACTGCAACGGAATCTTCCATGCGCCAGGTGAAGTGCTCAGGGCTATGGCCCGCCATATTGGTCATACCCTTGTTCCCCAATTCAAATTGAAATCGTGCAGCACGGTGGACACCTTCTCAACATCTGCCGGCACCAGCTCGCCCAGCAGCTCATCCACCCAGGTTTCATGCACTGCGGCCATGGCTTCAAATTCGGTGCGGCCCTTGTCGGTCAGGCGAACGATGGAGGTGCGCCGGTCGCCGTCGCGCCGGGAGCGCGCCACCTGGCCGTCCGCTTCGAGCCGATCAATGATGCCGGTGACGTTGCCGTTGGAGACCATCAGGTAGCGCGAGAGCTCCGACATGAGCATGCCGTCTGGTTCGCGGTGCAGAGCAGACAATACATCGAAGCGCGGCAAGGTTACCTCGAACTCGCGGCGCAGGCGTTCGCGCAGTTCGTTCTCTATGGCCCGCGAAGATCGCAGCAAGCGGATCCACAGGCGAAGCCGGTCTTTGCTGTCGCAGCTGCTCACCATGTCTCGCCTCCCGATACGGAGACGGCCTGGCCGGTGATGGCGTCCGAGCCCGGACCCACGAGCCAGAGCACGGCGGCGGCCACCTCTTCAGGTGCAATAAAGCGGCCCAGCGGATTGGTGCTGGCCAGCGCCTTTCGGGCATCCGCTTCGCTCTTGCCGGTCTTTTCCACAATGTTGGCGATGCTTTCTTCCAGCAGCGGGGTGTCGGTGAACCCCGGGCAGACGGCGTTTGCCGTAATTCCGCTTCCGGCGGTTTCGCTGGCCAGCGCGCGGATCAGGCCCACAACGCCATGCTTCGCGGCGCAATAGGGCGCCACGTAACCGTGGCCTTTGAGGCCGGCGGTTGAGGCAATGGCGACCAATCGCCCCCAACCCGCCTTGCCGATGGCCCGTTGGGCTTCGCGCAGGGTGAGGAAGGTGCCGGTGAGGTTGACGTCGATCATCCGCTGCCACTGCTCCAGGCTGGTGCGGGCCAGCGGCGCGCTTTCAGCGGCGCCGGCATTGGCGATGACAATGTCGAACGGGCCATGGCCTGCAAACAGCGCGGCCACGGCGGCTTCATCCGTGATGTCGGCGGTGGCCCAGCTGATGTTATCGCGGGAGGCGGCAACCTCCTTCAGCGGCGCCTCGCGCCGGCCGCAGATGGTGGTCTGCGCGCCAGCTTCGGCCAGGGCCGCCGCGATGGCCGCCCCAACGCCCGTGCCGCCGCCGGTGACCAGAGCTGATTTGCCGCTAAGATCTGCCATTGGCCTAAACCTTCATGCTCACGCCTTCGCCGCGTTCAGCAAGGCGGCGCATCTGATCTGCGCCGGGACCATAGGGGTCGGGCCATTTGGTCTCAGCATCGCCCAGGGCGGCAGCTGCGTGCAGGGTCCAATAGGGGTTGGCCAGATGAGGCCGGGCCAGACACACCAGATCAGCGCGGCCGGCCATCAGAATGGAGTTTACGTGGTCGGGCTCATAGATGTTGCCCACCGCCATGGTGGCCATCCCGGTCTCGTTTCGGATGCGGTCTGAAAACGGGGTCTGGAACATGCGGCCGTAAACGGGTTCGGCGCGCTTTGAGGTTTGCCCGGCTGATACATCGCAAATGTCGACGCCGGCATCTTGCAGCATTCGGGCGATCTTAACGGCTTCTTCCGGTGTCACCCCGTCGCCTGCCACCCAGTCATTGGCGGAGATGCGCACCGAGATGGGCTTTGCATCGGGCCACGCGGCGCGCACCGCGCGGAACACTTCCAATGGATAGCGCATGCGGTTTTCCAGGCTGCCGCCATATTCGTCGCTGCGGGTGTTGGTGAGCGGGGTGATGAATGACGAGAGCAGATAGCCATGAGCGCAGTGCAACTCGAGCATATCGAAGCTGGCCCGTTCGGCCATTTCGGCAGAGGCCACAAACTGGGCCATCACCTGGTCCATGTCCTCCCTGGTCATTGGCTTGGGCACCTGGTTGACCTCAGACCAGGCCACATCGGAAGCGGCCATCAAGGGCCAGTTGCCGGAGGTCAGGGGCGCGTCCATCTCTTCCCAACCGAGCTGGGTTGACCCCTTCGGGCCGGAATGACCGATCTGGGCGCAAATCTTTGCCGCCGTCTCTGCGTGCACGAAATCCACAATGCGCTTCCAGGCTGCTTCATGTTCGGGGGCATAGAAACCGGGACAGCCCGGGGTGATCCGTCCCTCGGGGCTGACGCAGGTCATTTCGATGTAGAGCAGGCCGGCCCCGCCTTTTGCCCGCTCGGCATAGTGGGCAAAGTGCCAGTCCGTGGGAGCGCCCTCCACCGCTTTGTATTGGGCCATGGGGGAGACCACAACGCGGTTCACCAGCTCCATGTCGCGCAATTTGTAAGGTGCAAACATGGGTGCGCGGGTGGTGTTGGCGGGGGCGCCGGCCTCGTGCTGAAACCACTGCTCGGCGCCTTCCAACCAGCGCTGGTCGCGCAGGCGCAGATTCTCGTGGCTGATGCGTTGGGAGCGCGTGAGCAGGGAATAATTGAACTGCACCGGGTCCAAATGGAGATAGCGCTCCACGTTCTCAAACCATTCCAGGGAGTTTCGGGCGGCTGACTGCAGGCGCAGCACCTCCAGGCGGCGGGCGTCCTCATATTTCTGGAATGCGGCCTGCAAGGTGGGTTCCTCGTGCAGGTAATCGGCCAGGGCAATGGCGCTCTCCAGGGCAAGCTTGGAGCCTGAGCCAATGGAGAAATGCGCGGTGGCGGCCGCATCGCCCATAAGCACGACGTTTTCATGGGACCAGCGCTCGCAGAGCACCCGCGGGAAGTTCAGCCAGGCCGAGCCGCGAATGTGGTTGGCATTGGTCATGAGCTTGTGGCCGCCGAGATATTTGGCGAACACTTTTTCGCAAACGGCTATGGTCTCCTGTTGGCTGAAATCACCAAAGCCGTAGTTGGCGTAGGTCTCTTCGGTGCACTCCACGATGAACGTGGCCGTGTCCTCGTCAAACTGATAGGCGTGGACCCAGAGCCAGCCCTTGTCGGTTTTCTCAAAGATGAAGGTGAAGGCATCATCGAACTTCTGATGGGTGCCCAGCCAAACGAACTTGCATTCACGCACATCGATATCTGGTTTGAAATGCTCGGCATACTCGCTGCGGGTGCGCGAGTTTAGGCCGTCTGAGGCCACCACCAGATCATAGTCTTTGGCGTAACTTGCCGCGCTTTCCGCTTCGGTCTCAAAGCGCAAATCGACGTCCAGCTCGCGCGCCCGGTCTTGCAGGAGCAGCAAAAGTTTCTTGCGCCCGATGCCGCAAAAGCCGTGGCCCGAGGACACCGTGCAAGTGTCCTTATGGTGCACGGCGATGTCGTCCCAATAGGCGAACTCGGCTTTTATTGCGCTTGCGCTCTTGGCATCGTTTGCCGCCAGATTGTCCAGAGTTTCATCAGAAAGCACCACACCCCAGCCGAATGTGTCGTCGGCCCGGTTGCGCTCGATCACCACCACCTCGTGGGCCGCGTCGCGCAGTTTCATGGCTATTGCAAAATAAAGGCCTGCGGGCCCGCCGCCCAAGCATGCGATTTTCATGATGTCCATGCTCCGTTTGTTGGGAGAGGGTGGCATGGGTCGATAAATATTTCAAGTTTAAAATATTTATATTTGAAATAAATTCGCGATCTGTCCCTGCGCTCCTGCGGCGGCGTTCAGTCATCCCTGCGAAGGCAGGGATCCAGGGCCACAAGTTTCAGAGCTATGCCGCCCCTGGATTCCCGCCTGCGCGGGAATGACGGTTCAAGCAGGACAGCTCCAGACAGCAAAAAACCCCCGGAGAAGCTCTCCGGGGGTTTTGAATTTCAGCTTTAGCGCCTGAACTTAGTAGTAGTGGCGCATGCACCGGCGGTAGCGGCGCAGGAAGTAGTAGCGGCCCGTCCGGCGCCACTTGCGCTTCC
>JAAEUE010000286.1 GCA_024227565.1 Alphaproteobacteria bacterium
GATTCGGTCAACGCAAAGCTGACCGAGGTGGGCACAAAACTGGCCAATTATGGTCTTAAGAACGAGCGCTCAAAGCAGGAAGTCCAGCACCAGAAAAACATTAAACAGATCGAAAAAAACCACCGCCTCAAGCAAAAGATGAAGAAGAAGAAAGGCCTGCTCATGGCGCTGGCCTGGGCGGGTGCGGCACTGTCAGTGGTGGTCGCCGTGGTTGCAACCGTGGCTACCGTAGGGGCCGCGTCGCCCACTATTATGGCGTCAATTTCCGCCGGGGCGGCGATGATTGGGGCGGCGGCCTCGGTGACGAGCGTGGCGCTGGAGCAAGGCGGCGCGCTCGAAAAGATGTCCCCGGAACTGCGCAAGGGTATCGAGATTGCCCTGATGGTGGTTCAGCTGGCATGCGCCCTGGTATCGATCGGCGCGGCGGTCAAAAGTGCTTTGTCGTCGATACCCAAAATTGCAACGACGGCGCTGAAGGCAACCGCATCGGGCGCGGCCGAAGGCGCTGCCGAAGGAACCGCGGCAGCGACCAAAACCGCCGAAGCCGCAGCAGATGCCGCCATTGAAGCTTCAAAGGCGTCGATGAAGGAAATGGTCGAGGAAGCCGTGAAAGAGGCGGCAAAGAACGCCGCTAAACAGGTCGCAAAAGACACTGCCGAAGAGCTTGCCAAGACCGGCGGCAAAGAATTGACCAAGGAAGCGGCCGAGCAGATCGCCTCGAAAGCGGTATCGTCAGCAACCAAGGAAGCGGTGTCGTCGGTGACCAAACAGATCATCGACAAGACTCTGGACAAGACCGCCCGGGTCGTTTCCAAGGAAGTGGCCGAGGAGATTGCCAAAAAGGCCGCGGCGGAAGTGTCCAAGGATATCGCCAAATCAGTGACGGCCGAGTTGGGCGAAGCCAGCCAGGTTGGCAGCGTTGTCAATGAAGTGGCGGCCGATGCCATTGCCGCCGGGGCCAAAGCGGCTGTCGAAGATATCAGCAAATACGTGATCTTCAAACTTACCGCGACCATCGCCGAGAAGTTCACTTCGGTGGCCTCGTCCGGCGTGGCCGCCTCCGAGGGCGTCGAAAATATCCAAACCGGCCAGCTAGCGATGAAGCAAAGCGATCTTCAAAAGGAGATCAGCGAGCTTGTGGCCGCTATCCAGATGACACAGCACATGATCCAGACCCTCATCGACTGGCTGAAAGGCATCGGCGAAGCCTATATGAATGCCGACCAGAAAGGCCGGGAACTCTCTGAGAATTTCAGCAAATCCGCCAATCTGGCCATCGACGGCATCTCGGCTGCACCAATCAGCCCGGGCGCCGCAAGCGTCTGATCGGCGAAATCAGAAAAAAAAAGGAGACCGTAAATGCCAGACCCAATTGGAAGTAAACCCGTAGATGTCCCCGCACAACCGGCAGTGGACGGCGCCCAAGCGCCCCAGAAAACCGCGCCACCTCGGGACCTGGGCAGCGACGAAAATGTCGTTGTCCAACAGCAAGTCGATAAAACCGACCTCGCCCAGGTCGATCAGCACGGCATTGAAATCCCGCCAGCCCCCGGCGTCGACGCGAACAAGGCGACCTCCTTGCATGACATGGACGCCGCCGGTTGGAATCCTACTTGCGACATCTACGCGCTGATCCACGATGCGCTTGCCGAAAACGCAAAGCAACAAAATGAAACCAAACAGGAAATGGGCCAGTCCGAGGCGCTCTCGGTTGCTGAACAGTTCAATGATGCCATCAAACTTGCCGCTAAGACCGCCAAGGCGGCCAAGGATGCGGCAATGGCGCAAACGATTGGCGGGGCTGTTTCTGCCGGGGTCAGCATCGGCGGTGCCGGTGCGGCAATGAAACGCTCCAGCCTCGGGAACGCCGTCACCGGGGCTGGCCAGTCTTCCAGCAGCCTTGCCACGGGCATTCAGGGCTGGGTCGATGCGGGGCTTCAGGGCGATATCAAACGTCTTGAAGGTCAGCAGTCGCTCGATGCGCATATCGTCCAGAAAAACGGCGAGTTACGGGGCGACTATGGCCAGAGTTTCTCCAAAACCTTGGGCGCAGAAGATGAACTCCGGCGCCAGCAAGGAGAAGTATACAACGCTGCCTCCCAGGCCATGCGCAACTAGGCGTTCGCGATTTTGTGCTGGGTCCCAGACATGGCTTTGAGGCTCAGCCGGCGCCCTTTTGCGGCCCAAGATCAGCTTGCGGTCGCGCAA
>JAAEUE010000287.1 GCA_024227565.1 Alphaproteobacteria bacterium
AGAACCTGCAACGATCCGGCCTGAGTCGCCATTTAGCACCCGGCTAACGCCACATATCGCGCTGGGTGAATTTGCGCTGGGTCAAGAGGCGCGGCGTTTTGAGCACCAGTATCAGGTTGATATGGCCGCTGAGCTGGCGGCATTCCTTGAGCGTGTTCGCGTCAAATTTGGGAACAAGCCGATCGTTATCACGTCCGGCTACAGGCCGCCGGCAATTAATCGCGAGGTTGGCGGTGCATTCCGCAGCGAGCATCTATACGATCAAAAAGGCGTTGGGGCCGTGGACTTCTACGCGCAGGATGCTGACATCTGGGCGGTTCAGGCGTACTGCGAGGAGCATTGGCCCCATAGTGTTGGCCGTGCCGCATCAAGGGGTTTCATACATTTAGGGCGCAGAGAAGGGGGGCTGTGGGTCCGGTGGGATTACTGAGTGTTCATCGATGGCGCCGAGCTGGTCCCCAAAAAATCAGCTCAGGCCAGGTTTAGGCGCAGCATCCTCAAG
>JAAEUE010000288.1 GCA_024227565.1 Alphaproteobacteria bacterium
ATATTACGTTGAACCGCATTCCATGCAGCACCGCCATGCTCTTCAGGCCAGTTGGCCGCGAGCCAACCACGCTTGTTCAATATTGCATGCCATTCAACCATATCTTCCCGGCTTAGCCGCAGGTGGTTCTTGACCTTGTGGTTGATGTTGTTTGGCAGTTCAGCATCAAGAAATGCCCGCACCTCATCACGGAAAGCAATTTCTTCTTCGGTGTAGTTCAGGTCCATTGGTCTCTCCTACATCGCCGTCAGACCACCATCAACCGCAAGCGAATGGCCGGTCATGAAAGTGTTTTTGGGGTCGCAGGCCCATAGCATCGCCTGGGTGATTTCTGCCGGATCGGCAACACGGCGCATGGGGATGCCGCGTACAAGCATGTCTTCGGCCTTGGCCTTGTCATCGGCTTCGCCCAGCATGCCCTCTTCAACGAGGGCTGTTCTGGCCCAGGCGGGGCACATGGCGTTAATGCGTACACCGCGGCGTGCGTATTCAAGGGCTGCGGTTTTAGTCAGTCCAACAACGCCGTGTTTGGCGGCGGCATAGATTGACAAGGAGGGCGCACCGACAAGGCCTGCCACCGACGCAATATTGAGAATTGAGGAGACCTTGCCGCTGTCGCGGTATTGCTTCTCCATCACCGGAATCTGGTGCTTCATGCAGTAGAACACGCTCATCAGGTCGACATCAATGACACGCCTTGCCTCTTCGCTGTCGACCTGAGGCGTTCTTGCCGGGGTGTGGCCGATACCGGCATTGTTCATCGCCACGTCCAGCTGACCGAACTCGTCCATGGCCAGCGCCACCAGTTCACGGGCGGTTTCCTCGTCGGAAATGTCACCGGCCAGGTCGGCAACCTTACAACCGGTTGCACGGAGTTCGCCGGCAATTCTTTTGTTATCCTCATCAGAATAATCTGAAAGCACCAGATTGGCGCCCTCCCGGGCAAACAAATGCGCAGCCTGACTGCCGAAGCCGCCGGATGAACCGGTGATCATCACCGTCAATCCATCAAATCTCTTCTCGCTCATTTCTCACGTTTCCTTTTCAATCAGGTCAATTG
>JAAEUE010000289.1 GCA_024227565.1 Alphaproteobacteria bacterium
CGGTGCCAAGCTTTCAAAGCACAGCACGCTGCGCGAGGATATCGCCAAATCGTTTTGCGAAATCCAACAGGCCAGGCTGCTCACCCTCAGGGCGGCGGACAAGATGGATCACGAAGGCAACAAACAGGCCCGCGATCTGATCGCTGCTGCCAAGATCGTTGTACCAAAGATGGCGACCAGGGTGATCGACCGTGCCATGCAGGTGCATGGCGCCATGGGCTTCACTGAGGATACCTTCCTGCCCGAAGCCTACGCCCTTGCGCGTTATATTCGCGTCGGCGACGGTCCGGATCAGGTCCACATGTCGTCGCTTGCGCGGCAGCTGCTGCGCCGCCATGCATGAGGAGTCCAGACCATGACGGACGAGCTGTTTGACCTGACGGGCCGCATGATTGCAGGTTGATGCCGCCATGAGCGAAATCAAAGGCCGGGATCAAACCGCAAGCCAGCTTCACGCGGTTCTTACGGACAAGGTGGCGGATGTCTATGGCACCGGATCAAATGTGGAAAACCTCGCCAGACTGTCCGGCGGGGCAAGCCGTGAGACCTGGTCCTTCGATGTGGTTACACATGGCCGTCTGCATGTTCCTTTGATCCTCAAA
>JAAEUE010000290.1 GCA_024227565.1 Alphaproteobacteria bacterium
AACCAGAGCCGGAACCGGAACCTGAGCCGGAACCGGAACCTGAGCCGGAACCGGAACCGGAACCAGAGCCGGAACCCGAGCCGGAACCTGAGCCCGAACCAGAGCCCGAACCGGAACCAGAGCCGGAACCGGAACCAGAGCCGGAACCTGAGCCAGAACCCGAGCCGGAACCTGAGCCCGAACCGGAACCAGAGCCGGAACCAGAGCCGGAACCGGAACCAGAGCCGGAACCGGAACCTGAGCCGGAACCGGAACCTGAGCCGGAACCGGAACCGGAACCAGAGCCGGAACCCGAGCCGGAACCTGAGCCCGAACCAGAGCCCGAACCAGAACCAGAGCCGGAACCTGAGCCGGAACCTGAGCCCGAACCGGAACCCGAACCTGAGCCGGAACCCGAGCCCGAGCCTGAGCTGGAACCTGAGCCCGAGCCGGAACCGGAGCTCGAACCGAAACCTGAGCGCGTTGGATGGTTCTCGCGCCTAAAGCGAGGGCTGTCCAAGTCCTCTCAACGGCTTTCGACCGGCATTACAGACCTGTTCACCAAGCGCAAGCTTGACGGAGACACCCTTCAGGATCTTGAGGACATTCTCATCCAGGCCGATTTGGGCGTGGACATGTCCATGCGCATTGCCGAAGCCGTGGTCAAGGGCCGTTACGACAAGGAAATTGAGCCCGAAGAGGTTAAGCAGATCCTCGCAGACGAGGTGGCCAAAGTGCTGCGACCGGTCGCGGTTCCGTTTGAGTTCAAAGAGGAACACAAGCCCTATGTGGTGTTGGTCATTGGCGTCAACGGTTCAGGGAAAACCACTACAATCGGGAAACTGGCGGCCATTGCCACCGCTGAAGGTTATTCGGTGACACTGGCCGCGTGCGACACCTTCCGGGCGGCTGCCATCGAGCAGCTGCGGGTTTGGGGCGAGCGCACCGGCGCCAAGGTTGTCTCTGCGCCACAAGGCAGCGATGCGTCGGGCTTGGCCTTCGATGCCATCCGGCAGGCCAAGGAAGACGGCACCGACATTTTGATTGTGGACACGGCCGGACGGCTTCAAAACAAGACCGACCTGATGGCCGAGCTTGAGAAGATCAACCGGGTGATCAAGAAACATGATGAGGCTGCTCCGCACAGCGTGCTTCTTATTTTGGACGCAACAACGGGCCAAAACGCGGTTTCGCAAACCGACATGTTCTCGAAAACTGCCGGTGTTACGGGTCTGATCATGACAAAGCTTGACGGCACGGCCCGCGGCGGCATCCTGGTTGCGATTGCCGACAAGTTCGGCCTGCCCGTCCATGCCATCGGTGTGGGTGAGCAAGTGGCCGACCTGCAACCTTTTGATGCCGAGGAGTTCGCGCGGGCGATTGCCGGACTGGATGATGAAGCCTCTTAACTGGGGTAAACGGAAATGCGGACATGACATCTGAAAGCGCTAGCGTCGAAACGGAAAAGGTCAACCCGGTGCTTAAGCTCGCCCTTGAGCTTGGGCCCTTGGTCGTGTTTTTCCTGCTTAACTACAAAGCGGGCATATTCTATGCGACCGGTGGGTTTATGATCGCGACGGTGGTCAGCCTGACATTGTCGAAACTACTGCTCGGCAAAATCGCAATTATGCCTTTGGTGACGGGTGTGTTTGTTATGGTCTTCGGTGGGCTAACGCTCTACCTGGCCGACGATCTTTTCATAAAACTAAAGCCGACCATCGTGAACTGTATTTTCGGCACTGTTTTGTTGGGTGGCCTGGCGTTTAAGACGCCGCTGCTAAAACCGCTGCTTGGAGATGCGTTCCCTTTGGACGATGAAGGCTGGGTCAAGATGACTTGGCGGTGGGGTTTGTTCTTCTTCTTCCTTGCGATGCTGAACGAGATTGTGTGGCGTAATTTCAGCACCGATGTTTGGGTGAACTTCAAGGTGTTCGGCATCATGCCGCTCACCATGCTGTTTGCCGGATCACAGGTCTATTTCTTGCGCGGTCATATGGATTTCGAAGACGAAACGACCGGTGAAAAAGATTAGCTTGAACCGATGTTATGGGTTGGCAAACGGCGGGAAACTGGCATCGCCAATCGTTTCCTTGTATTGACCAAGAGCCCAGTGCACCGAGGGAAAGGCAATGTCGTCCCAGGGAATCTCATCCCAGGTGAACAATCCCACTTCAAGGCTTTCCGGGCCCGCTGATATGTTCGGGTCCGTCAACGCAGCACGATAGATGATCTGGATCTGGCTCAAACGTGCAATTGTGTAGATGGCCAGAACCCGGTCGATCGCGATGTGCGCATTGGCCTCCTCCATGGCCTCCCGCATGGCGCCGGCGTCTGGCGCCTCGTTCAACTCCAGATAGCCCGCCGGCACAGTCCAGTAACCGGCTCTTGGTTCAATGGACCGCTTGCACAAGAGCAGTTTGCCATCGCCTGCGCGAACAACGGCGCCAACCACGATTTTGGGATTTTGGTAACCGATAAACCCGCAGGTGTCGCAGACATCACGCTCAAGGTTGTCGCCGTCTGGGATGCGCCTGGAAAAATTGTTGAGTTGCTCTGGTGTGGTCATGACGGTGCCATTCTTGTCCCTATCGACAGAGTTTGTCACGGGGCATGCACGCGAAAGTGATGAAATTGAAGGGCCCTGCACCTTTGCGAAACCATCATTCGCGATTACCTATAATAGACAGTTCGCAGATCAATTTGGTTATAACCGGGCAACAGATTGATCCGTGGAAAGATAAATTGAACTTCGGGCATGTGAGAACGAGGGTTTGAAAATGGCAACGGCTGGCGAAATCAAAGATCTCAACAAGTCGCCTCATCATCTGCTGCGACGGGCTGCGCAGTTTGCATCAGATCTGTATGCGGAAGAGGTGGGGCCAAAGCGGCTGACACATCGTCAGTTCACAGTGCTTTTGGCTGTGGACCAGAACGAGGGTGCAAGCCAAACCGATCTGGTGCGCATTACCGGCATCGACCGCTCTACCCTGGCCGATCTCATCGGCCGTATGACCACCAATGGTTTGCTGCAGCGCCGGCGCACGAAGTCGGATGCGCGCACCAACACGGTCAAGCTCTCTGCTGCGGGCCGCCGTGCCCTGTCAGCGGCGCAACCAGGCGCACACACCGCCGATCGCCGGTTGCTCAGGGCGATGGATTCCAATCGCCGCCGGGTGTTCATCGATGCTTTGGCTGAGCTCAACAAGGTTTTGTCTGAGCAAGAGACCAAGTTGGCGCAAACCGCACGCCGCAAGCGCAAAAGCTGAGCGCAGTTTTTCCCTTTAAACGGGCATTGGATTGTAAAATGTCAGCCAAAACCGCCATTTTACCAAACGAACCCAATTTTTGATAAGCTATTGAACTAGTGAGTTGAATTTGGCCAGATAGGCCTTTGGTGGCACCGGTTTGTTCATAATCCACCATTCGGTGGGCGCATCGTCCTAGCGAACCAGGTCTACCTTGGCCGCCTCGATCTGGGGCAGAAAGCGCTTCAGGGAATCTTGTGTCAGTGGCCCGATCTGCTTGAAGCGGATGGTGCCCTTTTTGTCGACCACGAAGGTTTCCGGCACCCCGTAAACACCCCAATCCACTGAGGTACGGCCGTTAGGATCCACCCCAACCCGTTCATAGGGATTGCCGTGCGTGCCGAGGAAGCGGCGGGCGTTGGCCGGCTTGTCCTTGTAATTCAGGCCGAGCACCTGGATGTCAGAGCGTTTGGCGAGTTCCATCAGGAACGGGTGTTCGGCCCGGCAGGGGACGCACCAAGACGCCCAGATATTCACCAAAGACACCTTATCGCCGTAGAGAATGCCCGATGAGAAACCCTTGACCGGGGTGCCGTCATCGACCAGTTCGGCCAGGGGCTCAAGCTTGAAATCAGGCACTTGCTTGCCGATCAGCGCACTTGGCAGCCTGGAGGGGTCGCCGCCATAAAGGCGTATCAGGAAGATTGCCGCAAGGCCAGCGAACAAGATGAGCGGCAGGGCCACCACAAGCCGCCGCCGGAGTGAGGAGACAGGAGCTTGAGTGCTCATGCCGGGTTCACTGGTTTGGCAGGCTTGCGCCGGCGCACAGCGCGCGCCTCCAGGTCTTTCAATCGGTTTGCCGCGCTGCGCGCCTGCCAAAGCACGATGGCGGTCAGACCGCAGAGTACCAGAGTTGAAAAGCCGTAGGATACGAGCACGAATCCAACATGGGGCGCGGTAAAAGACATTATCCCTGAACCTCGGCCTGTTCCATATTGTGAATACGGCGTTTCATGATTTCGGTGCGCATGGCGATGAGATGAAGTGTTAGAAACAACATGGTGTAGGCCCCGGCCATGATCAACAGCGGGGTCAGGATCGAGCTGTGAATGGCGGGGCCGTCAGCTCTGAGCACACTTGCTGGTTGATGCAGCGAATTCCACCATTCCACTGAATATTTGATAATCGGTACATTAATGAACCCGACCAATGCCACAATTGCGGCCAGCCGCGCCGCGCGGGCCGGCTCTTCAATAGCCTGCCAGATCGCGATGTAGCCCAGATAAAGCAGGAACAAGACGAATACGGAGGTCAGGCGGGCGTCCCAGACCCACCACGTGCCCCACATGGGCTTGCCCCATAAGGAGCCTGTGAACAGGGCCAGAAATGTAAAGCAGGCGCCAATCGGAGCTGCTGTCTTGGCCGCCACATCGGCCAGTGGGTGACGCCAGATGATGGCAACCGCGCTTGCCAGAGCCATGACCGAGTAACAGGCCAAGGCCATCCAGGCTGCAGGTACATGAATGAACATGATGCGCACGGTCTCGCCCTGCTGATAGTCTTGAGGCGCGACAACGAGGCTGTAATAGAGCCCCACAGCGAAGAGTAGAACCGTGATGCCGGCGCACCAGGGCAGTACGGAGAGGGCCAACGCGTTAAAGCGGGCAGGGTTGGCATAGGCTTGCATAGTGCTGATCTAGCCTTGAATGGTGAGAGTTTCAATTGTCGTTGAGGTCACAGTTTCGCGGGGAGTGTGTCATGTCATATGCGCCCGGACGGCTGCGGCGGCCGCAATCGGCGCCAGAACCAGCGAAGCCAAGGAGATCGCCGTCAAAATCAACATGGAAGGGCCAAACAGCTCAGGAACCCCCGTGACACTGTTGGTTGCCGCCACGCCGAAGATGAGAACCGGCACATAAAGAGGCAAAATAAGGAGAGATATGATCATCCCGCCGCGCCGGAGCCCCACCGTTACCGCCGCCCCCAGACAGGCAAGGAGAGACAGTGCGAGCGATCCCAGAACCATGGCCAGCATGATGGGCCCGAACAACAAGGTATCCAAGTTCAAGAGCACGCCCAATCCTGGAGCCAGGATCGCGAGCGGCAGGCCCGTGCCTAGCCAATGGGCTACGGATTTGGCCAGAGCAACCAATTCGAGCGGCATGGGGCCCATGGTCATGAGCTCAAGCGAGCCATCTTCATAATCAGGTGCGAAAATCCGATCAGTCGACAACAACACGGACAACAGCAGAGTGATCCATAGGGCTCCCGGCGCAAGCCGCTGCAGAAAGTTCAGATCAGGACCGATGCCCAAAGGCAGCAAGACCAGCACCGTGAGAAAGAATCCAAGCGCCATGCCCGCGCCGCCGCCTTGACGCAGGGTGAGCACGAGGTCGCGCCGCACAAGGCTCCAAAATACGGTCATGTTGCACGCCCCCCAAGGTCGCCAAGATTGACCTTGTTCTTGAAAGTCAGTCCCAGATCTGTGTGAGTGGACGCAATCAGTAAACCGCCTGCCGCCATGTGCCGTGACATGGCGTCGGCCAGAAGGGCGCACGAGGCGGTGTCCAGGCCAACGGAGGGCTCATCGAGCAACCAGATCGGGCGGGAAACCAGTTCAAGACGCGACAGGGCGAGCCGGCGTTTTTGGCCGGCCGACAAAAGACCGGCAGAATAGCTCGACAAGCTCTCAAGATTGAAGGCGCCAAGGTGATCGGCAATGGTGCTCGAAGACACGGACTGGCCCATAAAATTGGCCCAGAATGTCAGATTCTCCTCTACCGAGAGTGCCAGCTTGAGGGCGTTTTGGTGACCCAAATAATGGGCCCGTTGACCGATCGTCAGCTCTTCGTCGGCACCTTTGAGCTCGAGTGCGCCTTGCTCGATTGCGCCAAAGCCCGCCAAAATCCGCAGTAGACTGGTTTTACCGGTGCCGTTCGGGCCTTCAAGCAGTAAGCCCTCGCCCTGGGCCACAGTGAACGACAGGCCGGAAAACACGGTGCGGCCACCACGGTGGCAGACAAGATTATTTGCGCTGAGTTGCATAGTCATAACGGGATGGGGCAAAGGCCTCTTTCTGCCGGTTTAACGCAACTGGCCGATGCGCGCAAAGATTTGTACGAGCTGGGCCAAAAGGCCGCTCAGGCAAACATGCAGCACTCGTCTATCGTCGTGTGGTCATTGCCGCCCAGGGCCGCTATATAGACAGCAAATCACTCACCCCAAACGTCTGGGCTCTTACCCGATCAAAGGACCAAGCACCAAAGATGACCATCACATCACTTGATAGTTTCAATTGCCGCAGGAAGCTGACCGTCGGCAAGAAAACTTACGAGTATTTTAATCTGAAAGCGGCTGAGAAAAACGGCTTGAAGAATGTCTCCAAGCTGCCGTTTTCGCTCCGGGTTCTTCTGGAAAACCTGTTGCGCCACGAAGATGGGCGCACGGTGACCAAAAAAGATATCAAGGCTATCGCCAGCTGGGTGCGCAAGAAAACCAGCGATCATGAAATCGCATACCGTCCAGCTCGGGTTCTGATGCAGGATTTCACCGGGGTGCCGGCGGTTGTGGACCTGGCTGCCATGCGCGATGCGATGGCCAAGCTTGGCGGCAATCCTAAGAAGATCAACCCGCTCGCGCCAGTGGATCTGGTGATTGACCATTCGGTGATGGTCGATTTCTTTGGAACGGCAGGTGCGTTTAAGGCCAATGTGGGCCGCGAATACGAACGAAACGGTGAGCGCTACACCTTCTTGAAATGGGGCCAGGATGCGTTCGACAACTTCCGAGTTGTGCCGCCAGGCACTGGTATCTGCCATCAGGTTAACCTGGAGTACCTTGCTCGCACGGTATGGACGAAAAAAGAAAAGCGCAATGGCAAGTCAGTTGAAGTGGCTTTCCCTGATACTCTAGTGGGAACAGACAGCCACACCACCATGGTGAACGGCCTATCCGTGCTGGGTTGGGGCGTTGGTGGCATCGAGGCCGAGGCCGCAATGCTAGGTCAACCTATTTCCATGCTGATCCCCGAAGTCATCGGATTCCGGTTGGATGGTAAGTTGCGTGACGGCGTAACAGCCACAGATTTGGTGCTGGTTGTCGTTGAGATGTTGCGTCAACGCGGCGTGGTGGGCAAGTTTGTAGAGTTTTTCGGCCCAGGGCTCGACAAACTCTCCCTGGAAGATCAGGCCACCATTGCCAACATGGCGCCGGAATATGGCGCCACATGCGGTTTTTTCCCGGTTGATAGGGATACTTTGGACTATATGACCGCAACCGGGCGGTCCAAAGCCCAGGTTGAGCTGGTGGAAAAATACGCAAAAGCCCAAGGCATGTTCCGCACGCGGGCGACGCCGGAGCCGGTGTTTACCGACACATTGCATCTTGATTTGGCTGATGTGGTGCCATCGCTGGCCGGTCCCAAGCGGCCGCAAGATCGCATAGTCCTGGATGCAGCGGCGTCGTCGTTCGGCAAGGTGATGAAATCCGAGTTCAAAAAGACGGCCGCGACGGACGAACGCTTTGCAGTGGAAGGCGCCAACTATGATCTTGGCCATGGCGATGTGGTGATAGCGGCCATCACGTCATGCACCAACACCTCTAACCCATCTGTAATGCTTGGCGCTGGGCTTTTGGCGCGCAATGCGGTGGCAAAAGGCCTGCAGGTCAAGCCTTGGGTGAAGACCTCGCTAGCCCCGGGTTCGCAGGTGGTGACCGATTACCTGAAGCAGGCCGATCTGCAAAAATCGCTGAACAAGCTTGGGTTCGACCTGGTTGGCTATGGCTGTACGAGCTGTATCGGCAACTCTGGCCCATTGGCCGAACCGGTGTCTGAGACCATTCATGCAAACGACCTTGTGGCCTGTGCGGTTCTCTCAGGGAACCGGAACTTTGAAGGCCGGGTAAATCCCGATGTGAAGGCCAATTATCTGGCATCGCCTCCGCTTGTGGTGGCGTATGCGTTGGCCGGCAACATGAACATTGATCTGACCAAGGACCCGCTTGGCACTGATAAAAAGGGAAATCCCGTCTACCTGAAAGACATTTGGCCCAGCTCGAAGGAAGTTGCCGAGGTGGTGCGCAAGAGTGTCACCCGCAAGATGTTCCGGAAACGTTATGCGGATGTGTTCAAGGGCGATGCCGCATGGCGCAAGATCAAGGTTGAGGGCGGGCTCACTTATGATTGGCAGTCGATCTCGACTTATGTGCGTAACCCACCCTACTTTGACGACATGACCATGGAGCCAGATCCGGTTAGCGATGTGAGCGATGCGCGCATTCTTGCGCTGCTGGGCGACAGCATCACCACCGACCACATTTCGCCTGCCGGGGCGATTAAACAGGAGGGCCCGGCAGGCGAGTATTTGCGTGATCATCAGATTAGGCCGATTGAATTCAACTCATATGGCTCTCGGCGAGGCAATCATGAAGTGATGATGCGCGGCACATTTGCCAACATTCGCATCAAGAACCAGATGATGCCTGGCGTGGAAGGCGGTGTCACGGTGCACCACCCATCCGGCGAGCAAATGGCGATCTATGATGCGGCCATGCGTTATAAGGAGGATGGAGTTCCGCTGGTTGTGTTTGGCGGAAAGGAATATGGCACCGGTTCATCGCGTGACTGGGCGGCAAAAGGCACACGGCTGCTTGGCGTAAAGGCAGTCATCACGCAATCCTTTGAGCGCATCCATCGCTCTAATCTCATTGGCATGGGTATCCTGCCGCTCGAGTTCCAAGGCGGGCAGTCCTGGACCAAGTTGAAATTGACCGGTGAAGAGCAGGTCAGCTTGTCTGGCCTGGAAGCCGGCATGGCGCCGGGCATGGAGGTGCAGGCCAAGATTACCTACACGAATGGTAAATCAAAGGTTCTTAGACTGCTGTGCAGAATTGATACTCTGGATGAACTTGAGTACTACAAAAATGGCGGAATTCTTCACTATGTGCTCCGCAACCTAGCCCGGGCGGCCTAGAAACATCAGGGGGTGAGGGCGGCGCTCTCACTCCATCGTTACTCGCCAGTGACCGCCCAGGCGCCTATTTAGAGGCCCATGAGACGTTTTGCTGAGATAACGAAGACTGCTGCGGCGTTTGCGCTTTTGGTCTTTGCATGGGCGGGAAGCTCGACGCTGGCACAAAGTGCCGATAGCGCCAGGGTGGCCGTGGTTGAATTGTTCACAAGCCAGGGCTGCAGTTCGTGCCCGCCCGCTGATAAGATCCTTGGCGAGATCGCCGGCGCACCCAATGTGCTCGCACTCTCGCTGAACGTGGACTATTGGGATTATCTCGGCTGGAAAGACACGCTTGGCTCACCTGAACATTCCCGCCGGCAGCGCGAATACGCCATCCGCCGCGGAGACGGCCGAGTGTACACACCGCAAATGGTTGTGGCTGGCAAAAACCATGTGGTAGGCAGCTACAAAGGCCGGGTAACTGCAGAGATTAAGTCGGTTCTGGCCAAACCCGACAGTGCCTTCGTGCCGGTTTCGGTGGCCGCGCAAAGCCAGGAAGTCACCATTGATATTGGCGAGGCCGGCGCGCAAGTTGGCGCTAAGGATGCGACCATCTGGTTGATGCTGGTAAGCCGCGAAGTATCGCAGAAAATCAAACGCGGCGAAAACCGTGGCCGTAAGATTGTCTACCATAATGTGGTGCGCAAGATGATGCCTGTTGGCATGTGGCATGGCAAGCCGATGAAGGTCAGTCTGCCGAAGTCCAGCCTGATGGCTGATGGTGTTGAAGACTGTGTGGTCGTGTTGCAGGTGGATGGAACGGGCCCTATCATCGGCGCCAGCATGCTGCAAAACCTGGCGCAAACCGCATCTAACTGATGCGCAAATCCCGGTCGCCTTTTCTCGCAGTTTAACTGCCGAATGCGCGTTGCATGATGTTCGTCATGCGTTTGGCAAACTCCATTGGTTCGCCCACAGGTTCGCCATCCAGGATAAAGGCCTGATCAAGCAACAGGCGCGCGGCATCGTCTACGAGGGCTGTATCTCCACCTTTTTTGGCCTGTTCCGCCAACACCTGCACAAGGCCGTGGGACGGGTTGATTTCCAAAACGGGAGCAGACACCTGCACGCCCGGGGTTTGTTGCCTGGATAAAAGTTTCTCCAAATTGCGGTCAAGGCCACCGTCACCGGCGATTAGGCAAACAGGGCTGTCAGTTAGGCGCTTGGACTCCCGCACGTCTGACACCTTCTCGCCTAGTGCGGTTTTCATCGCGGCTATGAGGGAGCTTGTTGCTTCTTCATCGATCTTTGATTTGGGCTTCGTCTCCTTTTCACCTTCTTCGGCTTCGGGATCGATGGAATCCAAATCGGCAATGCCTTGGGTTATAGAGCGGAAGGGTTTCCCCTCATACCCCAGCGCATTTGCTGTCCAAAAGCTATCAATCGGATCGGACAACAGCAGCACCTCCACACCGCGGGCGCGGAAACCTTCAAGGTGTGGGCTTGCGCTTATTGCGTCTGCATCCTCGCCGGTGATGTAGTAGATTGCCGTCTGGTTGTCTTTCATGTCGGCCACATAGTCGGCCAACGTGCGCACAGGCGTCGCTTCGGTGCTCGCCGTGGTGGTGAAGCGTGCAAGCTCAAACAGCTCGTCGCGCCGCTCCATATCCTCGTAGATGCCTTCTTTCAGAACCGGTCCGACCGAAGACCAGACACCTGCGTAGGCTATTGGGTCTTTCTTTGCGAACTTTTTAAGTTCGGTGAGCACGCGTTTGGTCACGGCTTTGCGGATCTGTCCAACGATTGGGTTGTTCTGCAGCATTTCACGCGAAATATTGAGCGGCATATCCTCAGAATCGATGACGCCGCGCACGAAACGTAACCAGGGCGGCAGAATGTCTGCATCCTCACTGATGAATACCTTGCGCACATACAGCTTCTGGCGCCCGCGGCGTTCAGGATCATAGAGATCGTATGGTTTTTCTGCCGGTACAAACAATAGCACCTGATATTCGTGCCGGCCTTCTGCCCGGTAGTGGATGGTGATGGCGGGGTCACCGAACAGGCCTGAAACATGACCAAAAAACTCGCGGTATTGCTCTTTGGTGATGTCCTTCTTGGCCCTGGTCCAAAGGGCACTGGCTTCGTTGATTTGTCGGACCTCGCCTGGCTTGCCTTTTTCCACCTCGATCAATTTGATCGGAATGGCCACATGGTCTGAATAGTCGCGTACGATTTTTTCAATCTTGAGGGGTTCAAGAAACTCCTTGGCTTCCTTTTTTATGTTCAAGGTTATCGCGGTGCCCTGGGAAGGATCATCTTCGTTTTCGGTGACTGAGAACGAGCCGCTGCCATCAGAAGTCCAGAGCCAGCCGGCTTTTTCCCCGGCGCGGCGCGATCTCACTTCAACCGTGTCTGCCACCATGAAGGCTGAATAAAAACCGACACCAAATTGGCCGATCAAGTTTACCTCGCCAGATTTTTCCTTGCCAGCCGCGACCGCATCCATGAATGCTTTGGTGCCCGATCTGGCGATGGTGCCGAGGTTGTCGATCAGCTCGTCTCGGTTCATGCCGATACCATTGTCGGCAATGGTGAGGGTCTTTGCCTTTTTGTCTGCCGTGATGGTGATTTGCAAATCTGTGTCGCCTGCCAGAATTTCAGGCTGTGATATGGCTTCATACCTCAGTTTATCACACGCATCAGCTGCATTAGATATCAACTCGCGCAAGAAGACGTCTCGCTCGGAATATACCGAATGCACCATGAGATGCAGAAGCTTGGCCACTTCAGCCTGGAACTCATGCTTTTCTTCGGTGGATTTTTCCCGCGTTTTCGTCGCCATTCTCGCGCCCTTCAAGTTCAAATTTTTGAAAAACTGTATATCAGCCCGGGGCAGATATCGTTCAACTTGCGCAGGAATTCAAGGGTTTTGCCGAGATTATTCTGGCCTTGAGAAATCTGTGCGGAGATGTTTGGGGGCGCGTAAAAAAATGGCCCGGCTCGCTGTAAAGCCGTTGGGGGGCTGGGGGGCTGAGAATTCCAACGACTTTTCGAACCGGGCCTCTAGAGGCAACGATTGGAAGATGCCCCCGCATAGTGTTCGAATTTGGGCAAGATAATGATGGTTTGTTGAACATGTGATGATGAGACTGCTCTTATATTAGAGTGGACCTGTGCTCTAGTGAAGCCTGAGAGCCGCAGAATGGTCTGGCCTTGCCAAAGGTCGTTTGCTTGGTCATGATGGTGTTAGGCACAAATGTGGGGTGCTAGTTGAGTTGGTAAGCAAAGAGGGAGGCGCATGAGCGAAACCGAACCCATAGCAATGTTCGGGGCGAGCTTGAGCCTAAGTTCGTCCCGGAAGAGCCAAGGGCAGTCGTTCAATCAAAAGAACGCAAATTGGAGTGGGGCCAAAACCGCCGCCCCAGTGCCAAAAACAACATTCAATCGCCAAGAGTTGAACTCCATCTTGACGGTCTATGGCCGGCAAGTTGGCGCGGGAGAATGGCGCGACTATGCCATCTACCATGGTAGCGATAGGGCGGTTTTCTCTATTTTTCGACGATCCAGTGAAATGCCGCTCTATACCGTGGAGAAGCAGCCAGATTTGGCCCGTAGGCAAGGCATCTACAGTGTGATTGCAGCTGGCGGGCGGATTATGCGACGAGGACAAGATCTGAAGCAGGTCTTGCGGATTATCGACCGCAAACCGAGCTTGGTTGCGGTGTAGCCGGTTTCGGCGCCTAGAATAGCAGGCAAAGAAAAACCCCGGAACGGCAATGTTCCGGGGTTCTTTTGTTTGTCTATGGTTCGCGTGGCTTAGTCGCCGCGCATGATCCCGAGAATGTTCAGGATGTGGATGAACATGGTGATGAAGCTGCCATAGAGTATGAAGGCACCGAAAATGCCTTTGGACCGTGCGGTCGCTTCATCATCGCCTGCGTGGTACATTTCCTTGATCGCCTGAGTTTCCCAAGCGGTGACGCCTGCGAACACCAGCACCACGCCGAACGAGGTGATCAAGCTAAACAGGGTGCTTTGCAGGAAGACGTTCACCAACATCGCCACCAGCAACCCGATCGTGGCCATCACAAAGAACGTGCGGAAAGGGGAAAGGTCCCGTTTCGTCACATAGCCGTAGAGGCTGGTTGCGCCGAAAGTGACTGACGTGATGCCCAGCGCCTGAACGACGATTCCGGGGTCTTTGGCCAGATAGAAGGCCACCATGGGGGAAATCAACAATCCCCACATGCCGGCGTAAGCCCAGAAGGCCAAATGCGCCATGGCTTTGCTGCCGGAGAAGATCAGCTTCGGAGCAAAAAAGCCCATGCCGAGTACACCAGCAAACAAAACCCATTTCATCGGGCCAAGGGCAACCGTTTGCATCAATGCAGGGTTATTGGCCATAAAAAGGGTGATGATGGCGGTCACGGCAACGCCGAGAGCCATCAGATTGTATACGCTCATCATGTATGAGCGCAGACCGGCATCTATTGCCTCAGTGCCAGTGCGGGCACCCGTCTGCACTTGAGCGTAGTTGCGATCATGATCTGCCATCTGCGTTACCTTTCCTCCGGATGAGATGCGATTTGTAGGGAATATGGATATTTTTCTTAGGCTTTGCAAGGTTTCCACAATGCAAACTGAGCTGATTTTTGCTGATTCTATGGTTAGTCAACCCTTAAGATCGGCGCCACCTTTGCTGTGAGCGCGCGCCAGGTGGCGGCAAAGCCCGCAATTACCGTGAGCGCAGACGCAAAAATCACGGTCCCAGAGGCAGTTAGTGGCTCAAACGCCCAGTCAAAGCCCATTAAGAAACGAACGATGCCCCATGAAGCCGCAGCACCGGCCGCCACGGCGAAAAGTGACGTTAACGCGCCCAAAAGGGCATATTCTAAGGCATGGGCGGAAACGAGCTGCTTCCGGGTCGCGCCTAAAGTCTTCAGAATCACCGAATCATAGATCCTGCTCTTAAGCCCTGTCGCCATCGCTCCGGCCAGAACCAATATGCCCACCAACAGGGTTATGCCGTTGGATCCGCGCACGGCAAACAGCAATTTGCCCAAGAGATCGCTTACCGCATCCAAGGCATCTCGTACCCGAACGGCAGTTACGGTGGGAAATTTCTTTGTGAGTGTACCGAGCAGAGCCGATTCATGCTCTAGGCTCATGATAATTGTGGCCAGATGGGTGTGAGGAGCAGCTTTCAGTGCATTGGGCGAGAATACCATCACGAAATTGATCCCTAGAGATTCCCATTCCACCTCACGTAGCGATGAAATGCTGGCGCGGATATCACGGCCCAGGACGTTGACTGTTACGCTGTCGCCGAGCTTCAGGCCCAACCCGTCGGCAATGTCCTTGGTAAAGGACACCTGGGGAGGGCCGTTGTAATCGGTAGGCCACCATTCCCCGGCAACAACTTTTGACCCCGTTGGCGGTGTCTCCGCATAGGTTAGACCACGGTCTCCGCGCAGGGCCCAGGCCGAATCCTGCGATGGCGTCACATCCTTGGCGGCCACACCGTTCACCACCTTGATGCGCCCACGCAGCATCGGCACCGTGTCGATGCTCTCTACGCCAGCCGACGCCAGCGCGGTGGACTTGAAACCGTCCAGCTCACCAGGCTGAATATCCATGAAAAAGAATGCGGGCGCTTTTTCCGGCAGATTTTGGCGCAATTCGCGAGTTAAATTAGCGTCCAGAAGAGCAAGCGTTACAAACAAGGCCAATCCAATTCCAAGCGAGAGGACAACGCTCACGGTCGGTGCACCGGGGCGGTGCAAATTGGTGATCGCGAGGCGCAACGCTGTCTGGCGCGGTCGGGGCATCCGCCGGGCAACAGCAACCAGACCGCGGGCCATCGCGTACAAGATGCCAAAGCTCGCGATCACACCGCCAAAATAAAACAGCGTGAACAGGCGTTCCGGGAAGCTCGCCAGCGCCAGCGCGGCAATTGCAAGGAACGCTGCAATAAATGCGATCAGGTATTTCCCCCTCAACCCTGATCCGGCCGGCTGAACATTGGAGCGGAATAGGGCCGTAGCCGGCAAGCTGCGGGCCGTGGACAGGGGCCAAAGTGCAAACGCTACGGTGATCAGAAATCCAAACGTTGTGGCGGTGAGCAGTGGCAGACCATAGACCCCACTTGAGAGCTTGAGGGGTAAAACGTCATTCAACACGCCGGCCAGAATTATGGGTAACACCAAGCCCAGCACTAGCCCCACCGACACACCGATCCCGGCGAGCAGCAGAACCTGAATCATGTAAATCTGGAAAATCGATTGCGCTGGAGCGCCGATACATTTGAGCATGGCGATGTTGCGCCGGCGCGCTTCCAGGAAGTTGTTGACCGCGTTGCCGATGCCCAAACCGCCGACGATGAGTGCCGTTAGACCGACGAGCGAGAGGAACAGCACAAGCCGATCAATGAACCGCTTGGTTCCGGGGGCTGCATTGTCGCGGGAACGAAAGCGCCAACCCTCATCGGGAAATTGGGTCTCGAGCCGTTTTTGAAAGGCTGCGATCTGTTCGGTTGAGGCGCCGGCGTTCAGCTTGATCTTGTAGTGCCAATAGACCAGCGAGCCTGGCTGCACCAACTCGGTTTGCATCAGAGCTTGCTTGGACAACATCACCCGGGGGCCGAAGAAAAAACCACCCGAGACCCGGTCCGGCTCGCGCTTGATCAAACCGCGGAGCCGGAGGGTCAGCTTACCAAGCGATAGCTCATCGCCTATCTTAATCCCGAGCCGTTCAGCCAGGGCCGGGTCTGCGACAAGGCCCCACTGCCCTTTTCGTTCTTCCAACACAGAAGGGAGAGGCTGGTTGTTTGTCAGTTCAACCTCACCAAACAGCGGATAATCGCTGCCACTTGCCTTAAGCTCGACCAATGCGCGGTCTGTTTTATCTTTCTTGGTCACCATCGCCCGCAAGGTGGCCACTTCGACGACGGTGCCTTGCGCTTGTAGCCAGGCGAGCTTTTCCGCCTCATTCCGGCGGTGCGCCAAGCGCAACTCCACATCGCCGCCCAGAATGGTTCTGCCCTGATCGCTCAAGCCAGATTCTATGGCTGATGAAAACGAGCCGATGGCGGCGATAGCGGCAACACCGAGGGTCAGGCAGCTCAGGAACACATAGAAGCCCTGGAGGCCGGAGCGAAGCTCCCGCAAGGCGATCTTTAGGCTCAAACGGAGTGTTTCCAGCCAGCTAAGTTTTGTCTGGGCAGGTGTTGCTGCGAACGCGTGGGCAGGACCGGTTTCGGCGATGGTCATGCGCTTTTGAGCTTGGCGTGCGCAGGAATCTCGATCGAACTGATCTGCCCATCGGCAATATGGGCGATCCGGTCACAACGGGCCGCCAGATCCGGATCATGGGTCACCAAAATGAGGGTGGAGCCGGTTTCGCGCTGGGTTGTGAACAACAGGTCGATGATCCGGCTGCCCGTGCCTTGGTCCAGATTGCCCGTGGGCTCGTCGGCAAGGATCATGCTGGCGCCGGCCGCCAGCGCGCGGGCCAAAGCCACTCTCTGCTGTTCGCCGCCGGAAAGCTGGCCCGGGTAATGATGCAACCGATGACCGAGCTCAACACGCTTCAAGCGTTCCTCGGCAATGGAAAATGCGTCCCGCTCCCCCTTGAATTCAAGCGGGATTGCAACGTTTTCCAATGCGGTCATGGTGGGAATGAGGTGGAAAGCCTGAAAGATGATGCCTACATGATCACGGCGAAACAGAGCCAATGCATCTTCATCCTGAGCACTTAAATCATGATCTGCAACATTGACGACACCAGAACTGGCGCGCTCAAGACCCGCCAAAACCATGAGAAGCGTGGTTTTGCCCGACCCCGACGGGCCCACCAGGCCCAAGGCCTCGCCCCGGCTCACCTCCAGGTCAATGCCACGCAAGATATCGACACTGCCAGCTTTCGACGGCAGAGTGAGATGAACGTCACGAAGAGTTGCTACCGAATCAGACACGATGGGGACCTGAACCGTTGGTGGTAAGGGTTGGGACTATGCTACGCACATCAGCTCGATATGGATCAAGACGTATGAATATCAAGCAAACCGTCGTTTGCCTCCTCATCTTTTTGTGCGCTGGACTTAGCCCGTGTGCCGCGCTTGCCGAAAAAATCGAAATTGTGGCGCTAGGCGATAGTCTTACCGCTGGCTATCAGCTGGCACCGGGAGATGCTTTTCCCGTGCGGCTGGAAGCTGAACTCAAGGCGCGCGGTCATGATGTTTCGGTGTTGAATGCGGGTGTCTCCGGCGATACCTCGACCGGGGCGCTGTCTCGTTTTGACTGGGCCGTGCCGGAGAGTGCGGATATCGTGATCGTGGAACTGGGGGCCAATGACGCATTGCGCGGTGTTGACCCGGCAAAGACGCGCGATGCGCTGAACAAGATGCTGGAACGTCTTGAAAAAAATGGGGCCGAAACCTTGCTGGCCGGGATGATCGCCCCGCCAAACATGGGCGAAGATTACGCGGAGCAATTCAACCCGATGTATGCAGAGTTGGCCAAGCAGCACGGTGTGGCGCTCTATCCGTTTTTCCTAGAAGGTGTTGCTGCGCGGCCTGAACTTAACCAGGCCGATGGCATGCACCCCAACCGCAAGGGCATTGATATTATCGTTCGCAACATAGTTCCACATGTCGAATCGCTTATAGTGAAACGCAAGAGCAAGTAGGTCCAAGCTGCCAACCGGGTAAGTTCGTCTGATGCCACGCCTGTTCACTGCCATAGCCTTGCCTGAAGATGTTGCACTAGGCTTGTCGTTCCTGGCCGGCGGCATTCACGGGGCCCGCTGGATTGACAGAGAAAACTATCATCTCACCTTGCGCTTCATGGGTGATATCGAAAATGGCACTGCCAATGAGCTGGCCGAAGCCTTGGAATCAGTCACACCAGCGCGGTTTGAAATTGAGCTTTCGGGAACCGGATATTTTGGTGGTGCCAAACCCAGGGCCCTATGGGCCGGTGTTGAGGTTGCAGAGGCTTTGGAACAGGTGCAAGCCCGCCAGGAACGGCTCTGTCAACAGCTGGGCTTGGCGCCAGAGCAGCGCAAATACACACCGCACGTAACCTTGGCGCGGCTCCGAGGCAAGGTATCGGTGATGGAGGCTGACCATTTTGTGGTGCGGACCGCGGCATTTAAAAGCCGGCCGTTTGAGGTTCAATCAATTGGACTATATTCATCCCGACCATCGCGCGGCGGCGGACCCTATGTGGAGGAGCACAATTATTGGTTGCGCTGAATGTGGTCGGCCAGCCCCTCGCTGGCGTGATGCAATAGCGTGAAACATGCTCAAAGCCATCTTCGCCGCCGTAATAAGGGTCAGGCACCTCGGTGTCGCCGCGCCCGGGTGCAAATTCTAAGAACAGCCTCACCTTACTTGCACGACCGGGCCCTGCCAGGCGCGTCAGGCTGTCATGATTTCTCCGGTCCATGGCCAGCACCAGGTCGAACTTGTTGAAGTCTTCTTCATTGACCTGGCGCGCGTGCTGCGCGGAAGTATCAATGCCGTGCGCTCTCATGGTGGCCTGTCCGCGCGGGTCCGGCGCGTCGCCCACGTGCCATCCGCTAGTGCCGGCGGAATCCACAACCACCTTCAGGTCCCTGGATTCGGCCACATGGCGAAACAGGCCTTCGGCCATGGGAGATCGGCAGATGTTTCCAAGACAGACAAATAAGATTTGCATGATGAAGCTATTCCGGTTGGCATGGGCGTAAATTCGGGACAGTCTTAAGCCAAAGTGGCGATGCGGAGCAAACTGATGAGCGTAAAAAAGCTAAGTGATGCTGAGCGTGAGGCTGCGGTGGCAGAATTGGACGGATGGAATCTCGTTGATGGCCGCGACGCTGTGTCCAAGACTTTTTCCTTCAGAAATTTCAATGAAGCATTCGGGTGGATGAGCCGGGTAGCCATGGCTGCAGAAAAGATGGATCATCATCCCGAATGGTTCAATGTCAATAAGACCGTTGACGTGACGCTCGCCACCCACAGAGTGGGTGGCTTATCGTACCTGGACATTAAATTGGCAAAAACGATGGATAAGATGGCCGGATAGCTGCCAGTTAATGGACAATAGCGCCGGGGCGGCGAATCCGTTAGATTTGCTGCCAGCAAGACCCTTATTTCAGGTTAGGACGGATGATGACGACCCACTTCGCTCAAAAGCTTCTCGGTTTCTTCGTTGCAGCGCTGATCTTTATGATCTCGCAGAGCGGCGCGACCTTTGCCGCTGACTGCAAAGGCAAAACCAAGTCGGCGTGCTCACGTGATAAGGCTTGCGTGCATGTGGGCAGCTACACCCGGTCTGATGGGGTGAAGGTGAATGCGTATTGCCGCAACAAGGGCGGAAACGGTTCTTCCTCGTCAGCTAAAAAGTCCAAATCTAAGAAGAAAGCTACTGCCAAAAAAGAGCCAGCTAAAAAGGCGAAAACCAAAAAGAGCACTGCCAAGAAAGAGCCTGCCAAGAAGGCCAAGGCCAAAAAATCAACCGCTAAAAAATCGAGCGACAAAAAAGCTGCTGACAAGAAATCCACCAAGAAAAAATCTACAGCGAAAAAAAGTACGACCAAAAAGTCGACCAAGAAAAAGAGCTCGACCAAAAAATCTAAGACCAAGAAAAAGACCAAAGCCAAAAAGACCTCTGGCTCATCTTGATCGCACCCAGCTTTCAGGACGCTGCGGCGGGTCATGCGGATCTTCGGGGGCGATTGCAGTTTCTACTGGTGGGCGGGTTGGCAGCTCCAGAATATCTACCTCGGGAATCGAGGTCTCGGTGTGCGCTTCCAATTCGTGTGGTTCCTCGATTGGTGCATCTGCCCAGTCGCCGGCCTTGCGCCCAGCAATGCGCCAGTAAACCGCCCCGCCTAACGCACCGGCAAACAGGAAAAACTGGAAGTCGCCAGTGCCTTGAAACGGCAGGCCGCGCCACATGACCAGGCAGATGAGCATGCCGCCCAGCACATAGTATAGCCAGTGGCGGATCTTCATACTTTCGGCAATCAAACCCACTGCCAGAGCCGGCAGCGCCCCTAAGACCATCAGCAGAACCGAGAGAAACACCAAAGATACCGCGGAATGGGTCAACGGTGCCAGTTCCCCAGCGCCGGTCATTGCCTTTTGAACGAAAGCCAACATGGAGGCGCCGCCCAGAACGCATGCGCCGCTGGCGAAAGCTGCAACACAATATCCGATGAGAATGCGGCTTAGTCTGCGAAGGACCGGCCTCATGACCATTATGCCGGCGCGCGTTCCAGCTGCTCGCGGGCCTTCGCCCGGAGGCGCTCGGACGCAGATTTCAGCTGACCGCATGCAGCCATGATATCGCGGCCCCGCGGGGTGCGCACCGGGCTGGAGTAGCCAGCCCGATTAATAATTTCCGCAAACGCCTCGATGGCATCCCATTCGGAACACTCGTGAGGCGATCCGGGCCAGGGGTTGTAGGGAATGAGGTTGACCTTGGCTGGAATGCCCCTCAGCAGCTGCACCAGTTCCTTGGCATGTTTTGGACTGTCATTGACGCCTTTCAGCATGACATATTCAAATGTGATGCGGCGTGCATTCGATAGTCCTGGATAGGCACGGCAGGCATCCAGCAGCTGTTTGATGGGATATTTTTTGTTGAGCGGCACAAGCTGGTTGCGGATCTCGTCTCGCGTGGCGTGCAGAGAGATGGCCAGCATTACCCCAATTTCCTCGCCGCAACGCTCAATCATCGGCACCACACCGGACGTCGACAATGTGATGCGCCGCCTGGAGAGCGACAGACCTTCATTGTCGCAGACGATCTCCATAGCTGCTTTTACGTTGTCGAAATTGTACAAGGGCTCACCCATGCCCATCAGCACCATGTTCGTGATGAAGCGCCCGCCAGCTGGAGCATCAGGGTTTTCCGCCAGGGCGGCGGGCCATTCTCCAAGCTGGTCACGAGCCACTATCAGCTGTTGCACGATCTCTTCTGCCGTCAGGTTGCGCACCAAGGTTTGCGTCCCGGTGTGGCAGAACGAGCAAGTTAGCGTGCAGCCCACCTGGCTTGAAACACAGAGCGTGCCGCGGTTTTCCTCAGGAATATAGACCGTCTCCACCTCGTGGCGTGCGCCCCAGGCATCGGGCGCCAAGCGCAACAGCCATTTTCGCGTCCCGTCCACGGAAATTTGCTCAGTGACTATCTCAGGCCGAGCCAAGGTGAACTGTTCAGCAAGCTGTTCTCGCAGGTCCTTGGAGACGTTTGTCATCTCGTCGAAGGTTTTGGCGCCTTTGTTGTAAACCCATCGCCAGATCTGGCTGGCGCGCATGCGCACCTCACGCTCAGGAACGCCGGTGGCCTTGAATTGATCTGCCAGCTCGGTGCGGGTGAGCCCAATTACCGTTAGGCGCTTGTCCACATCCACAGGCGTGCGGGAAACAGGCGGCGCATTGGGATTGGCGCGGGCAATGTCGAGGCTTGCGGCCATGAGTTGGGTCCTGAAAGTTTGAGCGCCGATTATCCCAGATCGGCGGCGAATGCGCAAATGTGCGGCCGGTGGGCCCTATTTGCAGGCGTCTGCAACGGCCTTCATGGCTGCTGTGACACCGTCGAGGGAATAGGTGTCGCGGGTTTTGGTTCCGCGCCATGAAGTGCCGCGCACGCTCATTTTGTTGCCGCGCTTCATGGCCACAACTGCTTTGCGGTCTTTCTGGGTGGTGTCCAGCCAAGCGCCATCACCGTCAGTGATCATACTGAAGGTCGCGGAGTCTATGGTTAGAGCAGCCTCGCTGTTCTTTTTGAAATTGTACCCGATAATGGTGTTCACCATGCTCTTATGGGTCACCAGAAAATGAACCGGGTCGCGGCGCACATTTTTGGGTTCTGTGGCAATGGGCTTGGAGGCAATGTAGCATTCCGTGCCATTCTTGCCTTTGAGGGAATATGCCGTCCACTTGCCGAATGTGCCAATCGATTGAGGCTCCTGGGCCAGGGCCGCTGAGCTGAACAGGATCAGGCCGCTGAGGGCGGCGATGGTGGCGCGGTGTAGTTTTGGTTCAGTCTTCATTTGGTCCTCAGGATCGGCGGGACAATTTTGTTGCAGTGCTAAACCTATACGCTGGCAACTGATTTGTCCTCAAGTCCTGCCTAAATTCACCCGGTGGTCTTCCCTGTCGCCCGAACTGGGCGAAAATTTGGCATCTCTTTAGAGCCGTGGTCAAATATGGTCAACAAGAGGTTAAAGAGATGTGGACGCGGGCGCGCAAATGTTCAAGCTTCTGAACCCTTGCGACGTTGCTTTGGGCCGCCTCGAACATGTTTTCTAGCAACCTCTGGATCCTGACCGGTCATCGTGGGCCGGCGTGCATAATTACCCAGGCTGATGATCCGGTCGTACATAACAATTGAACCGGCGGTGGCCACATTGATGCAGAAGGTAGTGGGAATTTTAATGGTTTGCGAACAGCGGGCCAACATAGCCGGCGACAGGGTGCCGCGCTCGGGGCCAAAAACGTAGGCGGCCCTTGCCGGATGGCGGAAGCTCGGCAAATCAACAGCTTCATCCAAAAGCTCCACGCCGACAAGACTGCAGTCGGTGGGAAGCACCATTTCTTCAACTGAAAGCCACCGATAGAACGGGACCTGGCTATGCGTTTTTGAAGTGTCGGATGGCGCCCGGCCTGCCTTGGGGTGTGCTGCTACGGTGAATACGAAGCTGGCGCCAAATGCATGCGCGGAGCGCATCAGATTCCCCACGTTCATTGGTTTGGAGACGCCTTCAACCCCAATTGCGAAATATCCACGCATCTTTCTCGGCCCGTCTGCTATGTGCATTTCTTATCTGACACACGCGCGAGATGTTCAAGGTCCTAGCATTGCATTCTCCGGTAAACTTGGAGTAGGCCTCTGGTAACAAATTCCTCGGAGGACCGATAAGAATGAAGGCGATAATCAGCAAACAGTCGGGCCCACCCGAAACCCTGGTTTTGGAAGATGTGGATGATCCCAGGCCAGCGCCAGGCGAGGTGGTTGTAACAATTGAATCGGCGGCGCTGAATTTCTTCGACACCCTGATTATTGAGGACAAGTACCAGTATAAACCGGATCGACCATTTTCGCCGGGCGCTGAATTTGCCGGCACCATCGAGGCATTGGGTCAAGATGTGAGTGGATTTGAGACCGGTCAAAGGGTGATGGCTTATTCAGGCTGGAACGCTTGCCGAGAAAAGTTGGCTGTTGACGCTAGCAAGGTGATCGCGCTGCCGGACAGTATAAGTTCTGATGCAGCAGCCGGTCTGACCGTTACTTATGGGACAACGATCCATGGTTTGCGCGACCGGGCAATGCTTAAACCGGGTGAAACTTTGGCTGTGTTGGGCGCAGCGGGCGGCGTCGGTCAGGCTGCCGTGGAAATCGGCAAGGCCATGGGCGCCCGGGTGATTGCCTGTGCATCATCTGAAGAAAAACTCGCCTTCTGCCGGAAGCTTGGGGCAGACGAGACCCTGAACTACAGCGAGGTCAGCTTGAAGGACGCGCTGAAAGAGATGACCGATGGCAAGGGAGCGGACGTGGTCTATGATCCGGTTGGTGCGGATCTGGCTGAAGAGGCAGTTCGTGCGACAGCTTGGAAAGGGCGTTTTCTGGTGATCGGATTCGCCGCCGGAACAATCCCAAAAATTCCTCTGAACTTGGTGCTGTTAAAAGGTTGCTCTCTGGTTGGTGTGTTCTGGGGATCCTTTGCTCAACGTACGCCTGAGCATCATCGCACCAACATGGCCATGATCTTGGACTGGGTTGCCGAGGGAAAAATCCGTCCACATATCGACAAGACATACAGCCTCGCTGATACGCCCAAGGCACTGCAAGCATTGGCGGAGCGCAAGGTGATGGGTAAGGTGATCATAAAGCCCTAAGCGATGAACTCGTTCAATAAGAGCAAGTAACCTAATAAATATTTGAAATTAAATATTTACAGGCAAATGGGTTCGTTTGGCAGTTTCGCTGAGATTGGCATTTTCAACGTTTAATACGGCACGCGAAGAACCCATCCATACCGCCGGGAACACCGGGGATGTGGCTGGGCAAGGTGCGCAGATCACCGTCAGCTGTGATGGCGTCTGGCAGGCCAAGACGATCATCCGCCGTGACGGGAAGACGTTCCAGAGACCGGTCTTGCGCCAACAGCTTTGCCACCTGTCTTTCACCCTCTTCAGGCTGCAGCGAGCATGTGCAGTAGACCAACAAGCCGCCGGGCTTCACCAATCGCACGGCTTTGTGCAGCAATTTGGCCTGAAGGCCCACCAGGGATTTCAAGTCTCCCTTGTTCTTCACATGCGGGATATCGGGATGGCGCCGTATGGTGCCGGTGGCGCTGCAGGGCGCATCCAGCAGTACAGCATCTGCGGGCTCGGTTTCCGGCATCTCGAGCACATCGGCCTGAATGCATGTTGCGTTGAGCTTGAGGCGTTCCAAGTTTTGCTTCAACCGCTCCAAACGAGTGGCTGAAGCATCCACAGCAGTGACTTTGGCACCAGATGCGGCGAGTTGGGCGGTCTTTCCGCCGGGTGCTGCGCAAAGATCAAAGACAGTTTTGCCGGTCAAGTCTCCCAAAAGCAGGGCCGGCAGAGTGGCCGCAACATCCTGAACCCACCAGGCTCCCTCTGCGTAGCCCTCAAGATTCTCGATGCGCCCGCCCTCAGAAAGGCGCAAACTGACGGGACCAACCGGCACAGCATCCAGCCTTTTGGCCCAGTCTCCGCGGTTTGAAATCACAGTAAGGTCCAAAGGCGGCTCGGTCAGTTGGGCTTCAGCAATGGCTTTTGCGCCCGGGCCGCCATAGAATTTGGTCCAGCTTTCATAGAGCCATCCAGGGACGCTAAGACGGGATGCATCCTGCGCTGCCACCAGGTCTGGCCCTTCGCGCGAAACACGCCGCAGCAAGGCGTTGACGAAGCCGCCAAGCTTGCGCCCGCCCCGGCGGTCGGTTGTCACCGCGCGCACTGCCAGATCGATTGCCGCGTGGGTTGGCACACGCAGAAAGAGGATCTGGGTTGCGCCGGTCAAAATGGCTTCATACACCGAACCGGTTCTTTTGCGGTCCAGGGGCTTGTCGGAAAACTGCATGATGAGCGGATCAATCTGCCCCTTACGCCGCAGGGTGGTGGAGACGAGATTGCGGGCAAACGCCCGATCCTTTTGGGTGAGGCCGGTCATCAGGCCACTCTCGGCAGAATCGGCAAGCGTTGTGTCAAGCGGCCGGCCTTCCGACAAAACCCGGTACAAGATCTCAATGGCGGCGCGGCGGGCGGGAAGGCCAACTTGATGTGCTTGGCGCGTGCGCGCCCGCGAAGGGGTGCCTGTCACGGTGTGGGGCTAGTCCTGATTTTGGTTGCCCCTTCTTACCCCCAAGGGCCGCGTTTGTCTTGCGATTACGGCGCACTGCCCCAGGGGCCTTCATCGCCGCGCCGCGGTTCCTCGGCATAACTTGGCCGGTTGATCGAGTGGGCCGAACGGGTTTGAGGCGCCGCGGGTGCTCCCCATTCGGAGGCAAATTGTTGCAACGCCTCAATACGATTGCTCGGGTTTGGGTGGGTTGAGAACAGATTGTCCATCCTGGCGCCGGACAGCGGGTTGATGATGAACATGTGCGCGGTGGCCGGATTGGCCTCGGCAGAATGGTTCTCCACGCGGTCGGCCATGCCGGAGATCTTCCTGAGGGCGCTGGCCAGGGCCAATGGATTGCCGCAGATCATGGCGCCCAGTTTGTCGGCGGAGTATTCCCTTGTCCTGGAGATGGCCATTTGCACGACCATGGCCGCCATCGGCGCCAAAATTACCATGGCGAGAGTGCCGACTAGCCCGAAGGGGTTGTTGCGGTCGCGGCCACCAAAGAACATACCGAAATTGGCCAACATGGAGACCGCACCAGCCAAGGTGGCGGTGATGGTCATGATTAAAGTGTCGCGGTTTTTGATATGAGCCAGCTCATGGGCAATTACACCGCCGAGCTCATCCTTGTTTAACATTTGCATGAGGCCGGTGGTGCAGGCGACAGCGGCATTTTCCGGATTGCGCCCGGTGGCAAAGGCGTTGGGCTGGGGATTGTCCATCAAATAAATCTTGGGCATGGGCAATTCGGCCTGGCGTGCCAATTGGGCCACCTGGTTGTAATATCCTGGATGTGAGGATGCGGTGACCTCCGTCGCGCCATGCATGCGCAGCACCATCTTGTCGGAGTTCCAATAGGCAAAAACGTTCATGCCAACAGAGATGACAAGGGCAATCAGCATGCCGGTTTGTCCGCCAATCATGAATCCGACGCCAATGAAGAGCGCGGTCATGCCGGCGATCAGAATGCCTGTGCGCATCATATTCATCGGATCGGTGGCCTTTCTTGAACCGTTGTACCTATCAGGCCTATATGATGGGGTGCGCATGGCGCTTTCGCAAGGTAACCGACTTGAGATGACTGATCTGCCAGACAAACCCGAGAAGCAACAGACGCCGGAAGCTGAACGCGCGCTTGCAGAAGCGAAGGCACGCCGGGCGGAGATTGACGCCAAGGTAGCCTATGCGCCGGAAGAAAAGAACGGCCGCGGCGGCTTGGATCCCGTGCGCTATGATGACTGGGAAGTGAAGGGCATTGCCACCGACTTTTAAGCCGATCGCCCATGTCGGCGATGGCAGGACCGCGGTGAAGGCTAACCGAATGCCTCGGAATTGAGGCTCCAGAAATGTACGGGTGGGTTGGTGCCCATCCGTCGAGCACAATCGAGCGCGGCTTGGATCAGGAGCGCGCTGTGTTCGTGGCGCACGTTGAGGCTCATCCGCGATATGGGCGTCACAACGGTAAGAGCGCCTTGGGCATGGCCCAAACCATCAAACAGCGGCGCTGCAATATCCACTACATCAGGTTCAAATCCTCGGTCTACTGTTCCCACGCCGTTGATGTGTGCCGCCTCCACGAGTTTGCGAACCTCCGCGGGGTCGGTTGCGGTCATGTCGGTGAAACGTTGGAATTTCCTGCCAAGTGCTTCGTCGAGCACTTTTGGTGGCGCAAAGGCCAGGAAGGCGATGCCAGACGCAGTGGCGTGCAGGGGCAACTGCAGGCCTGGTTCCACATTGACCCGGGAAGAGCGGGAACTGTTTGCAACGGCCACGGCCGCCAATGCCTCACCGGCCAACAGGGCAGCATGTGCCGTTTCGCCGGTTTTTTCGGCCAGCCGGCGCAGGACCGGTTGGATGATGTCGACCACCGGGACGGTAGCTTCACGCAGGCGCGCCAGGCGTAACAAACCCGCACCGAGACGGTACTGCCGTGATTTTGCATCCTGCTCGATAAAGCCATGCATTTTCATGGCCTGGAGCATGCGCAATGTAGTGGCTTTATCCAACCCTGCTTTTTGGGCGAGTGCGGTGAGGCCGAATTCGGGGTTGGATTTGGAAAACAAGTCGAGGAGCGACAGAGCCTTGCGCACCGTTTTCATGGAAAAGCACCAAGTTTGGTATGCATTAGATGCACAATAATCAAAACTATGGTGATTATAATGAACCAAGAGCAAAGATCAATTGGCCCTTAGAATAGGAAACGGCGCGCCACCCCGCTCATGGTGCGCGCGCCGCTCTGGACCCCAATAGGATCCGGGAGGATCTTTTCGGAAGTGGTCAGATCACTTCCACTTTTGCCCCAACCTTCACCCGGCTATAGAGATCAATCACTTCCTCGTTGATCATCCGGATGCAGCCTGACGACATCGCGCGGCCAATGGTGTGGGGCGCGTTGGTGCCATGAATGCGGTAGAGCGTGTCTTTGTTACCCTGAAACAGATACAGCGCCCGGGCGCCCAGGGGGTTCTTCGGCCCACCTTCCATGCGAGCAGGAAGTCTGCGACCATACTTCTTGAGCTCGCGCACGATCATTTCTTTTGGTGGATGCCAGGCCGGCCATTCTGCCTTGCGGGCAACATGAGCCTTACCTTTCCAACCGAAACCGGCGCGGCCAACACCAACACCATATTCGATCGCCTGACCGTCCTGCAAAACCAGGTAAAGCTTCCGTTTTCGTGTGTTCACAACAATGGAACCTGGCGACCGGCCAGTGGGGTCACTCACGACGCGTTTGCCTCGATAGCGGTTCCAGGTGTCGCCGGAGCCGAAATTGTAGCGGGTTTCCGCAAAAGCAGATACCGACCCCAGCGTGACAGCGGCCGTGCCGCCAATGACAGATTTAAGCAGGCGTGTAAGGACGCCTCTACGTGTAAGGCTCATAGCCTTGTCTCCTCCACTCTCGAAGAGAGTTAATTCATCCCAGACTAACAGCCTGGAAGTATGACTTAGGAAAGTTGAAAACTGCTAAACGGTGCCGCTAAAGCAAAAGGCGGTCGGTCCGTGCATGCATGTTTGAATAGGAGTGGGGCAGAGCCATCGAAAGCCGCCATTCAGGCGGGGGGCCCTGTGCAGCAAAGGCCGCCGACACTTGGTCGAGCGGCTGTTTTTCCACGGTAGCCAGAACAGTCAATTCATCGCGCCGCGGTTCGGGCGTAACAAATGGAGACAACAGCGCCGTCCATCCCCCGCAACAGGTGATGCAAGGCAGGTTTGTTGGATTTCCTGGACTATCGCTGTCTGTGGTCTGGGCCGTTGTGGTTGCTAAAGCCGCAGGTGCGAACGCGTTGACGCAGACCGGAAGCATAAGCCCCAGCATCAGACAAAGACATAAAACCCGAACAGCCCCAGACATCATTTCTTTCCACTCACACAGATGTTTTCATGTGTACCTAAATCGGGCCAAGCCTGTCCACTGACGCTCGCTCACAATTATGTCAGCGCCATATGGCAAGGCTTGGTTAACCATGTTGGCAGAAGACGCTGAAGCCCACTGACATCCTAGCCCTCACTTCCGGCTTTGGAGCCGCGAGGTTTACCGTTAAGCTTGCGGCAGACGCAGTTCATGCGGAAAGGGGCGTTTCGTGGTTGAGCATCAGGAATACTTCGGCAACGCTGCGCAGATTGATCTCGCCAAGCGGGGCAATAAGCTTTGGATGCTTTTGTGCAACGATCCCAAATACTCTTTCTACGGTCGCATGGTCTCGCTTTGCGGGCCGGGTGACGATGCGGTGGCACGCTGCGCTGCCCTGGCCAATTTGCAAGGCGCAATGAGCTGCCAATATTACCCGGCCAATCAAGCAGATGCCTTTTGCGCCGAACTTGAGAGTTTACACCTGAATTCCAGCCGCTACGAACAATGTCGAGGCGAGGCGACGGCGATCGAAATCTGCCGGCAAACGGCGTCAAATGCAGCCCTACCGGACAGTGTAACCCTGACTGAAATTAGCAACGGTTCGTCGGTTGGTCAGATCAGGAGTGTGGCCGAACTCTCGCTGTCCTGCGGGGTCATGCCGGTTCCTGGTTGGGCCATGCGCGGGGAAAGCCGGGACGGAGTGTGCCTTGTGCTCGAGGACGAGGCCGGTGATGCGGTTGCCACTGCATCATCCTACATGTGCAATCATCCCGAAAGTCCACGTGGCAAGGACGCTTTCTGGGGCATGCTGGCAACCCGCGAAGACTGGCGCGGACGCGGAGTGGCGCAGGTCCTGGGAGCCGAGGCAATTGTGCGGATGGCCGACAGGTACGGCGCTGAATCCTTCAATACCGGTGTCACCGCCGACAATGCGGCATCATTGGCGCTTTGTGCAAAGCTCGGCGTTACGCCATCGAAGTGGACTTTTATCGGGTGTGTTGACCCCAGCACTTTCGGCCATGGCCAGATTACCCGATGATGACGAGAGAAAGTGCGCACCTCAGGAGACCCAAATGATCAGCCGCACCTATATGGAGACAATGGCTGCCTACAATCGTTGGCAAAACGAAAGCTTGTATGGTGCTTCTGCAAACCTGAGCGATGATGAACGCCGCGCCGACCGGGGTGCGTTCTTTGGCTCGATCCATGAAACCCTCAGTCATCTCTTATGGGGCAACAAGATCTGGCTCAGTCGCTTTGGCGCCGGGGTAGCCGCCCGTAAGGCGAGCATTGCGGACTCCGTTGAGGAATGTCCTGATTGGGATGAGATGGTGCGAGAGCGTCAGGCGGTGGATCAACAGATCATCGCGTGGGCAAAGAACTTTGATGAAACCGCTCTCGATGAAGATTTGAGTTGGTTCTCAGGCGCCGTGGGCCGTGAGGTGTCCAAACCGCTGGCGCTGCTCATCACCCATTTCTTCAACCACCAGACCCATCATCGCGGCCAGGTGCACGCCATGCTCACGGCCGCTGGCCAAAAACCGGATGATACGGATCTGCCCTTTAAACCGGAAGGTGAGACCTAGCCATGGCCGACCATCGTTTCCACGGCATCTATCCGATGCTGTACGCCTTCTTCGACGAGAGTGGCGCACTGGATCTCAACGCGACAGCCCGCCAGGTGGATGGCTGCATCAGCGGCGGTGTGCACGGCCTTGCGGTGGGCGGTCTTGCTACCGAATGCGGCAAACTCTCCAGCGCAGAGAAACGCCAGCTGTGTATTTGGGTTCTGGAGGCGGCAAGCGGCCGGGTACCGGTGAGTGTGACGATTTCTGAAGCCAGCGCCGAGGCCCAGATTGAGATGGCGATGTTGGCAGCGGACAATGGCGCTCAATGGGTCGTTCTGCAGCCACCGCCGGTGAAAGAGATTTCAGAGGAAGACTTGATTGCGTTCTTTGGCGAAGTGGCGGACGCCTCCCCAGTTCCTGTTGGCATTCAAAATGCACCACAGTTTATCGGCATTGGCCTCTCAAATTGGGGACTGATCGAGTTGAACAAGCGCCACCCCAATGTCTCCATCCTCAAAGCTGAAGGAGATGCCATGTACAGCGCCGCACTGGCGGAAGAGGCAAGGGGGGCGTTCGATCTTTTCAATGGGCGCAATGGTGTGGATCTGATCGATACGTTGCACGCTGGGTTTGCCGGTGTCATTCCATCTCCGGATGCAACAGATGTGCAAGCGCGTGTCTATGATCTTGTCCGCGCTGGCGAGCAGGAAGAGGCTGAACGTGTGTTTAGAGGGATCGCGCCGCTTCTGGGATTTCTGATGCTCTCAATCGACCACCTGCTCTGTTACGGGAAACGGCTCACCGCAAGACGATTGGATTTGGGTGAAGTGCATGACCGTGCACCGGCAGATGCGCCCACCGCCTTTGGGCTTGAGACGTTGGAGCGTTGGTCGCGGCAGCTTGGGCCGATGGGCGGTTAAGCCCGCGCCCCTGCTTTCGCAGGGACGCGAGGAAGATAGTAACGTGGCCTAACTTGCGCCTTGGCCTGTTTCCGTGGCGTTCACCAGGCACGCCATGTTGCCATAGGGGTGCTTGTTGTCGTGCATCAGCTGATGGGCATGGCCGATTTCATCGAAACTGTAGGTGCCTGACAGGCATGGGTCCACTTTGCCGGCCATGATCAGCTCGTTGACCGCCTGGGCCTGATCGTCATTGGCCAGGTGGGACCCCTGGAAGCGCTTCTGCATCATCCAGTGGTAGCGCAGGTCCATGGTCACATTGTAGCCGCTGGTGCCGGCGCAGATCACGGTCATGCCGCCCAAATCGCACACGAAGGCAGAAGTGGGAAGCGTTGCTTCGCCGGGATGTTCGAACACGATCTTTGGGCTCTTGCGCTCACCAACCGCCTCCCAGATGGCCTTGCCGAATGCGCGGGCGCCGCCCATCCATTCTTTCCATTCAGGCGAGTTGGTGTCGGGCATGGGCCCCCAGTGACTGAAGTCGTTACGATTGATAACGCCCACTGCGCCCTTGTCGAGGCAGAACTGACGCTTGTCCTCGTCGGAGATCACGGCCACGGCCTTGCCGCCCAGAGCCGCTACAATCTGCAGGGCCATGGAGCCGAGGCCGCCGGCGGCGCCCCAAACCAGAACCACGTCGCCTTCTTCAACCGTGTGCGGTGCCCAGCCCATGAGTTGACGATAAGCGGTGGAGGCGCAGAGCATGTAGCAACCGGCTTCTTCCCAAGTGAGATGTTTGGGTTTGGGTTGAATTTGGTGAGACTGGGCCTTGGCGAACTGGCAGTAGGAGCCATAGTTGGTTTGATAGCCCCAGATGCGCGTACTCGATGCCAGCATGGGATCTTTGCCTGACAGAACCCAGGGATCGTCGGGCTCCCACCAACCTGAGTGGACGACGACCTCGTCGCCAATCTTCACATCGTCAACATCCGAACCCACCGCCCAGACAATGCCTGATGCGTCAGATCCGCCGGCATGGAAATCTTCCGGTTCGCCCTTCTTCTGGCGGTCGGCGATCACGTCCACCGGATAGCCCAGTGCAGCCCAGACATTGTTGTAGTTGATGCCCGAGGCCATCACGTAGACCAGCACGTCTTTGGGGGCCAGCTCTGGCACCGGAATGATCTCGCGCTGCCACGCATCCTTGGGAGCGCCAAACCGGTCCTGGCGCACCAGGAAGGCATGCATTTTCTCTGGTACCACGCCCAGTTCGGGCATCTCTCCAAGCGCACAAATTTCCGGGCGGTCGGCCATCTCATCAAACTCCTGAGGTTATAAGTTATCTTCGGCTTGCCTAATTATTGTAATTCATCTATTTGTCAAGCAAATTAGCAATTGGGCAGAAAGCTCCGCATGTCGATCACCTACGAACCGGTTGTCACCACCAGTGTGACCCGTCAGATCTCCGAGAAGATCCGCGAGTCGATTCTGGATGGGCGCCTAAAGGCGGACGACCGGTTGCCGACGGAACATGAGCTTGCCGATCAGTTCAACGTGTCGCGGCCAACGATCCGTGAGGCGCTCAAACGTCTGGCTGCGCAGAACCTGATCCATTCGCGCCGGGGCCCAAGTGGCGGAACTTTTGTGCGGGCGCCAAAGGAAGAAGAGGTTCGGGCGAACCTGACGACGGCGGCAACTTTGCTCGTGTCGTTCGGTGAGTTCGATCTGACCGACATTGCCGAAGCGCGCCATGAATTGGAACTTATGTGTGGCCGTCTTGCTGCAGAGCGCCGCTCGGAGACCCATCTCGCGGCCATGGCGGCAGAGATTGCCTTGCAGAAATCCGACGACTTCAGCGATGAGGATTTTTGTGCCTCCGATGTGCGCTTTCACCGAGCTTTGGTTGATGCCACCGGCAATCCGGTGCTGCAGTTTGTCATGTCTACGGTGATCGAGGCGCTGCAGCCGGTGGAGAACATGATCATCTTCCGTTTCCGCGACCGCGAAAAGATCATCCGGCAGCACGAGAAAATTCTCAAAGCGATCAAGGCTGGCAATGTGGCCAAGACGGAAAAGGCGATTACCGAGCAGATGAGCTATCTGCGCAAACAGTTCGCCAAGGCTCAGGCGCACCGCCAGAGCACTGAGGCCCCTTCGGTCTAATCTGGCCCTTGAAACAATTGAAACCCTGGCCTCGCCGACCAGACATCATGTTGAAACAGCCCGTGGGTACGACTGTTGTGCAGACACTAGCTGCCGACCCTTGCCCCTGCGGAGATCACCCATGAACATGCATGCCCCGGCCGACCACGCGCCAGACTATGAGAAGATCAACTCCAAGCTGAACAAGTCCTGGACCTCAGCCGACTATTCTCAGATCGGCATCCGACTTCAAATCACCGGTGAAACGCTTGCAGAAGCAGTGGACTTTCAGCCAGGCTCCAGGGTGCTGGATGTGGCGGCGGGTAACGGCAACGCCACATTGGCGTTTGCCAAGCGCTGGTGTGACGTTCTCTCCACCGATTATGTGGACCGGTTCCTGGACCATGGCCGCGTTCGCGCTCGCGCCGAAGGGCTTGATGTGGCCTTTCAGGAAGCCGATGTGCAGAACCTGCCGTTTGAGGACGGAAGCTTTGACGGTGTTGTCTCAACCTTCGGCGTCATGTTCGCACCGGACCAGCCAAAAGCGGCATCGGAAATTGCGCGCGTATGCAGATCCGGCGGGAAGATCGCCCTGGCCAACTGGACACCTCAAAGCTTCATCGGAAAGCTCTGCCCCACCATCGGGCGGCACATGTCGGCTCCATCTTCTTTCAAGGCCCCTGCAAACTGGGGCCGGTCAGAGTTCATTGAAGAGCACTTTCGCGGTGTCGCGAGCGACATCACTGTCACCTTTAAGACCTACGTCTTTCGCTATCCGTCGCCGGAATTCTATCTGGAGTTCTTCCGTACCCATTACGGTTTGACGAAAAGGGCGTACCAAGTTGTAGGCCGCGAGGGCGAAGAAGCACTTTCAGCAGACATTCTGGGTGTGATTCACGAGCTCAACACCGCAACCGACGGCACAATGTCGGTGCCGTCTGAGTATGCAGAAGCCATCATTGAGAAGGCCTGACTTTTAGGCTCACACCGTTCTCTTCCGGTCTATCCCCATCTCGGTTATCGTTGCCAAAGGCAAGACGAAGCCGGGAGGTGCCCCGTGAGCAGATATGACCGCTTGATGAGCCGGATCGCCAACGGCGAGCGCATTTTAATCGATGGCGCCACCGGCACGGAGATTGAACGCCGGGGCGTGCCGCAGTTGGACAATGCCTGGAACGGCGGCGGTGCGCTCAGCCATCCTGAGACCCTGCGCACGGTGCATGAGGACTACATTCGCGCCAGCTCCGAGATCGTCATTTCCAACACGTTTGCGACCCACCGGGAAGCTTTGCGCGCAGCCGGGGTGGAGGAGCAGTTTGCTGAATTCAACCGGCGCGGCGTAGAGTTGGCGGTTGAAGCCCGTGCTCGGATGGATGCTCCGGATGTGCTGGTGGCGGGCGGAATATCCTACTGGTCCTGGTCAGGGGACTGGGCCACGGCCGAAGAGCTTGGGCCAGGTGTTGAAGAACAAGTTGCGATCATGGCGGGTGCCGGCGCGGACCTGTTGATGCTTGAGATGATGATTGACACCGAGCGCATGCTGGCAACCCTTGCGGCGGCCCAGACGAGCGGGCTTCCCGTCTGGGTCGGGCTCACCTGCAAACGGGATGAAGGCGGCCGCGCAATCTTGCGGAACGGAGATAACCTGCCTACTGCCCTTGCGGCGCTTGCGGAGAGGGAGGTTCCCCTGGTCAGCTTTATGCACACGGAAGTGGAGCACATCGATGCTTGCCTTGAAACGGCGCGTCAGCACTGGCCGGGCCCGCTGGGTGTCTATGCCCATTCAGCGCGCTGGATGAACAATGTCTGCTTCTATGATGAAACGGTTTCCCCGCAGGTATATGCCTCACACGCGGAGGTATGGCTGCAGAACGGTGTTCAGGTGATCGGCGCCTGTTGCGGGTTGGGTGTCGACCATGTCAGCGCTCTCAAGCCGCTGGTGTGAAACGCCATTCTACTTCACGTAAGGCTCGCCAATCGCTGCTGGCGGATTTGCCCGCCCGATGAAGCCGGCCAACAGCAACACAGTCATTATATAGGGTAGCGCCAGCATGAGCTGCACGGGCGCCTCGCCGATCAGTGGAATGTGGATGCCTTGAAGACGCGCGGCGGCGGCTTCCAGGAAGCCGAACATCAGGCACGCGGCGAAGGCTTGAGCCGGGCGCCATTTGCCGAAAATGACCGCTGCCAACGCGATGTAGCCTTTGCCTGCCGACATTTCGCGAACGAACCCTGCACCCTGACCTGTCGATAGGTAGGCACCCGCGAGACCGCAGAGCATGCCGGCGATGATCACCGCCCGGTAACGCAGCCAGTATACCGAGACCCCGGCGCTGTCGACGGCTTCGGGCACTTCGCCCACCGCGCGCAAGCGCAGGCCGAAGCGGGTCTTGTAGAGCAGCCAAGCGCTCAACGGCACGGCAGCGAGCGCCACATAGACCAGCGCATTGTGACCGCTGATGAGTTCGCGGTAGATGGTGCCGATGAGTGGGATCTGGTTGATGCCGTCGACAAGCCACCAGGTGATGGGCCGGAAGCGGTCGTCCGAAGCTAGCGGCGGCGTTTGACCGCCCTGGCGGAAAAGAGCGATGCCGATGGTGACTGTAAGCCCGGAGGCCAGGATGTTGATGGCCAAGCCGCTCACCACCTGATTGCCCCGGTGCGTGATGCAGGCAAATCCGTGCACCAGGCCCAGAGCCACGGAGACGGCGATGGCCGCTGCAACCCCCAACCAAGGCGAACCGGCAAGATGAGCCACGGCGGCGGCGGTAAAGGCCGCACTCAGCATTTTGCCTTCAAGGGAAATGTCGATGATGCCGGAGCGTTCTGAGAAGATCCCCGCCATGGCGCACAGAATGAGCGGTGCCGCCAGACGTAAGGTGGCATCAAAGGTGAGTAGCAGCTGCAACGCAAAGTCAGACATTGGCCGCCTCGCGTCTTGCTGCAAGCCTGGCGAGCAGCCGGGCCACGGGCGGGTTGAACATGTAGGCCAGGGCACCTGAGAAGAGAATGATCATGCCCTGAATGAGCAACACCATTTCGCGGGTGATGGATTGGAATTCAAAATCCAGCTCCGCCCCGCCTTGATAGAGCGCCCCGAACAGGAGGCTGGCCAGGAATATGCCAATGGGATGGTTCCGGCCCATCAAGGCGACAGCAATCCCGGTGAAGCCATACCCGGCCGTGAAATTGAGGACCACGCGGTGCTGTACCCCAAGAATTTCGTTTGTGGCCATGAGCCCGGCAAGGGCGCCCGATATGGCAAGGGTGATAATGACGACACGCGGCACGTTGATGCCGGCGTAACGGGCTGCCTCAGGGTTCTGCCCGACGGTGCGAATTTGATAGCCAAGCCGAGTGCGCCAGATCAGAACCCAGAATCCGAACAGGGCAGCAAGGGCAATGAGGAACGACAGATTGAGCGGTGAGTTTGCGCTCTCGATCCCCACTGCGCCCAGCATTGACTGCATGGACGGCAGTTGCCCGGCAGCGGCAAACTTCGGGGTTTGGGGTGACATCTGCCCCGGTTCGATGAGGGGGCCAGCCAGGAGCCAGACCATCAGCGAGGCCGCGATGAAGTTGAACATGATGGTGGTGATAACGATGTGGCTGCCGCGCTTGGCCTGCAGGTAACCGGGCACAATGCCCCAGGCCGCACCGAACAGGGCCGCGCCAAACACCGCCAACGGTAAGACGATGAGCGACGGCATGGATTGAGCCAGCCACAGGCTGACCAGGCCCGCGCCGAGGCCTCCCACATAGGCCTGGCCCTCGCCGCCAATGTTGAACATCATGGCGTGAAAGGCGACTGCTACGGCCAGGCCAGTGAAGATAAAATTGGTGGTGTAATAGAGGGTGTACCCAAGGCTGCCAGGAAAGATGAAGGCGCCCTTTAGCATCACGCCAAGGGCTGTGATCGGGTTCTCACCAATGGCCAACACAATCAGCCCGCACACGAAAAAAGCAGCGAGCAAATTCAAAACGGGCAACAGAAACAGATCTGCCCAGCGCGGCAAGGGAGGGGCCGCGCTCATGTGCCTTTGTCGGGAGTGATGCCCGCCATCATCAAGCCAAGGGTCTGCTCATCGGCCTCGGCGCGGGTGATGATGCCCACTTGCTGGCGGTTGTTCATGACCATGATGCGGTCAGCCAGGCCAAGCACTTCTTCCAACTCCACAGAGATGAGCAGGATGGCTGCGCCTTGATCGCGCAAGGCAATCAGCTCCTTGTGGATGAACTCGATGGCGCCAATGTCGACCCCGCGTGTGGGTTGCCCCACGATCAACACCTGCGGATTGGCGTCGAGCTCGCGAGCGATGACCAGCTTTTGCTGATTGCCGCCGGAGAAATTTCTGGCCGTCAGTTGCGGATTGGCGGGACGAACATCGTGAGCACTCATGAGCTCTCGGCAATGGGCGGTAACCGCGGCGCCATCAATCAACCGGCCATCTCCGCTGCGGCGGGAATAATGGTAGCCGAGGATGGCGTTCTCGCGCGCCTCAAAGCCTAACACCAGGCCAAACTTGTGGCGATCCTCGGGGATGTGCGCCAGGCCGGCGGCGCGCATGATTTGCGGATCGCTCTGGCCGTCTGCGGTGATGGTTTGCCCAAGGATGTTGATGGTGCCGGTGCTAGGTGGGCGCATGCCGGCCAGGGCTTCCATCAGCTCACTTTGACCGTTACCCGCGATGCCGGCCACACCGACAATTTCTCCGACCCGAACGTCAAATGAGATATCACTGATCAAACTGCTGCCGTGCGGCGATACGCACCCCAGCCCGCTCACGCTCAGGTTGACCTCGCCAGGATCTGATGTGCCCCGGTCAACTTGCAGCAGAACTTTCCGGCCCACCATCAGTTCTGCGAGTTCCTCCGGGTTGGTCTCAGCCGTGGCCCGGTGGCCTACCATCTCTCCCTGACGCATGATGGAGACTGTGTCGGTGGTCGCCATGATCTCTTCCAGCTTGTGGGTGATCAGCAAGATCGTGACCCCGTCCTGTTTCAAGGTCCCGAGGATCTTGAACAAGCTGACCGCTTCTTGCGGTGTAAGCACGCCGGTGGGTTCGTCGAGAATGAGGATCTTCGCTCCGCCCTTCAATGCCTTGATGATCTCCACCCGCTGCTGCAGGCCCACTGGCAGGTCTCCGACAAGCACCTCGGCGTCAACCGTCATGCCGTATTCGTCTGCGAACTTTTTGAGGGTGCCCAATGTCTCCTCACGGCCTTCGGCAAGCAGCATGCCCCCCTCGCTGCCGAGCATCACATTCTCCAGAACCGAGAAGTTGGGCACCAGCATGAAGTGTTGGTGCACCATTCCAATCCCGCACGCGATGGCGTCCGCGCTGGAGTGGATGGGTGCGAGCGCCCCATTGATGTACATCTCGCCACTGTCGGCCCGGTGCAGACCGTAGAGGATGTTCATCAATGTGGATTTGCCGGCACCGTTCTCGCCGATGATGCCGTGGATGGTGCCGGGCTGCACCACAAGATCGATGTTCTTGTTGGCCTGAACCAAGCCAAAGGCCTTGCTGACACCGCGCAGTTCAATGGCAGGGGGCGGCTCAACCGAACCGTGTTGTTCTCCAGCCGCCCCTGCCATGGTTCACCCCTGTCAGTGCGTGATCAGAACGGGCACTTGCTGTCGCTCTGGTAGTCGTGCACCGAAACCTTGCCGCTCTTGATGGCCTCGCTGGCCGCATCGATCTTGGCTTTCATGTCCGCGCTGATGAGCTTTGCATTGTGTTCGTCCTGTGCCCAGTCCACACCGCCTTCGGCCAACCCGAGCACACGCACGCCCGTTTCGAACGTGCCGGACATGGCGTCCTTCATGGTCTGGTAGGCAGCCACATCCACGCGCTTCATCATGGAGGTAAGCACCGAGCCAGGAGCCAAGTGGTTCTGATTTGAATCCACACCAATGGCGAGCTTGCCTGCGTCTGCCGCAGCGCGGATGACGCCAATGCCGGTGCCGCCGGCAGCGTGGTACACAACGTCAGCGCCGCGGTCGATCTGGCTTTGAGTAAGCTCTGAGCCTTTACCTGGATCATTCCATGCAGATGGCGTGGTGCCGGTCATGTTCTGGAATATCTCGGCATCGGGTTTCACGGATTTTACACCTTGCACATAGCCACAGGCGAATTTGCGGATCAGGGGAATGTCCATGCCGCCAACGAAACCGACCTTTCCTGATTTAGACGCCAGCGCGGCCGCAACGCCAACCAGGTAGCTGCCCTCATGTTCCTTGAAGGCATACTGGCGCAGGTTTGGCTGGTCGAGCCAGCTCACATCGATTATGGCAAACTTCTTGCCCGGGTTTGCGGCGGCCACTTTGTTGATGGCATCGGCTTGCGCAAATCCTACGCCCAGAATGATGGTGGCGCCACGCTGAGCCATGCGCGTCATGGCTTGTTCGCGTTGGGTCTCGTTGGTGACTTCGAACTCCATCACCTTCACGCCGGTCTCGTCTTCAAAGCGCTTGATGCCGGTGTAGACGCCTTCATTGAAGGATTTGTCGAACTTGCCGCCCATGTCGTAAATCACCGCCGGCTTAAAATCTGCGGCTTGGGTCATTGTTGCGATGAGAGTCAGCGCGAGGCCGGTTAGAATGCTAAGCCAGTTCTTCATAGTATGATCTCCCTGTTGACCAACGTGTTGGTTATTTCAGCCCGATTTCCCTCAACCGCTCATCGAGATATTCGCCCGCCGTTTGGTTTTCGTCCAGTCTTACGTTGGGGCGCGGGTGCACGAACAAGGGCATAGAGTAGCGCGACCTGTTCTCCTGGCGCGGCGGATTGACGACCCGGTGCGAGGTAGAGGGATAATAACCACCGGTGGCTTTGGCCAACATGTCGCCGGCGTTGATGGTGATCATGCCGGGCTCGCAAGGCACATCATGCCAGTTGCCTCGGGTGTCGCGTGCCTGCAGGCCGGGCTCGGTTCCGGTGACCAACAAGGTGATGAGATTGATGTCCTCATGGGCGGCGGCGCGCACTTCACCTGGTTCCACGTCATCAGCCAGGGGCGGGTAGTGCAGAATGCGCAGCAGGTTCTGCTGGCTGTCTTTAATCATGCCGGTCAGAGGTTCAGAAAGATGTGCCTTAACGTCTTCGGGGCTTTCTGAATCAAGCCAACCTAAAAGCTGGGTGCCGATATCCAGCAGCTTGTTGTGAAATTGACGGGTTTGCGCCTCCGTGATCTCGGGCACCGGGCAGTCTTGATAAACGTGATAGAACTCTTTCAGGTCCTTGAACTTGCTGTCCTTGGCATTCTCCGACTTAAACCCGTAATAGCCGTGCATGTTGCCAGGCTGGTTGGCATGGGTGAAGCGTTTGTCGTCGGCAAAAAAATCTGCCCAAACCCCGTACATACCGGAAATTTCATCCGCGCTGATCCGATGACCGTGCAGAACCGCGAAGCCGGTTTCATGTAAAGAGGTCATGAAGCGCACAGGCGCATCGGGGGCATTCTGATCAATGGCCAACACATTGAAGTCGCTCATATCGCGTTATCCTGCGGTGGCCACTGTGGTGAGAAAGACCTGTTTGACCTGTTCTGCATCCACTTTGCTGCACACCTTAATGGCCGGCCGTCCCGGTTCATCAGTGATCACGGTTTGGCCGGCTTGGTCTCCCCCCAGCACCACCTTAACGGGATGGTCCTCCGTGGTGAACAGCTCAGGGTGCAAAATTGATATCACCGCGCTGGGGTCGTGCATGTAGCACCCGTAGAATCCGTCTACCTCATCATGGAACTTGAAATAGAACTGACTGATCTCGTTCAGGAAACCACCGTTGGTGGGTGCGGCTTTGGCAAGCTCGGCGAACTGCGTGTTGGTGCAGATCACCTTATGGGTTACGTCAAGCCCTACCAGGGTTATCGGCCAGGCGGCGGCGAAAACCGTTTCGGCTGCATGAGGATCTTGCCAGATGTTGGCCTCTGCGTGGGGTGAGGCATTGCCGCCGGCCCACATGCTGCCCCCCATGACGGTGACGGATTTGACCTTGGTGGCGATCGAAGGGTCCAGTTGGAGCGCTTCTGCAAGATTGGTGAGTGGACCGATTGGGCACAACACAATCTCACCTGGATGGGCGGCCACCATGTCGCAAATAAACTGCGCGGCGCTGCGGCCATCAGGGGATCCGGCCGGGGTGATTGGCGGCACGTGGCCGAACCCATCCGCGCCATGGACCTCAGTTGCGACGGGTCTGGGAACTTGCACAAGGGGCCTACCGGCGCCGTGGGCAATTGGAACATTGGCGTTTGCCAGTTCGCTCAGCACCAGGGCATTCCGGGTTGCCACATCTACGGTCACGTTGCCGAAGATCGAAGTTAGCCCCAGAAGATCCAGTTCCGGGTGGGCGCAGGCAAATAGAATTGCCATGGCATCATCAACGCCAGGATCAGTGTCGATGATAATTTTGTGTTGAGCCATTAAGCAGGCCTTTCTTCTAGGAACCGTTCAATTTCGCTCAAGTCCGGGATGGCGTCTGTGGCGCCGGGCCGGGTGATCTGAAGGGCACTTGCCGCGCTGGCAAACTGCAAAGCCACGTCTGCTTCATTGCCGGTTGTGAGGTGAGCCAGAAACGCCCCGAGGAAAGTGTCGCCTGCACCAGTGGTGTCTACCGGTTCAACACGGAAAGCCGGTTGCTCGATGGCCTCGCCTTCAACGTAGTAAGCTGCTCCTTCTGCGCCGCGCGTTACCAACAAATTTGGCACCGGCAACGCCTCAAGCGGAACACGCATGGCTGTGCACAGCGCCTCTGCCTCCAACGCATTGACGGCCAAAAGATCGATGTTCTCCAACAGCGGCAAGGCTTGATGGGCCACAAAGGGGGCGGCGCTGTAGGCCACACGAAAGCCGTGCGCCTTAGCCTGCCGGACGATCTCGGTTGTGAGGTTGGTTTCGTTTTGCAAAAGCACCCAATGACCAAGGCCGGTGCATCCTTTCAGCGCGACTTCGATTTGCATCAGGTTCAAGGTGTGGTTCGCCCCGCCGTAAATGAGGATCTGGTTCTCCCCCTCATCATCCACAGTAATCACAGCATGGCCGGTGGGACCCTGGGCGCGCGCCACATTGTCGAGAGTGACACCGGCTGCGTTTAGCTTGCTCAACGCCCAGTCGCCGTCCTGCCCTACAGCTCCAATATGGCGCACTGTGCCACCGGATTTGGCAATGGCAATGGATTGGTTGGCGCCTTTGCCGCCGAGAAAGTGCTCATAGGATTTCACCGTCAGGGTTTCTCCTGCTGTGGGCATCCTGGCCACTCTGTAAACATGGTCAATATTGATCGAGCCGAAGTTAAGGATCATCGTGCGCCACCGTCTCTGCGAATTTCTGCAACTGAGTGTACATAAAAAATTTGCAGCCGGCCCGGTTCCGGTGTACCCGCGGGAAGGTTTTCAACGAATTGATGTACCATGATGCTGGATCCCACGCTTGCGGCGACCTATCTGGCATGGCTTGCCTACAAGGCTTTCAGAGCTTTTTTGAATCCGCCTGTGCAAATCAACTCCGAGGAACCTCAAACGCCGACCGCACACGTTTTCCGTCAGGCACTCACCACCAACTTGCTCAATCCCAAGGTTATCGTTTTTTATCTGGCGCTGTTGCCGCAATTTGTCAGCCTGGATTTGGGCCATGTGGGGCTTCAGATCTTTCTGCTGGGCTGTATCCACACGGGTATCGGACTTGTCTATTTGGTGGTGATTGGCTCTGCCGCGGGCAAAGCTTCAAGCTGGCTGCGCACGTCTGGGTTTGCCCGCTGGCTCGATGCGATCGCAGGAACAGTTTTCCTCGGGTTGGCCCTGCGCATTGCCCTATCGGGACGACCATCAAGCTAACAGCCTCGGTACCGCCGTATGCGGTCCAACTGGACAGGCTTGTGAAATTGCTTCACTAACCAAGAGATGACGACCGGCAGTTCCTGCCGGACTTTTTGATTGAAATGCAGGGTCCCCATGTTCGGGATAATGTTGAAGGATTTCGCCAGAGACATCTCGGCGCAACATGCGGGCAATGCTCTGATTGCCTTTATCTTTGCAGCGACCGGACCCATTGCCATCATGCTCACGGTCGGGGCAAAACCTGGATTGCCCGAACCAGCGTTGGCGACGTGGATGTTCGGCGCATTCTTTTTCAATGGCCTTATCAGCAGCGTGATCTGCCTCATCTACCGCCAGCCCATGGTTTTTCTGTGGACCATTCCAGGTATGATATTGGTGGGCACGGCGCTTGAGAACATGAGCTTTGCAGAGGTCGTTGGCGCTTATCTTGCCTGCGGTCTGTTGTTACTGGTGCTGGGGGCCAGTGGGCTGTTTGGTAAGCTCGCTGATCGTATACCCATGCCGATTGTCATGGGCATGGTTGCCGCACTGCTTTTAAAATTTGGGGTGAGCTGGATCGAAGCCATGCTCAGTGGGCCGTGGATCGCGGTGCCCATGACAATTGCGTATTTTGCCACTGCCGCTATTCCGATGGCGGCGCGGTATTGCCCGCCCATGATCAGCACTTTGATTATTGGCGTTGTGGCTTTGATTTTGATCCAAGGCGGCCCGGCTGAAATGCCTTCTGCGGACTTGTTCATTACCCCCATCATCTTCACGCCGGTGTTTTCCTGGCAAGCGATGGTGGAGCTGGTGATCCCCCTGGCAATCACCGTTCTATTTGCGCAAAACGGTCAAGGCATAGCCTTGCTTCGAAATGCGGGACAAAACCCGCCCGTCGATGTAATCACCGCAGTGTGCGGATATGGCTCTTTGTTGGCGGCCTGGTTCGGTGCGGTGTCAACCTGCCTGACCGGCCCCGTCAACGCGATGCTCTTGGCCAGCAATGAACCGCGCGGGCATTATACCGGCGCTGTGTTGTTATCTTTGATGTGCGCCCTATTCGGGCTCATGGCTCCGTTCTTCACATCGATTATGCTGGCGACACCGCCGGCGTTCATTGCCACCCTCGGCGGTTTGGCTCTACTCAACGTCCTCAAAGGCTCGTTTGTGACTGCATTTGGAGGGCGTTTTGGATTCGGCGCGCTGATTGCGTTCATCGTGACAATCTCCAACATCACATTTCTCAACATTGGTGCGGCGTTCTGGGGCATCCTTGCAGGTGTCTTGGCGTCCTGGGCCATGGAGCATTCCGATTTTGAGACGATGCAGGCCTAACGCTAGGCATTTGCTGGAGAAATGGAAGTTTCGAGAGGTCCTTGCGTTAAGGCGGTTGGCTTGCGTTAGAGATCTAAGTCCACTACAAATTATGACAGGGGAAGTAACAGGGCGGCGCTGCGTTTAGGTTTTTTGCGGCGCAAGTGCTTGAGGGAACGCGTAAAACCATTCATAAAAAAGAAATCAAGTTCGGCAGTGCCGCGTGCAAGCGGTGCCTGCTGCGGGGAAGAGAAACGTTACGTCAAACAATAAGGGAGTGACTTCGAAAATGAGTTCCAATCTTTTCAAACTGGTTGGCCGCACGGTTCTGGCTGGCGGTGCGCTTGCTGCTATGGTCGCGACGGGACCGGCGATCGCCAAAGATACGATCAATGTTGGGATCGCGTCCTTTCTCACAGGACCTGCAGCTGGACCTTTCGGTGTTCCAGGCCGTAACGGAGCCGAACTGGTCATCGACGCCATCAACGCCGGTACGCTTCCCGCGCCATATGCTAAGGCGGGTTTTGCCGGCGCAAAAATGAATCCCATATTTGTGGATGAATCTGGCGGCAACGCAAAGCAGGTTGGTGAGTACCGCAACCTGGTGGAGAAACGCGGCGTGGACGCCGTCCTTGGCTACATCTCATCTGGCACCTGCATGGCGATTACACCGGTGGCCGAGGAGCTGAAGAAGCTCACGGTGCTCTCCGTGTGCGGCACGCCGCGCGTGTTTGAGGAAAGCAACCGGACTTACGTGTTCCGCACCCAGGCTCATGCGGTGGGCGACAGTATTGCTGCGGCCCGCTATGTGCTCGACAAGTTCAAGGATCAAAAAGGCTATACTGGCATCAACCAAAACTATGCCTGGGGCCAGGACTCCTACAAATTCTTCGACATCACAATGAAGAAGCTGGCAGCCGATACCAAGGCGTCCGACAATCCGCAGTTCCCGAAGATTTTTGCCGGCCAGTACGGTACGGAGATTTCCACCCTGTCACTCGATCCGGCGAAATTGGTTCACACCAGCTTCTGGGGCGGCGACATTGAGGCGTTCGTTCTTCAGGCTTTGGTGCGTGGGTTCTTTAAAGACAAGCAGGTGATTTCCAGCGTTGGCGGCTCGGCTGTAGACAGTCTTGGCAAGAAATTCCCTGATGGTGTTGTGATGGGTACGCGCGGTGAATACGGATTGCTCGTGCGCAACAAGGATGAGCCATTGAACAAATGGTTCGTGAATGAGTACAAGAAGCGTTACAACGCCTATCCGCTTGGTCCGTCTTACCAGTATGCGAGCTCGGTTCTGGCGTACAAGATCGCCATGGATGCCGCTGCGGAAAAAGCCGGCGGCTTCCCAACACAAGACCAGACCATGGCAGCCCTCAAAGGTCTGTCTTGGCAGTCGTTCGGCGGTAAGGTCAGCCTGTCTTTGGCGGACGGTCACCAAGCTGTACATCCGGTTGGTTACGGCATCACCAAGTGGGACAAAGACAAAAAAGAACCTTCAGTCAGCGACGTGAAGTTCTATGCACCTGGGTGCATCTATGCACCTGCAGGTCAAAAGTCTGCCGATTGGCTTGCTGCAGGCATGCCCGGCGCGAAGTGCTAAGGTTCTAGATTGAACGCGTAATCGGGGCGGCGGTTTTCGCCGCCCCGTTTCTTTCCTTTATCAAGTCTGCCGGACGGTCAAATGCAACTGATCACGACCATGCTCCTCGACGGACTGAGCTATGCCTCATACCTGTTCATTGTGTCGGTGGGGCTGACGATCATTTTCGGTGTGATGAAAATTCTCAATGTTGCGCATGGTGCGTTCTACGCCTGGGGCGCCTATGCTGCGGCCTATGCCATCGGCCTTGCTGCGGACAATGACTGGCCTGACTGGTCAGGTTTCGTGCTGATCTTCGTCGCCGCCATCCTGGTGGGGATTGTTCTGGGCACAATCATTGAACGCCTGATCTTGCGCAAAATGTATCATGAAGAGGAGGTGCTCATCGTACTGGCCACGTTCGGCATCTTCCTCATTCTGGAAGACGTCATTCTGCTGGTGTTCGGGGTGAACCCCTATTTCGCCTACCAGCCCATGGCCCTTCTGGGCAGCGTGAAGATGGGCGGGATCATCCGTGATGTTTATTCGCTGACCCTATTTGGTCTCGCCATTCTGGTGGCCTTTGGGTGCTGGTATGGTCTCAACAGGACCAAATGGGGCAAGCTGTTGAGCGTGGTGATCTTCGACCGGGAAATCAGCTTGGCCATGGGTATCAATGTGCAGATGGTCTATCTGGTGACCTTCATTCTGGGGGCCACGCTTGGTGCCTTGGGCGGTGCCTATATTGCGCCCACCATTTCAGTGGCACCGGGTTTCGGCATTGATGTGATTGTCCTCAGCTTTGCAGTTGTGGTGATCGGCGGCATGGGATCAATTCCCGGTGCGCTGATTGGCTCGCTCATGGTCGGCATTCTGCGGGCCATTGCCGTTCATAAATTTCCTGAGTTCGAACTCTTTGTAGTCTTCGGGGTCATGGCGGCGGTGCTGATGATCCGGCCGGAGGGTCTGTTTGCGCCTGAGAAGGCGAGGAGAATTTGATGGTGTCCATGGCCTGGAACGACAAGACCATCCGCTGGGCGATAATAGGGTTTGCCCTGTTGGCTGCTGCGGGTTGGTTGTTGCCCACCTGGATATTGAACAATGTGATGTTCGGCCTGGCGCGCGGGCTTGCCGTGCTCGGGCTGTTGGTGCTGTGGCGCACCGGCCTGGTGTCGTTTGGTCATGCCCTCTATTTCGGGCTCGGTGCCTATGCCGTGGCGTTGCTGGAAAAGTATGGGGGCGTCACGGATGTGTTCTTGAAGTTCGGCGCAGCCATCATTGTTGCCGGCGTTTTTGGGTTTCTGCTTGGCTTCGTCTTACGCAATTACCGGGCGATCTTCTTCGCCATGCTGTCGCTGGCATTCTCTATGGTGCTCTACGGTGTTCTGGTGAAGATGGAAGTGCTCGGATCGACCGATGGCTTTTCGGTCACCCAGAACACAATTCTTGGCTGGAAGCCTGATGGGAAGTATCCGCTGTTCTGCTTCATCGTTCTGACCTGCGTCATTGCTCTGTCCGCTGTGCAGCTCTATTTGAAATCTGCGCTGGGCCATCTCACGACCGCCATTCGGGACAATGAGCTGCGGGTTGAGTATCTGGGCTATTCGGTGGCTCGGGCCATTCACGTGAAATATCTCGCATCTGCCTGCCTTGCCGGTGCAGCGGGCGGCGCGATGGCCATGGCCCTTGGGCAGGTTGATCCAGATTCCATGGTGAACTGGACCGTTTCCGGCGAACTGGTGTTCATCACCATCATGTCTGGTGCTGGCAGTGTGGTTGCTCCCTTCATTGGAGCAATCGTGTTTGAATTCATTCGCACTTATGCCTTCGAACTTGCGCCCCAGGCTTGGCAATTGATCGTCGGTGGCACACTGCTTGCCATAATTTTCTTCCTGCCGGGGGGCATCTGGTCGCTGCTGGAAAAACCGTGGGCGAAGGGGGAGGCAGATAATGGCTGACACTCCCATTTTGAGCGTCCGCGATCTCAACAAATCCTTCTCCGGCATCGTAGCGGCAAACAACATCAATGTAGATGTAGCCCCAGGGGAGATCGTCGGGATCATTGGCGCAAACGGAGCGGGCAAAACCGTCTTCGTGAACATGATTACCGGTTACTTGAAGCCTTCAAGTGGAACCATTCAGTTCAACGGCAAAGACATTACCGGCATTGAGCCGCGCGATGCCACTCATGAAGGGGTTTGTCGGTCCTTCCAGATTTCCCAAGTTTTCATGACCATGAGCGTCCGGGAAAACCTTCTGATTGCGCTGGCAATTGCGCGCGAAAGCGGCACGGCTATGCTTCTCCCGGTGGACCACCCTGATCTGACGGACGAGTGTGAACGCCTGATGGCGGTATACAAGATTGATCAATATGCCGACAGCACCGTCAGCACCCTGTCGCAAGGCATTCGCAAATTGCTCGACATCGCCATGGCTGTGGTGGCCAATCCCAAAGTGCTGCTCTTGGATGAGCCGACGTCGGGCGTGTCGGTGGAAGAGAAATTCGGCATCATGGACATTGTGATGTCGGCCCTGAAGGAAAAGGGCACGGCTGTGTTGTTCGTGGAGCACGACATGGAAATCGTCGAGCGCTATGTACACCGGGTGCTGGCCTTCTATCAGGGCGAGGTCATATGCGATGCACCGCCAGATGAAGCGCTGCTGGATCCGAAGGTCATCGAGTTCGTGATTGGGACCGACTATCACAGCGGTGGCGCCCAAACGGAGGCCGCCGATGCTTGAAGTTCGCGGGCTAAATGTTGATATCGGCGCAATTCCGATCCTGCGCGACGCTGGCCTTGATTTGAACAATGGCGAAATTGTTGGCCTTATTGGACGAAATGGCGCCGGCAAGACAACTTTGCTGCGGTCTTTGATGGGCCTGCTTCCTGTGAATTCCGGCCAGATGAGTTTTGACGGTGAAGAGTTGACGAAGCTTCCGGCGCAAAAACGGGCCCACCTGGGGATCGGTTATATGCCAGAAGATCGAAAACTGGTTCCCAGCCTGACCTCTGAAGAAAATATCATGACACCGGTTTGGTCGATGAACATTTCCGATTGGGAAAGTCGTTTGAGCTGGATCTACAAGATAATGCCAGAGGCGGAACAATTTCGCGATCGGCCGTCCAACTCTTTATCCGGTGGTCAGCAAAAGCTGGTGGCGTTGGCGCGGGCGTTGATGGTGGGCCACAAGATCCTGTTGTTGGATGAGCCTTCCGAGGGGATTGCTCCGGCATTGGCGCAACGGATGGGAGCCATTTTGCGTGATCTGAAATCCGAGGGTGTTTCCATTTTGGTGGCAGAATCCAATGCGCACCATGTGGTTGATCTGATCGACCGTATGTTCGTCATCGAACGTGGTGCAATTGCTACGCAGGATGTAACCTGAGACCAGATTGGCTGATCTGATATGAAGCCGCCGCCTTTTGCATATGTTACGGCTGAAAGCATTGAACACGCGGTTGCCGAACTCGCGCGCAGTGATGGCGAGGGAAAGCTTGTTGCCGGCGGGCAAAGCTTGATGCCCATGCTGAATTTCCGGTTGCTTGAGCCATCTGTTCTGATCGATATTGGGAAGATCCCAGATTTGACGGGCATCTCTGAAACGGGCGACGGTCTCAGCATCGGGGCGCTCACGCGTCATGTGGACCTGGAAACTTCACATCTCATTGCCCAACGGTTTCCTGTGCTGACTGAAGCTGTAAAGCATGTTGCGCACATTGCCATCCGCAACCGAGGCACATTTGGTGGCAGTCTGTGCCATGCGGACCCAGCGGCTGAGTTGCCGATGATGGCGGTTTTGCTGGATGCGAGGATTTGTGTGTCCGGCCAAGGTGGAAACAGACAGATTCCAGCGGATAAATTCTTCCTTGGCGCACTGACAACGGATCTTGAGGAAGAGGAGATTGTCACCCGGATCGATCTACCTTATCTGCCGGAAAGTACCGGTTGGGGCTTTGAGGAAATCTCACGCCGCTCCGGTGATTTTGCCTTGGCGGCAGCTGCAGCGACAGTAAGCTTGGTTGATGGCAAGATCTCAGAGGTTCGTCTGGCAGTTACCGGTGTGGATGACCTGCCACTGCGGATCCGTGCAGCAGAAGATGCTTTGCGTGGATCGGAGCTGGATGACGCAGTGTTTTCGTCCGCGTCACAAATCGTTCGGGATGCGGTTAATCCGAATTCCGACGTGCATGCTTCGGCCGACTACCGGCGGCACCTGATTGGAGTTCTGGTAGGCAGGGTGCTGCGGTCAGCAAGATCGCGCGCGCGAGGAGGCGCCTGATGGCCGACAAATGCCGGGTCAGGATCACAGTGAACGGTGTTGCCTATGATCAGGAGGTTGAGCCGCGCCTGCTGTTGGCCGATTTCCTGCGTGAAGATCTTGATCTCACCGGCACCCATGTGGGCTGTGAACATGGGGTTTGCGGTGCCTGTACTGTGCTGCTGAACGGAGACAGCGTGAGATCTTGCCTCTGCCTGACGGTACAGGCGGACGGAGCTGAGATCACTACGGTGGAAGGGCTCGGCACAGTTGATAATCTCAATTCTCTGCAACAGAAGTTTCGCGAGCACCACGCGCTGCAATGTGGCTTTTGCACTCCAGGCATGTTGATGACCGCAACAGACCTTCTCTCCAAGAATGAAAACATGAGCGATGAGGAGTTACGTGAGGGCCTCTCCGGCAATCTCTGTCGCTGTACTGGCTATGAGCATATTGTGAACGCGGTGCGGGCGGCTATGAATGAGTAAGTCAAGTGATGGCGGCATCGATCTGACCCGGCCAAAGATCATCGGCGCGCCGGTGCAGCGCTTGGAAGACCCACGCCTACTCACGGGCCATGGAAAATTCACCGACGATGTTAAGCTTCGGGGCACCTTGCATGTGGCCTTGCGCCGAAGTGATCATGCCCATGCCCGGATCGGCACGATCGACACGGCTGAAGCTGAAGAAATGCCTGGAGTGGTGGGTGTGTTCACGGCGGAACTGCTGGACGCTTTGACCCGGCCCGTTTTTGCCACTTCGAAAATGAAGGATTACCATGCAACGCCGGTGCGGGCGTTGGCCGGCGGGAAAGTGCGGTTCGCAGGTGAGCCGGTTGTGGCTGTGGTGGCGCAAAGCCGGTATCTCGCAGAAGATGCCCTTGCTGGAATTGAGATCGATTACACTCCCCTTGAGCCGGTTGTGGATCCGGAAGAAGCTGCCGCAGATAACGCGGTGAAATTGCATGACCACCTTCCAGGGAATGTGTTGGTGGCGCGGCGCTTCGGCGTTGGTGATGTTGAACAGGCTATGGGCGACGCCCCCATCAAAGTTGGTGGTCGTTTCAGGTTCCACCGCAAAACCCCAACAGCGCTTGAGGCCCGGTCCTACCTTGCAGACTATGATCAGGGCACCCGCGCACTGACGCTTTATGCTTCGACCCAGGTGCCCGGCATTGTGCGTGATGCGCTGGTTGAGGTGTTGGATATGCCAGGCTCGAAACTCCGGGTGATTGCTGGTGATGTGGGTGGCGGCTTTGGCGGCAAGGCGTCGCTCAATCCAGAAGAGATCCTAGTGTGTGCCCTGTCGCGCCATCTTGGGCGCCCGGTGAAATGGACCGCTGACCGCGTGGAGGACCTGATTTCCACGAGCCAGTCGTTCGATGAGATTGTGGATGCCGAATTGGCAGTTGATCAAGACGGAACGTTCCTGGCGCTCAAGGCTGACATCCTGGGTGATGTGGGCGCCTTTTCCATTTATCCTTGGACCGCCGCTCTGGAGCCTATGCAGGTGGCCGGCTTTCTGCCGGGGCCGTACCGAGTTCCAAATTTTTCCGCCAACGTTCGTGCAGTGGCCACAAACAAGGCGCCTATGGGCCCCTATCGGGGTGTGGGGCGTCCGATTTCAGCGTTCGTCTTGGAGCGCTTGGTCGACATGGCAGCGAAGAAGCTGGCGATGGACCCCAAGGAAATTCGTCTGCGGAACTTCGTGAAGGAGGAAGAATTCCCCCACAGGACCGGTTCCGGGATCGTTTGGGATCGATCGGGATTTACTGAATGTTTGGAAAGGGCAGCTGATGCCATCAATTATCCGGCATTGCGCAAACGCCAGGCTGAGGCGCGCGCAGACGGGCGATGGTTAGGCATTGGCATTGCCTCTTATGCAGAGCTCACGGGCATCGGATCACGGTTGTCGGCGGCGCCCGGCATGCCGATCAACACTGGCACCGAAAGCGCCACGATCAGTGTGGACTCCTCAGGTGCCGTAACGGCGCATTTTGGCATTGCCTCCCACGGCCAAGGCCTTGAAACCACTCTTGCGCAGATCGTGGCTGAGGAAATGGGCGTTCGTCTGGAGGATGTGGAGATCGTGCAAGGCGACACGTCTGCCGTGGCCCACAGCACCGGAACCTATGCTAGCCGTAGTGCGGTGATCGCAGGCGGCGCGGGCACTCTGACGGCTCGAACTCTTCGAGGCAAGATCATTGAAGCGGCCTCGCATCTCTTGGATGTGGATATGGCCGACATCGACTTTGCGGACAGCTTGATTAGTGCACGCGGCACCAACAAAACCATGAGCCTGCGCGAGCTGGCCCGGGCGGTTTACTCGCAAATGGGCAGCCTGCCGGGAGACATTCGCGCCAAGGTGGATCTTCAAGCCAGCGAATTCTACGATCCGCATTTCGGCACCACCACATCGGCTACACACCTTGCGGCGGTGGAGATCGATCCGGAAACCTATGAGGTGAGCATCGAGAAATTTGTGGTGGTGGAAGATTGCGGCCGGGTGATTAACCCGATGATCGTGGATGGCCAAGTGCATGGCGGCGTGGCCCAAGGCATCGGCGCGGCTTTGTTTGAAGAAGTCGTACACGATGTGACGGGACAGAATATCAGTGCCACGTTAGTGGATTACGTGATCCCCAGCGCCGCTGAGGTTCCGAGCATGGAGGTGCACCACCTGGACGTTGAAGCGCCTTCTACCTTGGGCGGTTATCGGGGCATGGGCGAAGGCGGAACAATTGGCGCCCCCGCAGCGATTGCCAATGCTTTGAATGACGCCTTGTCCCACCTGGGTGTGGAAATCATGGAGCTGCCCATGACCCCTGAGCGGCTGTTTCAAGTGATCAGTGCAGCACAAGACGGGGAGGCGGAGAGCTCATAACCCTCTGTGTTTGAAGGAAGTGTCAGGCGCCGTCTGAGCCCGTGCCGCGATTGATGATCACGTTTTGGCGCGGACTGTCGAACTCCCCGTCCAAATCAAATCCGGCAAGGGCTTTAAGTGTATCTTGCGAGCTTGAGATGTTTTCTCCGGTTTCGGTGAAAATCTCTAACATCACGTCCACAGCATTGTCGCGCTCCTTCAGAGCGATGCGTTCTGCTTCAAGGGCTTCGATCATCTGATCGATTTCTTCGCACCGGACGCGAGTGTTTTCTTTCACTTTGCGGGAGAAGGCCGCCGTATCGAAATCCGCCATGTTCGCCTCACCAATTCGTTCAATCACCCATTTGCACTCACTTTCAAGTGCAGGCTCTGTGGCCGGGTTATGAACTTTGTTGCGCCAAATTATCCGCCTCGGCTGCATTTCTCGTCAATTTATGCCATGACAGAGCTGATTCGACCCAGATAGGACCTATGAGTTTCCAACGGTTTTCGTGCGCTGCTCAAATGCGAGTAAAATGAGAATTTGTTACAACGAATACACGTTCAATGCGCAAAACAACGTCTATTCAGGCGCTATTTGGCCTGCTAGAGCAACTGTCGATATTTTGCCCAACTGGATGAGAAGATCCCCATGAAACTTAGCGACTACAAGGCTCTAACTTTCGATGTTTATGGCACCCTGATCGATTGGGAAAGCGGCATGGTCGCCGGGCTCAAGCCGCTTACGGACAGGGTCAATCGCACCCTTAGCCGGGACCAGATTCTGGAGGCCCACGCCCATCACGAATCAAGCACCCAGCTCCAAACACCGGCAAAGCGCTATTTCGAACTTCTACCGGTTGTCTATAGACGCCTTGCGGAAGAATGGGGTGTTTCGGTCAGCTGGGAGGAATGTCTTCTGTATGGTCAGTCAGTGCGCGACTGGCCAGCGTTTAAAGACAGTGCCGAAGCGCTGGGCTATCTGAAGAAACACTTCAAACTCGTGGTCCTGTCGAATGTGGACAATGCCAGCTTTGCCCATAGCAACAAGAAGCTGCAGGTGGACTTCGATGCGATCTACACCGCGGAAGATGTTGGTTCGTACAAGCCTTCGCCGCGCAACTTCGACTACATGCTGACCCAATTGGCCAGACAGGGCGTCGAGAAGGGCGACATTCTGCATACGGCAGAAAGCATGTTCCACGATCACGGCCCAGCCAATGAACACGGACTGGCCAATTGCTGGATCTACCGGCGGCATGAAAAAGAAGGCTTCGGGGCAACCGTCCGGCCGGAGGAAATGCCATCCTACGACATGCTGTTCAACAGCATGGCCGCGCTGGTGGAGGCCCACAAGGCTGAGCTGGCCGGGTGACCGGCGCCTGACACTTTGGGTCGGGTGTTACGGCTCGCTCTGAGATTGATCTAGCTTGTCAAACTCTTCCATCAAAATGGGAACTGCAAGATTGCACGAGTGGATGCCCATGACGGTGGTCAGCTGAATGGTTTCCAGGATCTCTTCTTTGCTGGCCCCCGCCTTGATGGCGTTCTGCATGTGCCGCCGCACGCCGGGTGCATAAAGATGTGTGGTCGCCGCATTGATGGCGATCATTATCAGTTCTTTATATTTTTGCGGCAAAGGCCCTTCGCGGTGGGGCACGCTGCGGAACGCCAGATAAGCTTCCAGAAAATCTGGATCAAGTTCCTCGAGCTGGCTCCATATGGGGTTCCAATCACCCTTCTCCTGATGAGCTACAGTGTTGGGATAGCTTTTCTCATCTTTGCTCATGAGTGCCTCACTTTGTCCGGTGGGTAAAGCTGTCGCGCCGGAAGCTGTAGAGCGCCGCAGGGTCAACAGCGATATCCACCACCGCAGGCTTGCCGCATGCCAATGCGGCACTCACGGCCTCGCCCACCTCGGAAATCTTCTCGGCCCTAAATCCGGCTGCTCCATAAAGTTCAGCCACTTTGTCGAAGGGTGGGCTGCTGATGTCGGCTCCGATGTAACGCTCACCAAAGAAATCGCGTTGATAGGCTTTCTCAGCCCCCCAACATTGATTGTTCATGACCACGGTCACCGTGTTGATACCATGATCAACTGCCGTGCTGAGCTCAGACAGGGTCATGCCAAATCCACCGTCGCCCATCAGGCTGACCACACTGCGCTCCGGGCGCCCCACCTTGATGCCAAGGCCGCAGGCAAACGAAAACCCAACAAGGCCAAAATCAAGCGGGGTGAACAAGGCGGGAGGTTGGTAATAGTTCAAGGCGTCTGTGGCCTGCAGACATAATGTGCCTGCATCCATTGTGACGGCAGCGTTTTCAGGCAGAACGTTCCGGAGCTCCTTGAACAGTCCAGAGGGCTGGATGGGGTGGGATGCGCTGTCGGCCTCCGCATCGCGTTGCTCCAGATAGGCGGCACGCTGGGTCTTAAGTGCCGTCGTCCAGGCTTCCACTTCGGCGCGTGCCTCAAGGTTGCCCAGCGCATCGCACACCTGCACAGCCGCGGTCGGAGCGTCCGCCCAAATGCCAAGGGCAATGGGGAAGTATCGGCCAATGGCGGTTGGCTCAAGCTCAACGTGAATGATTGCGGCATCTTTGTTGATGTTGTCATAGGAATAGAAGGTTGAGTTGAAGCCAAGCCGGGTGCCCAGCGCCAGAATAACATCAGCCTCCTTCACCAGCCGTGACGCAACCGGGTTGCCGCGTGGGCCCATCTGGCCGGCATTCAGGGGATGGCTGAACGGGATGGCATCACCGTGGCCCGGCGCGGTGACAATGGGACAATTGAGCCGTTCAGCTAGCGCTAGGGCCTGGTCGTGGCCGCCAGTGTTTTTGATCCCGCCTCCCGCAACGATAACTGGTCGCGCCGCCTTCTTGAGCATCTCAGCGGCTTGGGCGATCCCGCTGGTGTTGCCAGCCGGCACATCTTGCGCCCGATAGGCTTCAGGGCTTTGAAAGCCGTCAAACTCAGCCTGTGCTGACAACACATCCCTCGGCAGGTTGATCTGCACCGGCCCGCGCCTGGGCGACATTGCCGTGCGGAAAGCCTCGCGGAACATCTCCGGCACCCGTTCGGTTTGGGTCACGGTCCAGGTCTTTTTGGTAATCGGCGTGAAGAGCGCCTGTTGGTCCACCTCCTGAAAGGCATCACGGTAGACATGGCCAGATGACAGGGATCCTGCGATAGAAACAACTGGCGAGAAAGCTGCCTTGGCCTGAGCCAACCCGGTTATCAGATTTGTTGCGCCAGGTCCGTTCTGTCCGGCCAGTATGACCCCGGCTTTTCTTGTGGCCCTGGCATAGCCATCGGCCATGTGGGTTCCAGTGCGCTCATCATGAACGCCGATGAACTTGATGCTGTTCGCGTCATACAGCGCGTCGAACATTTCCATGGTGGCCGAGCCGATGAGCCCGAAGACGTGGCCCACACGCTCAGCCTTAAGCGCTTCAATGGCCGCTTGGCCGCCTGATAATTTCACCATGACAATCTCTTCTTTCTGTGCGGTGGCGGTGCGTGCCTGCCGCCTCTGATTAGGCAAAGGCTGGTGTTACCTCCTTGCAGAACAAAGCGAGCGAGCGCTTCTGCTGGTCGTGATCCAAGCCCATGCTGCCATAGTAGATGAAATCATCCACGCCCAGCGCCTCATAAAGCTTGAGCTTTGAAATCACCTCGTCGGGTGAACCAAACATCAGGTTGGTCTCAAGCATATTAGCGCTGTACTCATCGCGATTTTCAAGCTCATTAAGCGGAATTTCTCTGGGGAAACCGTTTTCCACATCGCCAAGATTACGGAACAAGTTCTCAAACTTGCCCAGCGCACTCTGTACACCGGAAATGGCCGCATCCCGGTCTTGTGCATTTGTGTACACCTGGGTGTGGCGCATCATGGCGAAAGTGGGCCGCGGTTTGTCCGGATGGGCCCGGAGGGCTTCATCCATACTCATCGAGTCGTCGTTCCGCTCCAGATTGAGCGCCAGCTGGAATTTCATCTGCACATTCCCTCTTCACATCACCGTCTCGACGTTTTGGTAAAATAGATCGCAAACAGGCATCTATTTGTGAAACAAAATATTCTGGAGTAAAAATTCGATATTTTCGAATTATCAATAGACTGAAATCCTATGAACCTCACCATTCTTCAGACTTTTTTGGCGATTGTGGAAACCGGTAGCCTCGTGCGCGCTTCAGAACGGCTCAATGTAACTCAATCCACTGTCACCGCCCGGCTGAAATCTCTGGAGGACGACCTCGGCCAAACGCTGCTTCACAGGCAGAAATCTGGCGCCTCCCTCACCTCCGCAGGCCGCAAGTTCAAGCGCTCGGCAGAAGCGATGCAGGAACTCTGGCAGCAAGCGCGTCAGGAAACCTCGTTGCCAGATGGCATAGATGCGGTTTGCCGGATTGGTTGCCATATGGATTTATGGCCGCATCTCGGCAAACCGCTATTTGGCGCCTTGTATCGTGACCGGCCATCCCTGGCCTTATCAGCGTGGCCCGGTGAGCAGGTGGAGCTCGACCGCTGGCTCGGCACCGGTCTTGTGGATGCCGCATTGACCTATCAACCGGCAGCTCACGACAATCAGACCGTACATGCAATGGCGCCGGAAAAATTGGTTCTGGTGTCAGACCGCAAGGGCAGCCCCATGCGTTTTGATCCTGCGTATGTCTATGTGGACGCCGGCGAGGACTTCGGACGGCGTCACGCAGCTGCCTATGCCGATGCGGACACAGCGAAGGTCACCTTCGGTTGCGCCGTTTGGGCATTGGATCATCTGTTGGAACACGAAGGATCAGCCTATCCGCCCGAGGGGCTGGCGGCCCCTCACCTTGCCGCCGGACGGTTGCATTTGGTGGCCGATGCGCCAGTGTTCAGCCGAGCAACTTATCTGATCACAAATGAAGCAGCGGGGACGGACTGGTCGTGGTTATTGGACGTGGCCGAGGGCCTACGCACGGGGTAGATGAACGGCTAAATCTATAGGCAGCGCGCCCATCCACGGGAAAAGTTCTCGAATGAGCAATGTTTCGGATATTCAAAGATCACTTGTGGATGTCGATGACTGCGTGCTGTTGGTAATCGATATCCAAGATTATTTCCTGCAGAAGTATGATCAGGCCAAGTCACAGGCTTTGGTGGGGAAAGTCGTTTGGCTGCTGCATGTCGCACAGCATCTGAACGTGCCTGTGGTTGCGATGGCTGAAGACATCGAGCGAACAGGAAGTCTGCACCCGGCGATCCAGGATGCCCTGCCGCCGGGAACCCAGGTTCACAACAAAGATTTGTTTGATTTGGCAGGTAATTCGGCAATCCTCGCTGATGTGGCGGCCAGCGGCCGGAAGACGGCGGTTTGCGTCGGCGTGGAAACAGATGTGTGTGTGGCACAATCGGCAATCGGGCTGATCGGTCAGGGTTACAAAGTGGTGGCTTTGCAAGATGCCGTTGCCAGCATGGACGCCGACGAGGTTGTTGGTCTTGGCCGCATGCGCGATGCCGGTGTCGCCATCAGTTCGGTCAAGGCGCTCTACTATGAATGGCTGCGCAGTGTGTCGCGAACCCAGGACCTGAAGAGCAAGGCACCAGAGTTGGAATCTCTGTGCCCAGAAACCCTGACGCTGTGATCCGGCCCGACCGCTTGGAGCAAGACGGATGAAAATCGCCATTAACGGCTGCGGAATTGCCGGACCCACATTGGCATGGTGGTTGCACAAATATGGCCATGAACCAGTGATCTTCGACAAGGCACCTTCTCTACGCAGAGGCGGTTATGTGATCGACTTCTGGGGTTCAGGATACAACATTGCCGAGAAGATGGGCCTGTTTCCGGCCCTCCTGGACGATGCCTATATTATGGAGCGTTTGCGCACGGTGACGGGCACAGGCCGTACAACATCCTCTCTACGGGTGCGCACGTTTCAAGAACTCACCAACAACCGCTATCTGAGTATCGCCCGCAGTGACCTGTCGCGGCACATCTTTGCTGAATGCGAAGATGTTGAAACGCGCTTTGCAGCATCGATAATCGGCATAGATGACCAGGGCTCGCAGGTGACGGCGCACCTGTCCGATGGCAAGAACGAGGCATTCGATTTTGTGGTTGGCGCCGATGGTTTGCACTCCCATATCAGGGCGCTCACTTTCGGACCGCAGGATCAGTTTGAGCGACATACAGGATTTTTCGTCGCCGCTTACATGCTGTCTGGCTATCGACCTCGGGACGAGCTCACATATGTGTCACACACCCAGCCGGGCCGGCAGATATCACGAATTGCGCTGCGCAATGACCAGACCCTCATATTGTTTGTCTTCTCCAACAAGTTCGTGCCTGAGGAACCTGAAAACGAAGGGCAAGAAAAGGCGCTGCTGCGATCTGTATATGGCGACATGAAATGGGAAGCCGCCGCAATCCTTGAACGCATGGATGAGGTGAACGACATCTATTTTGACCGGGTTAGCCAGATCAGGATGTCGGCCTGGACGAAAGGGCGTGTGGCTCTTGTCGGGGATGCGGCGGCGTGCCCTTCGCTTCTTGCGGGGGAGGGCACCGGCCTTGCCATAACCGAAGCCTATGTTCTGGCCGGCGAGCTCAACCGTGCGTCGGGCGACCTGCCCGCCGCGTTTGCCGGCTATCAAAACCGCTTGCAGGCGCATCTGGCCAAGAGGCAGGACATGGCCCTGAAGTTTGCCGGGTTCTTTGCGCCAAAATCCTGGGCCTCGCTCGTTGCAAGGGACCTTATGACCAACCTCGCGTCGCTTCCGGTCCTGGGCAAGATGCTGCTGGGATCAAGCGTGCTCACCCAGTTGGATCTGCCGCGCTACGAAGAAGATTAGGCAGTGCCAATGGGGGGTTGCATGATCCCAAAAGTAAGGTCTTTAGTTGCCTCCTTGTGGGCAGTGGAGACGATGCGTCAATGTCTATTGAACTGTGGATTGCTTTCGTGATTGCCAGCTCGGTGTTGCTGGCGGTTCCTGGACCAACGGTCATGTTGGTTGTGAGTTATGCCCTTGGCCGCGGCAAACAGACAGGATGGGCCACAGTGCCCGGCCTTACCCTGGGCGACTTCACCGCAATGACCGCCTCGCTATTGGGCGCCGGCGCCGTATTGGCAACTTCCGCCACCCTGTTCACCATCCTCAAGCTTGCCGGAGCGGGATATCTTATCTGGCTGGGCATCGGTCTTTGGCGGGCAACCTGCGCGACCGGTTCCGGCGGCCGGAAACCTTGCGCAAAGTGAACCGTGCCGGGGCCGGGTTCCTTATTGGTGCCGACGTTCTGACAGCCGCCACACAGAGATGAGACTGGCACCCGCCGGTGGGACGGATGCCAGAATACTCAATCAGAAGAACCTACAGAACTACATGCAGACAAGGCTTGGCCCGGGCGGTACACACCCAACGCTGACCGGCCTTTTCGCATTTGACCCTCTTGGCTTTAGCGTTCTGCCAAATCGACCATGCCAAGCCTCTGTTGCCTCTCACTTTGATCGACCAGGATGCTTTGGATTGGGCCCTTGAGGCAAATTTGGTGGGGGCGTGAACTTTAACTTGGGTTGGAATATTTTTGCACTGTAGGGCCGAAGCTGACGTGGCAAGGACAGGCAAACACAAAGCCGCCGTAGCGGCCACTAGCGTGAGTTTAAGGGTTTTCATAGGTGCATTCTTTCATCTGATAGTGCACCCTCTCTAGGTTGTGAACGGGGTCTTTACTCAATTTGGTTTGAATGAAAAGTGAGTGATGTTTTCAGCTTAGGTTCAGATCAGAGCTTGGCCCGCACACGCTAGCTATCGCGGTCATCTGGCAAATAGGAGAAGGCCCAGTCATTGTAATTTTCTCCGCCGCGATACCAATTGGGATCGTCGCCAGCGGGCGGCAGATGATCCCAGGCCGGCTTTGCGCCCTGAGCGTGGGCGCGGCGAACAAATAGCCGGCGTTTTTGACTCAGGCGAATGTCGGCGGCAAGGCTGTCGCTGTCCCATTTCTCTTCTGCTTCCCACCGAAACGCCGAAACGGTTTCTGCGTGTTCTGCTTCACTTGCGAGGTTGGTGAGCTCGTTCGGATCTGCGTCCAGATCGTAGAGTTGATCGGGATCGCCTTTGCTGGTGAGGAACTTGAACCGGCCGCGGCGGATCATGAAGATTGGAGCCAATATGCCCTCGCACAGAAGTTCCGCGTAGATCGTGCGTTCAGGGTCTGCTGTGCCGGCCTCCAAATATGCGGTCAGATCGCCCCCATCCAAAGTTTCCACCGCTCCGTCCCAAGCGCCATCGCTGCCCAGACTTGCGCAGGTGGGAAGAAGATCAAGCAGGGAAGCAAATTCACGCACCCGTCCCGATGTGAATCGGCCTGGCGCATGAATGATGAGCGGCACCCTTAAGGCCTGTTCAAAGAATGTCTTCTTTAGCCACAGGCCGCGTTCGCCCAGCATTTCCCCGTGGTCTGACGAGAAGATGATTACAGTGTTGTCTGCGAGGCCCGATGCTTGCAGCGCCTCAAGCAGGGCGCCCACCTGGTCATCGATGTAGCTGACCGACCCATAGTAGGCCCGGCGCGCGCGCATCACGACGTCTTCAAGCACATCCGCATCGGCCAACCCGTGCTGTTTCAGAACGCGCAAGCTGTGCGGGTCAGCTTCACCCTCGCCCAACAAACCAACACGAGGCGGTGGTACGTCCAACCCGTCGTAGCGGTCCCAATGATCGCGCGTACACAAATAGGGATCATGTGGATGTGTGTAGGAAACATGCATGAACATCGGCCGCTCATCAGACGAGCGTGCCACATCATAGATCTCCCGCACCGCTCTATGGGTGACCTCGTGGTCATAATCGATCTGCACTGAACGTGCGCAAATGCCGGACCGGGTGAGCATGCGGATGTCGGTTGCGCCCTTGAAGCCTGTCGCCTCCCAGTCGGCGGTCCATTCAAAATCAGACGGGTAGAGATCGCTGGTCAGGCGTTTTTCAAAACCATGCAGCTGATCGGGTCCAACAAAATGCATCTTGCCCGAGAGGCACGTCTGATAGCCCAAGTCACGCATGTAATGAGCGTAGGTTGGGATTGAGGCCGGCATCTCGGCCGCATTGTCATAGGCGCCGATCTTGGATGCGAGAAGACCTGTGGCCATGGAGAAGCGCGAAGGTGCGCACAGAGGAAAATTGCAATAGGCGGTGTCGAACACTACGCCGGTTTCCGCCAGCCAGTCGATGTTGGGAGCTTGGCAGATTTTATCGCCATATGTCTTTAGGACATTGGCTGCCAATTGGTCCGTTTGGATGAACAAGATGTGGGGTTGGGTCTTGCTCATCTTCTGGTTCACTCCAAATGGGCGCTTTCGGTTAGGTTGGCCGGTGCGCGCAAGAACAATAGGCTCAAGATTGCCGCAGCCGCCGGGAAGATTGCCAGCGCTTGCAGCGTTGCCGTTGCATTGCCCACAAGATCATAGGCCAGCCCCACAGGCAAGGGGCCGAGCGATGCACCGAACACACCGACCATCTGGCCAGTGCCTTGAATGCTGCCCAGATGTTTGCGGCCGAAATAGCGTGGCCAGATATAGCCGAACATGGTCATGCTGAGTGCATTGTTCAGACCAAACATCAGCGCATAGACAATGCCGGTGGCATAGGAGGTGACGAAGGTGATCCCCGCCAGGTTGAGCGCGGTGACTACAAGTGCGAGCGCGACCACGTAGCGTGTGCGCAACTTGTCGAACATGCGGCCTACCACAGGCATCATGCAGACCATGGTGAGGGCGGAAACGGTGAACAGGCTCGCAGCCTCCTCCTTGCTTAAGCCTTGATCAGTGACCACTTTGACCTGATAGAAGTGCAAGGTGGTGACCAGCATGGCGATGGCGAACCACACAAGGGCGAGAATGTAGAAGGTTGGGGTTCTGAGAGCCTCGCTCAGCGTGAGGCCGGAAATTTCCTCGGTGCCGTCGGCCTCATCGGTTGCTTTGGCCGGTGCCTCGCCATCTGGCCTCAGGCCAACATCCTCGGGCTTGTCGAACACCAGTAGCAGAAGGGGCGGCACCATGGTGATCCAGGTGATCAGCCCCATTGCGAACCATGCGTTGCGCCAGCCAATTTCGTTCACCAGATATTGGGACAGAGGCGGATGCACGGCCATGGAGGCCCCAAAGCCCAATGCCATCAAGCTCATGGCGAGGCCGCGGTTCAAGGTGAACCAATGGGACACCATGTTGGCGCAACCCATCATCAATGAACCTTGGCCAAAGAAACGCATGAACGCAAAGCCCACCGCCAACCAGAGAAAATTTGCCGCTGCGCCGAAAAAGAAACAGGCCGCACCCAGCGCCAGCACGATGAGCAACAGGCCCTTGCGCGGTCCCCAGCGGTCAATAAGCCGGCCCATTTGAGGCAACATGAACGCTGCCGCCAAAGTTGCCAGTCCATAGGCTGTCGCCATGGAGGCGCTGGAGATGCCCAGCTCGGTTCCGATGGGATCGAGAAAAACGCTGAATGTGTGGGACTGGCCGGGACCGCTGGAAAACACCCCAAAGCTGCCCACGAAAACAATAATCCAGCCATAGAAAAACCGGCCACTACAGGCCTGCACAATAGATTGGCGCAATTGGCTCGTCACTCCGGATCCTCCGGCCTTCTCAGTGTTTTACGTCGCGCAATCTACACTGGCCCGGCCTGGGTTCAAGGGTCAATCGAATCCACTTTGTGAAAACGTTTTAGACGCAGGGCAGCCATGTGGCATTCGCCTGCAAAGGCATGTTAGAGGAGGGCATGGACCCAGTGGATATTCTTATTGTTGGAGGCGGGTTGACAGGGCTCGCGGCCGCCGCGGCCCTCACAGCAAACCGCCAGGCCGCCCCGTTCCGGGTTACCCTGATTGATGCCGGTGATCCGGCCAAGCAGCGCGAGGTTGCTTTTGATGGCCGGGCCAGCGCGATCACAGCCACGTCCAAACGCATGTTCAAGGCCCTTGGTGTCTGGCCGGCTCTGGCCGGGCATGCCCAGGTGATGGAAAAAATCGTGGTGACCGATTCACGGTTGGATGCGCCAGCACGGCCGGCCTTGCTGCAGTTTGGCGAGGGTGATTCTCCTGGAGAGCCTTCTGCCTATATGATCGAGAACCGGCATCTCTATGCAGCTCTATATGATCATGTGGTCGCTCAGGGTGCAGTTCAGCTTGTCACCGGTGTTCGGGCTACGAATTTCGATTTTGATACAGGCCACGCTGCGGTTCGTCTTGAAGACGGCGCCGTGCACACCGCTCCCTTAATTGCCGCAGCTGATGGGCGTGGCTCACGCATTCGTGCAGCGGTGGGAATTGAAACTGTGAAGTGGGCTTATCCGCAGAGCGGCATCGTTACAACGGTTGAGCACGCCAAACCGCATCAGGGCCGGGCGGAAGAGAACTTCCTGCCGGCGGGCCCCTTTGCCATTTTGCCGCTTAAAGGCAACCGTTCGTCACTGGTCTGGACAGAAGATAGCCAGCTTGCAGAACACATCATGCAGCTTGATGATGAAGGTTTCAGTACAGAGTTGGTACGTCGCTTTGGCGCTCATCTCGGTGAAGTGACGCCGGTCGGTCCAAGGTTCAGCTATCCTCTATCAATGCATGTGGCCCGGTCTTATGCCGCTCCCCGTGTGGCTTTGTTAGGGGACGCCGCCCATGGCATTCATCCGATCGCCGGCCTGGGTTTCAATTTGGCGTTGCGGGATGTGGCGGCTCTGGCCGATGTGCTGCAGTCCAAGGCGCGCCTGGGGCTGGATATTGGATCAGAGGCGGTGTTGCAGGATTACGAAGCCTGGCGCCGGTTTGATAATCTCAAAGTGGCACTGATGTCGGATGGGCTTAACCGGCTTTTCTCCAACGACAATCAGGCCCTGCGGGCGGCACGGGATTTGGGTATATCGGTGGTCAATCAACTGGCGCCGGTGAAGCGCTTTTTCATGCGCGAGGCTGCCGGGCTGAATGAGCGCCTGCCCAGTTTGATGCGATGAGACGCATACTTGTTGGCAAAAAAAGTGGTGCCGCATGGGTGACTTGAACACCCGACCCCCGCATTACGAATGCGATGCTCTACCAACTGAGCTAATGCGGCACAATTGTCAGGATCTGACCGGCGATCTCTTAGCCTCAAATGATCACGGGTGCAAGTTGAACGACCGGCCGGACTAGGGCGCCTCAGCGAGAGAACATGCCCTGATACCAAGGCTTGCCGTTTCCACTTGCCGCTTTCACAGGTTTGCGCGGGCCCGGATCATCCGGTCGATGCATGTCCACTGGATCATTGTTCTTTTTGCCTGCCTGCTTTTCCTCGGCTTCTTGATCAGCTCCATTAGCAGGTTGAGTATCCTCGGCATTGGACTTTTCTTCTTCAACCAGATCAGGTTCAATTACGGTTTCTTCGGTTGGTTCTGGTTCCGGCTCGGATTTGGCTTCAACCTCAGGCTCTGCGGTTTTATCGGCGTCTTCAGCGCTTTCAACCTCAATCGTTTCAACGGCTTCCGGCTCGCTATCGGCGTCAGGCTCTTCAGCTGCCTCTGCTGCCGCCGCCGGTGGCTCTTCCTCAACAAGCGTCAAGCTTTCCATGGGCACCGCCCATTCAAAAGCGTCCAACTCACCCGTAACCGGCGAGACAGGATGCCAGACCTTCGAGATCTGTCCATCTGCAATCCAGGCCGGATCGCGTGGAGCCCGCACAGCGCGTGACAGCCATTCCCGTGCACGCCCCTTGTCTCCGAACTCTCCCTGCTCGATTTCCGCCATCAACTCACAGACGCGGACCGGCGGGCGGTCCTCGTTGACCGCAGCGAGGGCGGCACGCGCTTCTTTCCAGTCTTGCGCATCTATGCATGCCACAGCCAGTGCCACGGCGCCTTCGACGCCGCCGCCATGTTTGTTGGTGAGCGACTTTATTCGCTTTTGGCGGTCTTGTGGGGAATCGCCGGAACGTAAATATGCATAGACTTCCGCCACATCGGGATGGGGGGCGAGCTTCCACGTTTTTTCCAGGATGCGTGATGCTTTGCGGATGTTCTGCTGGCTCGACAAAATGCGGCCGGACACCACCGCCGCCGGCACGAGTTCTGGCGCAGAGCGCAGGGCCCGCTCGGCAAATGAAAGCGCCTCGTCCGGTTGGGATTCTTCAAGCTCAATCGCCTGCGCGGTTTGCACCACAGCTTGCAGCCGGCTCTCTTGATCCTTGCTGAGCACGCCGGCAGAGCGTTGATTGTCGAGGGTGAGGCCCACCGCGCGCCATTCACCGCCGGCAGACTGAAACGCCAGCATGGCTTTTGACGCCCAGGCCAGGCCGGCGTTCAGATCCAGCGCCTTTTCGGCCATGGCGCGGGCTTTTTCCATGTCGCCATCTTGGCGTGCCTGGGTGAACAATCCTCTCAGGCCAAGGGCCTCGGTGTCTTTTGATTGAGCCATGGATTCGAAAACGCGGTTCACCGTGCCTTGATCCCCGCGCAATTGAGCCGCCTGCGCCTTGAGCAGTTGCGCCAAGGGATCGTCGCCCGCCAAGTTGCTTGCCTTGCGGGCATATTTGGTGGCCAAGGCACTGTCGCCGGCGCCAACGGCAACAATGCCTTTGGTCAACGCCTCATGCACATTCTCACTTTTGCGGCGCGTGAAGAATCCGGACAATGCGCCAGGAATGTTGAACACGCGCCGGATGAGGCTCCACACGAGGATAATCAGAAACAGCATCACTACGAGCAGGGTGAGTGCGACCATGATCGAGATTTCGACGGTGTATCCCAACCAGTCGAATGTGAGGGTGCCTGGGCGTTCAGCCAGCCACACGGCGCCGGCTGCGACCAGCGCAATGACTACGAAACGGATGACCATGTTCCACATTGATTATCACCCCCCGGTCTTGCTGGTGGACGCCAAGTGTTCCATGGCCTTGGCGGACAGGGCGGCGAGGTTGCGGTCAAGGGCCAGTCTGGACTTGGCCTTTTTCAACCAACCGCCAAGAGCTGTGGGCGGTGTTTCGGGAACGTTGTCGGCAAGCTGAACCATCTCAGTCAAATTTCCTTTTTCAGCCAGAGCCGCCATCTCATCGCCCAGCTTTGTCCAATCTTTGGTGCCGGACGGCCGGATTTTGATGACCGAGGACAGCCTGCTTTGCAAGGAGGAGAAGAAAGACGATGATTGCGCCTCATCTCCCTTTGCTGTTTCGGGTGCAGGTTGAATTGCCGTCTTAGACAGGGTGCCGTGGACGGTGGAAAATTCACCAAGCAAGGTTTTTGCGCTTGGAACGCCTGCGCTTGCCACTGCCGACAAGGCTTGAAGCGCAGGCTCAGAGGACAACCTGCTTTCCAGAACCGCCAAGGCAGAGGCAAATGGCTGGCCGGCATTTGCATTGCTGGTAAGCTCGCTAAGCGCCTGCACCATCTGATCTCGCCGGGCCAATTTGCCTGCCTGGGCTACATCGGCCTTTTGAGATTTCAGAGCATCAGCGAGGCTTGTCTGTAGTGCAGCGACAACCTTATCCAGTTGGCCAATTTTATCAGAGAGCCCAGTATCGGCCCGTGGTTTTTCCAGACCGGCGTCTAGCTTTCGCTCAAGCTCCGATAGTTTCAACGTCAAGCCGGAGATTTGTGCTTGGGCCGCCTTAACGCTTTCACCTGCATCTCCGGTGAGGGATGAGGCGCTCTCGGCCGCCGCGGCAATTGCTGCTTTCAACTCATCAATCCCAACTTGGGCCGATTTGAGCTCCTTGCCGGCTGCCTCCGTTGCCTTTTGCGATTGTTCTGCCAAGGTAAGCGCCTTGTTGGCGGTGCCCTTCGTGCTTTCTATCTCAGCAGCTGTTTGGGATGCCTGCTCGTTTGCTTTCTGCGCCAGGGCGATTGCCTCATCGGCTGACTTGCTTTGGGAAGCCGTCGATGCAGATGTGGTGTCAAACTTTTTGCTTAGCGCTCCGAGCTCAGATGTCAGCTTTGAGAGGGCCGCGGAAACATTGGCGTTCGTAGCCTCCAGGCTGGCAATTCTGGTCTCCAATGCAGCCAGACGCGCTGCCTGGCGTTCAGAGGCGGCCGGTGGGAAATAATCTGCGCCGATGTCTTTATAGATCCAGGCGCCGCCGGCAGCGCCCGCCAGCAGCAGGGCGGCGACGCCAGCTGCGATCAACTTTCCGCGGCCAGCGCTTTTGGGCTTTTCTGCATCTATCTCTATAGCAGGTTCAGAGGCGGTCTCGGTTGCTTCGGCCTCTTCTTGTGGGCTTGGTTCTGCAGTGTCCTCGTTCTTGGTAACAGAGTCTGACTCTGACGCTGCAGGTGCTTTGTCTTGAGCATCAGCCTGCGCATCCGTTTCTTCGGGCACCTCGCTTGCCTCAAGATCGATCACTGGAGCTTTTGCTGCCTGCCGGCGGCGCCCACGGTTGGTGCCTTTGCGTTGTGCCATTCTGGCTTGAGATCCTCTGCCAAATTACCAGGAGCCGGTTTTTAAGAATGTGCCGGTGCCCGCTGTTGTTTAGTGCCCTTAATATATACCCACAACACCAAATCTAAAGGACCTAAACCAGATCATTTTGCGCCAATAAACTGAAGGAGACTGTGTTCGTTCGGTTCTGGAGCAACGGCAACGCTCTTAAACGTTGATCCGTTTTTGCTGTCGGCCTTAAGGGCGTCTGCGACTGCGGTTGAAAGACAGTAATGCGTCAAACTTGAGGCCGCCTCGGTCAGATCAGCGTTGGCGAGGCATTTTGACCATATTCGGGCTGATCTGGGCGAGAACAACAAGACCCCGTCTGCCTGCCCATCCTGAATGTCCGAGGCGACTTCGACTGAAAATTCGCTGGCCGGCACGGCTTCATACAGCGGCAAGCGGGTGCATGAAAAACCCTGCCGCTCCAAGTGCGCTTTAAGATCGCCAGAAATAATTGTGCCGGACGGGTAGAAGATGGGCCCTTTGGCTGGGTCCAACTGCCGCACGGCCAATTCGGACAGGGCTTCCAGGTCGCCTTGTGCTGTGCTGACGCTCTTGAAGCCGGCTGAAGTGGCCGCATGGGCTGAAGCGGGTCCGACAGCCAGCACTGGCACGGCCGTCAAATCTGATCCACCGGCAAGAACGGCCAAAGCGCGAATGCTGTTTGCGCTGGTGACCAGTATGGCCTGCCACTCCATTTTGGGAAGTGTCACATCTGGCAAGTTGGCAATGCGGATCATTGGCGCGGCAAGCCCGCTGTGTCCGTCCCGCTCCAGCTTAGTGATGAGCTTGGCCGCATCTTCGCTTGGCCGGGTTACGATGAACCGCATGGGACTAGGCGCTGAATATGTCTGGGCCAGCCTGCGCCTTCAGATCCTCGCCGGCGTCACGGCCCATTTCTGCAGCATCTCCAACTGACCCATTGCGCTCGGTTTCAAAGAACCGGGCGCCGTCCATTGAAAGCACGCAAGTTCGCAGGCGCAATTGCTCACCAGAGAGTTCAGCGAGACCAGCCATAGGTGTTCGGCAGGAACCGTCGAGAACTGAAAGGTAGGCACGTTCTGCTGCTACTGTAATTTCAGTAGTTTCATCATTGAGAGGCTTGAGCAAATCACGCGTTGCGCTGTCATCGGCGCGCACTTCAACACCGATGGCGCCTTGTGCAACAGCCGGCAACATTTCCTCAGGCGAGATTGGAGAAGTAATGAGGTCGCTACGGCCAAGCCGGTTCAAACCAGCACAAGCCAGAAAGGTTGCGGATGCCATGCCTTCTTCAAGCTTGCGCAACCGGGTTTGCACGTTGCCGCGAAACGGCACGATCTTAATGTCGGGCCTAAGCCGTTGCAACTGAGCCTGGCGGCGCACAGATGACGTGCCCACAACCGCGCCTTCCGGCAGTTCGGAGATCGATGAATGATGCGGGCTGATGAAGCCATCGCGAACATCTTCGCGGGTCAGAAGGCAGTCTATGATCAGCCCAGGCGGCAGTTCGGCCGGCATGTCTTTCATGGAATGCACAGCCATGTGAAGACTGCCATCATGTAGCCCGTCCTCAATTTCTTTGGTGAACAGGCCTTTGCCGCCGATCTCCGCCAGAGGCCTGTCCTGCACCTTGTCTCCGGTGGTTTTAATGACGACGATCTCAATATCGTCGGGCGACAGACCGTGTGCAGCCACCAATTTGTCGCGAACTTCCTCGGCCTGAAGCAAGGCTAAGGGGGATCCCCGCGTTCCGATACGCAAGCGGCCAGATTGCACAGCAGCATCCTTTCTGTTTTAAGGCATCCCAAGAGACGATGCATTGATGCAACCGTTCTAACACCAAAGGCAAGGCAAAGTGGACAGCGAATTAACAGTCCTTGGCATTGAAACGTCGTGCGATGAAACCGCTGCGGCCCTGGTGCGCGGTTCTGCGTTCGGTCCAGGCACGATTTTATCCAGCAAAGTTTTGTCCCAACTGGAGGAGCACGCGCCCTATGGCGGCGTGGTGCCTGAGATTGCTGCACGCGCCCACGTGGTTCATCTCAACCGCCTGATCGAAGAAACCATGCATGAGGCCGGGCTGGGGTTCGGTGATATAGATGGAGTGGCGGCAACCGCCGGGCCGGGCTTGATCGGCGGACTGCTGGTGGGTCTCACCACGGCCAAAGCAATCGCCTGGGCCCACGCGCTGCCGCTTCTTGCCGTTAATCATCTGGAAGGCCACGCTCTCACGCCGCGGCTGACGGATGGTGTGGCCTATCCCTACCTGCTGTTTCTGGCCTCTGGTGGCCACACACAGTTTTTGAGTGTTGAGGCGGCCGACAAGTACGTGCGCCTTGGCACCACGATCGATGATGCTCTTGGGGAGGCTTTCGACAAAGTGGCCAAGCTACTTGGGCTGGGGTATCCGGGCGGACCCCTTGTTGAGCAAGCGGCTCTAAGTGGGAACCCTGAGCGTTTTGCGCTCCCCCGGCCTTTGTCTGGAACCGACACCTGCAATTTTTCATTCTCTGGACTGAAAACGGCGGTGCGGCGTGTGGCACAAGGCTTGGAGCCTGTGTCCGAGGCGGATGTGGCAGACATCAGTGCGTGTTTTCAAGCGGCCGTTCTTGATGTGGTGGTGGAACGGTGCGGCCGGGCCATGGGTCTGTTCAGAGCCGCTCATCCTGGTGCTGTGCCCACGCTGGTGGTTGCCGGAGGTGTCGCGGCCAACAAAGCACTGGCTGAGGCGCTGCGGTCTGCTGCAGAAGGGACCGGCTTCAGGTTGTTTGTGCCGCCGCAATGGCTCTGCACTGACAACGCTGCCATGATTGCCTGGGTAGGATTGGAGCGATTGGCGCTCGGTCAGCCGTCTCCTCTCGATGCATCTGCCCGGGCAAGGTGGCCCCTCGATAGCACATCGAAGCCTGTGCTAGGTTCTGGCAAGGCGGGGGCGAAAGTGTAGATCATGGCAGAGGTGATTGAGACGGTTGGTGTTGTGGGAGCTGGCGCGTGGGGAACTGCGTTGGCGACCGTTGCCAGCAGGGCTGGACGCAGGGCAATTGTGTGGGCACGCGAAACCGAAGTTGCCGCCAGCATTAACGAGAACCACGAAAACACGCTCTTTCTGCCCGGCATAAGACTAGCCCCTGAGATCTCAGCTACCAACGATTATGCAAACCTGGCAGATGCGGACGCGCTGCTCTTGGTTTGTCCGGCTCAAGCGACACGCGTTGTGGCTTCAGCCTTGGCGCCGCATGTGGAAGCTGGAACACCGGTGGTCATTTGCGCTAAAGGCATCGAACAGCAATCGGGTGCGCTGTTGAGCGACGTGCTGAGCGAGGCTCTGCCACAGGCGCAGGTGTCGATCTTGTCTGGCCCGAGCTTTGCTGCCGACGTGGCGCATGGCCTGCCAACAGCGGTGACACTCGCAAGCGCTTCGATGGACGCTGCTCGGCAGCTGGCCGATGCATTGGCCATCCCGTCCTTCCGACCCTATCTTTCAGATGACATTGTCGGGGCTCAGGTCGGCGGTGCGCTCAAAAATGTTCTCGCCATCGCTTGCGGTATCGTGGAAGGCAAAGGCTTCGGCGCCAGCGCCCGTGCTGCGCTTACTGCCCGTGCGTTCGCCGAGCTGCAGCGCTTTGGCGTGGCGCAGGGGGCCAAGTTGGAAACTCTTGGCGGGCTGTCCGGGCTGGGCGATCTCATCTTGACCTGCAACAGCGCCCAGTCGCGCAACATGTCCTTGGGGCTGGCGCTGGGCCAGGGCCGCACCATGGAAGAGGTGCTTGCTGAGCGGAACTCGGTGAGCGAAGGGGTTCACACCTCCAGTGTAGTGGTGGAGATGGCCCAAAAGCTGGGGATAGATCTGCCCATATCCACTGCCGTACATAACATTGTCTCCGGCGCGGCCGGTGTCGATGATACAATCGAGAACCTGCTGACCCGTCCAATCCGAACCGAAACCTAACACCCAGGAGAACAATGAGTATGTTGTATGCGCTGATCTGCACGGACAAACCAAAGTCTGTGGATCTCAGAATGAGCGTCCGCCCCGATCATGTTGCCTTTTTGCAAGGGCTTGGCGATTCATTGAAAGCCGCCGGCCCCTTCCTCAACGACGAAGGCAGCCCGAGTGGCAGCCTGGTGGTGATCGAGGCCGGCTCTAAGCAAGAGGCAGAAGCCATTGCCGCCGAGGACCCCTATGCCAAGGCCGGTCTCTTTGAATCGGTAGAGGTCAGGCAGTGGAACTGGATTTTGAAGAACCCGGAAGGATAGAGCATGGCCTATTGGTTGTTTAAGTCAGAGCCCGACAAATGGTCTTGGGATGAACAAAAGGCGAAGGGCGATGTAGGGGAAGAATGGGACGGCATCCGAAACTATCAGGCCCGCAACAATATGCGGGAAATGAAAATTGGTGATCTGGGATTTTTCTACCATTCCAACATCGGTAAGGATGTGGTTGGGATCGTGGAGGTTTGTGCGCTGTCTCATCCGGACTCGACCACCGATGATGAGCGCTGGGACTGTGTTGACGTCAAAGCGGTGTGCGACATGCCAAACTCCGTGACCTTGGCCGATGTTAAAGCCAGTCCGAAATTGGAAGAGATGGCTTTGGTCAAAATGGTCCGTCTTTCGGTGCAGCCCGTGAGACCTAATGAGTGGGCAGAGGTCTGCCGGATGGGCGGATTGAAGGATTTTCCACGTTCTGAATGACGGCTCCGGTGATTTGTAATAGTTATCCGTTTAGTTAACTATACGAGGGAACCACGATGGAATTTACCGGAATCAATTATCTTGCCGTTTTGGGTGCCGCGGTTGCGGCCTTTATGTTTGGTGCGGCTTGGTATGGCGGATTGAGCAAACAGTGGATGGCGGCGATGGAACTGAGCGAGCCGCCCAAACCAAACCCGATGATCTACGCATTGACGTTTGTCTGCCAGTTGGTCATCGCCTGGGTTCTGGCCGGGGTCATGGGACACCTTTCGCAGATTTCCGTGACCGGCGGCATGATCTCCGCGTTTTTCGTCTGGCTCGGGTTTGTGGCCACCACGCTTATCGTGAACCACCGCTTCCAGGATGCGTCCTGGTCGCTGACCATCATCGACGGTGGCCACTGGCTCGGCGTGCTGATGATCATGGGCATCGTTATCGGTCTGATCGGAACCTAAGGCGCATGCAGCGGCTGGCTGTCGCGCTCACTGATCAGCCAACTGCGGAAGGCTCTGGCTTGCGGGCTCTCTGGCCGGTTGTACCGGCGCACCAGATAATAGGCGAAATGGGTCTTTAGGCTTGTGTTAATCGGGCGCGTCAGCCGGCCCGCCAGCAGGTCATCATCCACGAACTGGCGCCAGCCCAGGGCCACTCCTTGCCCATTGCGAGCAGCTTCCATGACGAGCGGGTAGGAATTGCACTGGAACTTTCGCCGCTCGCTTGCCAGCGCGACGCCGTTTTCGGTGAGCCAGATGGCCCAGTTCATCCAATTCCAGCGTTCATAGTCAAGGTCGACGAGATCGGCTCCGGCCAAATCAGTTGCGGTATGTATCGGACCGGACTTCTCAAGATAAGTCGGGGCGCAAACCGGGAAAATCTCTTCTTCGATGAACAGCTCGCATTCATATCCCGGCCAGCCCCCATCGCCGTGCACGATGGCCAATTCAACAGGATCGGCGAAACACTCCTCGATCCGGTCTGAAGAGGTGAGGCGAAGTGTGATCTCCGGGAAAAGAGCTTGAAACTTGTGCAGGCGCGGTGTGAGCCAGAGGGCGGCAATGGAATCGTCCGTGGCCACATGCAACCTTTTGCCGCCGGCGCTGGTCGTGCCGCGCACGGTATTGGCCGCACTGAGAAGATGGCCAAGCGCGACCGACACGCTGTTTTGAAACGTCCGCCCTTCAGCGGTTAGGCGCACAACCTTGTGGCTCCGTTCGAACAGCGACACACCCATACGGTCCTCAAGGGTGCGGATTTGCTGGCTGACGGCCGACTGGGTGATGTTCAGTTCGTGAGCTGCCTTGGTGAAGCTGCCGTGACGGGCAGCCGCTTCGAAGGCAATGAGGTGGTCGAGCGGTGGCAGGGATTGTCTGAAATTTTGCATTAGTACTGCTTATTAAAATATCTAAGAAAACGTCGTTTGCGTCAGGTTTAGATCAGAATTACTAATATTTGCAGCTAAGATTGACAAGGCTCGGAGAGGACCACCCATGACGTCCCCTGTTCTGCGATTGCGCGAAGGTGATGCGAAGTTCTGCATGAATCCAGCAGAATCCTTCACCATTCCGGCGCGGTTCTACACCGATCCGGAGATCTACGGCCTTGAAAAAGAGGCGATTTTTTACCGCAACTGGTGGTGCATGGGGCACAAGTCTCAAGTGGCCCAGGCGGGTCAGTACCTCACGGCCCAGATCCACGAGCAAAGTGTGTTTGTGGTGCGCGACCGCGAAGGGGAACTGAGAGCGTTCTACAATGTTTGCCCGCACCGTGGCCATGAGCTGTTGGACGGCAAGGGCCGCGCCAATCTTATTGTTTGCCCCTACCATGCCTGGTCATTTGACCTGGACGGAAGCCTGAAAGCAGCCCGCAACACCCAGGATATGGGCAGCTTCAAGAAGTGCGACTTTGGTCTCAAACCGATCCGTGTCGAAGAATTTTGCGGCTTTGTGTTCGTGAATTTGGACCCGGATGCCGCCGCCCTGAAGGAGCAAACCGAAGATTTGGAAGATGAGATCCGTCACTATTGTCCGCATGTTGAACAGCTGCAATTTGCCCAGCGAGATGTCTACGATGTGGCTTGCAATTGGAAGGTCATGATCGACAATTTTCTGGAATGCTATCATTGCCATCCGGCACACAAGGATTTCGTCGATCTGGTGGATATGGATACCTATCGGACCACGGTGCACGGTATCTTCTCCAGTCAGGTCTCCGGCGCTGCTCGGTCAACCGACAGCAACGCCTTTAAGTTCAAAAAGGGTGATGTGGATTTTGGTTATGCGGGCTGGTTCTTGTGGCCAAACTTGACGATCTGGGTCTATCCGGGCGAGCCGAACATCTCGACCTTGCAAATTATTTCGGCCGGGCCGGGGCGCACAATTGAGTACCAGGACTGGTTCGTGCCGGACGGCAAATCCACTCAACAGCTTCAAGATGCCATGGATTATCAAAAGGATGTGCTGCAGCCTGAAGATGTGTCTTTGTGCGAAAAAGTGCAGAAAGGCCTGAATTCAAAGGGCTACAATCAAGGCCGGTTTGTTATTGATTCAGAAATGTCTGAACTATCAGAACATGCAGTTCATCACTTTCAAAGCCTTGTGGTAAAGGCACTCGGCGCAGATTTGGAGCCGACAATATGACCGCCAAAGCAAAGTTCCGCTTCGAGCTGGCCGGCTGGGTCTTGTTCACCCTTTCGGCCGCTTTTTTCACCCTGTCCAGCTTGAAGTCGGGTGACCTTGCAGCGATTACCGGCAGTGCGTTGTTTTTCGTGGCCTGCCTCGTGTTTATGCGCCCGCTTCTTTCATCACAAAAATGTGGCGGCTAACAATCCGCTTGATAAACGGTCTTTAAGCCGCCAAATGTGACTGTCTGGAGTGATCAGGCAGGCCGCAGGTTATGGATTCAGCGACCCAGTTCCTACTCGGTGCCAGTGTGGCTGGCGTAACTCTTGGCCGCACGCTTGGCCCGCGCGCACTGTTGATTGGCGGCATCCTTGGCACCCTGCCTGACCTGGATTCTTTCATTCCAATGGGCAATGTCATTGACAATATGACGTATCATCGTGGTTTCAGCCATTCGGTGTTGATCCTCACCGCAGCTTCGCCGCTCATTGCCGGTCTGTTATCGCGCACAATTGGGGCGCTAAAGGACAAGTTCAGGCTCACTTTGCTTGCCGTTTGGCTGTGTCTGGTGACCCATCCTTTGCTGGATTCACTTACAACCTACGGCACGCAAATTCTGTGGCCATTTGGCAATGCACCGCCAGGCCTGACGCCGGTCGCCTTTCCTGCGGTGTTCATTATAGACCCGATATACACCTTGCTGCTCCTGATCGGTGTGCTTGTCTTTTGGCGCAAACGCGAGCCGGGATACCGGGTGCTAGTCGGGACGCTTGCTGCAGCGACGATCTATTTGGGCTTCGGCATGGTCGGCCATTTATCAGTCAAAGCCCGTGCAGAAAGCCATCCGGCGTTTCAAGGAAAGGCCGTTCATGTTCAACCCACACCGTTCAATATCGTTGGTTGGCAGATCCTGGGCGTGGATGAAAAGGAATTTGTGTCGGCCTTGACGGGTATCGCACCTGGATGTGCGATCGTCCCGGTTCAGCGCGGCTCTCGCGGTGCAGAGCCACCACCTGATGCGCAGCTGCCCGACTCGGTTAAGCGGCTTGAATGGTTCACCGGCGGGTTCTTCAGCTACAAGGTGGATGGCGATACACTGATCTTGTCTGACATGCGGATGGGCTTTTCGCCCAGCTTCGTTTTTTCTTTTAAGATTGCGGAGAAAATTGGCGGACTTTTCAAAGGTATAGAGCCAGAGCGCAACGCGGCGAACACATCCCGAAGCACCGCGGTTGGTCGCCTGCTTAGCAAAGTGTTCGACACATTGAAAACCTGCACCTGAAAGTGCTCCACAGCTTCCGATATGTGCGGCTTGTGGTCGGGGAAATTGGCTGATATGCAGCCATCATGGCAAAACCAATCCGCATTGCACCCTCGATCCTGGCTGCCGATTTTTCGCGTCTGGCCGAAGAGGTGCAAGCCATCGATGAAGCTGGCGCAGACTATGTCCACCTTGACGTGATGGATGGACATTTTGTCCCGAATATCAGTTTTGGGCCAAGTGTTATCAAATCGTTAAGAAACTGTACTGATAAGGTATTCGATGTGCATTTGATGATCGCACCGGTGGACCCTTATCTTGAGGCGTTTGCCGACGCTGGAGCCCAGATCATCACATTCCACTGGGAAGCCGGGGCCCATTCTCACCGCACAATGCAGGCCATAAGAGCTTTGGGCTGCAAGGTGGGAATGGCGCTTAATCCGGCAACACCTGCGGAAGTGGTCGCACCGCTCATCGAGGATCTGGATTTGATCCTTGTCATGACGGTCAATCCGGGCTTTGGCGGTCAGTCGTATATTGTCAGGATGGCGGAAAAAATCGCCAAGTTCCGGCAAATGATCGACGAGACCGGACGCGACATCGATCTTGAGGTGGACGGCGGAATCAGTTTCGATACCGCCGGCAAAGCAATTGAAGCAGGTGCGGATGTTCTTGTGGCCGGAACAGCGACATTTCGAGGTGGACCAGCGCAGTACGCAGCCAATATCGCACGCATGCGTGCAGGCGACTAGCTCTGGGGCGTTGTCTGGGCCGATGATGTGTCGGTTGGACAAGCCATGACAACGCGCGACATGCAAGCCTCTGGGTCCACGTATGGCTCTGCGCTCAGCCAAGCATCTGTGAATTTGCTGCAAGCGGCATTTGGGCGTGCGAGCCTGCTTCTTCCTCCTCCCCGGGCCATCACTCCGGGCGCTATTGTGGTTACCCCTGAGCCGATGCGCGACGGAAATCCCGACAAAGGCCGTGAGATCTACCGGGGCCGATACACATTAGCTGGCGAGACTGTAACCACGGGCGCCGTGTTGCCGTTTGAGTGCGTCGCATCAAGGGCTTGGCACGAGCAGCTGCATGCGTTTGGCTGGCTTGCGGACCTGCAAGCGGGCGGCAGCGAACTGCAGCGCGCCCAGGCCAGATCGCTCCTCGGTGATTGGATCAAGACACGCGACGGTCATCATGCGACGGCATGGCAGATGGGAACGACGGCGCGCCGGCTTCTCAATTTGCTCTACACTTCGACGTTTTTGCTGGAAAAGGCGGGCGATCAATTTGAGGATGTGTTTTTTGTATCCATTGGCCGTCACATTCGTTGGATTCAGAGGCGGTTGCCCTTCGCACCGGCAGGCCGGGGGAAGTTGGATGCGGCGATGGCCCTGTCCTATGCCTCGGTTTGCTTGGACACGGGGCTCAGGTTTCGTGATACGGCGTTTCAGGCCCTGAGCCGCGAATTGTCGAGCCAAATACTGACAGATGGCGGCCACATCTCGCGTAACGCCCAAACGCTTGTAGATATGCTGCTTGATCTCGTGCCCTTGGCCGAAATCATTGAGCGCCAGGGTATCGAATTCCCGACACACCTCTGCAATTCAATCGATCGGGCAGTGCCTATGGCACGCATGCTGTGTCATGGAGATGGCGGACTTGCGGCGTTCAACGGCGTGGGCAGTGCGATGAGAGGGGCGATTCGGTCCATTCTCAATCACGATGAGATTGGTGGCAAACCCGTCGCGTTTGCCTCTTATTCCGGCTACAGCCGCCTCAATCACAAGCGCACTGTTGTCATCGTCGACTGCGGGGTGCCGCCGGCGCCGCCATTTGCTGCACAGGCCCACGCCGGCACCTTGGCGTTTGAATTGTCGGAGGGATTGCAGCGCATCGTGGTCAGCTGCGGTGAACCTCCGCCTCATATGCGCGAATGGGGCAAGCATGTGCGGGCCACCGCGGCCCATTCAACAGCTTGCATTGCTGACCGCTCCTCCATCAGGTTTTTTGAGAACGGGCTTGTGCGGAAACTGCTGGGCGGGCCCATCCATTGGGGCCTACGCGATGTGAATTGCGCAGTGGACCGGCACGAGGGCGGAACCCTGGTGACGACAAGTCACGATGGATACGTCCGGAGTAATGGATTGCTGCATGAACGGGCCCTTTGGCTCAGTCCGGATGGTCTCAATCTTAGGGGCGAAGACAATTTCGCGCCTGTTTCTGAGTCCCCGCGTAACCTCGACCACCAAAGTTTCGCGATACGTTTTCACCTGCATCCCTCGGTGAAAGCCACTTTGTCGCAAGACCAGAATTCGGCAATGCTGCTGTTGCCCGACCGCTCAGGCTGGCGCTTTAGCGCGAAGGGAGCCCGGCTCTCTCTGGAGGATAGTGTTTATCTGGTTGATCGGCCAAACCCGCAGAAAACACTTCAAATCGTCCTCTCAGGCTATGCGGCCGAAGGTCATAAGGTCATCTGGGCGTTCAAGAAGTTGGAGAAACAGGCGAAAAGCCAGCTCGATCTGCAGGCCGCGCCTGAACTACCCCTTTGAATTGATCTGGGTGTCTTCACACCATTTAAGACAAAAAGAATGTTCATCGCCCCAGCGACGGAACTTCCGCCATGGTTCCGTCTTACACTGTATCCAATGCAATCATTATGAGGCTGATTATGACTATGAACATCAGACTACTCACCTTTGCCACAGTTAGCGCCGGTGTACTGGCAATGGCTGCTTTCACCGTGCCTGCAAACGCCACAGATCGCGGCGGCTGGCACGGCGGCGGCGGATACCATCAAGGCGGCATGAAGCATCATCGCCGCATGGGCCGCTGGTTTATGAAGCGCTACGATGCCAATGAAGATGGCAAGGTCACGCAAGAGGAAATTGACAAGAACCGTAACGACCGCCATGGCAAGTATGACAGTAATGGCGATGGCAAACTTTCGTTGGAGGAGTTTCAAGGCCTTTGGCTTGAAGCCTTCCGCAGGCGCATGGTTCGGGCCTTTCAACGCTTTGACGTGGATGGGGATGCGAACGTGACGCTGGAAGAATACGCAAAACCCCTGTCGAAAATTGTCGAGCGGCGTGACCGCAACGGCGATGGAGCGCTTAGCCGCGCAGACCGCCGGCATGGCAAGCACCACCGTAAGCATCATCGCCGGTACGGTGATGATGAGCGCGGGCAAGGTGACGGCAGCGATAACAAGTCCGAGTAATAAAGTCGCTTTGCGGCACTTTGGCCGTGCATGATTTGGCTCCGGTGGTTCAAACACCGGAGCCTGCATGCTAATCCGGCCCCATGAACACGACACATCACACCATACAGCGAGCCCTGATCTCGGTTTCCGACAAATCGGGCCTTATTGAATTTGCCACCGCCCTAGCGGCAGTCGGCGTTGAGCTGGTCTCCACCGGAGGTACGGCGCGAGCCATTTCGGAGGCCGGAATTGAGGTTCGGGATATTTCCGATCTCACAAACTTTCCTGAAATGATGGATGGCCGGGTCAAAACCCTCCATCCGGTGGTGCATGGCGGAATTCTTTCGGTGCGCGGCAATGCTGAGCATGAGGCGGTGCAGAAGGAACACGCCATTGGCAATATCGACTTGGTTGTCGTGAACCTTTACCCCTTTGAGCAGACCATTGCGCGCAATGCAGACTATGATGAAGCCATAGAGAACATCGACATTGGCGGCCCGGCGATGATCCGCTCTGCGGCCAAAAACCATGCTGCCGTCACCGTCGTGATTGAGCCTGAGGACTACCAGCGTGTTCTCGATGAGATTGCGGCAAACAATGGCGGGACCACCTATGAGACACGTCAGCATTTAGCTGCGAAAGCCTATGCCCGGACAAGTGCATATGACGCTGCCATCTCCAATTGGTTTGCTGCACACCTGGATAACGCCGCCCCTGATTTTCGGGGCTTCGGTGGCCGGCTTGTGCAATCGCTGCGCTATGGCGAAAACCCTCACCAGCAGGCGGCCTTCTACCGCGATGGGAACGCACGGCCGGGGGTTGCCACGGCCCGTCAAGTTCAAGGTAAAGAGCTGTCCTACAACAATATCAACGACACTGATGCGGCTTATGAATGTGTGGCGGAATTCCCAGCCGGCAAACCTGCCGTAGCAATTATTAAGCACGCGAACCCGTGCGGCGTGGCGACCGGGCGAAGTGTTCTGGAGGCCTATGAGAAAGCGTTGCGCTGCGATCCTGTGAGTGCCTTTGGTGGCATCGTTGCGGTGAACCATCCACTGGACGCTGCGGCGGCGGAGGCCATTGTGGAGGTGTTCACCGAAGTCATCATTGCACCCGGTGCAGACGAGGCTGCCCAAGAAATTATTGCTGCAAAGAAAAATCTGCGCCTGCTGCTCACCGATGCAATGCCCGACCCAACCCAGGAAGGCCTTGCCTTTAAATCGGTCTCTGGCGGTTTGCTCGTGCAAGCGCGCGATGCCGGCCATGTGAGTTTGGACGATCTAAAGACGGTGACCAAACGGGCGCCAAGCGAACAGGAACTTGCCGATCTCCTGTTTGCCTTCAAGGTTGCCAAGCATGTGAAATCCAATGCCATCATTTACGCAAAAGACGGCGCAACAGTTGGGATCGGCGCCGGGCAGATGAGCCGGGTGGATGCAGCACGCATCGCGGCACGCAAATCTGGCGATGCAGCTGAAAGTGCTGGCCTGGATGCGCCTCTGGCAAAAGGTTCGGTCGTTGCATCAGATGCGTTCTTCCCCTTCGCCGACGGTTTGCTGCAGGCTGCAGAAGCAGGGGCAACGGCCGTAATCCAGCCGGGCGGGTCCATGCGCGATGAGGACGTCATCGCGGCAGCCGACGAAGCCGGCCTTGCCATGGTGTTCACCGGAATGCGGCACTTCAGGCATTAAGCGAAAATCTTCAGGAGAACGTCCATGTTAGTCACCACAACGAACACAGTGGAAGGCCGCACAGTTGCCGAGTACCGCGGCATTGTCGCGGGCGAAGCCGTAATGGGCGCCAATATCTTTCGCGACCTGTTTGCCTCAATCCGCGATATTGTTGGTGGCCGTTCGGGCTCCTATGAAAAAGAGCTCAACAACGCCCGCAGCATTGCCATTGAGGAAATGTCGCAAGAAGCTGCGGCACTCGGCGCCAACGCGGTGATCGGCGTCGACATCGATTATGAAACCGTTGGCGACAAGAGCACGATGCTGATGGTCACAGCCGCAGGAACTGCGGTCCTGCTGCGCTGATCAATCGGCCGCCAATTCGCCCAAGGCGCTGGCCGCCAAGGTTAGCCGGGCCAGGGTGAATTCTGAACCTGACACCATATCGTTCACCGTATTGCGTGCCTGGTTCAGGCCATCCGAGTTGGCCTTGATCCAATTGTCCATCGCCGGTCCCTTGCTGCGGGCCGAGAAGGTTTGCATCACAATTGCGCGCAGCGCCAAGAACACACTGTCCACGGCCCGGTTGATCGCAATCCGCTCGTAATGGTCGCGTGCCGATATTTGCATGGTGCGCGATACGATCTGGTCGATGCCAAGTTCGTGTGCCATGGCAAAGCTGGCCTGGCCAACGTCTTTGAGCGGCTTGCCCGTGCGGCTTGCCACCAGCGCAACATCGGAGCTGCGCGATAGGAAGCGCAAATCGGAAATTTTGGCCGCCAGACCTGCCGGAACTTTTTGTGCTTTCAAGGAATCGGAGAATTCAGCCACGCGTTCACGCTGGCGTTCAGGCAGCACCTTGGAGAACATCGGTGCGAGGCCGGTGAGCGCCTTGCCATAATGTGTCACCACAGGTTGGATGCCCTTGCTCCAGTCGCCATTGCGGGCAAACCAGGTCATTTGACGGCGCAGTGCTGTTTGCAATTCGTCATAGAGGCTGATCTGGGTTTCAGATGCAATTTTGTTGTCTAGCGCATCAACTTCAGCCCTGATTTCCGTCAGGTTCAGAACATCGGTTGCAGCTGCAAATGAACGCGCCAAGTCGGCCACTCCAGCGCCGGTTTCTTCCAGCAGACGGTTAACGAAGGCGGGCCCGACCATGTTGATCATGTCGTTCGCCAAGACGGTGGAGATGATCTCACTGCCCAGGCGGTGGCCCTTGATTTCACCTTCGTACTTCTTGCGCATCTGACCTGGGAAGTAGTCAGAAAGCTCGCGTGCAAAATAGGGCTCTGATGAAATGCCGCTGGCCTGAAGCTGTTCGAACAGAACCAATTTGGCATAGGCCATAAGCACGGCGATCTCTGGTCTCGTCAAAACCTTGCCGGCGGCCTGGCGTTCGGCCAGTTCCACATTGTCGGGCAGGTCTTCAACTTCGCGGTCCAGGTCCCCATTTGCCTCAAGCGCTTGCATCATGCGCACCAGGAAACCGAATTCTTCATCGCCGCCTTCAAGTGCCATGGTGATGGCAAGGCTCTGCAAATAGTTGTTGCGCAACACCAGTTCGGCAACTTCGTCGGTCATCTTTTCCAACAGTTGGTTGCGTGCTTTGCGGGAGAGTTTGCCGGCCTGTTCGGCCGCGCCGAGGGCAATCTTGATGTTCACCTCAACGTCCGAGGAGTTCACACCGGCAGAGTTATCGATGGCATCAGAGTTGATAAGCCCGCCATGAATGTCGAATTCAATGCGTGCCAACTGGGTGAAGCCGAGGTTTGCGCCTTCGCCCACAACCTTCGCCCCAACCTCTGGTGCGGTAATCCGCAGAATGTCGTTTGTCCGGTCACCAACATCTGCATCCGTTTCGTGAGTGGCCCGCACATAGGTGCCAATGCCGCCGAACCACAGCAGGTCGCATGATGACTTGAGCAAGGCCTTGATCAGCTCGTTCGGCGTACATGACTTTGCCGTGAGCCCGGTCATGGCCTTGATTTCAGGCGACAGCGGAATGGTTTTGAGGGTCCTTGGGAAAATTCCGCCACCCTTTGACATCAATTTGGTGTTGTAGTCCTGCCAGCTGGAGCGCGGCAGTTTGAACATGCGATTGCGTTCGGCCCAGCTTTTGGCTGGGTCCGGATCGGGATCGATGAAGATATCGCGGTGATCGAACGCTGCGATCAGCTTGGTTGCTTTGGACAAAAGCATGCCATTGCCGAACACATCGCCCGACATGTCGCCGCAACCGATTGCGGTGAACGGCTGCGTTTGGATATCAATATCCATCTCGCGGAAATTGCGCTTCACGGCTTCCCAGCCGCCCCGTGCGGTGATGCCCATCTTTTTATGGTCATAGCCGGCAGAGCCGCCGGATGCGAAAGCATCACCCAGCCAGAAGTCATGATCCTCGGAGATGCTATTGGCGATGTCTGAGAAGGTTGCCGTGCCTTTGTCAGCGGCCACCACAAGATAGGGGTCATCGCCGTCATGACGCACAACGCCTTTCGGCGGAATGACCTTCACGCCTCTAAGATTATCGGTGATCTGCACCAGCGAGGTGATGAACAGCTTGTAGCAGCGCACGCCCTCTGCCAGAAACTCTTCGCGGGACATGTCGCTGTTGAGGTTCTTGGGCACGAAGCCGCCCTTGGCGCCCACTGGAACGATAACCGCGTTCTTCACTTGCTGCGCTTTGGCCAGGCCCAAAACTTCGGTCCGGAAATCTTCCGGCCGGTCTGACCATCTTAGGCCGCCGCGGGCGATCGGGCCGCCGCGCAAATGGATGCCCTCCACATCGGGGGCGTAAACAAAGATCTCTCTGTAGGGCCGGGGTTCCGGCAGCTCGTCAATCAGGCTGCTGTTGATCTTGATGGCGATGGTTGGGCGCATGTTGCCCTGGTCATCGGTTTGATAAAAATTGGTACGCAGCGAAGATTGAATGAGATTCATGAAACGCCACAAAATGCGGTCATCATCCAGGCTGGGCACATCGGCCAAGGCTGTTTCGATGCGTTTTGCAATCTTGTTCTCGGCGGCACTGCGGGTCTTGTCCGCTTTGCTGTCCACCGCAAACCGGGCCTCGAACATCGACCACAAATTGCCTGCAATGACGACATGGCGGATCAATGCTTGCCAGAGATAATGGTCGCTATAAGGGATGCCGGCTTGGCGCAAATAGCGGCCAAGGGTCCGCAGCAAGGCGGTCTCGCGCCAGGTCAGGCCGGCCTTGAGAATGAGATTGTTATAACCATCATTTTCCGCCTGACCGGTCCATACTGCCTGGAACGCCTCTTCAAGGAGGGTGCCTCGGGCGTCCAGGTCTAGCGCATTCCCATCGGCTGTCTGTAAAGCAATGTCGTGCAACACATATGATGCACCGTTTGTGCGGATGGTGAAGGTGCGCTCATCAATCGCCTTGAGGCCCAACTGTTCGAGAATAGGCAGCCGGTCGCTGAGCCGAATTGGATCACCAAGATGATAGAGCTTTAGATTGACCCGATCTGCTCCAACGTCTTTTGGACGGTAAAGCACGAGGGCAATGTCGCTGCCGTCATCGAGCGATTTGATTCTGCCAATATCCTTGATGGCCTGTTCAGGTTCATAGGCAGCCTGATAGGAGACGGAGAATGCCTCATTGTAATTTCTTTGCAACTTGGCCGCCTCGGCGGGTTCAACTGCATCGGCAATGGCATCAGACAGGCGATCATCCCAGGTGCGGATGAGCTCGACCATCCGCTGCTCAAGCGATTCCGTTGAAGGGCGGGGCATTTTGCCGGCACGGTGGCCGATGATGTAGTGCACCCGCACCAATGAACCTTCCGGAAACGAAGGGTAGAATGCCGAGACCACGCCTTCGTAAACGTTCGCCAGCATTTCACCCACTGTTGCGCGCACATCGGAGGTGTAGCGGTCGCGCGGGAAGAAGGCCAAGACCGAAGCAAATCGGTCGAACTTGTCAACGCGGATAAACAGGCGTGGCCGTGGGCGTTCATCGAGCTGCATGATGCCGTCGGCGATCTCGCCCAACAACTCCGGCTCAATCTGAAATAGCTCATCACGCGGGTAGGTTTCCAGCACGTTGATCAGCGCCTTGCCGGAATGGCTGTCCGGATTGAACCGCGACAACTTGATGACCTGGTTCAGGCGCCGTCGCAGAATTGGGATGAAGCGCGGGCTGCGCGTGTAGGCTGTGGATGTGAACAGCCCGACAACCCTTAACTCACCGACCAGCTTACCATCATCATTGAAGCGTTTTATGCCGATAAAATCCATGTGAGCGCGGCGGTGCACGTTTGAACGCACGTTGGCTTTCGTGATGATCAAAGGCGCGGACGTGCCCATGAACTCAACCAGCTCCGGGGTGTACGACACCAAGTCGGCACCACGCCGCAACACCTGCACATCCGGGTTGCGCAACAGCCCGAAGCCTTCGCGCGCCTTTGGTTTCAGGTCGCCTTTGGAAACGCTCCCGGTGAAATCAAAGGAGCGCACACCCATTAAGGTGAAGTGGTCATCAAGCAGCCACTGCATGAACTCCAAGGCTTCGGCAAGCTCGTCCACTGCAATGGGTGGCGGCATGTTTTGGTAATCTTGGATCAAAGCACGCAAGGCGCCTTGCATAGGTTTCCAATCTGTTACCACAAAGCGCACTTCATCCAAGACATACTTGAGAATACGCTCCAGATCTTTGTGCTCGCTGGCAAGCTCAATTCGTTCCACAAAAATCTGGATCAGGCTTTCGCGAACAACACCGCCCGTATCAGTTTCGCTGCCATGGGGCAGGACTTCCAAGATACCACCGCCGCGGTCTTTCCGTGTGGCGATGATCGGGTGCAGCACCAGCCTGATTTCCAAGCCGCGATCATTGAGGGCACCAAGTACAGAATCCAACAGGAAGGGCATGTCGTCGTTGCTGACTTGGATGACGGTGACATCTGCCAAACCTGCGATCGCCGGGTTAACGACGCGGACTCCGGCCCTGCCCGGCCGGTGGGCCCTGAAAAATTCCAAGCTGTCATTTGCCCCGTCGGCCAGGGCGCCGGCGTCAAACTCTTTTAGATCATCAAGGTGGGCATCTTCGTAGATGCGCATCGCGAACGCTTTGAGCAGTCCGCTGGCGTTGCCACCCAATTTCCGAGTGATCGAGGAAAGAAAAGCTTTGAGCTTCTTGTCGTCCGGCATATGACCTCCCCATAAGGCAATGGCGGTGCATTGGAGTTTGCACCTTAGGCTTCAAAATAGACAGCGCCAGCTGTTGTCCGCATCTCTGCCACCGCCGAATAAAATCATAGGAGCGACAGATGAGTGAATCCAGCAGAAAAAGTCCGTCCGATGTTGTCGCGCTGGATCTTCCGGATGGAAACTTGAACGAACATCAGGAACAATACTTTCAGGTTTGCGAAGAAAAACTGGGATTTGTGCCCAACGTACTGACTGCTTACAGTTTTGATTCTGCCAAGCTCGACGGTTTTACAGGCCTGTACAATGACCTCATGTTGACCGACAGCGACTTGAGCAAGTTGGATCGTGAGATCATTGCCGTTGCCGTCTCATCGGTGAACAAGTGCTACTACTGTTTGGTGGCGCACAGTGCATCGGTTCGCAAACTTTCGGCAATGCCATATTGGGCGAGCAGATGGTGATGAACTTCCGCACCGCTGATCTTGATCGCAGGCAGCTCGCCATGTGCGAGTTTGCAGTCAAACTGACCGAGGCACCTGCGAAGGTGGTTGAGTCTGACCGACAAGGCTTGCGTGAAGCTGGCTTTTCCGATCGCGGCATCTGGGACATTGCCGCTGTGGCAAGCTTCTTCAACATGTCGAACCGCATGGCCATCGCCACCGACATGCAGCCGAACGATGAGTATCACACCATGGCACGCTGAAGGCGGGTTCAGTCGAGTGCTTTGAACCAGGTGTCGCTGAGGGTGTAGCCTTCCGGGAACGGATCACTGGGATCAAGCACGTAGTTGTGGAAGCCGGTGATCCAGGCCCGTCCGGCAATTGACGGGTGGATGGCCGGTGTGCCGTCTGACAGTGTGATTTCGCTTTCAACCCTGGCATCAAATTGTGAGCTGATCACCGAGTGCGAGACAAAGTCTTCCCCGATCTTTATCTCGCCTTTGGCATGCAGCACCGCGAGCCGGGCCGCAGTTCCTGTTCCGCAAGGCGATCGGTCCAACTTGCCTGGCGAAATCACCACGGTGTTGCGGCCAGTTTTTATGCCGTCCACGGTTTCCACCGGCAGGGTGAATTCCGTAAAGCCCAAATGGTTGAATTCCGGATCGGGCATGTCGGGATGCTGCAGCTGGATTTGCTCGCGCGCCGCCGCCTTGATGGCCTCACCGGTTTCCACAAGCTGGCGCGCTTCGTCCTTGACGATCTTGAAGCCGAAGGGTGTGGCGTCGACGATGATGAAGAACGCCCCGCCATAGCCCACGTCAATTTTCACTTTGCCATGTCCGGGCACATCTATTTCTGCGTCGAGTAACGCAGCATAGCAGGGCACGTTGGTGAGCCGAACCCGCTCGCAGCGTCCATCCTTGCAATCGGCTACTACGCGCACAAGTCCGCCCGGGGTCTCGAGCGTCAGCCGCGTCTGAGGTTCCTGCATGGGCACCATCCCTGTTTCCAGCAACACGGTGGTCACGCACATGCAGTTTGATCCGGACATGGCCGGATAATCTTCCGGCTCCATAATGATAAAACCGGCATCGGCTTCAGGCGACTTGGGGGGCACAATTAAGTTGATGTGGCAGAAGGCGCCGCCTCGCGGTTCGAAGATCAGGAATTTTCGCATGCCATCGTCGTTGCGCCAAAGATGTATCGACTGGTCATAGAGCGTGTCGCCCGGTGGCGGCAGGACGCCGCCTGTTATGACCCGGCCCACTTCGCCTTCGGCGTGTGAACTGACAACGGTGATCGTTCGCGCTGATTTCATTCATCGTCTCCGTCGAGAATTATCAGATGGTTCGGCAGTTCGTCTTCATCTTCAGCACCTATTGGAAAGTGCTCTTCCAGAACCTCTGTAGATGCTCTTATCGCTGCCACAAAGCCTTCTTCCACCTCGCCTTTTTTTAGATGACCCAGCAACGCCGCAAGCGCTTCGTCCCAGACGCTTGGGTCCACTTTCTTGTATATGCCGTCGTCGGCGATGATTTCCCCATAGCGTTCGGCCACGGAAATGAAGATCAAAACACCGGTGCGGTTTTGTGTTGTATGCAGATCCTGGCTCAAGAACTGATCCAAGGCGTGGCGATGCGCCCGCTTGTGGGCAAGCCCGCGCGGCACAACGCGGTAGCGAATGGCTGGGACGGTCAACAGCAGTGCCACACACACGAAGCAGGCAAGTTGGGCCAAGTAGATTGTGTAGCCAGCGAGAGCGGTGAACTGAAACAGGCCGAATGGCAATGCCAATGCTGCCAGCGTGGCCCACAGCAGGGGGACATGCAGGTAGTCATCGCTGCTTGGGGCCACCACGGCGACAATCTCTCCACTCGTGCGTTTTTCCGCAGCGTTGATTTCAGCGGCAATGCGGGCCTGAACCTGGGCGTTGAGGAACTTCATGTCACCATCCCCCCGATGAACCGCCGCCACCGAAACTGCCGCCGCCACCGCTGAACCCGCCGCCACCGCCACCGCCAGACCATCCGCCACCGCCGCTCGACCATCCACTTGATCCGGATCTGGAGCTGCCGGAGCGTCCAAGGACTGCAGTGCCGCCGGTGAAAATGAGATATATGTGGTAGGCGATCACAAGGAAGACGATGATCGTGAATATTGTGTCGATCATGCTTTGATAGCGGGCGGCATCCGGTTGCGGTTGCCGAGCCATCAGGGTTTCTTTGCCGCCTGTCAAAGCTGTAATCAAATCTGTCGTGCCGGCGACGATGCCACCTGGGAAATCGCCCGCCTTGAAGCGGGGAACTATGGCACTGTCGATGATCACCTTGGTAAGCGCATCGGTCAGAACGCCTTCAAGGCCATACCCCACCTCGATGCGTACTTTGCGCTCTTTGACGGCAACAATAAGCAGGGCGCCGTTGTTTTTTTCCGTTTGCCCCACTCCCCAATGGCGCCCGAGTTGATAGCCATACTGCTCGATGGTCTCACCCTGGAGAGACTTGAGGGTCACCACCACGATTTGGTCGGTCGTTTTTGTTTCCAAAGCCTCCAACTTTTCGGTCAGCGAGGCCTCCGTGCCGGCGTCGAGCAGCCCGGCTGTGTCGACAACCCTGCCGGACAGTTGCGGAAAGTCTGGTGCAGCCACACTTGTGCAGACAAGCAAAAGCAATGCGCAGCAGCTTGCCGCAAGCACTCCAGGCAATTCGCGCAGAGACATCATCACGCTCTAGTTGTTGAAGTCGACTTTGGGCACTTCGGTGTCTTTTTGTTCGATCGTAAAGTTCGCCATGGCCTGGTTCTCAGGGTACAAAAATTGTGCCCACCAGCGGCCAGGTATTGTTTTCAGCTCGGTGTTATAAACCCGGACGGCTTCAATATAATCGCGGCGCGCTACCGAAATCCGGTTTTCCGATCCTTCCAGTTGTGACTGAAGCGCCAGAAAATTCTGATTCGATTTCAGGTCAGGATATCTTTCGACAACCACCAACAAGCGCGAAAGCGCAGAAGACAGGGCACCCTGGTTTTGCTGAAATGTCTTCAAAGCATCCGGGTTGGTCAGGATGTCTGGCGGCAGGGTGGTTTGGGTCGCCTTTGCGCGGGCTTCAACCACTGAGGTCAACACATCCTTTTCTTGCGCAGCGAAACCTTTCACGGTTTCGATCAGATTGGGGATCAAATCTGCGCGGCGCTTGTATTGGTTCAGCACCTGGCTCCAGGCCGACTTGGCCTTTTCTTCATATGTGGGGATGTTGTTGACCCCACAGCCGGTCAAAAAAGCGGCAGCGACCGCCAACACTAGTGCAAGTTTGAGATGCTTGAACATCTGCCAGAACCTCCGAATCGTTCGCACACAGATTAGCCTGATCGAGCGCCTGCGGCCACTGCTCATGTGTGCCGCAATGAGCCTGGCTCAATCAATGTTGGGCCGGCTCGGGCGGCTGTGGGATCCACCGCCTGGGATGGGAATTCGGATCCGGATACACGTATTGCCGGCGGGGATTGTGCCAAACGGGCAGCGAATTTTGATCCGCACACACCGCTTGCCGCGGCGCACAGTCCCCCTGGGACAGCGTTTGATCACGCGGACGCAGCGTTTGCCTTTGCGCACCTTTCCGCGTGGACACGGCCGCCGAACTCGCAAACAGCGTTTCCCTTTACGGACTGTTCCTCGCGGGCAGCGTTTGACAATTGCGATACACCGCTTTCCCTTGCGCTTGGTGCCGGCGCGGCAGCGCCGTTTAACCCGCACGCACTTGCCGGCCTTTCTGACCTGACCCTTCGAACAGCGGGGTGGCGGCGTGAATTTCGGTTTGCGCGGTTGTTTGGATCGTATCGGAGGATTGGAGTTGCCCCCATTTGAGGCAACGTCGATTTCAGACAAGCAATCGGTAATCACGCTCTGAGCGAGCCTTGCTTGAGGCACGATCTCCGCTTGGTCAAGGAGGAACGGCGCCACCTGGAGCGCTTCAGATTCGCCGAGCAGGGCCTGGTTGAGCCGCGCCGCATTGGTCAGAGCGCCATCGGCGCCAATCCCCGCAGCTTGGCAGCGATCGGTTAGGTCCAGACAGTTTCCTGCCAGATCGCAAAACTCCACTGCACCGTCGAAAAGCACCACGATGGTTTGGCCGCGCGCGCCAACAAATACATCGAACATCGTGCCGCGCACACCGATGACGCTCGTGGGGGTGCTGATCTTGTAGCTCCTGCTTGGCAAATCGCCTGTGAGAAACCGGAATGCCCCTTTTGTCAGGGAGATTGCCACCTCGCCCTCGGGCGGTGTGCCGGCGTAAACGAATTTATCCAGCACGATGGACGCATTTGGGCCAACGGCGAGATAGGTTTTGTCGAGAAACTGGAATTGGCCGGAACTGTCGCGTTTCGTTGAGATGCGCTGGTCGCGAAAAACCGTGTCGCCGGGCTTAACCTTCTTGGTTTGCGTGCCGAATGAGCCGGACACAGAGTTCTTGATCTTGAGAACATCGCCGATGTTGGCCGGCTGTGCGTACGCGCTCCAGGTCAGCAAACACGCGCGCAGGGCAAGCGCTATTGCAATGGGATGAATTTTGAAATGCTTCGAGAGCAGCATGGGCAAACGTCCTATCAACGACCGCTCTCTCTCGCCGGGTGATTGCGATGTTGGCTAGAGTGTAGATATGGCAGATAAATGTCCAGTTTCATAACTCAGTATATTTGCGCGCATTTCCTTTAGATTTCTCAACAGGGTATTTTTGGGCGTTTTTGTTGATCTTGGCATCAGCGGCCGCAATCAGGTCCAGGCCTGCGCGTTCTGCAATTAAAAGCAGATAGAGCAGGATATCTGCGCATTCTTCGCCCGCTTTTTGCGAAAATTCCTCTGAACCAATGGCTCGTTCAACCTCTTCATCGGTTTTCCACTGGGTCAACTCCAGCAACTCTGAGGCCTCAAGATTTAGGGAAAGAATGAGGTTCTTAAGGGAATGGAACTGTTTCCAGTCGCGCGCGTCGCGGAACGCAAGCAGTTTTCCGGTCAGGTTTTCCAGGTCAGTTTGATATTGCGGCAAAAATCAGCTCCAGTCCAAGGGTTTGGCCATAACCGGCATGTGCAGGTGTTTTCTGTTTAGAATCCACATGTTCCATTGACTGAACCATAGCGCCCCAAGCTCCAATTTGCTATGCGCTGGGGCACCATGCTGATTGCCCAAATATCCGACTCTCATATCTCCCATCAAGGCCCGACGGATTCTGATCGGATTGCCGCACTCGGCGCCTGCGTGGATCACATCAACCAGCTCGGCCCTCAGCCCACTTTGGTGGTGCATACTGGTGACGTTGTTCATAACGGAACCGAAATAGAGTATGAGATGGCCGCTGAACAGCTTAACCGGCTTGCGGCGGATCTTTGGGTCATTCCTGGCAACAAGGATCATCGCGCCAGACTGCGAGGTGCCCTTCCTGACGCCTGTTCAGTGCTTGGTGGGAGTTCTTATCTGCAGTACGTGGTTGATCTCAAGACAGCTTGTTTGATCTTTCTGGACACCTCCAGCTCTGAAACCAACACGGGCCGGCTTTGTGAGAAGCGCCTTGCTCATCTCGATCATGAACTGAGCAATGCCACCAAGCCGGTGATGCTGTTTATGCATCATCCGCCGTTTGAGGTGACAACCGCGCCGGAACCCTTTCAGTTCGAGGCCCGTGAGCCTGTCGAGCAGTTGGAGAAAGTGCTCGCTAAGCATCCTCCCTTGGTGGGCATATTTGCCGGGCACATGCATCGGCACTTTGAAACCACGTGGGCCGGTGTTCCGGCGCTTACCATGACGGCAGGGGCGATTGATCTGAGAAAAGGCAGCGAGCTTGGGCCTTTGCAAACGGAGCCCTATTTCTGTCTGCACGATGTTTCGCCTGAGGGCACCGTCACCACGACGCTTACGCGGGCTGCTCCACAGGACTAAGCACCTCCAACAGCCCTGCGCCCACAATGAGCACCGCGCCGGCAAATTCCTGAAGGCTAAGAACCTCTCCGGCCAGCAACGGGGCGCTGACGCCGGCCACCATCACTTCGGACATCATCAGAATGCCAACCCGGCCGGGCGACAGCCGCTGTGCGCACCATATGACTGCAAAAAGGGTTGGCATGAACACCAGCAAGGAGAAGGCAAAGGTTACAGGAGCGGCCGCCAGCCACGCGCTTGGCGGCGGGATGGTTGCATCCGGGCCGAGCAGGGGCCAGAGCAATGCAAGACCGATCAAGCAGGAATAAAAATAGATGCTCGAGGCCGTGTCGACCGGGGCGACTGTGTTGTGCAACCGTGTGTATGCCGCGCCGGCACCCCAGAAGATGCCTGACAATAGGCCCATCAGATCACCGATGTTCAAGCCGCCGGCAACCGAGCTCTTTGCCGAGAGAATGAGGATCAACCCTCCAAAGCCCAGACCGATTGCCGCCCAGCGCCGCCAGCTCACCCGTTCGCTCAAGATCAGTATGCCGAACAGTGTCGACCAGACCGGTGTTAGATAGTAGAGCAGCGTTGCCCGCATGATCGATGTGTAGATCAAACCGAGCGAATAGAAGACCAGGCCGGCACCAATCAGCACGCCGATGATTGAAGCCTCTTTCAGATGCCGGCGCACAATGGACCAACGCATAATTGTGATGGGCGCAAAGAACAGCAAGGGCACAAGATTGATGGCCAGGATAACCCACGGACCGCTCAGGCCCTGCCGGTCGATTTCCCTCAAAGGCAGCCAGAACAAGCCCCAGACCGAGGCTGAGACAAACACCAGCGCGCTTGCGTAGAGCGTGGCCCTTTGGCCGGGCACGGGAAGATCAGTGTTGCCTATCACGGTCCGGCTGGCTCAGGGCGCAGGTTGCAGGAAGCGGGTGCCCGGCGACGGGGGGTCTTCTGGTTTGCCGGCGAAGCATTGGGCAAAAGCCAGCCAGCGGCCAGCATTTTCTCCTTGGGTGGATAGCGCGGTGTCGGCCACGTTGCGCACCTGGGTCACGACTTGCGCAAACTCCGTGGCGCTGCCACCAACGCGGTTGCCGTCTTGCGGCTCGTTCCATTCCCAAACAGCGCCCGAGGGTGCGACCAGCCGCACGTAGGGGGCCGGTTCAGGAACATCGAGCTTGCGGTTGATGAAGGTCCAGCCATAGGCAATGACGCCCATATGATCGATGTTCTTCACCCGGTCCGTGTCCTCACGCTGGAGGCCCATCACATCGTATATCTCATGGCCATGGGCCCAGGTTTCCATTTGCCGGGCGGTGATGAATGATCGTGCACTCATATCAGGCCCGGCCCATTTCAAGCGGGCTTTTGGGTCGGTGTTTGAGAAATTATCTGCGGTTTGCTCAGACAGGTCCAACCAGGCGTCAAAAAGGGCCCGGCCGCCAAGGCCATTGAGCCAATCATATTGAGTTTCCAGCATGGACCGACCCCCGGCGAGGGCAGCGCGGATGGGCTCGTAGAACTCAACGAACGCTCCGCCGCTCTGCAACGACAGATTGGCGGCTTGGTTGAAGATGTGCAAATGCCCAAGCACGTCTTCAATGGTCCAGTTCTTAAACTGAGTTTTGCTGGCAAACTGCGCCGCGCTCAATGGTTCCAAGATCGCCGCGAGCGCGAATGCTTCCTGCCGAAAATCTTCCGCCTGTTGCATTGTTTTGGCTCCTGCCCCTGACGTTTGCTGAACACTCTTCTAACCAAAGCAGCAAACCCATTCAAACGCCTTGCGTTCATCATTTCCAGCGCGCAAAAATATAGACCAGAAAAAGTTGAAAGTGAGCGGCGAGAGATGCGTAAAGAGAAACCCAGCGGGGCTCTGGCTACAGTGAGTTCGCAAGATGGTTATGTAGATCCTGAAAAGGTTTACGACAACTGGTCGGCCGCGTATGACGCGGACCTGATTGATGAGTATGGCTATGTAGCCCCGCAAATTGCGGTGGATGAATTTGTGCGCCGAGTGCAAGAAAAGACCGCGACCATAATCGATTTGGGATGCGGCACTGGACTGGCAGGCCGCGAGCTCCGCAAGCGCGGGTTCTACCGGGTTGACGGGGCAGACATATCAACCGGCATGCTCGCCCAGGCCAGGTGGCACGGCGTTTACCGCCAGCTGTTCGCCGCAGATCTGACAAAGCGCACCAGCATTCCCGACTGTTCGTATGATGCGGTGATTAGCGTGGGCGCTTTTGGCAACGGCCATCTCAAAGCCGCTGCCTTGCCAGATTTCATCCGGCTCGTAAGACCTGGTGGATTTTTGGTGATCTACTTGAACGCAAGACCATTTCTTGCAGAGGACTATGCGCGTGACCTCCATAAGTTCGAGCTTGCAGGTCATTGGCAGATCGAAAAGATTGAAGCTTCAAACTACATGGATTCGCTTGATCGTCCGGGCCGGCTTATTGTTGGGAAGCGGCCACAATAACAATGCATTAACCAAAGAAACCACAAGTGGAAAGTGAGTGTATTTCGTTTACACCATTGCGGCAGAGTGGGCCCCTGGAAATTCTTCGGCTGGAAGGGCTCAGGGGCTAATGCAGGTACAAGAACAACTATTTCAGCAGGCTTCTGCGCAGATGTCACAGGAGTTTGCGCGCGAATTCAATGCCGTGCTCCACAATCATGCCGAGGTGGCTAATCTTGACAATGACGACAACCGAACAAGTCCGCGCCGCCGGGCTCTGAAGGCTGGGGTTGTCAGTTTTAACAATGGCAACATCACACTTCCTTGCGTGGTGCGCGACATTTCCGAAACCGGAGCAAAGTTGAAGGTCGACACAGGCCGGCATCCGCCAGACCAGTTCCAGCTGCAGATCGAGCTTGATGGATTGTCGGCCAGTTGCATCGTGGTTTGGCGCGACGAACAGCATCTTGGCGTGGAATTTACCGAGCCGCCGCATATTGGTGCGCCGACGCGCAAGCAAGTGGTGTGCAGTGCTGAAAAGCAGCCGGTCAAAAGAACGCTGCTGCGCAAACAGCTGAGTTGAGGCCTTTAGGGGTCTTGGTTCCAAAAAACAACGACCATGTGCCCGGCCCAGCCGGCTTCCGGCAGGCTGACTTCTAGCCAGCTCTCGGCCAGACGCTCGTTCTCGCCCGGTTTTGTGCAGAAGCAGTTCAGCCAAACATTGGTGGCGGGCATGTCGCGTGCTTGAATAAGGTGTGGTTCGTAACTGTCTGCCGGGGGCAGCCCACGGTCCAGATCCACCGCCAGACGCTTGGTTTTCTTGTGGCTCCACAGCTCAGCATAAAACGCACCCTGTGCGGTCTTTGCTGCTGCATCGGTTTGCGTCTGATTGATCCCGAAAAACCCGGAATCTTCCGCTTCGAGAGGCTGGACGGAGACTTTCCCGACGCTCCAACGGTTCATTTTTACCTCCCCCAAAAAGGTTGAGGCGTCATCACACCTGAAAAGCAATTGCAACGCAAGGTTATTTGCGCGGGCACGGCCCACCCGGATTAGCCTTAAAACTCATTAGACTTTCCTCCCATGACCAAAGTGCGAGTACGTGCTGGTTGCTCAGAACTTCGACCTTGCGCATAATAGGGTGGAACAAATTCAACCCTGCCATCATCAAGAAATTTTGGGGAGCCGTCTCATGTCTGAAGCGCATGTCTATCCAGTCACCGAAGAATGGGCAAAAAGAGCCCACGTGGACCGCGCCAAGTACGAACAAATGTATCAACAAAGCATCGACGATCCGAACGGCTTTTGGGCCGAGCACGGCAAGCGCGTGGATTGGATCAAGCCGTTCACCAAGGTGAAGAACACCTCGTATGAATATGACAATGTGTCGATCAAATGGTTTGAAGACGGATCTTTGAACGTGTGCGCCAATTGCGTGGACCGGCACCTGGCCACCCGCGGCGACCAGACGGCCATAATCTGGGAGGGCGATGACCCCAACGACGACAGCCACATTAGCTTCAATCAGTTGCATGAGCACGTTTGCAAACTTGCCAATGCCATGAAGGCACGCGGCTGCAAGAAGGGTGACCGGGTGACCATCTACATGCCGATGATCCCCGAAGCGGCCTATGCCATGTTGGCTTGCGCCCGCATCGGCGCCGTTCATTCCATCGTCTTTGGCGGGTTCTCCCCTGACGCCTTGGCGGGACGCATCATTGACTGTGCGTCCGATTTCGTGATCACAGCCGACGAAGGCATTCGCGGCGGCCGGCCGATCCCGCTGAAAGACAACACGGACAAGGCCGTTGAGATTGCAGCCAAGGCCGGTGCGACCGTGAATACGGTTCTCGTTGTCAAACGCACCGGCGGTGATATCCAAATGCAGGATGGCCGCGATGTCTGGTACCACGACGTGGTGGACGCTGCGTCGGCCGATTGTCCGGCCGAGGAGATGAACGCAGAAGACCCGCTGTTCATTCTTTACACCTCAGGTTCCACTGGCCAGCCAAAGGGTGTGATGCACACCACCGGCGGCTATCTGGTCTGGGCGTCGATGACCCATCAATATGTCTTCGATTATCATGATGGCGACATCTACTGGTGCACGGCGGATGTGGGCTGGGTCACCGGCCACAGCTACATCGTGTACGGACCGCTGGCCAATGGCGCGACGACCTTGATGTTTGAAGGTGTGCCGAACTATCCGGATGCCTCGCGCTTCTGGCAGGTTTGCGACAAGCACAAGGTCAACATCTTCTACACCGCACCAACCGCTCTGCGGGCCCTAATGGGGGCGGGGGATGATTTCGTCAACAAGACGGACCGTTCAACCTTGCGCCTGCTGGGCAGTGTGGGCGAGCCGATCAATCCCGAAGCCTGGGAGTGGTATTACAACGTGGTGGGCGGCGGCCGTTGCCCGATTGTCGACACCTGGTGGCAAACGGAAACCGGCGGCATCATGATCACCTCGCTGGCGGGGGCCATCGACCTGAAGCCAGGGTCTGCCACCAAGCCGTTCTTTGGGGTGAAGCCCCAGTTGGTGGACAATGACGGCAACCCGCTCGAAGGCGCCACCGATGGCAATCTTTGCATCACTGATTCCTGGCCTGGCCAGATGCGCACGGTCTACGGCGATCACGAGCGCTTCGTGCAGACCTACTTTGCCACTTACAAGGGCAAGTATTTCACCGGTGACGGCTGCAAGCGCGATGATGACGGGGACTATTGGATCACTGGCCGGGTTGATGATGTGATCAACGTGTCCGGTCACCGCATGGGCACCGCCGAAGTGGAGTCCGCCCTGGTGGCCCACGACAAGGTGTCTGAGGCGGCTGTTGTTGGCTACCCGCATAACATCAAAGGGCAGGGCATCTATTGCTATGTGACCTTGATGGCGGGCGAGAGCAGCGATGATGCCCTGAAGAAGGAGCTGGTGCAGTGGGTCCGCAAAGAAATCGGCCCGATTGCCTCGCCTGATCTCATTCAGTTTGCCCCAGGCTTGCCGAAGACCCGTTCGGGCAAGATCATGCGCCGCATTCTGCGCAAGATCGCCGAGGATGAGTTCTCCAACCTGGGCGACACTTCAACCCTGGCCGATCCGGCTGTGGTGGATGATTTGATCGAGAACCGGCAGAACCGGGCGTCTTAGTCCGCCTGCTGTGGCCGACTGCATTTCGCACGCCTGCTTAAGCAGGTGTGCGGTGACGGCCCCTCGTAGGAACTTCTCACCCATAAAGGCCAAATAGAGCTAATTTACGTTTGGTTTTAGGGCTTTACGCGAAATTGGGTTCGTTTCGCAGAGTCGCATTTTTGGCAGTTTTCTGCCGATCAGATGAGCAGGATCTGTCTCCACGCACCCTATTAATAAGCTTTTTAGTGGCGTTTATTGCCACCAATTGTCTGATTATCTTGCCACCTCCGGCCCCGGGATGACGCGCAAGCGAGACGGGACGATATAAGAGAAAAACCAAAAGTAACGGTACACACCCGCAAAACCATGCTCTAGTTTGCCCCTCCCATCCGCCTCTCCAACAGGATCCAAAGATGCCGCAAACCGCCGTTGAAGAATTGCTTGAAACGCTCGATCTCGAAGAGCTTGAGGTCAATCTCTTCCGGGGCCGGAGCCCGCAAACCGGCTGGCAACGGGTGTTCGGCGGCCAGGTGATCGGCCAGGCCCTGGTGGCCGCATTGCGCACGGTGGATGACGACCGGCCCGTGCACTCCCTGCACGGCTATTTCATGCGGCCAGGTGATCCTGCGGTTCCCATCATCTATGAAACCGAGCGCTACCGGGATGGCCGGAGTTTCACCACCCGGCGCGTAGTGGCCATTCAGCATGGCAAGCCAATTTTCACCATGGCCGCGTCGTTTCACCGGCGCGAAGAAGGGCTGGATCATCAGTTTGAGATGCCAGATGTGCCGCCGCCGGAAGATCTGCCCACCGAGCGCGAGCTGCTGGAACAGCTTCAAGACAAGATGCCGGAAATTATGAAGCGATACTTCTCACGCAACCGGGCCATTGAGACGCGCCGGGCCTCGCACCGGGACTTTCTCAATCCTAAACCAAGTGCGCCTGTGCAACATGTGTGGATCCGGCCGACAGGCCCTCTGCCTGATGATCCTGCCGTTCACCAGGCCGTGCTGGCCTATGCGTCGGATATGACCTTGCTGGACACAGCACTGGTGCCGCACGGCACAACCATGTTCGACCAGAGCCTGCAAATGGCCAGTCTTGATCACGCCATGTGGTTTCACCGGGAAATCAAAGCGGATGACTGGCTGCTCTACTCGCAAGACGCCCCCACCACCGGCGGTTCGCGCGGGTTTACCCGAGGGTCCATTTTCAACCGCAAAGGCGAGTTGATTGCGTCTGCGGTGCAAGAAGGGCTGATGCGTAAAAAATCCTGATTGCCTAATAGATAGGCAGTTCTGCTGCATTAGCCTATTTTTTAGACACTAGTTTTATCGGACATATATTTTTCTCGTTAAATTTCAACATGTTACTGATCACCCGAACTTGGCATGCTGCTTGAACTTACTCGCGTGGGTAATTTGAGGGCCGGACGGGTACCGGTCCTGTTTAAGTGATGGGGAATATCATGTCTGAGCCTTTAACTGGCGGCGACGTCTTCTTTGTGTTGCTTGGTGCCATTCTTGTGTTTGCGATGCATGGCGGATTTGCGTTCTTGGAAGTCGGCACCGTGCGTTCGAAGAACCAGGTCAATGCCCTGGTCAAGATCATCGTGGACTTCGCCTTATCGACGCTGGCCTACTTTTTCGTTGGCTACACCATTGCCTACGGGCTGAATTTCTTTGGACCGGCGGGCGTTATCGCGGGCAACATCCCTGTGGAGGGAGATCCGTATGGCAAGCAAGGCCTGACATTGGTGGGCTTCTTCTTTCTGGCGACTTTTGCTGCGGCCATTCCGGCGATCATCTCTGGCGGCATTGCCGAACGGGCGAAGTTCTGGCCCCAATGTTTTGCCACACTCGCCATTGTGGCCGTAGTCTATCCGTTGTTTGAAGGTATTGCGTGGAACGGGAACTATGGCATCCAGGCGTGGTTCAAGTCGGCGCTGGGCGCGGAATTTCACGACTTTGCCGGTTCGATCGTGGTCCACGCCGTGGGGGGATGGTTGGCGCTGGCTGCAGTGCTCTTACTAGGGGTGCGCAAGGGCCGTTACGATCGCAATGGACGTCCCATCGGCATCCCGCCGTCGTCTATTCCGTGGCTTGCGCTCGGGTCCTGGCTGCTCTGCATAGGCTGGTTCGGCTTCAATGTCATGACCGCTGGTTCATTGAGCAGTGTCTCCGGCCTTATCGCGCTCAATTCTCTGATGGCGATGATTGGCGGAATTCTGACCGCCCTTGTGGTGGGACGGAACGACCCGGGGTTCATTCACAACGGCGCACTGGCTGGCCTTGTGGCCGTTTGCGCAGGGTCGGACATCATGCATCCCATCGGGTCGCTGGTGGTCGGCGGCGCTGCCGGCGCCATTTTCGTCTACATGTTCAACATCTGCCAAAACAAGCTCAAGATCGATGATGTGTTGGGGGTTTGGCCTTTGCACGGTTTGTGCGGCCTATGGGGCGGTGTGGCAGCAGGTGTGTTCGGCCTCGAATCCCTAGGGGGTCTTGGCGGCGTCACTTTCGCGTCTCAGGTTGTGGGCAGCCTGCTTGGGGCAGCATATGCCCTAGCAGCTGGGTTCGTGGTCTACGGCGTGCTCAAACAGACGTTGGGCATTCGTTTGTCGGAAGAAGACGAGCATATGGGCGCCGACTTGGCGATCCACAAAATCTCATCGCAGCCTGAGCAGGATATGACCCGGCACTAGAACTGTTTTGCGAAAGCCGGCGGGCAGAGATGTCTGCCGGTGCTTTTTTGACGCCAAAACCGGCAGAAAACCAAGCTGGTTAACCGCGCCTTAACCCCGTCGCGCGTACTTTTACAACCTGTTGATTTCGTGCGCTTTTCCAATTCGCCAGTGCGAGGTGTTTGCAGCCTTGAACACATCGTTCGAGCGGGGAAAAGTATCAAAGAGTACAGGTATTTATGGCCAAATCAGCCCCACTTGAGACAGACGACTCTGCCATTCCCGCCGCATTAAGCAGGTTCATCACGAACCGTTTCAGCGAGCTGGTGGGCCTGGGAATTTTGGCCTTCACTGCGGCGGTGGCCGTTGCGTTGGCCACCTGGAACGCCGGCGACCCGAGTTTGTCCTATGCCATCGACAAAGCTCCGAAAAATGCACTGGGATACCCTGGTGCGGTAGTTGCTGATGTGATGATGCAAGGGGTTGGATTGGCCGTGGTGGCCGTTATTGCGCCGATCATTGTCTGGTCTTTCCGGCTCTTGTCCCACGGGGGCGTTGAGCGCCCCCTGCGGAGAACCTTTTTCTGGCTCTTAGGCATTGCGTTTACCGCCGGGGCGGTCAGTTGTCTGCCCAACCCTGAATCATGGGTGTTGCGCACCGGCTTGGGCGGCGCGATTGGCGATATCGTTACGATTCCCCCAGTGGCCTTGCTTGACCTGCCTCTGAACAGCTTCTTGGCTTATTTGATCACAGGCCTGTTCTTCGCCTGGTGCGGCGTGGTGTTCGTCTTTCATGCATGCAACTTTCGTGAAGGGGAGCTGCATGCAATGGGCCGCATCTTTGGTGAGGCCGGTGTCGAGACCGGGGCCCGGATCTGGGGCTCACTATCGCACTCAGTGTTGTTTCTCACCGGGCACGTTCAGCGCATGCGGGCCGAAAAACGCTCTCGGGTGGTTCGGGCCGATCTGCGGCAAAGCGATGAAGCGCCATCCTTTATGGAAAAAAGCCGTGAAATGATAGGATCGCTGGTGCGCGGGCCTGAAGATGAAGATTTGCCAGAGCCCAGTTATGAATATGAGGATGGGCGCAGCGAGCCCGTCCTCAGCATGCCGACAGCAGCGCCTCGCATTGCGGAGAAGCAAACCATTGAGCCTCCGATGGCTGAGCAGGCATCTTCTGGCCGTGTTGCGGCAGGCGCCAAGCCAATCAAAGCGGGCTCCAGAGCCAAGAAGGAAGCTCAGCCGTCTCTGTTCAAAGGCAACGGTTCGTATGAGCACCCGCCGCTCAACCTGCTTTCTGAAGCGCCTGCGGCCAATGCCAGCTCTGAACTTTCCGAGGAGGCACTTGAACAGAACGCCCGCCTTTTGGAGGGCGTTCTGGACGACTTCGGCGTGCGCGGCGAGATCATCAATGTGCGCCCGGGTCCTGTGGTCACCCTTTATGAGTTGGAGCCTGCGCCGGGCATCAAGTCCTCAAGGGTCATTGGATTGGCAGACGATATCGCCCGCTCCATGAGTGCGATCTCTGCCCGTGTGGCGGTGGTGCCGGGGCGCAATGCGATTGGCATCGAGTTGCCGAACAGCCGGCGCGAAACCGTGTTCTTCCGGGAGCTTCTGGGCTCTCAGGCTTATGAGAAATCCAAGCATAATCTTTGCTTGGCGTTGGGCAAAAACATTGGCGGAGAGCCGATTTTTGCAGACCTTGCGCGCATGCCTCACCTGTTGATCGCCGGTACCACCGGTTCTGGTAAGTCGGTTGGCATCAATACGATGATCCTGTCGCTGCTCTATAAAATGGGACCTGATCAGTGCAAATTGATCATGATCGATCCGAAGATGCTGGAACTTTCGGTCTATGAAGGCATCCCGCATCTGTTGTCTCCGGTGGTGACGGATCCGAAGAAGGCGGTTGTGGCCTTGAAATGGGCCGTGCGCGAGATGGAAGAGCGCTACCGCAACATGTCCAAGATGGGCGTGCGTAACATTGACGGCTTCAACGAGCGTGTCGCCCAGGCCCAGAAAAAGGGCGAGGTGCTGAGCCGCACGATCCAGACCGGCTATGATCCGGAAACAGGCGAGCCGATCTACGAACAAGAAGAAATGAATCTCGAGTTCATGCCTTACATCGTCGTCATTATTGACGAAATGGCCGACTTGATGATGGTGGCCGGCAAGGACATCGAGGGTGCCGTGCAGCGGCTTGCCCAGATGGCCCGTGCCGCCGGCATCCACGTGGTCATGGCCACACAGCGGCCAAGTGTCGATGTTATCACGGGCACGATCAAAGCCAACTTCCCGACCCGAATCTCGTTCCAGGTCACATCCAAAATCGATAGCCGCACGATTCTGGGTGAAATGGGTGCTGAACAGCTGCTGGGTCAGGGCGACATGCTCTATATGGCCGGCGGTGGCCGCATATCGCGCCTACACGGTGCCTTTGTGAAGGATGAGGAGGTGGAAGACATTGTCCGCCATCTGAAGGCACAGGGGGCACCTGAGTACGTTCAGGCGGTTACTGAAGAAACCGATGATGGCGGCGGCGATCTGGGCATTCCAGGGGTTGAAATTGCCAGCTCTGGGGATGAATTGTATGACCGGGCCGTGGCGATCGTGATTCAAGACGGCAAGGCTTCAACGAGCTATGTGCAGCGCCGCCTGCAGATCGGCTATAACCGGGCCGCGACATTGATCGAGAAAATGGAACAAGAAGGCGTGATCAGCTCGGCAAATCATGCTGGTAAACGTGAGATTCTGGTTGGTGGGGCAGACGAGACCTTGCCACCGCTCGATTAATCTGTATTGAGGTTCCAACTTCCGCCTTAATTGGCGCGGAAGTAGGCCTCGAGCTTCATATGTCAGTGGCGATGAGTTCAATCGGAACAACGAGCAGGGCGCACATTATGCGGACACTTCGGATGACAAAATTTCAAGTGCGGGCAAGAACCGCATTCGTGGGTTGCGCCCTCATGGTGGGCGCAGGTGCAGTGTTGACCACCTATTCTACGTTGGTTGCGCCGCCGGCAACGGCCGCGACAGATGCGAAACTGTCGTCCAAAAATGTTGAGCAAATCAATAAGGTCTCCGGATTTTTCAATGGTTTCAAAACATTAACGGGACAGTTCGTTCAAGTTGGGCCGCGTGGCAACATTTCCAACGGGACCTTCTACATTTCAAAGCCAGGCAAGATGCGGTTTGAGTACAACCCTCCTAGCCCCTATCTGATTGTCTCGGACGGCACCTGGGTCGTGATCATGAACCGAAAGAACAAGCGTACCGATCATTACCCCTTGTCTTCAACGCCGTTGCAGCTCGTGTTGTCCAAAAACGTCGATTTGATGAAACAAGCTCGGATTTTGGGCGTGAAGACAGAGGACGGCTCGATCAAACTCACGTTGGCTGCCAAAAACAAGGCTGTTCCAGGAAAACTGACCCTCACATACAGCGAGGAAAGGTCTGAGATCCAGGAATGGGCGGTTATTGATGGCGAGGGCCGGCGCACCACCATCTCGCTGTCTGAAATGAGCTCCGGTGGCAATCATGCGGCCTCTTTGTTCAAAGTGAAACGGCCCAAAAAACAGCGTGAACGCGGTGAAAACCGCTGATAGCGGGTCATTCACGAAAATGTTGACTGGCGCACATTGAAATTCGCCGGGCCAAAAACCATCTTTATGACTACGAACGGTTGATCACTAAGGCCTAACTGCCCCCCGCTCATTGTCGGCCTGATCAGCCGGGAGGCGTCGAATTCCCCTCTCGACGCACAGTTGCGCAGTATTGCGCATGGCCGCCCAGTTCCCCCTGGGCGGCCTTTTTATTTGGTTGAATTGTGCTGCTCAGATAGCTATAAGATCCGCCATCCTAAAGACTTAACCGTCCTTAGGCCGCTCTGCACAAGGGAACCCGCGAGGGGAAACCGGGAGGCAGAGGGGTTCCCACCCGTCAGCGATATTCGCCCGCGGGTGCGTCTTGCGTTGGGCTAATTGAAGTTTGAGCCTTTTGAATGTTTGAGACCCTTTCAGACCGCCTTGGCGGCATATTCGACAAACTGACACGGCGTGGCGCCCTGTCGGAGAGTGATGTCGATGCTGCCATGCGCGAAGTGCGCCGGGCTCTGATTGAGGCCGACGTTGCGCTGGAAGTGGTGCGTGGCTTTATCGACCGGGTGAAGTCTGAAGCGGTTGGCCAGGAAGTGGTGAAATCCATCACGCCGGGCCAGATGGTCGTCAAGATCGTCAATGACGCTCTGGTTGATGTGCTTGGCTCTGCTGCCGACCCGATAAACCTTTCTGCCAATCCACCCGTTACCATCATGATGGTGGGTCTTCAGGGCTCTGGTAAAACCACAAGCTCGGCCAAGATCGCGCTGCGCCTTAAAGAGCGTGAGCGCAAGAAAGTGCTGATGGCCTCGCTCGACGTGCGCCGCCCGGCAGCCCAAGAGCAGTTGGAAATTCTTGGCAAGCAGATCGGTGTGGACACAACCGAGATCATTGCCGGCCACGATCCCTATCAGATTACCGAGCGCGCCCAGAAAGAGGCGCGAACCGGCGGCTATGACGTGCTCATTCTCGATACTGCGGGCCGACTGCACATTGATGAAGAGTTGATGGCCGAAAATGAGCAGGTGGCGAAGATCGCCAGCCCTCATGAGGTTCTGCTGGTGGCCGATGCGCTTACTGGTCAGGATGCTGTCATCATGGCCCGCGCTTTTGATGAGCGCTTTGCCGTCACCGGCATCGTGCTGACCAGGGTTGACGGCGATGGCCGCGGCGGTGCTGCCCTCTCCATGCGGGCCGTTACCGGCAAGCCCATCAAGTTGATCGGCACCGGCGAAAAGATCGATGCCCTGGAGGAATTCCACCCGGACCGGATTGCCAACCGCATTCTGGGCATGGGTGATGTTGTTTCGTTGGTGGAACGCGCCGCTGAAACCATCGACGCCAAGGAAGCGGAAAAAATTGCCCGCAAGATGAAGAAAGGGACGTTCGATCTGGACGACCTTGCGGCGCAATTGAATCAGATGAAGAAGATCGGCGGCATGTCCGGCGTGCTTGGCATGCTGCCCGGCATCGGCAAGATGAAGAAGCAGCTCGAGGACAGTGACCTCGATGATGTCATCGTCAAGCGCCAGCTCGCTATCATTTCGTCGATGACCAAGAAGGAACGCACCCAGCCGAAAGTGATGAATGCATCGCGCCGTAAACGTGTGGCGGCCGGTTCTGGAACTGAAGTGCAGGACGTGAACCGCTTGCTCAAGATGCACCGTCAGATGGCGGACATGATGAAGAAGATGGGCAAGCAGAAGGGCGGCATGTTTGGCAGCCTGATGGGCGGCGGCGGTATGCCCGATGCGGCCGAACTTGAGAAAATGCAGGCACAGGTAGGCGCAGAAATGGGCCCGGATGCTTTGCCCCCTGATTTGAAAGATCTGGCCAAAGGCGGCCTGCCGAAAGGACTGCCCGGCCTTCCGGGCCTCGGCGGCGGATTGCCTGGCCTTGGCGGTGGCTTGCCCCGCGGCCTTCCGGGCCTCGGCAAAAAAGGCCGGAAATGAATTTACGAACATAACCTCGAAATTTTTGAACAACCGAATGAAAGACTGGAGACCATAAGAAATGGCTTTGAAACTGAGATTGTCCCGGCACGGGGCCAAGAAGCGCCCGTTTTACCGCATCGTTGTGGCAGACAGCCGCGCACCGCGGGATGGCCGCCACATCGAGATCCTTGGCACCTTCAACCCGCTGTTGCCGAAAGATTCCGAAGAGCGCGTGAATCTTAAAGAAGACCGCGTGAAGCATTGGCTCGGTGTTGGTGCGCAGCCGACGGACCGTGTGCTTCGTTTCCTGGATGCAGCTGGCATTGCCAAGCGCGATGCGCGCAACAACCCGCAGAAAGCACTGCCGGGCAAGAAGCGCCAAGAGCGTGAAGAAGAGCAGCGCCAGGCAGAAGCGGATGCAAAAGAGGCCGCTGAGGCAGAAGCAGCAGCAGCAGCTGAAGCTCCCGCTGAAGAAGCCCCTGCTGAAGAAGCCCCTGCTGAAGGAGCCCCTGCTGAAGAAGCCCCTGCTGAAGAAGCCCCTGCTGAAGAGGCTGTTGCCGAGTAAGGCACATGTCTGGCGATTTGCTTTTGATGGGCGTCATTGTTGGCGTCCACGGCATACGCGGGGAGGTCAAGATCAAGACCTTCTCCGAGAGCCCAGACGCAATTGCCGCTTATGGCGCCCTGCGCAGCAAGGCTGGAACTGAGAAGTTCAAGTTCAAGCGGCACAGAGTGGCCAAAGGCGTGCTGGTTGCGAAGCTGATCGGTGTGAACGACCGTAACGCGGCTGAGGCATTAAGAGGTACCGAGCTGTATTTGCCACGGGCCAGTTTGCCGGAATTGAGTGACGCGGAGGAATTCTATCACGCTGATCTCGTTGGTCTTCGGGCCGAACAGCCGGATGGCACCCTGTTGGGCAGTGTGATCGCCCTGCAGAATTTCGGCGGCGGCGACATGGTTGAGATCGAGCCGGAGGGTGGCGGAGAAACACTGTTTGTGCCGTTCACCCATGAAGCGGTGCCGGATGTGAGTATTGACGAGGGGCGGATCGTTGTGGTTCGGCCCGAAGAGATTGAGTAGCCACGGGAAAGACCGATGAGCTGGGCTGCAACCGTTTTGACCCTTTACCCGGAAATTTTTCCCGGGCCGTTGGGTCATTCGCTCGCTGGGCGGGCATTGAAAGAGGAGATTTGGAGCTTAGAGACCGTAAACATCCGTGACCATGCCAACGACAAGCATGCGACGGTTGATGATACACCCGCTGGCGGCGGCGCTGGAATGGTCCTGAAGCCGGATGTGCTGGCTGCGGCCATCGACACTGCCGCAGGCGAACCGGCAAGACCAATGTTGCTGATGAGCCCACGCGGGGCGCCGCTCACTCAGGAGCGGGTTTTGCAACTGGCCGAAGGGCCCGGTGCCATCATCATCTGCGGCAGGTTTGAAGGGGTCGATGAACGGGTGATCGAGGCCAGAAACCTGGAAGAGGTCAGTGTTGGCGACTATGTGCTTTCAGGCGGCGAACCAGCCGCGATGGTCTTGATGGATGCGGTCGTCCGCCTGTTGCCAGGTGTGATGGGCAATGCCCTCTCAGGAGAGGCGGAAACGTTTAGCGGAGGGCTTCTGGAATATCCGCACTATACCCGCCCGCGCACTTGGGAAGGGTTGGAGATTCCAGAGGTTCTTTTGAGCGGAGATCATGGCCGTATCGCCAAATGGCGGGCGGAAAGGTCTGAGGAGCTCACTCAAGATAGGCGCCCAGATCTCTGGGCGGCGCATAAACAAACCAAGGAATAGGCACCCAATTGCCGTTCAGTGGTTGAATTTTAACCAGAAGGCGGGTATACGCCCGCCAGCTTTGAAAAAGGAATGTTCCGATGAATATCATCGAGAAACTGGAAGCCGAACAGGCTGAACGGATTTCAGCCAAGCGGCCGGTCCCGGAATTCAGCCCCGGTGACACAGTGAAGGTGAATGTGCGCGTTGTGGAAGGCACCCGCGAGCGTATCCAGGCCTATGAAGGCGTTTGCATCAGCCGCAATGGCGGTGGCCTCAACGAGAGCTTCACAGTTCGCAAGATCTCTTATGGTGAAGGTGTGGAGCGTGTGTTCCCAATCTTCTCGCCTCTGATCGATTCAATCGAGGTTGTACGCCGCGGTAAAGTTCGCCGTGCCAAGCTGTACTACCTGCGTGGACGCCGCGGTAAATCTGCTCGTATCTTTGAAGCTACAAACGTGCGGACCCGCAAGCTCAACGATGCGGACAAGCAAGTGGCTGCCGATGCCCGCAAGAAAAAAGCTGAAGCCAAACAGGCCGCCGCAGCAGACGCTGAATAGGCCTTTTTCCGGCAGTTGTGATTTGAGATGCGCGGGCTCACATGGGCCCGCGCAAATTTTGCGTGCAATGGGTGCTGACATTTTCCCCCGGCTCCAGTAGGTTTCCGGAAAATTCCACCAATTCAAGACTTGAGGGATGGACGAACCATGGCAAAGACCCTGTACGACAAGATTTGGGATGATCATCTGGTTCACGAGGCAGACGATGGAACGTGCCTGCTCTATATCGACCGCCACCTCATTCATGAAGTGACCAGCCCGCAGGCCTTTGAAGGGCTGCGCATGGCCGGGCGCAAGGTGCGTGCTCCGGGCAAGACCCTGGCGGTGGTGGACCATAATGTGCCTACGACGGACCGCTCCAAGGGGATCGATGATCCGGAGTCAAAACTGCAGGTCGACACCCTGGCTCGCAACGCGGCTGAATTTGGGGTCGATTACTTCGATGAGAACGATGAGCGCCAAGGCATTGTTCACATCATTGGCCCCGAACAGGGTTTCACCCTTCCAGGCACAACGATTGTGTGCGGCGACAGCCACACCTCCACCCATGGTGCGTTTGGTGCCCTTGCTCATGGCATCGGCACCTCTGAGGTTGAGCACGTTCTGGCCACCCAGACTCTGATCCAGAAAAAAGCCAAGAACATGCGGGTCACGGTCAATGGCGAATTGCCTGACGGCGTTGGCGCAAAGGACATCATTCTGGCCATCATCGGCGAGATCGGCACAGCCGGCGGCACGGGCCATGTGATCGAATTTGCCGGTGACGCCATTCGCGCGCTTTCCGTGGAAGGCCGAATGACCGTCTGCAACATGACCATCGAAGGCGGCGCGCGCGCCGGCCTGATTGCGCCAGACGAGAAGACTTTTGCGTATCTCAAAGACACCCCCCGCGCGCCCAAGGGCGCTGACTGGGATGCGGCGGTTGCCTATTGGGAGACCCTTTATTCGGACGACGACGCAACGTTCGATGTGGAGATCACGCTTGATGCAGCCAACTTGCCGCCAACGGTGACCTGGGGCACCAGCCCTGAGGATGTGATCCCGATCAGTGGCTCGGTGCCTGATCCAGCTGGCGTGGAAGATGCCGGCCGCAAGCAAGCGCTCGAACGCTCGCTGAAATATATGGGCCTCGCCCCTGGCACGAAAATCACCGATGTTCCGATCGACCGGGTGTTCATCGGATCGTGCACCAATGGACGCATTGAGGACCTTCGCCAAGTGGCCGAGATCGCCAAAGGCAGACAGGTCGCTGAGACCGTAAATGCCATGGTGGTTCCAGGCTCTGGTCTGGTGAAGGCGCAGGCCGAAGCTGAGGGCATCGACAAGGTGCTCACAGAGGCAGGGTTCGACTGGCGCGAGCCGGGCTGTTCCATGTGTCTGGCCATGAATGCCGACAAGTTGGAGCCTGAAGAGCGCTGCGCTTCAACCTCGAACCGCAATTTTGAAGGCCGCCAAGGCCGCGGCGGACGCACCCATCTGGTGTCGCCTTCTATGGCCGCCGCTGCTGCCATTGCGGGCCGTTTCATTGATGTGCGTGAGCTTGACTAGCGGTTGGAAAAGGTGAATGGCAAAATCTCCCCGCGAGCGCGAAGAAGAGGCCGAACGGGCCAGGCGTGATCTGGTCCGGATGCACGAACAGTCCGAAAAACTTCTCGGACCGGACCAACATGATGGCCATGGCGGGCAAGAGGAAGATTTCGCAGAAGTTTGGGGTAAACGGATTGGCAGAGGATTGGGCGTTGCATTTGCACTCTTCCTCATCGTCTATTTGCTTGGTAAATACGTTCTGAAATAAAGGAGCTGTTTTGATGGACAAGTTCGACAAACTGACCGGCGTTGGTGCCCCCTTGCCAATGATCAATATCGATACCGATATGATCATCCCGAAACAGTTCCTCAAAACCATTGAGCGTACGGGCCTTGGCAAGCACCTGTTCGATGAAATGCGCTTCAATCAGGATGGCAGCGAGAAAGAGGATTTCGTCCTCAACAAACCAGCCTACCGCAACGCAGAGATTTTGGTGGCTGGTGAGAATTTCGGCTGCGGCTCCAGCCGCGAGCATGCGCCCTGGGCCCTGAAGGATTTCGGCATCCGGTGTGTCATTGCCACGAGTTTTGCCGACATTTTCTACAATAACTGCTTCAAGAACGGCATCTTGCCGATCGCCTTGCCTCAGGAAGATGTAGACAAGTTGATGGATGATGCCGAACGGGGCGCCAATGCCACGATCACCGTCGATCTTGAAAAACAAGAGATCAGCGGGCCGGATGGCGGCACGATCAAATTCGATCTTGATCCGTTCAAGAGGCATTGCTTGTTGGAGGGTCTCGACGATATTGGCCTATCCCTGGAAAAGAAGGACAACATCGACACCTTCGAGGCCAAACAGGCAGATACCAAGCCCTGGCTCTAAGGCGCTAGCCTATTTCAGATGCAGCACCTTGCGGTGCTGCAGCACGCGCTTGCCTTTTCGGATCACGGAAACTTCCGAAACGTAGAGGCCCGCGTGCCAGCCGCCCTTGGGTCTCTTTTTGCCCGAATATTGGACATATTGCGCCTTGTGCCGGTTCAGCGGCTTGCTGGTTTCTGAGGCGATGATGCCCTTTGGTCCGGTAAGCTGGGTGAGTACCTTGTCGTCTTTCTGCAAGTTTATCAGCCAGGCATAGGCCACGAGCGCCTTGGAGTTTGAGGCAATTGCCGCGTCGTCGGGCAGGCGCCAGAGAACAGACTTTGGCGCGACCCGGCCTGCTGAGAAGCCCGAGGCCAGAATCTGGCCGTGGCGATAGCTCAATTGCTTGCGGACACTGGGGCTCCAGAGGCTGCCCGCATTGTTCGCCCCACAGGTTTCAGGGCTTTCCGTGCCGGTGAACGGATCTACCTTCTTGCCGTCTTTGGATACCGTCAGGTGCACGTGGGGAAATTGAGCAAGTCCGGAAAACCCTACCAGACCAAGATTCTGGCCACGCTTGACCTTCTGTCCTCGCTTTACCTTCAAGGAGCCTTTCTGCAAATGACAGTATTGCGTGCGCCAGCCGTCGCGATGATCGATTACGAGCCCGTTGCCGCAAAACACGTTCTGAACGGCCAATCGGTCCTTTGCTGTCCGCACAATCCTATCGGCCACCTGGTCGCGCAAACGCAGAACTGTGCCGGGCGCCGCCGCCAGCACTTTTACGCCACGGCGGACGTCTTGCAGATTGCGAACTCGGAAATCTGTTCCTGAATGCTTGTTATAGGACGCCCCGCCGCATCGATAATCCTTGGCACCAGGTCCGGGGTCCACATCCATATACTGCTGAATAAAACAGGTTGTCCCGATCTTGCAGTCGATGGGCAGTGTAAGTTGAGGGGGCTCTGCAGCCGCCGCGCCTTCCACGGCACACAATGCCGCGATCACACAAATAACTAGAGTTCTCATGCATATTCCCGATCAAACTTGCTTTCCCCTGTCATACGCCAAAAACACACTCTTATGAAAGCTTGTCAAACTCGTGCCGAAAGGCTAGCAATCGCCGGTCTTTTTCACCCTACCCACTATAGCAAGAGGACGGACGCAAATGGCGACCCACAATCTGTTTATGCTGCCAGGCGATGGCATTGGCCCTGAAGTCATCGGCCAGGTGCGCCGGGTTTTGGACTGGTTCAAGGAAAACGGGATCGCCACCTTCAATGTGGATGAGGGGCTGGTGGGCGGCTGCGCCTATGATGCCCATGGTGCGGCCATCTCGGATGCAGACATGGACAAGGCCATGGCAGCCGATGCGGTGCTGTTTGGCGCCGTTGGCGGTCCTAAATGGGACGGCGTGCCTTATGAGGTTCGCCCGGAAGCTGGTCTGTTGCGCTTGCGCAAGGACATGGGTCTGTTTGCCAACTTGCGGCCGGCCATATGCTATCCAGCATTGGCGGACGCCTCCTCGCTGAAGCGGGAGATTGTGGAAGGTCTGGACATTCTCATCGTGCGCGAGCTGACCGGCGGGGTCTACTTTGGTGAGCCCAAGCAGATCACGGACATTGGCAACGGTCAGAAGCGCGCCATCGACACCCAGGTTTACGACACCTACGAAATTGAACGCATTGTGCGCGTGGCTTGCGACTTGGCCAGAACACGCAACAAGAAGGTTGCCTCAGCTGAGAAGCGCAACGTGATGAAGTCAGGTGTGTTGTGGAACGAGGTCGCCACCCGAATTGGAGCAGATGAATATTCCGACTTGGAATTTGAGCACGTGCTGGCCGACAACTGCGCCATGCAACTGGTGCGCAATCCCAAACAGTATGATGTTCTGGTCACCGACAATCTGTTCGGTGACGTTCTGTCTGACATTGCCGCCATGCTCACCGGTTCGCTGGGCATGCTGCCTTCAGCCTCACTTGGTGCACCGGATGAAAAGACCGGCGTGCGCAAGGCGCTCTATGAACCGGTACATGGTTCGGCTCCCGATATTGCCGGCCAAGGCCTCGCCAACCCGATTGCGATGATCGCTTCGTTCGGCATGTGCCTGCGCTACTCGTTCAACATGGGCGATGCGGCCGATATGGTTGATCAGGCCATTGCCAATGTGCTGGCCAAGGGCTTGCGCACCACCGACATCATGCAAGAGGGCATGACCCAAGTGGGCACCAACGAAATGGGCGATGCGGTCATTGAGGAGTTGGGCGCGCTCGCCAGCTAGAGCGCTTCAGCCGACCGCTGCAATAATTGCGTCCGACATCGCTGACGTGAGCTCCTGGGGGGCGTCGTCGTTGGTCAGAATTGCGCGCCGGGATGATGGCAAGGCAGGGAAGCCCTCGCGCTGCGTGAGAACCCGCATCGAACCTTCCAAAGTGTTTCGCGGCAACACGCCGACGGCCAGTCCGGCCCGGATTGCCGCGCGCACGCTGGCGAAACTCTCGCTCGAGTAAGCAAGGTTCCAGGTGCGACGCGCCTTGTCGAGAGCGGTGGTCGGGATTTCGCGCCACCAGCAGTCGCGATCAAGTATTGCAAGCGGGACCGGCGCGTCCGGTGCCAGCTCAAGGGTGTCCCGCGCAGCCCAGACATTCGGTTCGGAAGACAGCGGTTCCCCGCCGCTCATTTTGGCACCTGAACAAACCGCGAGATCCAGCTTGTTCGCTCTGACCGCCTCGGGGAATTTCGATGTGCAGCCGGAGTGAGCGACGATCTCAACCTCCGGATGGCGCCGGGCAAACTCTACCAGAAGCTTTTCCAAAATCGTGTCGTCGTAATCGTCAGGAATCCCAACACGAATGCGGCCACGCAGCGGGTTGCCGAACAGATCCCCAACCCGCTGAAGCTCTTCCAGGGTGCGCCGTGCTGCAGGCAGAAGTTTCCGCCCTTCCTCGGTGAGCTCGACGCCGCGCGCTTGGCGTTGAAACAGGCGCACGCTCAACGTTTCTTCCAGCTGTTTGATCTGCACGCTAATGGTCGACTGAGTGCGCCCAAGTGCGGTGGCGGCATGGGTGACGTTCCCACTTTCCACCACGGTCAAGAATGTTCGCAGGTGGCCACTGCTTGCCATTAAGCGTTCGAAATTCTGCATGAGTTACATCGTAACAATTTGTTTCTTCGATTGCAATAACCTTCCTAAGGTCGGGCCGATCAAATGCAAAGAGGCTCGATATGACGATACAAACGATGATGTTTCTGGTTGGAATTGGTGTGTTTGGCGGAGCGTGGAATGCTCTTGCGGGCGGCGCGACGCTCTTCACGTTTCCAGCATTGATGGCAGCCGGTCTGCCGCCGGTTGTGGCGAACGCGACCAATTATCTGGCAATGCTCCCGTCTAATGCCGCGGCGTTGCCAGCCTACCGGCGCGAGCTGGCCGGCGTGGGTCCGGTGATTGTGCCGTTGATGGTGGTGTCAGGCTTGGGCGCTATTGCGGGATCGCTGCTGCTGCTGGTGTCAGGGGAGGCTGTGTTTGAGGCGTTGATCCCCGCCCTGGTTTTGCTGGCAACTGGATTGTTCGCCTTTGGCGGGCGGCTTCGGAAGTTGATGGTCGCCGGATTGAACGGCTCATCTACGGGTGTTTTGCTCTATGTCGCGCTGTTTGTGTTTTCGATTTACGGCGGCTATTTCGGCGCGGGCCTCGGCATAATTTTGCTCGCCATTGTGCAGATCATGGGGTTCTCCTCATTCCATGTGGCCAACAGTTTGAAGAACCTCCTGGCCACAAGCTTCACCATATTGAGCATCGGAGTTTTTGGGGTGAGCGGGCTCATCGCGTGGCCGGAGGCCGGCGTGGTGATGTGCGGCAGTACGCTAGGCGGTTACTTTGGGGCACGGTGTGCTCGCCTGGTCAATGAGAGATACCTGCGGATGGCTGTCATCGCGTTTGGCGTCATTCTTTCTGCTGTTTACTTTGCGAGAGGAGCCGGAGCCGGCCTATAGGAGGATTGGTAGCAGGGAGACGATCAATAAGATTGCCATGGCGACGTTGAAGATGCGCAAGCGGGATGGGTTGTTGAGGAACCGGCGCATTTCTTGGCCCAGAATCGTCCATGAGCCGACCGATGGCAGGTTGACCAATCCGAAGACAATCGCCACCAGCCCTATTGCCGCGATGCTTTGCGAAGGGGCGTAAACGGTGACCGCAGTGAGTGCCATGGCCCAGGCCTTTGGGTTGATCCATTGGAACAGGGCAGCTTGCAGGAAGGTCATTGGTTTGGCCGCCCTGGTTGCTTCACCAGGTGCCGACGACATGGCGATCTTCCAGGCCAGATAGAGCAGGTAGGCAACGCTGACGGCCTTCAAAATTGTGTAGCTAACCGGATAGGCTTCAAACACACCCACCAACCCTGCGCCCACCAGCACCACCATAAAGACAAAGCCGAGCCCAACGCCGAGCATGTGTGGGATGGTGCGGCGGAAGCCGAAGTTGGCCCCGGAGGTCATCAACATGAGATTGTTTGGGCCTGGCGTGATGGAGGTCACGAAGGCGAATGCCGCGAGGGCGCTGAGAAGGTCATAGGTCATGACCGCAATCGTTACTGATTTTTGGGCGAATTTAATTGCAATCTAGATCGTCTATCGAGATATATTGCAATATATGGCTAAAACTGACGCTATAAACGACAAGATATTGCAGGAACTAACCCGCAATGGTCGCGCGAGCAATCTTGAGCTCGCTGATCGGGTAGGTCTGTCACCGTCCGCCTGTTTGCGGCGGGTACAAGAATTGGAACGCTCCGGCGTCATAAAGGGCTATCGTGCCATTCTCGACCGGACGGCTCTCGGTATCGGCTTCGTTGCCTACATCACCGTGGGGCTGTCAGATCATACCAAGGCTTCCCAGGAAGCCTTCGAGCGGTCCATCTCGCGCGCGCCGGATGTGATCGAGTGCCACAACATCACAGGAACCATGGAATACCTGTTGCGGGTGGAGGTATCCGATCTTGCCAAATACAAGATCTTTCACACCGAGGTGTTGGGCATTCTTCCGCAGGTCACGTCGATAACATCCTATGTGGTCATGGGATCGCCCAAGGACGAGCGGGCCTGAAGCTCCTCGGTTTGGTCCTGGTCAGGGTGGGTTGCTTGCGGAAGGTTAGTGTTCATGGTGTCCATCCAACACACCACCGTGTTGGCCCGGCTCTATCATTTGATGGCTGCGTGAGCGCAGTGGACTAGCTTTTGCCGCGTGCCCGGCCGGCCAGAAGATTGAGCACCTCAACCCCGAGAGAAAACGCGATGGCGAAATAGATGTAGCCGCGCGGAATGTGGAAGTGCAGGGCGTCTGCGATCAGGGCCGCCCCGATGAGGATGAGGAAGGAAAGTGCCAGCATCTTTGTGGTGGGATGTTCTTCAATGAACGTTCCAACCGGTTTTGCGGCAAACATCATTACGGCGATGGCAATGGATACGGCCGCAATCATCACCCACAGAACATCTGTGAGGCCAATGGCGGTGATAATGGAATCCAGCGAGAACACCAGATCCAGGATCATGATCTGGACGATGACGGCGCTGACGCTGGTGGAGGCCTTGGCAAGCCGGCCCTCGTGGCCGCCTTCCACCTCCTGATGGATTTCCTGGGTGCCCTTCCACAACAGGAAGAGACCGCCGAACAGCAAGATGAGATCGCGCCACGATACGGCATGCTCGCCAAAGGTGAACACCGGCACGGTCAGCTTGGTGATCCACACCACCATGGACAGGAAGATGATGCGCATGGCCAGCGCTGCTATCAGCCCCAGCCTCTGCACAGGCAGCCGCTTCTCCTCAGGCAGGCCGCTGGCGGCAATCGTCAGGAACACCAGATTGTCTATGCCCAAGACAATCTCCATCACCGTGAGGGTGAGCAGGCTTGCCCAGATTTCAATGCTGAAGATCCATTCCATAAGATTAGCTTGATGGCGTGAATTGCTGAACTGTTCAAGAGATAGTCAGAAATTGCCCGCATGATCCATTGACTCTTAGGTAATTCCGTTTAGATAGAGCCCAGCAACAAGGATGGATCGACTGTGATGGCATTGCATCTGCGCACAGCATTGATGATCGGGACCACGGCAACCGCCGCGGCCAAACCGTCCTGCACGTGCAAACGCACGACCAAAACCACCACGAAATCGTAATTCGTCCTCCCCGATCATCTCTCCCTGCGGGGAGAGGCGAGATCAACAACTTGACCGGGCGCAAGCGCCTTCAAGGGAGAGAGGCAAAGGAGAAAAGCGATGGGCTACAAAGTCGCTATTGTTGGTGCCACAGGCAATGTGGGCCGTGAAATGTTGGCCATTCTGGCAGAGCGGGAATTCCCCGTATCCGAAGTGGTCGCCCTGGCCTCGCGCCGTTCGCAAGGCACCGAGGTGAGTTTCGGCGATAAGACGCTCACCTGCAAGACGTTGGACAATTACGATTTTTCCGACACCGACTTCTGCCTTATGTCTGCCGGTTCAGCCATCTCCAAGGAATGGTCGCCGCGCATTGGCGCTCAGGGGTGCGTGGTAATCGATAATTCCTCCTGCTGGCGCTACGACCAGGAGGTTCCTTTGGTTGTGCCTGAGGTGAATGCCGAGGTGCTGGAAGGTTACATGGCGAAGAACAACCGCAAGAACATTGTCGCCAATCCGAACTGCTCAACGATCCAGATGGTGGTTGCCCTGAAGCCGCTGCATGATGCCTTCAAGATCAAGCGGGTCGTGGTGGCTACTTATCAGTCTGTTTCCGGCGCTGGCAAAGAAGCTATGGAAGAGCTGTGGAGCCAAACCAAAGGCATCTTCGTGACCGATGCACCAGAGCCTGAAAAGTTCACCAAGCAGATTGCCTTCAACGTGATCCCCCACATCGATGTGTTTATGGAAGACGGCTACACCAAGGAAGAGTGGAAGATGATGGCGGAGACCAAGAAAATCTTGGACCGCAAAATCAAACTCACCGCCACGTGCGCGCGTGTGCCGGTGTTCGTTGGCCATTCAGAGGCCCTAAATATCGAATTTGAAAACCCGGTAACCGCTGATGAAGCTCGCGGGATCCTGCGTGAGGCTCCAGGCTGCCTGGTGGTCGATAAGCGCGAGGATGGTGGTTATGTGACACCGATCGAAAGTGTCGGCGAGTTTGCCACCTTCATCAGCCGTATCCGCGAAGACATCACGATAGAGAACGGCCTGAACATTTGGGTGGTCTCAGACAATTTGCGCAAGGGCGCTGCCCTCAACACGGTTCAGATTGCTGAATCCCTGGTCAATCGTGGCTTGATGACCCAGAAGGCGGCGTAACGCCGCCTTCACGTTCGGTTCTATTCGGCAGGTTCAAACACGTCCTGCTTTTTGGACACGCCGCGCAGGTAGTGTGTGCCTGCCGGAATAAACTCAACGATGTTGCTGATGCGGTCTCGGAAATCGCCGGAGACCAGCATGGTGCGTTCCAGTTGCCCACACAAGGTGGACAGCCTGCTGGCGATGTTCACGTCGCGGCCGATGACCGTGAAGTCCAGTCGGTCGCCAGAGCCCACATTTCCGTACGCAACGCGGCCAAAGTGCAAGGCCACCTTGATGTTGAATTTCGGGCCGGGTCCGCCGTTGCGCTCGCGGTTCACCGCATCCATCGCGCCGCGCGCGGCCTCCAGGGCCCGCAGGCATGCTTGCGCTGCGCCATTGCCGTCTGTGCGGAACACGGCCAAGACGCCGTCGCCAACAAACTTGAGCACTTCTCCGCCATGCCGCTCAATAGAGGGCACCAGGCAGTCGTAGTAGCGGTTCAGGAACTCCGCCAGTTCAGGCGCAGTCATATTCATGGAGAGCGGGGTGAAGTTACGCATGTCGATGAACATTATGGCAGAACGAATTCTCACGACCTCGCCGCGGTGAATGTCTCCGGCGAGAATGCGCTTTTGGGGCTCATCGCCCACATAGGTTCTAAGAACCGTCTTCACGCGATAGTTCAGCGCCATGACTTCCGCCACCAGCTTGTAAGTGGGGAGAACCCGTTTCAACAAGGCCACATGTTGGGGCGCAAAGCCGCCCGGGCTTTTGGTGGCGAAGGACATGCCGTTCTGATTGGTCGCCTCGAACGGCATGGGCGCGCATATATAGTCGGTGAACCCGGCTTCCTTCAATTCTGGAATGATGCCGAAACGAGTGTCACCGGTCTTGCAAATGTCCAAATGCAGCCATTCTCCGGTTTCGTGCACCCAAGCAAAAGGACTGCGCAAGTACACTTCATCGCGCATTGCGCCATAGGGAAATGTCTTCAGATCTGTGCCGCTGCCAGCTTCCCAGAACCAGCCAAGGCCAGACTGTTCCGCATGACGGGTTTCGATCGCCAGGGAGGCACGGTCCAGCGGCACGCCGGCGTCCTGGATTCGCTCACAGAACGCACTGAATGTCGCCGTTGGTCCAGGCATTGCGCGGGCATCATTCACCAACCAGGCGCAAATCTCATTGGCCTCGGCTTTTAGATGTTCGCACTGCTCAGGGCTAATTTGCGCCGGACGCGGCGCTTCGATTGTTTCAAGGGAAAGCATTGGGTTCACCCTCTGTCCATCCTGCCAATTTTTACACTATGGTGACGACTGCGGATGCTTTGACCCGTCGGACTTACACAATCATGTGAAAGCTTGCGATTGCGCACATCCGTCAGGAGGCCATCCAGCCCCCGTCGACCATCAGATTTTCACCAGTGATGTATGTGGCCTCTGGGCTGGCCAGAAACAAGGCCGCAGACGCAACATCTTCCGGTTGGCCAAGGCGCGGCCATGGTGTTCTGCTGGTGGAATAGGCCGTTTGTTCTGCGGTGGGCACATGGCCGCCCATATTGGTGAGAATTTTCCCCGGGGCGATGGCATTGCAGACAATGCCGTCGGGGGCGTAATCAGAGGCAATCTGACGTGTCATGTAGACAACGCCGGCTTTGCTGACCCCATAGGCCAGATGGTTGGGGGATGAAATCATACCGTGCTGGGAGGAGATGTTGATGATGCGCCCGCGCACCTCGCCGCGGGGGTTCTGGGTCAGCATCTGTTGCGCAGCCGCCTTGCAGCCGAAAAACACGCCCTTCAGATTGACCGCCATGGTCTCGTCCCACTCGGCTTCGGTGGTCTTGGTCAGCCGTCCACCAGCGCCAATGGCGGCATTGTTGACCATGATGTCGAGCCGTCCGTGTTTTGCAGCTACGTGCTCCACGCAAGCGCTGAGATCCTCCCAGCTGGCAACATTGGTCTGGAGATAGTCAGCGGCCCCGCCCGATTGTTTGATGAGTTCGAGAGTTGTTGGGCCGCCGCCGCGTGTCTCCTCAATTTTATCTGCGAGCAGAACATGAGCGCCTTCGCTGGCAAACCGTTGAGCGATGGCACGCCCGATACCTGAGGATGACCCGGTGACGATCGCGGTATGGTTTTCAAGTCGGGGCATCGGCGCTAATCGACCAGGGCAGAATGCACCAGAGCCTTCAACTCCGGGCGGTTTGCGTAGGTGCTGGAAGGGATCAGCTGGGTGAAGAAGATGACGCTCAACTCTTCGATGGGGTCGGTCCAGAAGATGGTGCTGGCCATGCCGCCCCAGCTGTAGTCACCCACCGAACCTGGCGCGCGCATGCGGCCTGGATCAAGCACCACCGATCCACCAAGGCCGAAGCCAACACCGTCCATTGGCATTTCCGCAAACGAGCTCGGGCCCAGGGACGCGATGTCGCCTGCCAGATGGTTGCGCCGCATGAAGGCAACCGTGCGCGGGGAGAGGAGGCGGTGGCCATCAAGGGCGCCGCCCAGGCGGATCATTTCAACGAAGCGGAAATAATCGGCCAGGGTAGACACAAGGCCGCCGCCGCCGGAGAACGTGTCCACATTGCCTTCCAAATAGCCGGTCGTGTCCGGCGCATCCACCAGGTGCAGGGCATTCTTGTCAGTGAAAAAGTAGCAGCTGGCAAAGCGGTCCAGTTTGTCGAAGGGAATAGAGAACGCCGTATCAGACATGCCGAGAGGTTGCAGGATCTCATCGTGGAAGAACTTGTCCAGCGGCTTGCCTGAGACAACCTCCACCAGGCGTCCCAGGATGTCGATGCTTACTGAATATTCCCAACGGGCGCCCGGTTGGAAGGCCAAAGGCAGTTTGGCGACTTTCTCAACCGCAAACTCAAGTCCGCCGGCGTCTTTGTTGAAATCGGCCTTTGCCTCCAGGTAGGCGTCGGCGAGCGGGCCTTCGTTGAAACTGTAGGTAAGCCCGCTGGTGTGTACCAGAAGCTGGTGAATGGTTGGGGGCGGGCAAGGTTCCGTCTCATCGATGGATGTGGCGCCTTCTATCAACGCCTGGCAGCCGGCGAACTCTGGCAGGAACCGGCTGATGGGGGCGTCCAGATGGAACAGGCCGCGTTCTGCCAACATCATCACGGCTACCGAGGTGATCGGCTTGGTCATGGAATAGATGCGGGCAATCGTATCGAGCTCGAAAGGCAGGTTGCCCTCAATCGAGCGCTGGCCTGCTGTTGCCAGATGGGCGATCTCGCCCCTGCGCGCCACCAGAACGGAAGAGCCGGGAAACTTCCCCTCATCCACATAGCGCTGCATCCAGGCGTCGACGTGTTTCAGGCGCTCGGGGTCAAACCCAAGAGTGGAGGGATCGCTGACGGCCTGCATAGATGTGCTCTCCAACTGGCCCGGCTATCCACGCTGTACGAAGCTGTCGATCACCCGCTTGCGCCCGGCTTGTTCAAAATCGATAGTCAATTTGTTGCCCTCAACATGGACCACCACGCCAGCGCCGAACTTGTCATGTTGAATAATTTCACCCTCCGCAAAGCGCTCGGCACTGGGCTCGGCGGTGGCCACCAGCTCGCCTTCAATGAGCTTGGGGCTGGAGCGCATGGCCTCGCCCTTGCTGTGGCGCTCTTTTGCGCGCTGCCAGCCGGGGGTGGTGTAGCTGTTGTTGAACGGCTCAAAGCTTTCAAACCGGCTTTCGCCAAACCCGGACCCGCTGCCTTGGCCGCCAGACCCGCCCCAACCGAAGCCACCGCCATAACTTGACTGGCTCTCAGCCACTTCCACGTGAGCTTCGGGCAGTTCATCCAGAAAACGCGAAGGCAGCGCATTCTGCCAAAGATTGTGGATGCGCCGGTTTTGGGCAAACGACAGCACCGCTTTGCGTTTGGCCCGGGTGATGCCCACATAGGCCAAGCGGCGCTCTTCCTCCAGGCCTGCGCGGCCGCTTTCATCCAGCGAGCGCTGGTGCGGGAACAGACCTTCCTCCCAACCGGGCAGGAACACCGTGTCAAACTCCAGACCCTTGGCCGAGTGCAGGGTCATGATGTTGACCTTCTCATCGGTCTCGGCGCGTTCCACGTCCATCACCAGGGCGATATGCTCCAGGAAACCGGCCAAGTTCTCAAACTCGTCCATGGAGCGGACCAGCTCTTTCAGGTTTTCCAGACGGCCGGGGGCTTGCGGGCTTTTGTCGTTGAGCCACATCTCGGTGTAGCCGCTCTCGTCGAGGATCATCTCGGCGAGCTCGGTGTGCGGCATGGCGTCAATCAGTGAACGCCAGCGCGAGAAGTCTTCCACCACCTTGCGCAACGAGCCGCGCGGCTTTGCACCAAGCTCGTCGGTCTCCACGATCATCTGGGACGCGCGGAACAACGAGCATGTGTTGGCAGTTGCAATGGCCCGCGCCTTGCGCACGGTCACATCGCCCAGGCCGCGCTTCGGCACGTTGACGATGCGCTCGAACGCCAGATCGTTGTCCGGCTGGGCGGTGACCTTCAAGTAGGCCAGGGCGTCGCGGATTTCTGCGCGCTCATAAAAACGCGGCCCGCCGATCACCCGGTAGGGCAGGCCGAGAGTAATGAAACGATCTTCCAGGGAGCGCATCTGGAAGGAAGCGCGCACCAGAATGGCAATGTCGTCCAGGTTCTCCTGGCGGCGCTGAGCTTGCTCCAGATCTTCGCCGATGGTGCGGGCCTCTTCATCATCGTCCCAATGGCCGCGCACCAGAAGCTTGTCGCCGTCTTCCCTGTCTGTGTGCAAGGTTTTGCCGAGGCGGCCCTGGTTGTGCTCGATCAGACCCGAAGCCGCACCAAGGATGTGCGGCGTGGAGCGATAGTTACGTTCCAGCCGGATGACCGTGGCGCCCTCAAAGTCTTTCTCGAAGCGCAGAATGTTATCAACCTCCGCCCCGCGCCAGCCGTAGATCGACTGGTCGTCGTCGCCCACGCAGCAGATGTTTTTATGGCCGCCGGCCAGGAGGCGCAGCCAGAGGTATTGCGCCACGTTGGTGTCCTGATACTCGTCCACCAGCATGTATTTGAATTTCTTGCGGTAGATTTCCAGAACGTCCGGGTTTTCCAGAAACAGCCGCAGGCATTCCAAAAGCAGATCGCCAAAGTCGGCCGCGTTCAGAACCTTGAGGCGCTCTTGGTACTCGGCATAAAATTGCGCGCCCTTGCCGTCCGCATAGGCATGAGCTTCGCCCGCGGGCACCTTGTCCGGCGTCAGGCCCCGGTTTTTCCAGCCATCGATGTGGGCGGCCAGTTGGCGGGCGGGCCAGCGCTTCTCGTCGATCTCGTGCGCTTGAATGATCTGCTTTAGAAGGCGAACCTGATCATCCTGATCGAGAATTGAAAAATCGGACTTGAGCCCCACCAACTCGGCATGGCGACGCATGATCTTCACGCCGATGGAATGGAAGGTGCCAAGCCACTGCATGCCCTCAACAATGCCGCCGATGAGGTTGCCGATGCGATCCTTCATCTCGCGTGCGGCTTTGTTGGTGAAAGTGACCGACAGGATTTGTCCGGGCCAGGCGCGGCCGGTGTTGAGAAGGTGGGCCAGCCTTGTGGTCAATACACGGGTTTTGCCCGTGCCGGCGCCGGCCAGCACAAGCACCGGCCCATCCAGGCCCTCAACCGCTTCACGCTGTTCAGGGTTCAGGGACGCCAAATAGGGCGCTTCAGCGGAACCGCCGGCGCGAGACGCAATACCGCCTTCTTTGGGCACATAGCCCAGATCGTCATCACTGAACTCTTCGAGAGGGTCGCTGGTCATTTGGTGCTTGGTGGTTCGCGATTCGTCATCTAACCGTTTTATATAGCATTGAAACGCCCGGGCACGATGACCCACAGGAAAATTATGAGCCAAAGCAAACAAGAACGTCTGCTGCAAATGGGAGTGCGCACCGTGACAGGTGCTGCGCGCGAGGGGTTTTTCATTCCCTACCGTTACGCGGCCGACATCCCGGAGCAGATCGAGGTTTATGAGGCCCTTGTGCCGTTGTTCGAGAATGGGCGGAGCTCATTTGAGGGCGTTCTGACGGAAATTGAAGCCTTGGGAGACGATCTTCGCGCCATTGACGGCACGGGCTGTGAGCATGCCCGCTGGGATCAGTACTGGTACCCCAGGCTGGATGCAGCCAGCGCCTATGCCATGGTGCGCAGCAAAAAACCGTCGCACATCATGGAAATCGGCTCTGGTCACTCAACGCGCTTCATGTACCGGGGCGCCCAAGATGGCCAGCTCGCATGCGCGTTTACCGCCATTGACCCTGCGCCCCGCGCCAACATTGCGTCCCTTGAGATCGACATTCAGCGCAAGACTTTGCAGAAAATCGACCTTTCGGTGTTCTCAAAGCTCAAGGCAGGAGATTTTTTGTGTGTTGATTCCAGCCACATCCTGATGCCGGGAAGTGATGTGGATATCGTTGTAAACCGGATCCTGCCGTCCCTGGCGTCCGGTGTATTTGTGGCCTTCCACGATATTTTCCTGCCCTTTGGCTATCCGGCCGAGTGGGCCTGGCGAAACTATAATGAACAAAACGGGGTTGGCGTGCTGCTTCAGGGCGGCTATGAGCTTGTTTTTGCCAGTCACTATGTGGTGAAGGAGATGCAGCGCCACTGGACGGGCAGTGTCGTTGATGAGTTAGGTTTGCTGGAGGGCGCACACGAATGTGGTGTGTGGCTGCGGAAGTTATGAGCGCGACAGGTTAAGCCAATGAAAAAAGAAGATAAAAGCAAACTCGAAGAGTTCCGTCGCAGCATTGATAATCTTGATGCCGCACTGATTTACCTTGTTGCTGAGCGCTTTCGCCTCACCCAGCAAGTTGGCGAATATAAACGTGCCAACAACCTTCCGCCCGCCGATGAAGGCCGGGAATCAGAGCTGATCGCCCGTTTGCGCCAACTGGCCAGCGACAGCGAGCTGGACCCGGATTTTGCCGAACGGCTCATTCGCTTCATCATCGACGAGGTGGTTCGCAACCATGAGCGCATCCGCGCTTCGTGAGACGGGAAAACCTGAACAAACTCTTGATTTGAAAATGAAAATTGAAGCGGAAATTTTCATGGCAGGCTAACAACGTCTGCAAAATCAGCCAAAAAATTTGACAATTCCGTCTACACTCGGGTCTGGCAGGGTCTTTGCAAGACCGGCCAGAGAGGTTCAGCAGGGGTCTGGGCTTCACGAGGAGGCGGATATGAAAAAGTTGGCACTTGTGCTTGGTCTGATTTCGGCAGCTCTCATGGTGAGCCCGGCATACTCGCAGTCGGCAAAACCTTTGCCGGCTGGTGAATACGTAACCAAGGCTGGCCTGGCCCAGTTGTTTCCAGGCACCTTCATGGCCCGGTTCAAGAAATACAAGGTTCGCTTCACCGCATCGCGCAATGGAAAGATCACCGGCAAATACCGCCTGTTTTCAGACAAGGGCAGCTGGTGGCTGCGCGACCGTAAACTCTGCATCAAGCTGAGCAGCTGGTTCAAAGGCAAAACCAAGTGCAGCTACGTGATCAAGTATGGTCCGGTTTACGTTGCCAAAGATGTCGTCTTCAGCAAGCTCTAGGCTTCAAGCATTGTTGAGCGGCGCGAACACATGAAAATGCTCGACACCTGATACCTGCCCACTTAAGAGAACCCCTGCACGTTCTTGAACCTTCCGGGCAATGATGCAGAAATACCGTCCAGACATCGATGGATTGCGGGCCGTGGCGATTTTGCCCGTCCTGTTCTTTCATGCGGGCATTAGCGTGTTTGCCGGCGGCTACGTTGGGGTCGACGTGTTTTTTGTGATCTCAGGCTTTTTGATCACCCGCATCATCCATACCGAAATTCAGCAGGGTTCGTTTTCGATCCTCAAGTTCTATGAGCGCCGGGCCAGGCGCATCCTGCCCGCCCTCTTTGCCACCTGCCTGTTTTGCATTGTGATGGCCTGGTGGCTGTTCGTGCCGCTGGATTTCAAGGACTTTGCCCGCAGCTTGACCGCTGCAATGCTGTTCGCCTCAAACTTCCTGTTCATGGGCGAAACTGGCTATTTCGCCCAGCCTTCTGAGATCAAGCCCCTGCTGCACACCTGGTCCCTGGCGGTTGAGGAGCAGTACTACATTGTGTTCCCACTGTTTTTGATGGTTGCTGCCAAGTTCTTGCGAAACTATCTCGGCCTGTCCGTCATCGTCATCACTTTGGCCTCGTTCGCCTTTTGCATTTGGGCCACAGGATACCGGCCGGTCTATGCCTTTTTCCTGTCACCAAGCAGGGCGTGGGAGCTGTTAATCGGCTCGGTGCTGGCGCTGGGTGTGATCCCGCTTGTTGCCGACAAGAGGGTGCTGAACGGCCTGTCCCTGCTGGGGCTGGCTTGCATCCTCGTTGCCATCTTTGTGTTCAACGCGGACACCGACTTTCCAGGATGGCAGGCCGCCATTCCCTGCCTTGGCGCGGGCCTTTTGATCTATGCGAACGGGCAAGCCGAAACCATTGGTGGACGCATATTGAGCTTCAAGCCTTTTGTGTGGATCGGGCTGATATCCTATTCCCTCTATCTTTGGCATTGGCCGATCATCGTGTTTGCAAAATACACCGCTGGCGGGGAACTGAGCCCTCTGGCGTTGTGGGGGCTCATCGCGCTCTCCATCGCTGTCGCCACGCTTTCCTGGAAGTTTGTTGAACAGCCCTTCCGGCGCAAAACAGGTGCTTTTGCAAACATTCGAGTGTTTGCGCCAGCGTGCTTTGCCGGAGGATTGTTGCTCACCGGCACCGGCGTGTCGGGCCATATCACGAATGGCTTCCCGGAACGCTGGTCTCCCGAGGTGCGCAGGTTTGCGAGCGCCCGAGAAGATATCAATTCGCGCTCTGAAGAGTGCCATCACCGCAGCCCAAAAGATCTTGCCAGCAGGGAGGCGTGCCGGTTTGGCCCGGCGCAAGGGGCGCCAAAGTTCATGGTTTGGGGCGACAGCCACGCAGATGCCACCATGCCGGCCTTCACAACCCTTGCCGCGCGCTACAAGGTGCCAGGCTGGTTTGCCAGCTATGGCGGTTGCCCGCCGCTGCTCACGGCATACCGGATTGACCGGACCCGCCGGCATCAATGCAAGCAATTCAACGACACGGTTGCCAAGCTGATTGCCGACAACGGCATCGAAACCGTGTTCCTGATTTCGCGCTGGACGATCTATTCCGACGGTCACAATGACGATGGGCCGCAATCGACCAAACGCACCTTCATTGGCAGCGCCAGCCACAAAGAGCGCACGCGTGTGAGCAGTCAAAAGGCTTTTGCGGAAGCTTTGGAAATAACCTTGGCCGCGATGGCAAAGAGCGGTGCGCGTGTCTATCTGCTGGAGCAGGTGCCGGAGCACTATGCGCTTGTTCCAACACTTCTGGCACGCGCCGTGGCGGCAGGCACTGACCCGGCGGGCATCAGGCTTCCTCTGGAGGACCATTTGGAGCGGCAGAGCTATGTGGTGTCGCGGTTCGATAAATCCGCCCTGCCCCCTGGTGTGGTGCGTTTGGACCCTGCCTCGCGCATGTGCGACGAAAAAGGCTGCAAGGTCGTCGATGGCGCGATCACGCTCTACAATGATTATCAGCACCTGACGGGCACCGGTGCTGAATGGATCGCGCCTCTGTTTGAACCGGCGTTTGAGGAGATGGCCAAGAGCCAGTAGCTCGCGGGCCTGGTTAGAGCTTATTCCGCTCAGATTGAGCGGAATAAGCTCCAGATTATCGTTACGAACGAGCAACCTCCGACCAAACGATTCCGTCTGATCGGAGGTTGCTCTAGAGCTGCGCGTCTACCCAGGCGGCGGGGTTTCCGAGCCGGAAGCGGCCTTCCATGTAGCCCTCAATGATCTCGTGCATGCGCTCAGAACCCATGGAGCCGTAGTGTCCGCCGTGCACCACATCCACCGGCAGCTCGGCCAGGCGGCGGAGGCTCTCGCGATACACCGCCCGGTCCGAATGATAGACCGTGTCAAACAGATCGTTGTTGTAGATCACATCACCGGAAAACAGGGTTTTGGTTTTGGTCTCATAAAGCGCAATTGAGCCTGGTGAATGGCCCGGCAAGTGGAACACCTGGAACTGCCGGTCTCCAAGATCAACCACATCCCCCTCGTCCAGATAACCGGTCAGGGGGGCGGCCTTGACCGAATAGTCCTCGGCCACAAAGCCTTCGTAAGGCGCTGCGAAGAATGTCTCCGCCCTCACGAAGCCGTTCCAACCGCCGGTATTGTATTCGTCCGGGGCATCGTAGATGTGAGCTTCGGCCGTGTGGCCCAAGCGGCACTCAAATTCGTTTGCACACCCGATGTGATCGAAGTGGGCATGGCTGGACACGGCAATCACAGGTTTCTCGGTCAGCAAAGCAACTTCCGCCTTCAGGGGCCGCAACCCCATGCCGCTGTCGATGAGCAGGTCTTTGTCCCGGCCCCGCACGTGCCAGATATTGCACCTCAACCATCTGGCCACATGGGTTTCGCGGATCAGGCTGATGCCATCACTGATAGTATGGACCTCGTACCATTTATCGGCCACCCGGTGGCGCTCAGCCAGTGTGATCACCAGAACGCTCCTGCTGAAATCTGTATGCCTTCCATGGTAATGCCGGCCGCTTCTTCGCGGCACAAGAAGGCTGCTGCAGCGGCAAGCTCTTCCACCTGAACAATGCGCTTTTGCGGAGTGCGCTGACGGGTCTCCTCCATCATGTCTGCCGCAGTTTGTTTGCTGCCGTCTTCTGCAGCAAGCAGTTCCATGCTTTGGCGCATCATCTTGGTTTCCACCCAGGTTGGGCTCAGTGCCACGCAAGTGACCCCGTGCTCTGCACCTTCCAATGCGGTCACGCGGGTCAATCCCAACAGGCCTGACTTTGACGCACAATAGGCTGCGTACTCAACGTGGCCCGTGCTGGCGGCGGTGGAGGCTATGTTGATGATCCGCCCCCAACCGCGATCGATCATGCCTGGCAGCGCCGCCCTGGTCATGCGGAACGCGCCGTTCAGGTTGGTGTTGATCACCGTCAGCCAACCGTCGTCCGGATGTCCGCAAATGGGGCTCTGGAAGCTGGTGCCTGCCGAGTTGACCAGAATGTCCACCGGCCCAAGGGCAGCTTTGGCGTCCGCCATGAACGCCTGGATGGTTCCTGCATCGCACACATCCAGGTGTCCGGCGAAGACCTGACCCGCGCCGGTTTCCAGCGCGGTCCGGATTTCAGAGGCTTCCTCTGCGCCAAGATAATAGGCTTTGTCCTTTGCCCCGGCCCGTTCCTTGCCGATGCGTGAACCGATCGCCACGGCCGCGCCGCGTCGCAGCAGTTCTTCGGCAATGGCCAACCCAACGCCGGTGAACCCGCCGGTGACGAGTGCAACCCGGCCCTCAAGGTAGCGTTCCACTGGGCGGGCGGCTCTAGTGGGCCTGGTAGAGGGTGACGACGCAGGCGCCGCCGAGGCCGAGATTATGTTGCAACCCTGTGCGCGCTCCCTCCACCTGCCGTGCTCCCACATTGCCTCTCAGCTGGCTCACCAGCTCAAAACATTGGGCAAGGCCGGTTGCGCCCAAGGGGTGGCCCTTGGACAAAAGGCCGCCGGACGGGTTGGTCACCACCTTGCCGCCATAGGTGTTGTCATCGTCGGAGATAAAACCTTCCGCGTTGCCTTCCGGCGTCAGGCCCAAGGCCTCGTAGGTGATGAGTTCGTTGGTGGTGAAGCAATCGTGCAGTTCAACCACGTCCAGCTCGCCTGGCCCGATGCCGGCCTGGTCATAAACTTGCGCCGCTGCCTGTTTGGCCATGTCGTAGCCGACCACCTTCATCATGTCGTGCTCTTCGAAGGTGGAGGGATAGTCGGTGGTCATGGCTTGTCCCATGATGCGCACCGTGGCGTCGATCCCGTGTTCCTTGGCGAACCGCTCTGAGCAGATGATCGCCGCGCCCGCCCCGCAAGTTGGCGGGCAACACTGCAGGCGGGTGAGCACGCCGAATATGGGCGGCGATGCCATGACATCGTCCACGCTCAGCTCGCTGCGGAAAATCGCCTTGTCGTTGTGCACCGCGTGGCGGCTTGCCTTGGCGCGGATTTTGGCGAAGGTTCTCTGTTCGGTGCCATACTTGCGCTGATGCTGGACCCCGGCCCCGCCAAACACCTTCAGCGCAACGGGCACCTCGTTCTGGCCCATCAGATCGTCAACCAGCCCGATGAATTTTTCCAGGGGATTGGGCCGGTCGCTGAACACCTCGCCCAAGGCACCGGGGACCATTTGCTCAAACCCAAATGCCAGAGCGCAGTCCACCACGCCGGCCTCCACAGCCTGGCGGGCGAGGAACAGGGCGGTTGAGCCGGTGGAACAATTGTTGTTCACGTTGACGATGGGAATTCCGGTCATGCCCACATCGTAAAGAACCCGCTGGCCCGCCGTGCTGTCGCCATAGACATAACCGGCATAGGCTTGCTGCACCTGGTCATAGGACACGCCCGCGTCGGCCAAGGCCATGCGGATGGCATCGGCGCCCATTTCCGGATAGGTCGCACTGTCAGTAGGCTTTACAAACGGGGTCATGCCGACGCCCGCAACAACAACCTTGTTGGTCATCAAAGGATCTCCTGCTCCAGGCATGCATCATGGCGCTTCGGTAACGAATTTGCAATTCGCCGAAGGGCAGGTTTGGCATGGAAAAAACAAACAGAATTCAGATACTGCCCGGCCAACCGGGGCAGCTTTGGCAATCCGGTAATGTGGATACGTAACTTACAATGCCCGCTGGCTGAGCGGGGGTGCCCCGTGAAACTTGTCTAGGCGGCTTCTTTGGCCTGCAATCTGACAATTTCGTCTTTGAGGCGGAGTTTCCGGCGTTTAAGCTCGGTAATCAATAAACTGTCCGATGATGGACTCATCATCTCGGTTTCAATTTCGGCCTCCATGGCCCGGTGTTTTTCGCTTAATTCGTGCAGATGAGCCTCTAGGTTCATGAGCGGTTCCTTCCATTATCGGTTGAAACAACGGCAGTGATTCTTACACAAATATGACAATTTGTCGAATTTTCCAGGTCCCGCTTTGGGAAACGGTTAACGAAGATTAACAAATCAAAAGGCTAGACTTGCATTCATGCGCCCTCTCGCGACACTATGTCTGTGTACTGAAACTGTGAGGAGGACCGAATGTCAGAGGAAGGTGAAGTTGATTTGGAGGAAAAGCTTGAAGCTCTGAAAACCCAGCACCAAGCCCTGCACGATGAGATCGATAAGTTGGAAGAGCACGGCGGCGATGCTCTCAACCTGACGCGGCTCAAGAAGGAAAAATTGCAACTCAAGGACCAGATCACCCAACTGGAAGACAGCATTCTTCCAGATATAATCGCTTAAGAGCAAAAAAGCCTGAGCGCCTTTTTGCCAGATGAGTTCAATCTGGCTCGGCCCGCCTGGCTGAGTTTTTCATCTCGTACATCCGGCGGTCTGCGATGCTGATGATGGCCGAAACGGAGCCATCGCCTGAGCCGCCTGCAACGCCATAGGAGACCGAAAGAGCAAGCGCGCGCTTGGGTGTCTCGATGCTCGTGGAAGCCACCAAACGGGCCAGTTCAGAGGCCTTTTGGCGGGCAGCCTTGATGTCAGACTGCATCATGAGCAAGCCAAATTCATCGCCCCCCAAACGGCCCGCGAGATCTGAGTCCCGGCAATTTTCCCTGAGCACCTTTGCCACCGACCGAAGCGCCCGGTCGCCGGCTTCGTGGCCGAACCGATCATTGATCTGCTTCATGTTGTTGAGGTCCATGTAGATCAGGGCAACCGGAAACTTGTAGCGCTTGGCCGCCGACCAGATCCGGGCAAATTCACGCTCGAAGGCCCTTCTGTTCAAGAGGGGCAGAAACATGTCCTGGTCGACCATCGTTTTCAGCTTGGCGATTTCAGCGTCGCGGGCGCCCAGCTCCTGTTGCAGTCGGGCGATTTCTTCCTCCAGCGCGCGGATCTGTTGCTGATGATCTGTCTGGCTCACTGCAAATGTTGTCTTGCGCGGGGGGCGCTCATCCCTATAATCCGCGCTTTTCCGGGTGCAGAAGGCCCCGGTGATATTGGGCGGAACAATGGCAGACACTAACACATCTCCGGCACCATTGGTTGCCATCATTATGGGCTCCAATTCCGACTGGCCCACCATGACCCATGCCGCGGAGGTGCTGGACAAATTGGGTGTGGCCTACGAAGCGCGGATCGTCTCGGCACACCGCACGCCTGACCGCATGTTCGACTTTGCCAAAGGCGCCAAGGCGGCCGGCTTCAAGGTGATCATTGCCGGCGCCGGCGGCGCGGCCCATCTGCCGGGCATGGTGGCCTCGTTGACCCCGCTGCCGGTGTTTGGCGTGCCGGTGGAATCGCGCGCGCTCAAGGGCCAGGACAGCCTATTGTCGATCGTGCAGATGCCGGGCGGCATTCCCGTGGGCACCCTGGCCATCGGCAAGGCCGGGGCCACGAACGCAGGCCTGCTGGCCGCAGCGGTGCTTGCGCTGGGCGATGAGGAGCTGGCCGGACGGCTGGATGACCTCAGGGCCCAGCACACTGACTCCATTGCCGAATTTCCCTCTTCCGACAGTTGAACCATCGTCATGAGCCAAACTCTCTCTCCAGGCGCAACAATTGGCATTCTGGGCGGCGGCCAGCTGGGGCGCATGCTGGCACTGAGCGCCGCGCCGCTGGGCTTGAACTGCCATGTCTACTGCCCGGATGAAACCAGTCCTGCCTTCGATGTGTGCAGCCAGTTCACCTGCGCGTCCTATGAGGATGCGGACGCGTTGGACATGTTCGCCGCGTCCGTGGATGTGGTGACCTATGAGTTCGAGAACGTACCAGATGCCACGGCGGCGCAATTGTCGGCCCAGGTTGAGGTCTATCCTGATCCATCCATCCTCTCCATCACCCAGGACCGGGTGACCGAGAAGCAGTTTTTGGAGAAGATCGGTGTCGACATAGCGCCTTGGGCCAAGGTTGACAGTCTTGAAGACCTGCGGGCATCGGTGGAAAAGATTGGCCGGCCGGCCATCTTGAAGACCCGCCGTTTCGGATATGACGGCAAGGGTCAGACAACGATTGGCCCAGATGATGATCTCCAGGAGGCTTATGAAGCCATTGGCGCCGCTCCGGCGGTATTGGAAGCCATGGTGTCGCTGGAGTGCGAAGTGTCTTTGATTGGCGCACGCACGCACTCTGGTGCGTTCAAGGCCTTTGACGTGGCGGAGAACCTGCATGAGAACCACATCCTCAAGACCTCGACCGTTCCAGCCGATATCCCGCCTTCGCTGCAGGTCGAAGCCTTTGAAATGGGCCGCAAAATTGCGGATGCCTTTGACTATGTAGGCGTGCTGGGGGTGGAGCTGTTCGTGACCGGAACGGGCGGTGACGTCCAGCTTCTGGTCAATGAAATAGCGCCGCGCGTGCACAATTCGGGACATTGGACCCAAGATGCCTGCACGGTATCGCAGTTTGAGCAGCATATCCGGGCCATTGCCGGCTGGCCTCTGGGGGACACCGCGCGCCACAGCGATGTGGTGATGACCAATCTGTTGGGCGATGAGATTGAAACCTGGGCAGATTTGGCCCCCGAACCGGCGACTAGCATCCATATCTACGGCAAGGCCGAGGCGCGTCCAGGCCGAAAAATGGGCCATGTGAACGTGCTTTCGCGATTGTGATAATTTCTGCCAAAGCGCCCGTAAACACTGGACTTTCACAGGTGGTTCTGCTATTTCCCGCTCAAGTCTGCGCCAGGTTCTGGCGCGGGGCGAGCTATTAGTACTCGCTTTTAAGACATCATCGATAGATCGAACACCACGAAACAGGATCATCTCTGTGCAAGTCATCGTACGCGACAACAATGTAGACCAGGCGCTGAAGGCGCTGAAAAAGAAGATGCAGCGTGAAGGCGTCTTCCGGGAAATGAAGCTCCGTGGCCACTACGAGAAGCCTTCGGAAAAGAAAGCCCGCGAAAAAGCAGAAGCTGTTCGCCGCGCGCGCAAATTGATGCGCAAGAAGCTGCAGCGTGAAGGCCTTTTGCCCTCCAAGCCGCGTCCTGCACGCCCCGGCGGCCGCTAAGACCGACCGATTGCTCCGGCTTTGCCGGGCAATGAAATTGCTAAAGATTGACGAGCCGGCCGCTTCGCGTGTCGGCTTTTCGCATTTTGGGGTGTTGTGATGGCCGTCACCACGCATCCCTGCGAAAGCAGGGATCCACCCCTCGAAACAAGCACTACACTCAAAGCTATGGGCCCCTGCTTTCGCAGGGGCGCGGGGGAGGGAATGAGGCGCGGAAAGGCGAGCAACGTCCCGTAACTCGTCATTCCTGCGCAGGCAGGAATCCAGGAGCGTCACGCTCCATTGTCTGTGTGGCTCTGGATCCCTGCCTGCGCAGGGATGACGGAGAGAGGTGCAGGGATGACGGAGAGTGCGGACCGCAGAGCAGGTGTAGGCCAACAGGCGGTTCAATCTTGGCGAATAATGCTCTAACCTCCTCGCAAAAAATTGGAGGTTAGAAATGAGTGTGCTTGTGCTCGGCCCATCCCGGTCGCTGTACTACAAATATGACCCGTCCGGCAGCGGCAAGCCGACCTTCGTTTTCATCAATGCGCTCACCGGCAACGTGGCCGCCTGGCAGGCCGAGCTTGGCCCCGCCTTGCGCGAGGCCGGCTATGGCACCCTGGCCTGGAACTTCCGTGGCCAGGCAAACAGCACCTATGCGCCCGAAGACACGCTGGATGAAGCCACCATCACGTCAGACCTGATGGCGCTGTTGGAAGAGCTCTCTCCGCAAAAGCCGATCCTGACAGGCCTCTCCATTGGCGGCCTCTACGGCATCAACGCCTATCTCAGAGGGTCCAAGGCCAGCGCGATGGTCTTCATGAACACCCTGCGCAAGCCGGGCACCCATCTTTCGTGGATCAATGAAGCGGTGACGCGCTTGGCTAAGGTCGGCGGCGGACAGCTTATGATGGATGCCAACCTGCCCCACATTGCCGGCCCGGCCTTTTTGGAAAAGATGCGCGCCAACGCCCTGCCCGATGCGCCCTATGTTGGGCTGGAGGAAAGCGATCCGATCTACCAGCTTCTCGCCAACGCCAGGGATGCGGACTGGGACATTGCCTATGAAAAGCTCGACCTGCCGGTCCTCTCCCTCACAGGCAAATGCGACCGGGTGTTCTACAACCCGGAGAATGTGGCCGAACTGATGGGGCGCATGCCCAACGCCACCGAGGTGGTGTTTGACGATATTGGCCATCTCATCCCGATGGAAGACAGCGCCCGCACGGCCAGCGCTTTGATCGGCTTTGCTGCCAAGCTCTAGGGCCCCATGAACCTGCGGCAGCTCAGATCCCTCGTTGCCATCGGCGATCATGGCTCGTTTGCCGCTGCAGGAAAAATGATCGGCCTCAGCCCGTCCGCGCTCAGCCTGCAGGTGAAGAGCCTGGAAGAGGAGCTGGGCGAAGAGCTGTTCGACCGGGCCTTGCGCCCGCCGGTGCCCACCCGGTCGGGCCGGCGGCTGATCGAACGGGCACGGCAAATTTTGCAGCAGATTGACGAGTTGAGCGGGGTTGCCGACGAGGAGCGCATCACCGGGCGGCTCACCGTGGGGGCTGTGCCCACAACCCTGTCAGGCATTGTGCCACGCGCGCTCGGCGAGCTGAGAGACCGTCACCCGGATCTCGCCATCACCGTGGTGAACGGCTCGTCCTCGGTGCTGGCGGACCAGACCTTCAAGCGGGAGCTTGATGTGGCGGTGATCACCCAGCCGCCGCAAAAGCTGGCCGGGCTGGTGTGGCGCCAGGTTGCCGAGGAGCGGTTTCTGGTGATTGCCCCGGAAAATTCAGAAGGGGCCACAGACCGCGAGCTGCTCACGCGCAACCCGTTCATCTGGTTCAACCGGCAAACCTGGGCGGGACAGCAAATCGAGCGTCATCTCAATCAGAAGAACATGCAAGTTGATGCCAGCATGGAGATCGATTCCCTTGATGCCATCCGCTCCATGGTGTCTGCGGGGCTGGGCGTGTCGATCATTCCAGAATGCATTGGTGCAGAACCTTTGCCCGCCAACGTACGCGTGGTGCCGTTTGGCCAACCGCCGAGCTATCGCACCATTGGGCTGGTGCACCGCCAGCAGAATGCCAATGAACTGCTGGTCGCCACCTTCTATGACGCCCTTGTGGGGCTGGCAAACCGGTTGGCGGAAGCTTGAGAAAAATCAAACTTATGCTTTTGATCTTCTCGTTATGAAATTGGAAAAAGTAAATGTATGTTGCCGGCATCTCCGACCCCGATAGCCACATTGGAGGGCTCTTCCCATGAATTTCGTCAATCAACAGATGGCGCAGTCCGTCAGCTCGACCGGACCGGTTTTTGAGCTTTCAGAAGCCCAGCAGGACCTCAAAGCCCGCGCGGCCAAGCTTGCCGAGGAACACGTGGCCAAGCGCGCTGCGGAAATTGACCGCAGCGAGGAATATCCTTGGGATTCCATCGAAAAATTCACCCAAGCCGGTTTCATGGGCATGACCGTGCCCGAAGAGCTGGGCGGGGCCGGGCGCTCTTATATGGACGCTGTGCTGGTGATCGAGGAAATGGCCAAGCGCTGCGGCATCTCAGGGCGCATCGTTGTGGAAGGCAATATGGGCGCGATTGGCGCCATCACCGCTTACGGCAGCGAAACACAGTGCAAACTTGCCGCTGAGCATGTGCTGAGCGGCGACAAGCCGGCCATCTGCATCACCGAGCCTGGTGCGGGCAGTGCGGCCACCGAGATGACCACAACGGCCGTGCGCGATGGCGATGGCTATGTGATCAACGGCACCAAACACTGGATCACCGGCGGCGGGGTTTCCAAACTCCATCTCATCTTCGCCAAGCTGATGGAAGACGGAAAACCGCAAGGCATTGCCGGCTTCATCGCGCTGCGCGGCGAGAAGGGTCTCGACATTGGCGAGCGCGAATATGCCATGGGCCTGCGCGGCATTCCGGAAACCAAGGTGCATTTCAACGATCTGCGCGTGGGGCCTGACCGCCTGATCCTGCCGCCGGAAGGGGTCAAGCGCGGCTTTGCCGGGCTCATGAATGCCTACAACGCCCAGCGCGTTGGCGCGGGCACGGTGGCGCTGGGGATTGCTCAGGGCGCTTATGATGTGGCGCTTGAGTATGCCAAGAGCCGCGAGCAGTTCGGCCGGCCTATTGCCGAGTTCCAGGGCCTGCAGTGGATGCTTGCCGACATGGCGATTGGGCTGGATGCCGCCCGCATGATGATCTGGCGGGCTGCGGCCAGCGCTGAGACCACAGGGTCCGGTTTCCCTGACCCGTTGCTTGCCGCCCAGGCCAAGATCATTGCGTCTGAAACCGCCATCAAGGTGACCAACGATGCCCTGCAGATCCACGGCGCCATGGGCTATTCGCGCAACCTGCCGCTGGAGCGCATGGCGCGCGATGCACGGATGTTCACCATCGGTGGCGGCACGGCCCAGATGCTGCGCAACATGGTGGCCGGCAAGGTGCTCGGCATGAAGACCCCGCAAACCCGGGATGGGTACTCCAAGCTTGCGGAGAAAGACCTCTGATGGACGCCAGCGTTACCACAAGGACTGCGGCCGAGGCGATTGCCCGGCGGCTCTTTGAGGCGGGCAGCCGCCATGCGTTCGGCATTCCCGGCGGCGAGGTTCTGGCGCTGATGGATGCGCTGGAGCAAAGCGGCATCAAAATTACGCTGGTCAAACACGAAAACTGTGCCGGCTTCATGGGCGAAGGCGCCTGGCATGCGGGCAAGGGACCGGCGGTTCTGTTTGCCACCATCGGGCCCGGTGTGGCCAATGCGGCGAACGCCATTGCCAATGCCTGGCAAGACCGGGTGCCGATGATTGTGCTCACCGGCTGTGTGCCCTCGGTTGAGGCCCACACCTATACGCACCAGGTGTTTGACCATGTTGCGCTGTTGGAGCCGATCACAAAGGCGAGCTTCCGTGTAGAGCCGGGCACTGCGGCGGTGGTGATCGACAAGGCGGTGGCCATCGCGACGTCAGGGCGTCCAGGGCCGGTGGTTCTGGATGTGCCCATCGATGTGCAGCGCGAGAGTTCTGCGGCCTGGCATTCTTCTGCCCACACCAAGCAACAGGCCATGGTGCCGTCCGGCCCAGCGCTGGAACAGGCGCGCGGCTGGCTGGCGGCCGCTGAGAGCCCCATTGTGCTGGCGGGTGTGGATGTAATCACTCAAGATGGCGAAGCTGGCGTTGAAGCCTTCTGCCGGCGTTTCAATGCGCCCCTCATCGCAACCTACAAAGCCAAAGGCATCCTGCCTGAGGACGATCCGCTCGCACTGGGCGGGGCGGGCCTGTCGCCAATCTGCGATGCAGAACTGCTGCCCCTGATCAAAGCCTCCGACTGCGTTGTTCTTGCAGGCTACGACCCGATTGAGATGCGCATTGGCTGGCGTGACCCCTTCATGCCGGACCAGCCGGTCATCGACATCACCGCTGAACCCAACACCCACTACATGCATCAGGCGCCGCTCAACTTCGTAGGCGATGTTGCGGCATCCTTGGAGGCTATTGGCGACGGCATCGAGCCGCGCGCCACCTGGCCGGGGGGCGAGCCCTCAGCCGCACGCGCCCGGCTGAAGGACAAGATGCAGTCAAGCGAAGCTTGGGGCCCGGCGGCGATTATCGACGAGGCGCGCAAGGCCTGCCCGCGCAACACAATTGCCACGGTGGACAGCGGGGCACACCGGATCGTGCTCAGCCAGGTTTGGGAATGTTATGAGGCGCGCGGCCTGCTGCAGTCCACAGCGCTGTGCACCATGGGCTGTGCCGTTCCGCTGGCCATTGGCCGCAAGCTGGCCGAACCGGACCGCCCTGTGATCGCGTTCATTGGCGATGCCGGTTTGGAGATGTTCCTCGGCGAGCTGGCAACGGCGCGTGACTTGAAACTGGGCATTCCGATTGTCGTGTTCATCGATGAGCAGTTGGGCCTGATCGAGCTTAAGCAGCGCGGTTTGCAGATGCCCAGCGTGGGCGTCGACTTTGCAGCGACCGATTTCACCGCCGTGGCCAAAGCCATGGGCGGGCATGGGGTTGTGACGCCGGACCGGGACAGTTTGAACGCAGCCATCACAGAATCATTTGGGCGTGATACTTTCACGCTGATCTCAGCACCTATCGGGAGGAGGGCGTATGATGGGCGCATCTGACTGCCGGGGCATCCCGGTATCCTATCCTGTGGCAAACGCGATTGAAGGGCTCGACCGGGCCCAGGAAATGTCGCTGGCGTTCCGAGGCGATGCCATTGCCGAGATCGACAAGGTGATCGCCGAGCATCCCAGCTTCATCATGGCCCATCTGTTCAAGGCCGCCTGGCTGACCCAAGCCATGGAAACCCGCATTTACGGCGACATGGTTAAAGCGGTGCAGGATGCTGAAAACCTCATCAGCAACGGCAACGACCGCGAGAAGGGCCATCTGGCCGCCGTCAAATGCTGGATCGAAGGCGATTTTTATGGCGCCGTGCAGCGCTGGGAAGCGGTGTTGACGCACTATCCGCTGGATCTGTTTGCCTTGCAGCTTGTGCACTACACGGATGTGCTTTTGGGCGACGTGGTTGGTCAGCGCGATGTTGTGGCGCGGGTGTTCAATCTGTGGGACGAGGGCATTCCGGGCTTTGAATTCGTGCTTGGGTTCTACTCCTTCGGCCTGGAGGAAAACCGCGATTTCATGCATGCCGAAGAGATGGGCCGCCGGGCGCTCGCCATGCGGCCGGACAACCCCTATGCGGTCCATGCGGTTGCCCACGTGATGGAAATGAAGGGACGCCATTCCGGCGGCATCCGCTTCATGAACGATCATGCGGTGCGCTGGGGCACATCGAATTTCGCCAACCATCTTTGGTGGCACACGTCGCTGTTTCATCTGGATATAGATGAGATCGATCCGGTGTTCACGATCTATGACGATCATTTGTGCTCTTCAAATTCCAGCGGCGATAAATATGAAGAGCTTGATGCCTCGGCTCTGCTCTGGCGGTTGCAATTGTTGGACGTGGATGTTGGCGAGCGCTGGACCAATCTGGCCGACAAGTGGGAGCGCTCTGCCGCCGACACCTTGTATGCCTTCAACGATGTGCATGCGATGATGACCTTCGTTTCCGACAACCGGACGGATGCAGCGAAAACCTTGCTGACCGCCAACGAGCGCTATGTGGAAAACGCCTCTGACGCCAACGTGGCCATGAGCCGGGAGATGGGCATTCCGTTTTGCCTGGCGATCCAGGATTTCAAGGCCGGCAAATATGGCGACTGTGTCGATCATCTGCTGCCGGTGCGCTACATGACCCACCGGCTGGGCGGCAGCTTTGCCCAGCGCGACGTGATCGGCTGGACCCTGCTGGAGGCGGCCCTTCGGTCCCGGCGCTTTGACCTGGCGCTTGGATTGGCGAACGAGCGCACGGCGCTCAAGCCCACCTCGGTGCAGAACTGGCGCTATGTGGCCCGTGCCTTCCGCGGCCTGGGCGACCGTTCAAACGCCGACCGGGCCGACGCCAAGGCGCAGTCACTGCTGGCTGCTTGAGCCGAACAGATCGTCCAGTTCCGAGGCGAGCATTTTTGCTTTGAGGCCAATGGCCACCAGCCGGCTGTCGGCGCTGGCGGAATGGGGCGTGATGGTCCAGCGCGGGCCCACGCACTGAACGGCCCAGGACGCCGGCTCGCCCTCCAGGTTGACAATGCCCTTCAGGCGCAGCACGCCGCCGGGCAGAGCGCTCAGAGCGCCTTCCAGTTTTGCACGCGCCAGAGGCTGCTCGCTCACGAACGACCAGCGGGCATATTGGTCCTCATGAGAGTGGCCGGGTGTGGCCTTGCCCTCGGCGAGAGGGTTAGGGGCCGCATCCAGGACCTCGGTTGAGACCTGCGCGTGCTGGCATGTCATGTGGCGCAGGGCTGGGTAGCTCTGTTCAATCCATCGTTCGGTTTTTGCCAGCTCATCTGGCGTCGCCAGATCTGCCTTGTTGAGCAGCAAGAGGTCAGCCGCGGCCAGTTGCCTGTGAACCGCCTCGCCCACCAGATCATCGCCGGCCAATTGCACAAGGCTTGGCGTATCTGCCAGAACCACGATGGCGCGCAGCTCAAGATCGGGCTCGGCGCGGGCGATGTTGGCGATGCGGTGGGGCTCGGCCACGCCGCTGGCTTCAATCAGCAGGTGGTCCGGCAGGGGATCGAGGTTCAAAAGATCGATGAAGGCACCGGCAAGATCAGCACCGATGGAGCAGCAGATGCAGCCGTTGGCCAGAGTGATCGTGTTGCCTTGCCGGCTCTCGATCAGGTCGGCATCGATGGGCAGTTCGCCGAAATCATTGACCATCACCATGAGGCGGCGCCCGCCGGCATGGCGCAGGAGATGGTTGATCAAGGTGGTCTTGCCCGCGCCCAGATAGCCGGACACCAGTGTGACGGGAAGCGCCATCATCCCACCGGATGCACCGCACCGCCCAGCACGGTGCCCCAGACCGGAACGTCCTTCAGCGCTTTGGGGTCCACCTTGGTGGGATCTTCGTCCAGCACTGCAAAGTCTGCCCGCTTGCCCACTTCGATGGAGCCGATCTCGTCATCCAGATGCAGCGTGTAAGCCGCGCCAAGAGTGATGGCATGGAGCGCTTCGGCAACGGTGATGCATTCGGCCGCGCCCAGAACCTCGCCGCTGCCGGTCAGCCGGTTGACCGCGGCCCAGGCGGTGGTGAGGGGGCCGAGCGGGGTCACCGGTGCGTCCGAATGGATGGCCAGGGGCACGCCCAAATCCAGCGCCGTGCGGCAGGCGTTCATCCGCCGGGCCCGGTCCGGACCCATGGTGATGGCGGCATGCTGGTCGCCGAAGTAGAACAGATGGTTGGCAAACAGATTGGCGCACAGGCCCAGCGCCTTCATGCGGGCGAACTGGGCCGGGTTGGCCATCTGCACATGCTGAAGCACATGGCGATGGTCGGGTTGGTTGTGGACCCTCAGGGCCTTTTCCATGGCATCCAGCGTGACCTCAGTTGCCTCGTCGCCATTGGTGTGGATGTGCATGTGAATGCCGGCGGCGATGAGTTTTTCCACCAGCACATCAAGTTGCTCAGGGGCAATGTTCCAGATGCCGTTGGGGGCGCCGTTGTAATAGCCCGGCGAAAGCAGGCGGCCTGTGAAGGCTTGTATGGAGCCATCGGTCATGAGCTTGACTTGCCCAAGGCGCAGCTTGGCCGTGCTCTGGTTCCGCAGTTCCAGAGCGCGGGCCACAATGTCGTCCGGCGGGGCAGACAACGAGTTGAGGGCCGGCACGATGCGGGCCGGAAAGTCCGGCTCGGCCGTGACCTTCAGAAGGGTCTGCAAGTCTTCTTCCGGCAGGCTGTTGAAGAGGTCGGTGGCCGTGGTCACCCCGGCCCGCTTGCAGGCCTTGCCGAAGGCCAGGAGCTCAGGGCGGTAGCGGGCCAGATCGCGGAAATCCACATTGGCGCGCCGCATCACCGGGAACATTGCAGCCATCTCCTGGAGCTCCCCATTGGGCGCGCCGTCCTCGTCTCTCACGATCCCCTCAATATCCAGATCGTCTGAATAGTTGGCCAGCTCCAGTGCCGCCGTGTTGACGGTCAGCACGTGGAAGTTGGAGTGGATCATGATGATGGGCCGGCTGGGGGAGACCTGATCCAGATCGTGCCGGTCGGGCCTCCTGTCGCCCAGGAAGATGGGATCAAAGCCCCAGGCAATCAGAGGCTCATCTGCGGCCAGCTTGGCCTCCTGCTCCTTCATGCGGGCAATCACGCCCTCAATGGTGCCGATCCCGTCCCAGTGCGTGCCGTCCGGGTCGATGCGGTCATGGTAGCCGGTGTAGGTGTAGCGCCAGATGCCCCCTGCGGGCAGATGGCAATGGCCTTCAACAAAGCCAGGCATCAGCACCTTGTCCTGAAGACTGGTGTCCAACTCATAAGGCCCCCACCCGGAGACCCCTTCCAGGGACCCCACGGCCAGTATGTGCCCGTCCCTCACAGCCACATGGGTTGCCTCTGGCTTATGCCGGGTCATGGTGAGAATATTGCGGGCCGCAAAGACGGTTATGCCTGACATGGAATTTTTCTCATGGGGGTTGCGATCGGAGGTGTTTCCACTATCAGCGCAGCTTTGGCCGGGCGCAAGACAAATTGGCTCCAAACTTTAGGCGAAAAACTGCTTGATGATCTCAATTGCGCTGGTAGGATTTCGGCCAAGTGGAGGAATACAGAAAATTTGAGGGGGCAAGCGGCCTTTTTGGGCCGGCTAACCTTCCAACACGATGTCATAAAAGGGAGTTATCATGACAAAACTACGTTCACTTTTGACCGGTGCGGCCTTTCTTGCTGCCAGCACCGTCGGCGCGCTTGCCGCTTCAACCGATCCGATCAAGATCGCGATCAACGAATGGACCGGCCAGCACATTTCCGCACACGTTGCCGGCCAGCTTCTGGAGAAGGCCGGCTACAAGGTTGAATATGTCACCGCCGGCGCGGTGCCGCAGTTCGCGGCCATTGCGCAAGGCAACCTGCATCTTCAGCCGGAAACCTGGGACAACAACGTTGGCGACATTTACCCAAAGGCGGTCAAATCCGGCGATATCGTCGAAGTGGGTCCGCTGGGCCTGTCTCCGCGCGAGGGTTGGATGTACCCATCCTACATGGCTGAGAAGTGCCCGGGCCTGCCGGCCGCTGACGCACTGATCAAATGCGCGCAAGCCTTCGGCAATGCGGAAACCTTCCCGAAGGGCCGCCTCATCACCTATCCTGCCGACTGGGGCACCCGGTCCAAAGACCTGGTCGCCAATGCAGGCCTTCCGCTGGCCGCGGTTGCCGGTGGCTCTGAAGGGGCGATGATCGCCGAGCTGAAAAGCGCCTATGCCGCCAAGGCCCCCATGCTGATGATGTTCTGGGCGCCTCATTGGATCCACGCTGAGCATAAGATGGACTGGGTTGAACTGCCGGCTGCCCATGCAGATTGCGGCACCGATCCAAAGCACGGCTTTGATCCGGCCAAGACCAATGATTGCGGTTTTGCCCAAGCCAACATCGGCAAGATCGTGTGGAAGGGCTTTAAGGAAAACTGGCCCGGTGCCTATAAGCTTGTCGAAAAAATCAACCTCGACAACGAAACCCAAAACCTCATGATGCTTGAGATCGACAACAAGAAGCGCAAGCTGGAAGAAGTCGTGGGTGAATGGGTCAAGGCCAACGAAGCCACCTGGAAGCCTTGGGTTGACGCGGCCAAAATGTAGTTCGGCTGGGTTAAGCTAGAGCAAGAATTGAAGGCCGGGAGCTGCACGCAAAGCAGGGCCCGGCCTTTTTTGTATGACCGGCACCGAAGATCGTTAAGATTGATCCAACACCTCCGGTCATTGCATCTCTGCCGTCCTCGGGCTTGACCCGGGGACCCAGGGCAGACTGTTGGGAGTTCTGCTGCTATGGGCCCTCGGGTCAAGCCCGAGGGCGACAGATGGGGAGCAGTGCCGGGCGGGGCAGGCTGGAAAGCCGTTTTTATAGATGTATAATCCGTTTGGGTGGGGAGTTCCGGCCGGCGGCCGAAGAGGGGTATCGTTCCAGATGGCGACGAAAAAATCGAATGGGGCAGACAGCGATCAGACCGTCAAGGTCTCGTGCCGCAATGTGTGGAAGATCTACGGCGAGGCACCGGAGACGTTTTTCCAAGGCGGGTCGGGCGCGGTTTCCGATCCCACGGCCCATGCAGACAAGATCCGCCAGAGCGGCCACATCGTGGCGTCCGCCAATGTGAGTTTTGATGTGCATGTGGGCGAGATCTTCGTCATCATGGGCCTTTCAGGCTCCGGCAAGTCGACCATGGTGCGCTGCCTGTCGCGGCTGGTGGAGCCAACCGCCGGCGAGATCCTGCTGGACGGGGAAGACCTTCTGAAGAAGTCACCCACCGAGCTGATCGATATCAGGCGCCACAAGATGGGAATGGTGTTCCAGAGCTTCGGGCTGCTTCCGCATTTGAACGTGTTCGACAACATTGCGTTTCCTCTCAAATTGCAAGGCATGGGTTTGGCCGAACGGCGTGACCGCACGGCCCGTGTGGTTGAGCTTGTTGGCCTGGAGGGCCGCGAAGCCAGCTATCCGCGCCAGCTCTCCGGCGGCCAGCAGCAACGGGTCGGCATTGCCCGCTCGCTCGCGGTTGAGCCGGAACTGTGGTTCCTTGATGAGCCGTTCTCCGCGCTCGACCCGCTGATCCGCCGGCAGATGCAGGACGAGTTCCTGCGCATTCAAAGCCAGCTGCAGAAATCAATCGTGTTCATCACGCACGACTTCCTGGAGGCGCTGCGCATTGCAGACCGCATGGCGATCATGCGCGACGGGGCCGTGGTGCAAATCGGAACTCCGGCCGACCTCATCATCAACCCGGCAGACGACTATGTGAAAGAGTTCACCGGCGATGTGCCCATTGCCCGTGTGCTCACCGCCGAAACGGTGATCGACAAGGCCAAGAAGCCAACAGCCCGCATGCCGCGGGTCTCTGCCGACACCTCGGTTGAAACCCTTCTGCCGCAACTTGCCGACCACAAGAACGGCATCGCGGTTGAGAACGCCGCCGGCAAGGTGATCGGCGTGGCCACAGCCCAGAACGTGGTCAACGCGCTGGCCTCAGAAGCGGCCAAGCGCCCTGACGATGAAGGCGCACCGGCATGATGGACCGCCTCGACCGCACCACTCAGGGCTGGATTGTGCTTCTGGCGGCAACGCTGGTGATGCTGGCCCTGCGCGACAAGGCAGGCTGGCTCATAACCTATCCGGCCGACTGGGTGGTGCCCCTGAAGGACGTTCTCAACACGGCCATGGCGTGGTTTGAAGCAACCTTCGGGTGGTTTTTTCGGGGGCTGACGGCCATTTTGGATGTGCCCCTGAAGGCGGTGCAGGTGTTGCTGCAATGGTTGCCCTGGCCGGTGACCATTGCCCTGTGCGCCGTTGCTGCCCATGCGGCGGCCGGTTGGCGGTTGGTGATCTTCACCGTTGCCGCCATGTTCTACATGGTTCTGGTGGGCTATTGGACTGAGAGCATGAACACCCTGGCGCTGGTGGCCATCTCGGTGCCGTTGGCGATCTTCATCGGGTTTGTGACCGGGGTGGCGGGCTACTATTTCCCACGGTCGGAACGTGTGCTTGTTACCATTCTCGATCTTCTGCAAACCGTGCCGGCGTTTGCCTATCTCATCCCGATCATCATGCTGTTTGGCTTCGGCCCGGTGGTTGGGTTGATCGCCAGCCTGATCTATGCCTTCCCGCCCATGGTGCGCAACACCATGCTGGGCCTGCGCAGTGTGCCGGCTGAAGTGATTGAATCCGGCCTCATGTCCGGCGCCACCCAATGGCAGCTGTTCTGGCAGGTGCAAATCCCAACATCAGCGCGCCAGCTTCTTCTCGGGGTCAACCAGACCACCATGGCGGCTCTCTCCATGGTGATCATCGCCTCGATTATCGGGGGCACGGCCGATATCGGCTGGGAGGTGATCAGCAAGGTGCGCAAGGCCGAGTTCGGCGAGAGCCTGCTTGCCGGCATCGTGATTGCGCTGATGGCCATGGTGATGGACCGGATCACCGCAGGCCTGGCGCTTAAAGACCGCAGCGAGTTTGAGCAGGCCGGCAGTTTCGCCGAACGCCACTGGTACTGGTTGTTGGCAGGCGCGCTTGCCATCGGGTTCTTTGCGGCAGCGCAGGTTCTGCCTCTTCTGAAGAACTATCCTGAAGCCCTGGAGTTCTATCCGGCCGAGGTCATGAACGATGCCCTGAGCAGTTTTGTTCTGAGCTCGCGAGGTGTGATTGAGGCGATCAAGAATTTCAGCTTCTTCTTCGTGATGCTGCCGGCGCGCATCGGTCTGGAGCAGACGATCTCGCCCTACTCCTGGGGCTTTGAGTTTACCACGCCGCTGAAGTTGGTGTATCTGGCTCTGGTCTCCGCGCTGGTTGGGTGGGCGTGGTTCAAGGGCAAAATCAACCTGGCACTTACACTGGCGTTCTTTGCCATCCTGTTCTTTTTCGGCCTCACGAAACTGCCCTGGCCGGGGTTGCTGGCCATGACCACCTTCATGGCCTGGACAGTTGGCGGCCGTGCCCTGGCCATTGGGGTGTTCTTGAGCATCGGCTTCATTCTGGTCACGGGCATCTGGCCGCAAGCCATGCTGTCGGTATATTTGTGCGGTCTTGCCGTGGCGATTTCGTTTGGCCTTGGGGCTGCGCTTGGCATTGCCGGAGCCCAAAGCGACCGTGTCTCGGCCATCCTCAGGCCCATCAATGACACCATGCAAACCATGCCGTTGTTCGTCATTCTCATTCCTTTCGTGATGATCTTCAAAATCGGCGAATTCACGGCCCTCCTGGCCATCATCGCCTATGCGTTCGTGCCCGCCATTCGCTACACCGAGCACGGGCTTCGCAACCTGCCGTCCGACGTGATCGAAGCGGCCACCTGCATGGGCTGCACAAAGTGGCAGCTGTTGTGGCAGGTGAAGCTTCCCCTGGCGCTGCCGGTCATCATGCTGGGGCTCAACCAGACCATTCTCTACGGCATTGCCATGCTGGTGATCGCCGCCTTGGTGGGCACCAACGGGCTTGGCCAACAGGTCTATATCGGCCTTGGAGACGGTGATTTTGGCGTGGGCATCATTGCCGGCATCGGCATGGCGATCATTGCCATGGTGGCCGACCGGTTGATCCAGGCGTGGTCAAAGTCGCGCCAGGAAGCGTTTGGCCTGACGGCGCCGTAAGTTCTCAGGATGTTGGGGGTGGTGGTTGGGCCTCATCTGCGGGCCCGGTTGTGTTAGCGTATTGTTCTATACGCGAACCAGCGTGACGCTGTCAAGCAAAAAATCACCTAATTTGTGATTATTCTCAATATAAACGATATATCAGATATTTACGAGCATCGAATTTGCGACTGTTATGTGCCACTAAATGAGTGATTTGGTGATTTTGTACATTTTTCTCATCGCCTCACCCCACCCTCCGCGTTCCTGCGAAAGCAGGGACGCGTGAAGGAGGGCAACAGCGTGGAAGCTCTTTTTCCCGTCATGCCTGAGCAGGCAGGCATCCAGGGGCCACGGAATGCTGAGTCAGCCGCCCCTGGATCCCCGCCTTCGCGGGGATGACGAAGGGGGGAGCAGGGGGTCGCGAAGAAGGGAAAGCAAGTATCTCTTCACCCGGCATTCCAACCCACTCCCCGCATCCCTGCGAAAGCAGGGATCCACACCTCGGTGCCAACCGCACGCTCTGAGCCATGGGCCCCTGCTTTCGCAGGGGCGCGGGGAGGGACGGCAGGGGCGCGGGGAGGGACGGCAAGGGCGCGGGGAGGGACGGCAAGGGCGCGAGGAGGGACGGTAAGGGCGCGAGGAGGGAGGCTGCGCCTTTTCCTCCCGTCACGCCTGCGGAGGCAGGCATCCAGGGCCGAGAATGAAGGGAAATGCCACTAAATAGTTTGTTTTGATCTGTGTGATCGCCTCGGCTTGTTCATACTAATTGACAGAAAACCGGCAAAAATTGCGATTCTGCGAAACGAACCCAAATTCGCGCAAGCCACTGAATCCACGCCCGATCTGGCGCTATATGGCCTTTTTGATTGAGATTTTCTGTTCAGGTTGCGCGGAGCCAGTCTTCCGGGCCACCCACTTCCGGGCGGAAATAGCAGATCATGCGCCCATCAGGTCCGGCGCCGGCGCCCGGCGCCCAGGGCGCCACACCGTGCAAGGCCAGCCGGTGCAAGAGATAAGCCTCTCCCGGCCGGGCGCCAACCACCACCCTCTTGCAGGCGTCAAACGCCCGCCTGCGGGCCGCCTGATAATCGTCCGTCACATCCACATCGCCCCAGCTCTCCGGCGCCAGGTCTGCGAACGTCTCGGTGAAGGCAGCCCGCATCAGCTCGTGCGAGCCCTCCCACACCACCAGAGGCGAGGCGCCCGCGCCCACTTCCACCATGGGGATACCCAAAAGGAAGCCGTGATGCTCGCGCAAATGCCGGCGCCGCTTTGGCCCTTCCGGCGAAAGGCCGTCCACATGGGCGGCGTCCCGGTTGCGGCGGAAGCGGGCAGCGGCCTCGGTTTCGTGGTCGCCCTTGATGGGGTAGCCCGGATAGCAGATCGAAACTTGCGCCCGGTCCCAGACGATGCCGGTCAGGCCCAACTCATTTGCGATGAACTCAAAGGCGGCCCCGCCAAGCGGGCGGCCCCCGGGAACGGCGCCGTGCGCATCGTTGGGCAGGGCGTTCACGCCGGCAAACCAGGTGCCGCCGCAGCGCAGCCATACGGCTTGCTCAGGTGCGTCCAGGGTTTGCCGGGCGTCTTCAATGCCGTCTTCAATCCAAGCGGCCAACAGCGGGTCGTAGGGGAAGCGGCACCAGCCCCGTTCGAAAAAATGGTCGCGTGTTTGTGTCTGCAAGTTCTGATCCATTGTCGCTGGTCAGGTTAGCTCTGCCGTCCTCGGGCTTGCCCCGAGGACCCATTGTGGAAGGCTCAGATATCCGCAGCTTTGGGCCCTCGGGTCAAGCCCGAGGGCTGCATACACACGAGGGCGCCAAGAACGTCGGGATCAATGGCTTCCAACTAGGGCAACTTCCGCTCACATTGAGCGGAAGATGCCCAAGATTTTCGTTACGGGCGAGCAACTTGTCTCCGCTCAGGCGATTCTGTCTGATCGGAGGTTGCTCTAGCGCGTGGGAACCGGCTCCTCGCCGCGGTAGTCATAGAAGCCGCGCTGGGTTTTGCGCCCAAGCCATCCAGCTTCCACATATTTCACCAACAGCGGGCACGGCCGGTATTTGCTGTCAGCCAAGCCTTCATACAGAACCTGCATGATCGAAAGGCAGGTGTCCAAACCAATGAAGTCCGCCAGCTCCAGCGGCCCCATGGGATGGTTGGCGCCAAGCTTCATGGCTTTGTCGATGGCCTTCACCGAGCCCACCCCTTCGTACAGGGTGTAAATGGCCTCGTTGATCATGGGCAGCAAAAGGCGGTTGACGATGAAGGCCGGGAAATCCTCGGCCACGGCAATCGACTTGCCCAGCGTCTCAACGCAGATCCGGGTCGACTCGAAAGTCTCCTCTGAGGTGGCGATGCCGCGAATAAGCTCCACCAGCTCCATCACCGGAACCGGGTTCATGAAATGAATGCCGATGAACTGTTCCGGCCTGTCGGTGGCTGCCGCGAGACGGGTGATCGACAGGGATGAGGTGTTTGAGCCGAGCAAGGCCTCCGGCCGCACGATCTTGCAGACCTCGTCAAAGATCTGGCGCTTTATCGCTTCGTCCTCTGCGGCCGATTCAATGACCAGATCCACATCTTCAAACGCTTCCAGACTTTCGGCGATTTGAATGCGGGCCAATGCCGTGTCGCGCTCGGCATCGCTGATGCGCCCTGATTTCACCTGGCGGGACATGTTGCCGTTGATTGTGGCCAGCCCAGACTCGATGCGCTCCAGGCTCACATCGTTGAGCCTGACGTCATAGCCAGACAGCGCGCAGACATGCGCAATGCCGTTGCCCATCTGACCGGCGCCGATTACGCCAATCTTCTTGATTTCCATCGTCTAACCCCATCACGGCGCCCAGCCGGGCGCACTAAGCTTATCGGGAGACGAAACCTACCCCTACTTGTTGCAGTGCACAAGAGCGTTCAGGCCTGTTTTTTCAACGAGTGGAATTTGGGCTAAAGAAAAGGGCCGGAAGGTAAATACCCGCCGGCCCTAACGTGTTGTTCGTTATCTCTCCATCTCCCCACATCCCTGCGAAGGCAGGGATCCATTGGGGCTTTCCGCGCGCTCCCAGCTATGGGCCCCTGCCTTCGCAGGGGCGCGGGAGGAGAGGATTGCCCTAAAGGGCAGCTTCCAGCTCAGGAACCGCAGTGAAGAGGTCCGCAACCAGGCCATAGTCGGCAACCTGGAAGATCGGGGCTTCTTCATCCTTGTTGATGGCCACGATGACTTTGCTATCCTTCATGCCCGCCAAATGCTGGATCGCGCCGGAAATGCCAACGGCGATATAGAGATCCGGGCTCACCACCTTGCCGGTCTGGCCAACCTGGTAGTTGTTGGGCACATAGCCTGCATCCACCGCAGCGCGCGAAGCGCCAACAGCGGCACCCAGTTTGTCGGCCACCTTCTCCAGCATGACGAAGTTGTCGCCGGACTGCATGCCGCGGCCACCGGAAATGATGATCTTGGCTGAAGTCAGTTCAGGACGATCGGACTGGGTCAGATCCTCGCTTACGTATTCAGACAATCCAGCATCAGCCGGTGCAGCAATGCTTTCGACCGAGGCTGATCCGCCGTCGCCGGTTGAGGCGAAGTTGGCGGTCCGTACCGTCACCACTTTCTTGGCGTCGGTGGCTTGCACGGTTTGGATGGCGTTGCCCGCATAGATCGGACGCTCGAAGGTGTCGGCGCCTTTCACGGCGGTGATTTCAGACACCTGCATCACGTCCAGCATGGCTGCCACGCGCGGGCAGATGTTCTTGCCGTTGGTGGTTGCTGCCGCAACGAGGGCGTCATAGCCGTCCATCAGGGGCACGATGAGGCCAGCCATGTTTTCCGCCAGGGGGCGTTCAAACATTGCGTCATCGCAGTGCAGCACCTTGGAGACACCGTCCAGCTTGGAGGCGGCGTCTGCCACAGCGCCGGAGCCTTTGCCGGCCACGAGCACGTGAATGTCGCCGCCCATTTCCTTGGCCGCGCTGAGCGCCTTGTTGGTGGCGTCATTCAGTTCGGAATTGTCGTGTTCCGCAATCAACAGGGTTGCCATGGTCAGATCACTCCCGCGTCGTCTTTGAGTTTAGCCACCAGCTCGGCTACCGAGCCAACGATGACACCGGCTTCGCGCTTGGGCGGCTCTTCGGTGTTGATCACCTTGACGCGCGGCGTGACATCCACGCCGTAATCGCCAGGGGTTTTCTCGTCGATCGGCTTCTTCTTGGCTTTCATGATGTTCGGCAAGGAAGCATAGCGCGGCTCGTTGAGGCGCAGGTCCGTGGTCATCACCATGGGGGTCTGCAGCTTCAGGGTTTGCAGGCCGCCGTCGATCTCGCGGGTCAGCGAAGCGCCGCCGTTGAGTTCAAGCTTGGAGGCAAACGTGCCTTGCGGCCAGCCCAGCAACGCAGCGAGCATCTGGCCGGTCTGGTTGCAGTCGTCATCGATGGCCTGCTTGCCGAGGATCACCAGGCCTGGCTGCTCCTCGTCAACGATACCTTTGAGGATCTTGGCAACGCCGAGCGGTTCCACATACTCGTCGTTCTTGACGAGGATGCCCCGGTCGGCGCCCATGGCCAATGCGGTGCGGATGGTTTCCTGGGCCTGTTGCGGGCCAACGGAAACAGCAATCACCTCTTCAGCCTTGCCCGCTTCACGCAAGCGCAGGGCTTCTTCCACGGCGATTTCATCGAATGGGTTCATGGACATCTTGACGTTGGCCAATTCGACGCCCGATCCGTCCGCTTTGACGCGAATTTTCACGTTGTAATCAACGACCCGCTTGACGGGCACGATAATCTTCATCTCTCAACTTCTCCTGAGACATGTAGGAAGGGGATCAGCCAGGCGCTTAATTCCCGCTTAAACGGCTGATTAGCGGCAAGCTATGATCTTAAGAGGCGTATGTGTCAATATTCAACGCGGCGTTTGAGGGACACTTGCGACGGTGAAGCGCACCCTTAAATATCGGCGTCTTGCTCGCGCATTTCACGGGTTCTGCGCAATGAATTGGGCGCGAGCAGGAAGAGCAGGGGGAATCCGGCCGCAAATCCGCCAATATGGGCCCACCAGGCAACGGCTTCCTTGGCGTCCTGTTCGATGGCTGCAAGGCTGAAAAACTGGAACGCAATCCAGGCGCCAATGGCCCAAAGGGCGGGCAATCTGAAGGGAATCCGCAGGAAAAACAGAACCCAGACCTGCTGTTTGGGGTGCAGCACCATGTAGGCGGCCAGAACGCCGGCCACAGATCCGGAGGCCCCGATCAAGGGGGCTGGAGATTCAGGGCCGGCAACCGCATGGGCAACACCGGCCAGGACCCCGCAGCCAATATAGAAGAGCGCAAAGCGCCAGTGGCCCATCGAATCTTCAACATTGTCACCAAAGACCCAGAGGAACGCCATGTTGGAAATCAGGTGCAGCCAGCCGGCGTGGAAGAACTGATAGGTCAACAGGGTGAACTGATCAGGCATGCGCACGAGGGAGGCTGCCAGCTCCTGATGATTGAACAGGGCTGCCGGGATCACCCCATAGCTGAACAGCGCGTTCTGTTCAGCTTCGGTTCCCGGGCCGTGGTGATAGTACAGGAAGATCGCCGTGTTGATGACGATCAGGGTGACCGTGACATACTGGAAGCTGATGATCTTCAGGGGGTTACTATCGGAGATCGGCAAAAACATGAGGATCGACTAGCGGTTTGCGCCCGGAACCCAGAGAACGTCTCCGCCGAAACGCGCGTTCACCCAGCGGCTGGCCACAAAGAAGAAATCAGAGAGCCGGTTGATATATTGCAACGCAGCCTCGCTCACCGGTTCATCCTCCTCACCGGCCAATTCCACCATCAGCCGTTCTGCGCGGCGGGAAACAGTGCGGCACACATGCAATGCTGCAGCTGCCCCATGCCCGCCGGGCAGCACAAATGAGCGCAACGGCTCCAGTTCCGCGTTGAGGTCGTCGATCTCGCTTTCCAGCCGGTCCACCTGGGCAGCTGAAATGCGCAAAGGCTCCCATTCGAACTTTTGGCCCTTGTCGGGCGTGCACAAATCGGCGCCAAGGTCGAACAGGTCGTTCTGCACCCGGGCCAGCATTTCATCGAGCTTGGAGAGCTCGCCTGCCGCCATTGACTGGCGCGCGACGCCTATGGTGGCGTTGGTTTCGTCCACAGTGCCATAGGCGGAAATGCGCGTGTGGTGTTTGACCACGCGCTCGCCGGTGCCCAGTGCGGTGTTTCCGCGGTCGCCGGTCTTTGTGTAAATCTTGTTCAGGACAACCATGACCAGATGCCTAGCGGTTTTGGCAGCATCTGGCAATCAGGCGCGCGCCAACAGGTTATCCAAGTCCCTTGTCTATTGATACCTCCCGCATCCCTGCTTTCTCTCCCGTCATCCCTGCGAAAGCAGGGATCCACCCTTCAGGGCAAGCAGCACACACAGAGCTATGGGCCCCTGCTTTCGCAGGGGCGCGGGAGGGGAAATGGGGCGCGGGAGGGGAAATGGGGCGCGGGAGGGGAAAGGGCGCGCGGGGGAGGGAAAGGGCGCGCGGGAGAGAGGGGGCGTGATTGGCCGTCAGATAGCGTCCAGCCAGGTGCCGATTGCATCGGCGATTTCGGCGGCTGAATCTTCCTGAATGAAGTGCGCGCCCTTCACCGTGACCTCGGTCTGGTTGGGCCAGGAGCGGCAAAACTCGCGCTGGCCGCTAATCAAAATGGCGCCGGGCTCTGCGTTGATGAACAGCTTGGGCAGATCGCTTTGACTGAGCCAGGCGCCGTACTCGTTCACAATCCCCACCACATCCTCAGGCTCGCCGCCCAGGGGGATTTGCCGGGGCCAGGTCAGGGTTGGGCGCCGGTCTTCGCCTTCGGTTGCGAACGGCCGGCGGTATTCGGCCATTTCGTCTTCGCTGAGATCCCGGAGGATGGAGCCTGGCAGAACCCGCTCCACGAACATGTTCTTCTGCAGGATCATGCCCTCACCGGCAGGCGACCGGAAGCCTTCAAACACCGGGCGGGCCTGCTGGTTGAACTCGTCCCAGTCCATGGGCCTGACGATGGATTCCATATAGGCGATGGCGCGCACCCGGCCGGGGTTGCGGCGGGCCCAATCAAAGCCAAGGGCCGATCCCCAATCGTGGATCACCAGAACCACCGGCTCGTCGGGCAGGATCTGATCGAGGATGCTGTTGAGATACTCCCGGTGCTCCACAAAGCGGTAACTGTCTGGCCCGGGGTCTGGAAGCTTGTCGGAATCGCCCATGCCGATGAGATCCGGCGCGATGCAGGTGTTGCCGGCCGACAAAGGCGCCATGACATCGCGCCAGAGATAAGACGAGGTTGGGTTGCCGTGCAGAAACAGAATGGGCGCACCTTCGCCCATCTGTTTGTAGGCCATGGTGAGGCCCTTTACCGTGACAAACTGCTTGTCGTCTTTCCAGGCCATGACCACCTCTTTTTGTCTTAGGAGCTTTGCGAGAACCAGATTGCGCCCATGATGACGCAAACCGCAACAAATTGCAGGATCACCCGCCAGCGCATGAGGGTTTGAGAGCGGTTGGGGCTGCCGCCGCGCATCATGTTCCACAGGCCCATGATGAGGACGATGAGCACGGCGCCAATGGCGACGGGTACGAGATAATCAAGAACGTTCATTTGGCTTTTCTATTCCTTACCAGAAGCAAAGATCAAGAAACGGTCGAGCATCCGTTGAGGCAGGATGCGCCGGAAGGTTGCCAACAGGTGGGTTGGAAACGTCACGTAGTAATGTGCCTTGGGCCACGGGCTTTCAAGGGCCCAAATCAGTTTGTCGCAGACGGCCTTTGGCTCGAGCTTGACACGAGAGTTGGTGCCGCCGGCATCCAGCATTTTCAGATGTTTGGCGTAGGAGGCGCTATGCACCGAGTTTTCAATGTCGATGTTTTTGCGCAGGTTCTTGGCCGAATTGGCCGCAAACTGGCTGGATATGGGGCCAGGCTCCAGGGTGATCACGTGAATGTCGGTGCCGCGCAGCTCCAGCCTCAGCGTGTCCGACAAGGCCTCCAGGGCAAACTTGGAGGCAACGTAGGCCCCGCGCCATTTCAACGCGACCAGGCCGAGCACCGAGGAGTTCTGCACAATGCGCCCGCTGCCTTGCGCCCGCATGATCGGCAAAACCTGGGTTACGAGCTCGTGCCAACCCAGAACATTCACCTCAAACTGAGCCCTGAGCGCGGCTACCGGCAGGTCCTCCACCGCACCGGGCTGACTGTAAGCGCCATTGTTGAAGAGCGCGGTGAGCTTGCCGCCGGTGCGCTTGGTCACCTCTTCAACGCAAGCGGTGATGGTGGCGGGATCTGCGTAGTCCAGATGAAGGGCCTCAAAGCCTTCCGATTCCAGGCGGACCACATCTTCAGGGTTTCTGGCGGTGGCAAACACCCGCCAGCCGTGCTCTTTCAGGGCGCCGGCGCAGTGGTGGCCAATGCCCGATGAACAACCGGTGATGAGGATGGACCGCTCGCTCATCTAATTGTCCGAAAAGTGAGCCAAGAGGGGATCAAGGGCGCGCTGGGGCAACAGGCGGCGCAAGGCACCGAGGATGAAGGTTGGCTTGGTGACGTAATAGTGGGCCCGGGGGTTTGGGTCCTCCAGGGCTTTCACCAGGCACTTCTGCACCGCTTCAGGACCAAGCTTGAACTTTCCGCCGGCGGTTTGCGCAGAACCCTCCATGCGCGCCAGCTGGCCTTGGTAGAGGTCTTTGTGGACGGAGCCCTCCACATCGATGTTCTTGCGGAAATGCTCCAGCGAGGAGTTCACGAACTTGCTTTTGATCGGCCCTGGCTCGATTAGCACCACGTGCACGCCGGTGCCTTCCAGCTCCAACCTCATGGTGTCGGACAGCCCTTCGATGGCAAATTTGGAGGCATTGTAGGCGCCGCGCCATTTGAGGGCGACCAAACCCAACACGGATGAGTTCTGCACGATGCGGCCCTGGCCGTTCTTGCGCATGGCAGGCAGGAGCCGCCGGGTCAGATCGTGCCAGCCGAAGACGTTGGTTTCCAGCTGGCGCCGCAAGATATCGGTGGAGAGATCCTCTATGGCGCCGGGCTGGCCATAGGCGCCGTTGTTGAACAGGCCGAGCAGCTTGCCGCCGGTTTGCTGCAGCACGAAATCGGCGCAATGGGAGATGGACTTGGGGTCGGCGTAGTCCAGATAGACGGTCTCCAGACCCTCATACTTCAGGCGCGCCAAATCCTGAGGCTTCCGCGCCGTTGCGAACACCCGCCAGCCGCGCTCCTTCATGGCATGCGCACAATGATAGCCAATTCCGGTCGAACACCCGGTTATCAATACTGATTTTTCAGACACCGCACCCAAACTCAAACCTTGGCCACACCAAGAAAGATGTCCTTAGCACGCCAGGCAGGCGGGGTCATAGCCCTTTGGGGACAAGCCTCAGTTTGCGCCCTCAAGAAGGCGCCGGGCAATCACCTGGGCTTGGATTTCACCGGCCCCTTCGAAAATGTTCAAGATCCTGGCATCGCACAACACGCGGGAAATCTCATACTCCAGCGCAAAGCCGTTGCCGCCATGGATTTGCAACACATTGTCGGCGGCCGACCAGGCGGACCGGGCGGCGAGCAGTTTTGCCATACCGGCCTCGATGTCACAGCGTTTGCCGCCGTCTTTCTGGCGGGCCGAATAGTAGGTGAGCTGCCGCGCGGCCATGGTCTCCACCGCAATCATCGCCAGCTTGTTGGAGATGCGCGGGAACGAGACGATGGGCTTGCCGAACTGGTTGCGGTCCTGGGCATAGCGCAGGCCGATCTCCAGGGCGTTCTGACACACACCAATGGCACGCGATGCGGTTTGGATGCGGGCAGACTCAAAGGTTTGCATCAGTTGTTTGAAGCCCTGGCCTTCTTCGCCGCCCAGCAGGTTTTCTGCCTTGACCTCAAAATTGTCGAAGGCGATTTCATATTCCTTCATGCCGCGGTAGCCGAGCACTTCGATCTCGCTGCCGCTCATGCCTTCCGCCGGGAAGGGCTCGTCATCCGTGCCGCGGGGCTTTTCAGCCAGGAACATGGACAGGCCGCGATAGCCCTTCTCGTCCGGGTTGGTGCGGGCCAGCAAGGTCATTACATCGGCACGCACCGGATGGGTGATCCAGGTCTTGTTGCCGGTGACCTTGTAGACATCGCCGTCCTTGGTGGCGCGGGTGCGCAAGGACCCCAGGTCTGAGCCTGTGTTGGGCTCGGTGAACACGGCAGTGGGCAGGATCTCGCCGGAACCGATTTTGGGCAACCAATATTCCTTCTGCTCCTGGGTGCCGCCGCAGATGATGAGTTCAGCAGCGATTTCCGCCCGGGTGCCGAGCGAGCCAACGGCGATGTAGCCGCGCGACAGCTCTTCGGAAACCACGCACATGCCTTCCTTGCCCAGGCCCAGGCCGCCGTGCTCTTCCGGCAAGGTCAGGGAGAAAACGCCAAGCTCGGCAACCTTGTTCACCACCTCGATCGGGATGTACTCGTTTTTCAGGTGCCATTGGTGCGCAAAGGGCGCCACGTCAGCTTCCACGAAGCGGCGCATTTCATCGCGCATCTGCTCCAGGGTCTCGTCCAGGCCGGCATCGCCCATGGTTGAGCGGCCGGAAGCTTCCAGCATGTGCTCGGTGATGGTCTTGCGCACCACGGAGGTGTTGCCGTGGGCCCGCAACGCGGCCGCGGCGCCTTCGCGCATGGGGGCCATCTCTTCCCAGGTGAGGCCCAGATCTGAAGGGCGGACCATTTCCACCTGGCTCATGGGAATGCCGCCATTGATCTGGTTGAGGTATTCCCCAAAGCAGGCCTGCACCAGCAGTGCTTCCAGCTCGCCAAAGCGGTCTTCGGCTTCCATGCGCTCGGCATAGAGCGACATCTGCTCCAAGGTTTGGGCATAGGTGGCAAGCCAGGCCAAGCCATGGGTTGAGTGCTGGTCGCGCTCAAGCAGTTCGGGCGAAATCTTGCCATCCATGCCGGTCACGAAAATAGCCACCCGCTGGCGTGCCAGACCGTAGATTGTCTGCACCGCCTCCACGGCCTCGCGGGTCAGGTTGGTCAGCCCTTCAAGCACCGGCCCGGCCGGCGCGAAATCTTCAACAGCGCTCATCGTTCACATCCCGTCTGAAAGTTGGGACAGGTATACCTCAACCTTGTGCACTGCAATATAGGCCAAATGAACGACATTTTGCCGCCCAATGATCTCTCAGGATGCAAACGGGTCTGGCCGGGTGGCAATCGCGACCGCCAACGCGCAGACGGCCATACCGCCAATTTGAAGCAGAGTGAGGGTTTCACCGAACATGAACCACGCAATCAATGCTGCAATGGCGGGCACCAGATAGAACACGGTGGACACCTTGGAGACCTGACCATGGCGGATCATCACCATGTAGAGGCTGACCGCACCCACCGACAGAACAAGGGTGAGCCAGAGGAAGGCGATCACCACATCGCGGTTCCAGATGATGATGCCGTCTTCAAGCATCAGAGCGGCAAGGCCCACGGCAAGCGTGGCGCCCACATATTGCCAAACCGCCCCGGTCACCAGGTTGACGCCGGTGACAAAGCGCTTCTGATAGACCGTGCCAAGGGAAATTGCGGTAACCCCCACAAAGCCGGCCGCAATTGTGACCGGGTTGATGCCGCTGCCCGAAAGGTTGAGCTTGGGCCACACCACCAGAACCACGCCGCCAAGCCCCAGCGCCAGGGCAAACCAGTGCCGGGGCCGCACGTCATCGCCCAGAATCCAGCCGGCCAGCACCGCGGTGATGAGAGGCTGAAGGCCGACAATCAGCGCGGAAACCCCGGTGGGCATGCCCCGGTCGACCACCCAAAACACCGCGCCCAGGTAAACCCCGTGAATGACCGCGCCAACAAAGATGGCGTTGAGCGCATCTGCCCGCGCGGGCCAAGGCGCCCGGAGAACAACCGCCAAGGCCGCCATCAAGGGAATCACGGCAGCGAAGCGTGCGGTGAGAAAGGTGAACGGCTCGCTGTGGGGCATGGACAGACCAGCCCCCACAAACCCGGTGGCCCATAACAGCACGAAGAAAATGGGTGCGGCAGCAAGCCAGCGTGGCGGATCGTTCTGTGTGGCGTGGTCGGTCATCTGGTTTGGGCAGCGCCCCTGTCTGAGAGGGTGCCCTCATAGCGGGGCTGGCAGGCCAGGTACAGGGCTTGCGGCAAATGCTTGTGAGAATCTTTGCGGGCTCCTACCCTTCGCCGCGATGAAGAAGGGGGCAGGCCAGAGATGCTGCGCGCGGTTTGGGAAATTCTGCAAGATGCCTATGCGCGGTTTCATGCCGACGATGGGTTTCCCAATTCCGGCAACATTGCCTATTGCATCATTCTGGCGATTTTCCCGTTTTTGATCTTTGTGTTTTCGCTCACCGGCCTGTTCGTGAGCGAAGAGATGGCGAGCCAGGCCATAGACAGCCTGGTGCACACCGTGCCTTCGGAGATCATCGGGCCCTTGGAAAAAGAGATCACCAGTCTGCTCACCGGGACGCGCCATGATCTTCTGACTGTGAGCGGCGCCATAACGCTGTGGACAGCCTCACGGGGGATTGAGTCCCTGCGCAATGGCTTGAACCGGGCCTACCGGCTTGCCGAAAGCCGGCCTGTGTGGTTGCGGATTGCGCAAGACCTGCTGTTTGTCGTGGCCGGAGCGGTGGTGGCGATCGTCCTGGCCCTCACGCTGGTCCTTGGGCCGGCCCTCTGGGCGATTGTGATTGAGTATGTGCCTGCGTTCAAACTGCTGACGCTCGAGCTGGAGGTGCTGCGCTACATGGTGGGTGTCGGGCTGCTGGTTATTGCTCTGATCATCGGCCACAAGCTTTTGCCGGCGCGTTCGTTGCCGCTGGCGGTGCTCTGGCCGGGCATCTTTCTCACCATGGTCATGTGGCTCATCGCGGCGATCGGCTATTCGGTCTATCTGGCAAACTTTGCAAACTTTGCCGGTCTCTATGCGGGCTTGGGCGGCGTATTTGCCGCCCTGATTTTCCTTTACATCTCAGCGGCAATCTTCCAGTTCGGTGGCGAGATCAACCGCGCCATGTATGCAAGGCGGAATCTGGGCCGGGAATTGCCGGGCGACCCGGAGGCCATGAAGAAGACTGAACCAGAAGATGAAGCTGCCTCCTGACATAACCTTGCTGCACGTGATCGCGATCGGGCTGATCGCCGTTGCCTGGTCGGGCTACTCGACGTTCCTCAGGGTTTTTGGCAAAGGCTCCTTGAATGCCCAGCTCAGCGCCGTGCGGCGGCGTTGGATGGAAACCTCCATGAGCCGGGAGTTGCGCATGCCCGATGCGGTTCTGCTGGGGCACATGATCAACTCGGTGGCATTCTTCGGCTCAGCCACGCTGATTGTTCTGGCGGGTCTTCTGGGCGTTGCCGCAAACGTCAAGGATGTGCACCGGGTTGTCTATGACCTGCCGTTTGCCAGTTCCACATCGGTGGAGCTTTTCTCCTTCAATCTGGGCATTGTGGGGGTCATTCTTGCCGTTGCGTTCTTCCTGTTCACCTATTCCCTGCGCAAGCTTATCTACACATCGGCCATGCTGGGCGGCCTGCCGGAAGACCCGCCAAAGGGGGCCCGGCGCGATGGCCTGGTGGAGACCACAGCCATTGTGCTGACCGAAGCGGTGAAGAGCTTCAACTCAGGCATCCGCGGGTACTATTTTGCCGTGGCCGCCCTGGTGCTTTTCATTGGGCCGGCACAAAGTATCGCCACCTCGCTTTTGGTGATCATCTTGCTGTTTTGGCGCCAGATGAGCACCCGCACCGCCCGGGCCATCGGGCGCTATGTGGAGCTTTTGGAAAGTGATGACGATGGGAACCCGCGATGAGTGTGCCAAGTGATGTGCTGCCGGCTGGTGCGGTGACTGTTGAGGACACGGTGGTGCCGGCCTGCGCCCCCTGGAGCGCGCGGGTGGCACAAGGGCACCATTTGCGCCTGATCGATTTGGAAGGCCAGCAGGCGATCGACTTTCTCTGCTTCAATGCAGATGACCCGGCCGAGCGTTATCATGCGGCCAACACCATCAAGATCCCCTGCCAGCTCTATCTGGGCCAGGGCTCGGTTCTGCGCTCAAGCCTGGCGCGGCCGATGATGACAATTGTTGAAGACAGCTGCGGCGGGCACGACACGATCTTCGGCTGTTGCTCGTTTGAGGTCGATGAGGTGCGCTATGGCGCCACGAACCCGGAATGCTGCCAGCGCAACTTTGAACGCGAGCTGGCTGAGCATGGCCTGGGCCCGGAGCACATTGTGGCCAACGTCAACTTCTTTATGAATGTGCCGGTGAAACCGGATGGTCATACGGCAATCACGGTGAGCCAGTCAAAACCTGGCGACTATGTGGATCTCAGGGCCGATATGGATGTGCTTGCGGTGTTTTCCAATTGCCCCGAGGCGCTGAATGCCGCAACCGGGGCGGGGCCATCGCCGGTCAGGGCGATTGTCTACCAGCCCGGCGGTTGATCGGTTGAGCCGGCGTGCCCCAACAGGAGTTCCAGAGTTCGCCATTGGCTTGGCGTTGGTCGGGGCGTTTCTGTTGGTGGGCCAGGACAGCACCATCAAATGGTTGTCGTCTTCGCTTGGCATCATACAGATCCTGTTCTTGCGCAACCTGATCGCCATGGGACTGCTGTGGTCCGGCGCGGCGGTCAGCGGCCGGCCGATTGTTCTTAAGACGAGCAATCCAGGTCTCATGCTGCTGCGCTCGTTGTTCGGGGTGGTTGGTTGGTTCTGTTTCTTCTCCGGGCTGAAATATCTGCCGCTGGCCACAGTAATGGCGCTGTTCTTTAGCTTTCCGATTTTCGTCACGGCGCTGTCTGCGCCGATCTTGGGCGAGCGGGTTGGCTCGCGCAGGTGGTCTGCCGTGCTTTTAGGGTTTTGTGGGGTGTTGGTGCTCACCCGGCCGGGCGTTGCCTTGGAATGGCCCATGCTCTACGTGCTTGGCGCCTCGCTGAGTTGGGCCTTCATTGCCCTTTTGACCCGTAAGCTCGGCACCACCGAAAGCACCGGCACCATGGTGTTCTATGCCCTGGCCAGTTTCGTGGTGATGATGGCGGTGCCAATCTATTGGGTTTGGGAGACGCCCAGTCACATGGATCTTGCCCTGGTCAGTTTGGCAGCGCTGGTGGGCGTGAGCGGCCAGATGTGCCTGATCCGGGCCTACACCCTTGCTGCGCCGTCTGTTGTGGGCCCGATCGAGTACACAGGTCTGATCTGGGCCACGCTGATGGGCTACCTTATCTGGGATCACATACCAGATGTCGTCACCATCATCGGGGCGTTGATCATCGCGGCCAGCGGGCTCTACATCATCCACCGCGAAGCCGGAGGCTTCAAGCGGGGTCTGCGCCGATAGCAGGGGTGAAATTTTTTCATGCCTCTCCGGTCTCCCCGGTGTTCTAAGGGCGTAGGGGTGTGTAATCGGTGAGACCGGATTTCGGATGACCAATGCGACAGTGACCCAGCCATCGGTCCTCAGCTACCGCAATGGCGTTCTGCTGGTGTTGGTTGCCGGTGTGCTTTGGTCCACGGTTGGCCTTGGTATCCGGTCGATCGAAAATGCGGAAGTCTGGCAAATTCTGCTCTACCGTTCTTGCAGCCTTTCGCCCTTCCTCTTCATCATCTTGTGGCTGCGCTCAGGCGGGCGGCCCTTCGAGCGGATCCGGCAGTCCGGTGTCCCGGGCGTCATCGCCGGTCTGTCTCTGGTGGCGGCCTACGCGGGCGGGATCATCGCCTTGCAAGCCACATCGGTGGCCAACGCCATGTTGCTGTTTGCCTCCGCACCGTTCTTCACCGCCTTGTTGGGCTGGCTGGTTCTGCGTGAGCCCGTGCGGCGGGCAACCTTTGTGGCCATAGGGGTGGCGATTGCAGGGATCGCCATCATGGTGTCGGACGATGAGTCGGACGGCGCCATGGCCGGCAACCTGGCCGCGCTGGGTTCGGCCTTTGGGTTTGCGGTGTTCACCGTGGCGCTGCGCTGGGGGAAAACCTCCGACATGATGCCGTCGGTGTTTCTGTCGGGGCTGTTTGCAATTGTCATCACCGGCACTGTCTGCCTGCTCAAGGGCCTGCCCTTGGTGCTGAGCGTGAACGATGGGTCCATCGCGCTGGTCATGGGTGTGTTCCAGGTGGGGGCCGGGCTGGTGCTCTACACCTTGGGATCGAAGGCCGTTCCGGCGGCCGAGCTTGCCTTGCTCTCCATGGCGGAAGTTCTGTTGGGGCCCATTTGGGTTTGGCTGTTCATCGGTGAAACCGCCGGTGTTTACACGCTCATCGGCGGGGCCGTGTTGCTGGCGGCTATTGTGGGCAACGCCCTGTCGGGACTAAGACGGAGGCCTCCGGCGATCACCTCGCCCTGAACCCACATAAGAGAGGCAGCATGCTGACCTATCGCATTGATGAAATGCCCGAAGAGTTGGAACATTTGGCCGTTTGTCGGCGAGGCTTCCGACTACAAGATCCTGCGCGGTAATCCGAGGGCATCTGGCCGGCTGGACATCGGTGAGGCCGACGGCATGCACCGGGTCGGTATCTGGCGCTGCACCGCCGGTGCGGTTGCGTGCAATGAGCTGGGCGACGAGCTGCAAAACATTGTGTCGGGCCGGCTTCGGATGGTGTGGCCTGATGGCAGCGAGGACCTCTTCGGCCCGGGCGACAGCTTCTTCACCCGCAAGGGCGACCGGGTGGTGTGGGATGTTTTGGAAGACGTGACCAAGGTGTTCTTCACCTATAACCGGGATGGAAAGCCATAAGGCTGACCAAATGAAGGCTCCGCGTGGGCCTTTGCGTTCGCTGATCGATTGTTATTTGGAGCGGGCGATGAGATTCGAACTCACGACCCTAACCTTGGCAAGGTTATGCTCTACCCCTGAGCTACGCCCGCGTCCATATATGGCGGCCCGGCGATTGTTGCCGGGTGCGCGGGGTTTATTGCGCAACCGCAGCGTAAATGCAATAGGAACCTTGCGCCAATATGGCGACATATGCGCAACCCCCTCAAGACGCACAAAGATGCGCGTTTCACAGACATGAAGCAAACGGAGCCAATCGCCATGCCGGCAACCCGCGACGACCTAATTGCCCGCCTGGCCGAGCTGGGCATCGAAACCACAACCAAAGATCATGCCCCGGTCTATACGGTGGAGGAAGCCAGAGCCTTGCGCGGTGAGATTTCTGGCGGACACTGTAAAAATCTGTTTTTAAAAGACAAAAAGGGCGTGCTTTGGCTCGTGGTCACGCTGGAGGATGCCCAGGTTGACCTGAAGGCCTTGCCGCAGAAAATCGGCTCCGGGCGGTTGAGTTTCGGCAAGGGCGAGCTTCTGGCCGAGGTGCTGGGCATTGAACCTGGCTCGGTGACACCGTTTTCGCTGATCAATGACACCGAGCAAAAGGTGAAGGTGGTCCTGGATGCGGCCATGATGGCGCATGAGGTGCTGAACTATCATCCGCTGAAAAACGATGCGACCACCTCGGTTTCGTCGCAAGATCTGTTGAAATTCGTGCAATCGTGTGGGCACGCGCCGCAAATCGTTGCGGTGGCCTGACGCGGGCGTTCAAGGCGGCATCTAATTTATTGGCCAAGACCTCGCGGCGCTGTTGCATTCTCCGCAATAAACACTCACATATGAGGCAATCTGGTCCGCTGTTCGACACGAATTCATGTGGACCGCACATTTGCAAGGAACAGGTTCGATATGTCCTTCACATTCTCCTACGGCAACGGCAATGCAAAGAGCCCTGATGCAAAGACCGCCCAACCTGCCGCGGCGGCTGCACCTGGCGACCTGATCAAAGACTCAACCCAAGACACCTTCATGGCCGATGTAATCGAGGCCTCACGGAGCGTTCCCGTGATGGTCGACTTTTGGGCCGATTGGTGCGGACCCTGCAAACAGTTGACCCCGGTGCTCGAAAAAGCGGTGACCGCGGCCAAGGGGGCCGTGAAACTGGTCAAGGTGAACGTAGATGAAAACCGCGAAATCGCCGCCCAGTTGCGCGTGCAATCGCTGCCCGCGGTTTATGCCTTCAAGGACGGCAAGCCGGTCGATGCCTTCATGGGCGCGCTGCCTGAAAGCCAGATCAAGACATTCATCGAGAAGCTCACCGGCTCTGCTGTGGGGCCAAGCGATGAAGAGATGATGATTGAAGCCGGGCAACAGGCCTTGGAAGCAGAGGATTTTCAAGCCGCTGCGGGAGCTTTCTCCGCTGTGCTGCAAAAAGATGCTGAAATCCTGCCCGCCATTGCGGGCCTTGTCCGAGCGCTGATCGGCGCTGAGGATCTGGAAGGGGCGCAAACCGCCCTGGCGCTGACGCCTGCTGGCAAAGAGAACAACGCTGAGATCAGTTCGGCCCGTGCCGCTCTGGAACTCGCGGCAACGCCCGCGGATTCTGAGGAGATTGCTGCCCTGACGGCAAAAATTGAGGCCGATGAGAAGGATCACCAAGCCCGCATCGATCTTGCGGTGGCGTTGAACGCGGCCGGGCGCTGTGAAGAAGCCATGGAGCATCTTCTGACGTCATTTCGCCAGGACCGCAATTGGAACGAAGAAGCAGCCCGCAAGCAGCTTCTCCAATTTTTCGAAGCCTGGGGCCATGCGGACGAACGCACTGTGGCAGGGCGCCGTCAATTGTCCGCAATCTTGTTCTCATAACTGCCGCAGTGAACCTGCACGAGACATATCGCTCAACGGCGGATCTGCCCAAACAAGTGCCGATCTTTCCGCTTGCCGGCGCGTTGCTGCTGCCGCGCGCGCACCTGCCGCTCAACATCTTTGAGCCGCGCTATTTGCAAATGATAGATGACGCCATGCGCGGCGACCGCATCATCGCCATGGTGCAGCCCAATACGGCCGAAGGCATCAAGGCGCAAGGGGACGCGGATGTGAAGCCCAGCGTTTACCGCATTGGCTGCGCGGGCCGCATAACATCTTTTTCGGAAACCGGAGACAACCGGTTCCTGATCTCGCTCACCGGGGTTTGCCGTCTTCATTTGGGCGTTGAGCTTGAAAAGCAGACGCCCTACCGGATCTGCAAAGCTGAGTTTGATGCGTTTGCAGGCGATCTTGCCCCTGGTCAGGGCGAAGACGAAGTGGACCGGGAGGCCCTTCTGATGGCCTTCCGCAAGTTTCTCGACGCCAATGGCATGGAAGCGGACTGGGACGAGGTGGAGCAAACGCCAACCGAAGTGCTGGTGAACACCTTGTGTGTTCTCAGCCCCTATGATGCGGCCGACAAGCAGGCCATGCTGGAGGCAGGCACCTTGAAGGCGCGCTGCGAAACCTTGATCGCCTTGACCGAGATGGTGCTCGCCAGCCACGGACCAGCCCGCCGCACCGGCGGCCCCACACTGCAATAAACCTGGAGCCTCCCCGCACAATGCCAGACAGTTCAAAAGATACCTCGCGCGCGAAAACCGAGGCCCATGCGGTGGACCCCAAGCTTCTGGAAATTCTGGTGTGCCCGCTGACCAAGCAAACCCTGAGCTATGATGTGGACGCTCAGGAGCTGATCTCAAAGAAGGCCAGGCTGGCCTATCCTATCCGCGACGGCATTCCCATCATGCTGGTGGAAGAAGCCCGGGAGCTGGGTGATGACTGAGGCCTATGATCCAGACAAGCCCTGGCCCACGGAGCTGCGCCTGAAGGACAAGGGCAAGCTGTTGGCGGTGACGTTCGACAACGGCGAATCCTATGAGTTCTCAGCGGAATTCTTGCGGGTGGAGAGCCCCAGCGCCGAGGTGAAAGGCCATGGGCCCGGCCAGGAAGTGACGGTGGCCGGCAAACGCAATGTGTCGATCTTGTCGCTCGAGCCGGTGGGCAATTATGCTGCCAAACTGTTCTTTTCCGACAACCACTCCACCGGGCTTTATGCCTGGAGCAGCCTGCTCACCATGGGCCGCACCAGGGATGAGATGTGGCAGGCCTATCTGGGTAAGCTTGAAGCTGAAGGCAAGAGCCGGAACTAGGGCAACTTCCGCTCCAACTGAGCGGAAGATGCCCCAGATTTTCGTTACGGGCGAGTAACTTATCCCCGCTCAGCCGTAACCGTCTGATCGGCGGTTGCTCTAGAGCAAGGTTCTGCGCGCTGGTGATGCCTATCGCCAGACCGTGTTTCCATTTAAAAAGACTCTTAGAAACCCGGCACACGGAACGTTCTGAAGGGGCGCGCGTTTGAATCTTCTGCCCAAAACCATGAGCGGATTTGCCGGCGATTTGTACGGCGGCATTACCGCAGCAGTGGTGGCATTGCCTCTGGCCTTGGCCTTCGGAGTAGCTTCGGGCGTTGGGCCGATTGCCGGGCTGTACGGCGCCATCGCCGTTGGCTTTTTTGCAGCAGTTTTTGGCGGCACATCCTCTCAAGTTTCCGGTCCCACCGGTCCCATGACCGTGGTCATGGCGGCGATTGTGGCCCAGCATGCCGACAGTCTGCCTGAGGCCTTCGCCATTGTGATTCTCGGCGGGCTCATTCAGATCGGTTTTGGCGTGCTCAAGCTTGGCCGCTTTGTCTCCTACACGCCCTATTCGGTGGTGTCCGGGTTCATGTCGGGCATCGGGATCATCATCATTCTCATCCAGACCTTGCCATTGTTTGGCTTGGCCGTGGTGCCGGATGGGCCTCTGGGGGCCATTCGCGCCTGGGGACGAATCCCGTTTGCCTTCAATCTGGATGCAATGGCGATTGCTGGTGTTTCGTTGGCGATCATGATTTTCTGGCCGGAACGGGTGCGGGCGTTTTTGCCATCGCCGCTGGCCGCTTTGATTGTGGGCACCGTTCTCGGCGCTTTGGTGTTTCCCAACGCACCGGTGATCGGCAGTATTCCCACCGGTCTGCCGAACTTTATGCTGCCGGCAATTTCTCCGGGAGAACTTGCCAACATCGTCCAGCCGGCCTTCATTTTGGCCCTGCTGGGTTCAATAGACAGCCTGCTCACATCGTTGGTCGCCGACTCGATCACCCGCACGCGCCATAATTCTGACCGCGAATTGATCGGCCAGGGTATCGGCAACATGGTGGCCGGACTGATTGGCGGCTTGCCCGGCGCCGGGGCCACCATGCGCACCGTGGTCAATGTGCGGGCCGGTGGGCGCACGCCTCTGTCCGGCGCGCTGCATGCCGTCATACTGCTGGGCCTCGTGCTTGGTTTGGGCCCGCTTGCAGAGCACATCCCCCATGCGGTGCTGGCCGGCGTTCTGGTGAAGGTGGGGTGGGACATTATTGACTGGGGCTATTTGAAACGGGCGCACCGGGCCCCGCGCGACAAGGTGATCGTGATGTTCGTGACCCTAGGCATCACGGTGTTTGTAGACCTCGTCACGGCTGTTGCCGTCGGGCTCATTCTGGCCGGATTTGCCACCGCGCGCTGGATGCAAGACCAAGAGCTGGAGGGGGTGACGGCGGTTGCCCTGTCGAATTCTGAGGGCGTGCTCAATGACGAGGAGCGCGCCGCGCTCAAAGAGCTCGATGGGCGCATCGGCATTATTGTGCTGCGCGGAGTTTTCTCCTACGCATCGGCCCGCGAGCTTGTTCAACGGGCCGGGGCGGAGACAGCAGGGCACGAGGCCATGATCTTCGATTTCAGCACGGCCGCCCACATTGACACCAGCGCTGCCCTGGCCATCGAGGAATTGATCGAGACCGCTCAGAGCGAGACGAAAGGCTGCCTTGTGGCCGGACTGTCCGGTCAGGCCGAGGAGACATTGAGGGCCTTGGGTGTCTTGGACGTGATGCCGCCGGAGCACATTGTCTCAACGCGGCTGAAGGCAATCAGGCAGGCTGGAGCGCTGCTCTAGGGCAAGTTTTGCTCTAGGCCAATAGCCGGTATCCAATGCGGGCAATGATGACCAGCCCCACCAGGATCAACACCGAAGCGACGATTTTCTTCAAACCCTCCTTGGGAAGGCTGTGAGCGAGCTTTGCGCCGCCATAGGAGCCGATCGCCAGGGCGATGCCCAACATGGCCCCCAGAACAATGTTGGGCGCACCGAACGCGAAGTTGCCTGCCGTGGCCAACGTGGCAATCGGCAGCTGAACCGCTTGGCTGAGTCCGATTGCGGTGAGCACGGGAACGCGCAGCCACAACATCAAGGGCACCAGAACAAGAGGGCCGCCGGTGCCGGTGATCGCCGAGAGAACGCCGGTAATGCCGCCAATGGGCACCAGGCGGCCCTTGGTGAGTTCGACCTTTTGCCCATCTTCGCTGCTGCCGCTCAAAAGGGTGTGCAGGCCTGAGCCTGCGGTCAGGATCCCGATGAAGAACTCGAGCACCGTGCCCGGCATGTTGTTGCTGAGCCAGGCGCCCGCCACGGCCGCCGGCATGGCGCCGGCGCACAGCCAGCCCGCCATGGGCCAGTTGATGGATTTGTTGCGGGCATAGACGACAGTGCCCACCACGCCGGTGAGCACATAGCCCATCATGGCGGCTGCAATGGCGGTCTGGATTGGGATGCCGCCCAGATAGAACAGGCCGGGCACCAGAATGACGCCGCCGATGCCGATGCAGCCGATCGAGAGACCGGAGATCAGGCCAAGGATGGCAACAAGAAGCACACCGTCTGGCATCAGGGTTTAGCCCCAAGAGACAGACCGTGCGTGGGCATCAGGCCACTTCAACCTGCTTTGCTTTTTCTGCGCGCTTTCGCACGTGCGGATCAAGGATTGCCTTGCGCATGCGGATGTTCTCCGGGGTGACCTCCACAAGCTCATCGTCCTTGATGAACGACAGTGCCTTTTCCAGGGTCAGCTTAATCGGCGTTGTGAGCTGCACCGCGTCATCCTTGCCGGAGGCGCGCATGTTGGTGAGCTTCTTGCCCTTCAGAACGTTTACTTCAAGATCGTTGCCGCGTGTGTGCTCGCCAACAATCATGCTGTGATACACCTTGGTGCCCGGCGTGATGAACATCGGGCCACGGTCTTCCAGGTTCCACAGAGCAAAGGCAACAGCGCCGCCTTCCCCGTTGGACATGAGAACGCCCGTGTGGCGCGATGCGATCTTGCCCATATAGGGGGCGTAGTCGTGGAACACGCGGTTCATGATTGCCGTGCCGCGGGTGTCGGTCATCAGCTCGCCGTGATAGCCGATGAGCCCACGTGTGGGCGCGCGGAAGATCAGGCGCTGGCGGCCCAGGCCCGAGGGGCGCATGTCGGAAAGCTCCGCCTTGCGCTCAGAGAGTTTCTGGATCACGGCGCCGGCAAAGTCGTCGTCCACGTCGATGGTCACTTCTTCCACCGGCTCAAGCCGCTGGCCGTTTTCGCCGTCACGCATCACCACGCGCGGGCGGCCGACGCAGAGCTCAAAGCCCTCGCGCCGCATGGTTTCAATCAGCACGGAAAGCTGGAGCTCGCCGCGGCCCGCCACTTCAAAGCTGTCTGAGTCTTGAGTGGCCGTGACCCGCAACGCCACATTGCCTTCTGCTTCGCGCATCAGACGGTCGCGGATAACCCGGCTTTGAACCTTGGAGCCTTCCTGGCCGGCAAGCGGTCCGTCGTTGATGCGGAAAGTCATGGTCAGGGTCGGCGGATCAACCGGATCGGCCATAATCGGTTCCTTGACCGAGGCGTCGCACAAAGTGTCGGCCACGGTCGATTTGGTAAGGCCGGCCAGGGCAACGATGTCGCCTGCCACGCCCACGTCAACCGGCTGGCGCTCAAGCCCGCGGAAGGCCAGCACCTTGGAGATGCGGCCTTGCTCAACCACCTTGCCGTCGCGCGAAAGAGCCTTGATGGATTGGTTGGGGCGGATCTCTCCAGACTTGATGCGGCCGGTCAAAATGCGGCCGAGAAACGGATCGGCTTCCACGGTGGTGGCGAGCAGGCGGAACGGGCCGTCTTCGGTCTCAGGCTCGGGCACATGTTTGGTGACCAATTCGAAAAGCGCGCTCATGTCATCTTTGGGGCCGCCGGGTTCAGTGGCGATCCAGCCCTCTTTGGCCGAGCCGTAGAGAATGGGAAAGTCGAGCTGCTCGTCGGTGGCGTCCAGTGCGGCAAACAGATCGAAAACCTCGTTCACCACCTCTTCGTGGCGCTCGTCGGGCTTGTCGATCTTGTTGATGACCACAATGGGCTTCAGGCCAATTTTGAGGGCCTTGGCCAAAACGAACTTGGTCTGCGGCATGGGGCCTTCAGAGGCGTCCACGAGCAGAACCGCGCTGTCCACCATGTTGAGAATGCGCTCAACCTCGCCGCCGAAATCGGCGTGGCCAGGGGTGTCGACAATGTTGATCCGGGTGTCTTGCCACTGGATGGACGTGACCTTGGCCAGAATGGTGATGCCGCGCTCGCGTTCCAGGTCGTTGGAATCCATGGCACGCTCTGCAACACGCTGGTTGGCGCGCACGGTGCCGGTTTCGGCAAGGAGCCGGTCAATGAGAGTGGTTTTGCCATGGTCCACATGGGCAATGATGGCGATATTTCTGAGAGACATAGCTTTTCCAATCGCTGCGAGGGAAATCGCAGACGTTACTGTTGAGGCTCATGTACTCCGACTTTTGTTGCATTGCAACAAACATCATTTGGTTAATGGCGGTCGCGCATTGCCAAAGTCCGCAGCCGCAAAGCGTTGAGACGGATGAAACCCTTGGCGTCCCGTTGGTCGTAGGCGCCTTCATCGTCCTCAAACGTCACCAGGGCATCGTCGTAGAGCGACTTGTCGCTTTCGCGGCCCACAACGATGACGTTGCCCTTGTAGAGCTTGATGCGCACGGAGCCTTCCACATGCTCCTGAGACTTGTCGATGGCCGCCTGCAACATCTCGCGCTCAGGCGCAAACCAGAAGCCATTGTAGATGAGTTCGGCGTAGCGGGGCATCAGCTCGTCCTTGAGGTGGGCTGCGCCCCGGTCCAGCGTGATGGATTCCATGGCCCGGTGAGCGGCCAGCAGAATAGTGCCGCCCGGGGTTTCATAGATGCCGCGCGACTTCATGCCCACGAACCGGTTTTCCACCAAGTCAATCCGGCCAATGCCGTTGTCATGGCCCAAAACGTTGAGGGCCGTGAGGAGCTCGGCCGGCGAATGGGCCTTGCCGTCGATGGAGACAGCGTCGCCACGCTCAAAGCCGATGTTCACATAGGTTGGCGTGTCGGGGGCATCTTCCGGGTCGATGGTGCGCTGGAAGACGTATGCTTCAGCTTCCAGGGCCGGATCTTCCAGAACCTTACCTTCCGAAGAAGAATGCAGCATGTTGGCATCCACCGAGAAGGGGGCCTCGCCGCGCTTGTCCTTCGGCACGGGGATCTGATGCTTCTCTGCAAACTCGATCAGATCGGTCCGGCTCTTCAGATCCCATTCGCGCCAGGGTGCGATGATCTTGATGTTGGGCTCCAGCGCATAGGCGGCCAGCTCAAAGCGCACCTGGTCGTTGCCCTTGCCGGTGGCGCCATGAGAAATCGCGTCTGCTCCGGTTTCCTTGGCAATTTCCACCAGGCGCTTGGAAATCAGCGGCCGGGCGATTGAGGTGCCCAGCAGGTAGACCCCCTCATAGAGGGCGTTGGCGCGGAACATGGGGAAGACGAAGTCGCGGCAGAATTCCTCGCGAAGATCTTCAATGTAGATCTCCTTGATACCAAGCATCTCGGCCTTCTTGCGCGCCGGCTCCAGCTCTTCGCCCTGGCCCAAATCGGCGGTGAACGTCACCACCTCGCAGTCATAGGTCTCTTTCAGCCACTTCAGGATGATGGAGGTGTCCAGCCCGCCGGAATAGGCGAGCACCACCTTGTTGATGTTTGCGTCTGACATATGCGTTGTCCTTGATTACCGGGGCTCAAGCCGGACGGCGCCATCCAGGCGGATGATCGAGCCGTTGAGCATGACGTTCTCTACAATGTGCCGCACCGTGTCGGCATATTCTGCCGGGTTCCCCAATCGCGATGGGAACGGCACCGTGGCAGCCAGCGCATCGCGGGCTTCATCGGGCAGGGTGTCGAACATGGGGGTGTGGAACAGGCCGGGCATGATGGTCATACACCGGATGCCGTCGCGGGAAAGATCGCGGGCCACGGGCAAAGTCATGCCGGCCACGCCGCCTTTGGAGGCTGCGTAGGCCACCTGGCCGATCTGGCCTTCCACGCCGGCAACAGATGAGGTGTTGACCATGACACCGCGTTCGCCATCGCCCTCCAGCGGCTCTGTGGTGAGCATGCCGGCAGCGCACTTTGCCAACATGTGGAAAGTGCCGATCAGGTTGATCTGGATGACCTTGCTGAACGAGGCCAGATCATGCGGGGCGGTCTCACCGGTGTGGCGGTCGCGGGATGCGGTTTTCTTGCCGATGGCAATGCCGGCGCAGTTTACCAGAATGCGCTCTTGCCCCTGGGCGGCACGGGCTTTTTCCAGCCCGGCGTCCACGCTCTCCTCGTCGGTGACATCCACCAGGCAAAACGTGCCGCCAATTTCGGCAGCCAGCGCCTCGCCGCGTTCGGCATTCAGGTCGAAAAGGGCAACTTTCACCCCTTCAGACGCCAGATTTCTTGCTGTAGCTTCCCCCAGCCCTGACGCGCCCCCGGTCACAATGGCGCTGATTGACCCATTTATCTTCATTTAACCCTCATTTTCGCGGAAAACGGGGAGATTAGGCGGCAAACTTGCGCATTTGCCGGTGTCACCCCATATGTTGGGAGACGTTGTAGAGCAGGGTAATCTCAGAACGCAAGGATAGGATGGACGCAGGTACACCAAAACCCACCGACGACAAGGAGCCGGAGTACGCTCCCAAGGACGAAGAGTCCGTGCAGCCCGACGTGATGGCGCAGAACCAGAAATCGGTTGATGAGCGGTTTTGGGGGAAAATGGCCAGGTTCTCCGCCAATATCCCGTTCGCCAAGGACGCGTTGGCGCTTTACTATTGCGCCCGCGATCCAGGCACGCCGCTGCAGGCCAAAGGCATCCTGCTTGCCGCGCTGGCCTATTTCATTCTGCCCACCGATGCGGTGCCCGATCTCTTGCCCTTCTTAGGGTTTACCGATGATGCGGCTGTGATTGCCTTGGCGATTGCAAAGATCCGCCAGCATCTGAAACCCGAGCACCGCGAGCAAGCGGCGGCCAAGCTGGAAGAGTTGAAGGTTGCTCCATTGGAAGATGCCGAGGCCTGAACCACGGGTCCGCTCCCGCTCGGCGCTGTTTCCCTCGAAGTTACCCAACACATATGGATGGTTTTGAGCCTTCTAAGGCGCTACCGTCGACTGGAACAAGCCACTGGGAGTATTCCGCATGAAGGCCATCCGTGCCCACAAATTTGGCGGTCCTGACAATCTGAAACTCGAGGTGATCGACGATCCGGTTGCCGGACCCGGCGACGTGGTCATTGACGTCAAGGCCGCAGGCGTAAATCCATCTGATGTCTATATGCTGAGTGGCAACTACGCGCTTGTTCCAGCCCTGCCCTACGTGCCGGGATACGATGCCGCTGGCATCGTCTCGGCAGTGGGCGATGGGGTCGGCGATTTTGCCGTTGGCGACCGTGTTCTCACCTGCCCCGGCATTGGCAAGCAGGACGACAAGCCGGATCTGGGGATTACAGGTTGCTTTGCGGAAAAAGTTGCGCGCAAGGCTGCCGATATCAGGGCTCTGCCGGACCATGTCAGCTTTGGCCAGGGTGCCGCCATTGGCGTGCCCTATGTGACGGCGCACCACGCGCTGTTTTTACGGGGCGCAGGGAAGGCCGGCGAGACCGTGTTTATCCACGGCGCCTCCGGCGCCGTTGGAACCGCGGCGATCCAGCTCGCCAAGCGGGCCGGGTTAACCGTGATCGGCTCGGCCGGCAGCGAGCGGGGCCTGGCGCTGGTGAGGGAGCTGGGGGCCGATCTCGCGGTCAACCACACTTCGGATGGCTATGTGGAAGAGGTTCGCGAGGCGAGCGCGGGCGGGCCGCAGATGATCATTGAGATGCTGGCCAATGTGAACCTCGCCGCGGATCTGGACCTGGTGGCGAAATACGGGCGCGTCGTCATCATTGGCGCGCGGGCCGAGACCTCGATCAACCCCAGGGTCATGATGATGAAGGAGCTGGACGTGCGCGGCCTTGCGCTGTTCAACGCCACGCGCGCGCAGGGTGAGGCGATCATGGACGATCTGATCGCAGGCCTTGCAGATGGATCGCTCAGCCCGATCATTGGAACCGAGATGCCGCTCGAAGACGCCGCCGCAGCCTACGCCCGTGTGATGGACAAGGGCGCCTACGGCAAGCTTGTTCTCACTGTCTGACGCCGGGCGATACTCAAACAACAACCCGAGGAGCATTGAAGCCATGAAAGCCGTGGTCATTTCAGAATATGGCGGACCGGAAGTGCTGAAGCCCGGCAATATGGACCGGCCGGTGCTGACACCCAGCCAGGCCCTGGTGAAGGTGGCGTTCGCCGGGGTCAACTTCATCGATGTCTACATGCGCAACGGGCTCTACAAGCGCTCCGACACCTATGAGCAATCGCTCCCTCTGGTGCCGGGGATGGAGGGCGCCGGTGTTGTGGAGGCCTTGGGCTCCGGGGTGGAAGGCCTGGCTGTGGGCGACCGGGTGGCCTGGTGCCTGGAGCGGGGAAGCTATGCGGAATATGCTGCCGTGCCCGCCTGGAAGTTGGTCAAGATCCCCTCTGACGTGTCGCTTGAAACTGCCACAGCGCTGCAGCTGCAAGGCTCCACGGCGCATTATTTGTGCACCTCCTTGTTTGCTTTGGAGGAAGGACAAACATGTCTGGTTCATGCCGGCGCTGGAGGCCTTGGGCAAATTCTCATCCAGATGGCCAAGGCCGAGGGGGCATGGGTGCTCACAACGGTCGGCTCGCCGGAGAAGGCGGAGATCGCGCGCAAGGCCGGCGCTGATGAGGTCATTTTGTACCGCGAGACCGACTTTGCCAAAGCGGTGCTCGAGATGACCGGCGGGGTGGGGGTTGATGTGGTTTACGATTCTGTGGGCAAGGATACGATCTTAGGCAGCCTCAGAAGCGTCAAGCAGCGCGGCACCATATCAAACAACGGGAACGCGTCAGGGTCCATCGGGGCGCTGGACCCGCTGGCGCTGGCAGAGGCCGGATCGGTGTTTTTCACACGGCCGCATCTGGCCGATTACATTGCCACCACCGACGAGCGCAGATGGCGGGCGGCGGAATTGTTTGAGCTTCATCAAACCGGAAAGCTCGCCGTGACGATCGACCGTGTTCTGCCGCTCGAGCAAGCTGAAGAGGCGCACCGGCTCATGGAAGGCCGAAAGAGCTCTGGCAAGATCCTCTTGGCTGTGTAGGTCTTGGCAAGTTGGGTTTCAGGCGATAATTATTTGCCTGAACGTCTCTGCAAGTGAGGAAACTCCCCATGGCAATGGCCACACTTGATCTCAGCTCGGAAGTCAGCCCTTTTCCCGCAAAGCCGGCGGGCGAAGACCGGGCATGGGTTGCCGCCGATGTGGAGGAGGCTGACTGGCACATTGCGCTGGACGGTGAAGCGCTTGGCGAAGTTCGTGCGATGGCAGACCGGATGGCCCGCCAGCCGCTTCCAGTGATCCTCAGATCATCCGACGAGTTCAAGCTCAAGGCCCTGCGCGCGGCGGCAGAACGGGCCCGGACCATGATGGATGAGGGCAGGGGCTTTGCTGTGCTCGACCGCCTGCCTATGGATGACTATGCAGAAGAGATCATGCAGAGCTGTTTCTGGGTGATCGGCCAGCACTTCGGTTTGCCCGTGGCGCAGAAGTGGGACGGCACCGTGCTTTATGACGTGACCGACACCGGAACCCGTTGGCAATATGGGGTGCGCGGCTCGGCCACCAACGTGGAGCTGGTGTTTCACGTGGACAATGCATTTGGCGTGATGCCGCCGGACTATGTGGGCCTTTTGTGCAAGTATCCCGCCCTGGACGGGGGCTTGAGCCGGTTTTGCAGCCTCTACACCCTGCACAACAGATTGCTGGAAGAATGCCCTAAGCTGTTGAAGCGGCTGTATGAACCCATGTTCTATGACCGCCAGGCCGAACACGAACCAGGCGCCCCCAAAACCTCTTGGGCACCGTTCTTTGCCCTTCGCGGGGATGAGTTCTTTGCGCGGGCAAACGTCTCCCTGGTGCGCAATGGCTACAAGGTGGCCGGCCAAGAGATGGATGATGTGCTGGCTGAAGCTCTGGAGGCGGTGGAGCGGGTGTCGCGGTCAGAGGACCTCTGGTATGAGGCGCCGATTGAACGGGGGCATATGCAATATCTCAACAACCGTCATCTGGGCCACTATCGCAGCGAGTTTCAGGACAATCCCGACCCGGCCCTCAAACGCCACCTGTTCAGAACCTGGCATCGCAATTCAGGTTCGCGTGCCTACGACGGGGCGTAAGCAAGGCACTGTGCCGCTCCCGGCGTCCTCAGCAGCGAACGATCAGGCTGGCGATGGACTGTGCGCCGCCGCAAGTACCTTTGGCTTTTTTGACTGAGCCGGTGTGGCCGCTGCCGCCATGCAGGTCCGCCATGAGGCTGCGCCGCTTTTTCTGGCCAAGCCTGGTGCGGTAAACCTGCACGTTCTGCAGCACCTTCTTCACATAGTTGCGGGTTTCGTGGAAGGGGATGGATTCGGTCCAGTCGATTGGGTCGATCGCCTTGGTTCTGGGATCGCCATGCTTGGCGACCCACTTGCGCACATTGCCCGGCCCGGCGTTGTAGGCAGCCAAGGTCATCACCATGGAGCCTCTATAATCAGCCAGAAGATCGCCCAGGTGCGCGGCGCCCAGCATGACGTTGTAAGCGGGGTTGCGGGTGAGCTTGGAGCGCGCATGGCGCACCCGGTGTTTGCGGGCAATGATTTTTGCGGTTCCCGGCATGATTTGCATCAGGCCCTTGGCGCCGGCATGGCTGCCAGCATGGGATACGAATTCGCTTTCCTGGCGCGTGAGCCCGAACACGAGGGCGCGCTCAACCGGGTGGCCGATTGTCTTCCAGCGCGGCATGGCGCCTTTTGGAAAGGCCCAATTGTCGACCTTGAAGCCGCGCACGCGGGCAATCTTGGCATAGCGCATTGCATTGCCGTAGCCGGCATTGCGTTTGATGATTTCGGCCACAGCCGCATGCTGACCGGGTTTTGAGAACCGGCGGCTCAAGCCCCAGAGGAAGCCGCGCTGATGGCGCTTGGCACCGGCGCGGGAAACCAGCTTGAACGCCTGCACAACCTCATCGCGGGCCACCGCGTTGCGGTCTGCCGGCGTGGGGGTGACTATTTTAAGCGGGAGCGGGCGGTCGTCATAGCCCAGGGCATCGCGCGACAGCTGACCATAAAAGTGGGTGGGGAACGCAGAGGCAGCCGCGAAGGATTTTTTGGCAGCAGCCGTGCGGCCAAGCGCCATTTGGGCACGTGCCATCCAATAGTGGCCGCGGGAGTGCTCGCTGGCGAGCTTGGCGGCAGGAGGGATCCTGGCAAAGTGGTTGTGGGCGGTTTTTGCATCGTTCAGGAACCTGAGCGCAATCCAGCCGGAGAGAAACTCGCCCTGGGCGTAGTATCTGCCTGAACTGAAGCCGTGACCGGCCGCAACCTTGTAGGCGGAGCGCCAGTTTTTCCGGTTTGACGGGCCAAGCAGTTCGCGGGCCACCCGTTGGCGCAAAACCCACCAGGCATCGCCGGCGCCAAAGTTCGCCGCTTTCTGGTTCGTGCCCAAAAGCAGCTTGCGGGCCGTTTTAACGTCCCCCTTCCAACGGTAATAGTGGGTGAGGGCAAACCGCATGGCATTTGTGTTGCGCACCCGGCTCGGCAGCTTGCGATAGGCGGAAAGGGCGCCCTTGCGGCGCTTGAACAGCAATCCGGCAGCGCGGGTCGCGCGGGCATGGTCACGGGAAATGTGGTTGGCGTTGCGCACCGCGCCGCCCATTTTGCGGTGATAGATGAAGCTGGCCCAACGGCGTTGCATGTCGCCGCGGTTCAGAAGGGACTTGTAGGTGGAGATCACCACCCGCTCGCCGCGTTTTGACAGGCTCCTGTTGAGCCAGGCTGCACGCACGAGGCGTTTTGCGGTTTTCTTGTCGCCGGTGGCCAGTTTGAGCCGCGCCAGGGCAATCTTGCCCTCGGGCGACAGGGGTTTGCGCTTGGCGAAGTGGGCCTGCACGGTGGCCAGCGGCGCTGAGCCGCTCATGAGGTGGCTTTCGGCCTTCTTTTCCAAGGTTTGCGCATAGGGCCAGCGGCCGTTGCGGCTCACGAAGGTCATAATTCGGTTGTAGCCGGCGGATTTTGACTGTGAGCGCAGGTAGAGCCATTCAACGGTTTTGCGTGCCACGGGGTCTTTGGCCCGGGAGAAAGCCCGTTGGAACTTGCCCTTGCTGGCGAGTTTCACCGCTTGCTCAGACGATCCGGCCTGGGCCCCGGGGACCGCAAACACAAATGTGAGAAGCAAAAAGGAAAAAAGGAGGATGCCGGAACGTCCGGTCGTGGCCCAGTTCATGTACATCAAGTTGCCTTCAGCCCGAATTGATGGTGGATCTGCACGTCACGTCTTGAGCGGGCACTAGTTTGCCGGAACAGAATCAGAGAATATGGCGCTCATCATGACCGGATAATGGCGAAACTCTTAAGGAATGTTAACGATCGGTCGTTTTGCGGCCATGAAACGCCAAAATCGTGCCTCAACCGCAACACAACATAAACCATAAGTCTGCTAGTTAGGCGCAACAGCGCCGCTGACCACACAACGAGGATTGCCATGAAGTTCTTTATCGACACTGCTGACGTTGAGGCTATTCGGGAACTCATGGAGACCGGGCTTGTGGATGGCGTGACCACCAATCCTTCGTTGATCGCCAAAAGCGGGCGCGATTTCAAAGAAGTGATCGCTGAAATTTGCGAACTCGTGCCCGGACCGGTGAGCGCCGAGGTGACCGCGGTGGAGGCCGGCAAGATGGTGGAGCAAGGCAAGCACCTGGCCGAGATCGCCAAGAACGTAGCGATCAAGGTTCCGCTGACCATGGAGGGGCTGAAGGCCTGTAACGCACTCAGCAACGATGGCCTGATGGTCAACGTCACCTTGTGTTTCAGCGCAACCCAGGCGCTGTTGGCCGCCAAGGCGGGCGCCACCTTCATTTCGCCCTTTATTGGGCGGCTCGACGACATTGGCCAGGATGGCATGGCTTTGATCGAGGAAATCCGCGATATTTATGACAATTACGAGGACCTGGAGACCGAGATCCTTGCCGCCTCGGTGCGCACAGTGGGGCATGTGCGCGATTCAGCCTTGGCGGGCGCAGATGTGGCCACGTTGCCGCCCAAAATCATGCACGATCTGGCCGCACATCCGCTGACCGACAAAGGGCTTGATGCCTTTCTTGCCGATTGGGAGAAAACCGGACAATCCATCCTGTGATGCGTGATCATGTCTGAGCACAGCCTCGTTTCTGTTGACCAACACACCGGCGCTGCCGCGCGGGCCTGGATCAGCCATCTTGAATCGGAACGCCGAATGGCGGCAAAGACGGTTGAAGCTTATGTGCGCGATTGCGGGCAATTCTTCGATTTTCTGCAGCAGCATTTCGGCGCGTTGGTGTCGCTTCATATTCTGAGCGAGCTTCAGGTTGGCGATTTCCGCGCTTTTCTGGCCAGCCGGCGACGGGAGGGAACCTCCTCGCGTTCCTTGGCGCGCCAGCTTTCAGCCATTCGCTCGCTGTTTCATTTTCTGGCCAAGCAGGAGTTGGTGAAAAACGCTGCGATCAGTGCCATTCAAACGCCTAAGCTTCCTCATTCCGTGCCCAAGCCATTGTCGATTCCAGCGGCCAAGCGGGTGATGAGCGATGCCCACGAGGCGGCCCATCATGATGCTGCGCCATGGGTGTTGGCCCGCGATGCTGCGGTGCTGATGCTGCTCTACGGCTGCGGTTTGCGGATCTCCGAGGCGCTTGATCTGGACGCTGAGCATGCTCCCAAACCGTCTGATGACGTGATGCGCGTGACCGGCAAGGGCAACAAGGTGCGGCTGGTGCCGGTGCTGGACGCTGCGCGCGAAGCGATTGATCAGTATCGGAAGATCTGCCCGTTTCCGCTGGAAGGCGGCACGCCGCTGTTCCGCGGCGTTCGCGGCAAGCGGCTCAATGCACGGAATGTCCAGCTGCTGGTGCAAAAGCTGCGCGGTTATCTCGGGCTTCCCGATACGGCAACCCCGCATGCGCTGCGCCATTCCTTTGCCACGCATCTGTTGGGCAGCGGCGCTGATTTGCGTTCGATACAGGAATTGCTGGGCCATGCCAGCCTGTCGACCACACAAATTTACACCCAGGTGGACCGCGCTCATCTGCTGAAGGCCTATGAAAGCGCGCACCCGCGCGCATAAAGTTCACGCTGTTTACGAATTATCATGAAAACTCTGGGATAACTGAAGCTCGAGTTCCGTGGAGCGGGAGGAGTGTGAACGCTATGGTGATGCGCCAAGTTGCCCAGATATTGACAGCCCTAGCCTTTTTCACACTGGCGTTCATGCCAAGTGCGGCAAACGCCGCGACCTGCGAGGGCAAGGATTTGCTCAAGCAGTTGGAGGCCAACAATCCCAAGGCCTTTGCCAACATTATGGGCCAGGCTGGCAGAGCCCTCAACGGCAACGCTCTTCTGTGGAAGATCGAAAAAGATGCAGACAAGCCGGCCTCATACCTGTTCGGCACCATGCATGTGACCGACGACAGGCTGCTGGATGTGCCCGATGAGGTTCTGGATGCGCTCAACGGCGCAGATATCGTGGCGCTGGAAAACCTGGATGTCCTTGATCGGGTGGTCACCAGGCAGCGGCTCAAGGAAATCCCCGAATTGTGGAAGTTTGAGGAAGGCAAAAGCCTGCGCGACTACATGAGCGAGCAAGATCTGGAGGTTCTGCGCACTGCGGCCCGCTCGTTCAAGGTCGGTTTCTACAAAATGCTCAAGTTCAAGCCCTGGCTTGTCATGTCGATGATCAGCACCTCGCGTTGCGAGCGCACGCGCAAGGCAAGCGGCAAATCCTTTTTGGACAAAGCCATCGGCGAGCGTGCCCAGCGGATCAATGCGGAGCTTGTGGGCCTTGAAAGCCTGCGTGAGCAGCTGTCGGCCATGGATTCCATGCCGATGAAATCTCAGGTTGCCTACCTGGTGGGGACCGCCAAATTGGCCGACAAGTCAGAAGACAGCCTGGAGACCATGATCCAGCTTTATCTGCAGCGGAAGATCGGCGCTATTCAACCGATGTTTTCCTACTACTCCAGCAAGAGTGACAATCTGAAGACCGCATACACGGAGTTTCAGACCCACCTCATCGACAAACGCAACATCGTCATGCGTGACCGTTCGCTGCCGTTGTTTGATAAGGGCAGCTCGTTCGTCGCGGTAGGCGCGCTGCATTTGCCGGGCGAAATGGGCCTGGTCAATCTCTACCGTGAAGCCGGCTACACCGTAACCGCTGTCTGGTGATCAGATGTGAATCGTGCGGCCCTCAACGCCAAGGGCTGCTTCCTTCACCGCCTCCGACAAGGTGGGGTGCGCATGACAGGTGCGCGCCAGATCTTCCGATGAGCCGCCAAATTCCATAAGCACCGCGGCCTCATGGATCATCTCGCCGGCAGCGGCGGCTATGATGTGAACCCCCAGCACCCGGTCGGTTGTGGCATCTGCCAGCACCTTCACAAAACCATCGGTCTTGCGCATGGATTTGGCCCGGCCGTTCGCGGTGAACGGGAACTTGCCCACCTTGTACTCAATCCCGGCCTCTTTCAGCTCTTCCTCGGTTTTCCCAACCGAAGCCACTTCTGGCATGGTGTAGACCACACCGGGGATGACGTCATAGTTCACATGGCCTGACTGGCCTGCGATGATTTCAGCCACGGCCATGCCCTCATCCTCGCCCTTGTGGGCCAGCATGGGGCCGCGCACCACATCTCCAATCGCATAGATGCCCTCTACGTTGGTTTGGAAATGGTCGTTGATCTCAACCATGCCGCGGGCCCCCATGGTCACGCCGGCTTCTTCAAGGCCCAGCCCTTCAGTGTAGGGAACCCGGCCGATGGCCACCAGAACCACATCGGCGTCAAGCACCTCGGCATCGCCGCCCTTGGCCGGTTCAACGGTAACCTTCAGGCCGGACTTCTGTTTCTCAACGCCTGTCACCTTTTTGGACAGTTTGAAGGTCATGCCTTGCTTCTTCAGCATGCGCTGGAAGTTTTTGGCAATGTCGCCGTCCATGCCCGGCAAAATCCGGTCGAGGAATTCGACCACGGTGACTTCGGCGCCAAGCCGGCGCCACACCGAGCCGAGCTCAAGCCCGATCACGCCGCCGCCCACAAGGATCATGTGTTTTGGCACTTTGGTCAGCTCCAGCGCACCAGTTGAGGAGACCACCGTTTCCTCATCGATCTCAATGCCCGGCAGACGTGCTACGTCTGAACCCGTTGCGATCACGATGTTCTTGGTTTCGATCACTTGGCTCTCGCCCTCGCCCTGCACTTCCACTCGGCCGGGGCCCACGATCTTGCCGGTGCCTTTGAAACCGGTGATCTTGTTTTTCTTGAAGAGAAACTCGATGCCCTTGGTGTTGGCCTCGATGGTGTCGGTCTTGTGCTGCATCATCACCGGCAGGTCGAGCTTCGGCTTGGGGATCTTGATGCCCAGGTTTGCAAAGTCATGGCCGGCTTCTTCGAACAGCTCGCTGGCATGAAGCAGCGCCTTGGAAGGAATGCAGCCGATGTTCAGGCATGTGCCGCCATAGGTTGGGCTCTTCTCCACAACAGCGGTTTTCAACCCAAGCTGGGCGCAGCGGATCGCACAGACGTAGCCGCCCGGCCCTGAGCCAATGACCGTGACATCAAACTGTTCTGACATTTTGTTTTCTTTCGTTGAGAGAAACTGAAACGGCGCCCCCGAGGCTTACCAGTGTCTAGAGATCGAGCACCATGCGTTGCGGATCCTCGATGGCGTCCTTGACGCGCACCAGGAAGGTCACGGCCTCCTTGCCGTCCACAATCCGGTGGTCGTAGGAAAGCGCCAGATACATCATGGGCCGGGCCTTGATCTCACCATCCACCACCATGGGGCGCTGCTGGATCTTGTGCATCCCTAAGATGCCAGGCTGTGGTGCGTTCAAAATGGGGGTCGACATGAGCGAGCCATAAACCCCGCCATTTGAAATCGTGAAGGTGCCGCCTTGCATGTCGTCGATCTTCAGATCGCCGTCGCGGGCACGGCGGCCGAGCTCGGCGATGGTCATCTCGATGCCGGCCAGCGACAGCATGTCCGCATCGCGCACCACCGGAACCACCAGGCCCTTCTCGGTGCCGACGGCGACGCCCACATGATAGTAGTTCTTGTAGACAAGGTCTGTGCCGTCGATTTCCGCGTTCACGGCGGGCACATCCTGCAAGGCGGAGATGCAGGCCTTCACGAAGAAGCTCATGAAGCCGAGCTTCACGCCGTGCTTTTTCTCAAACAGCTCTTTGTATTGCGAGCGCATGGCCATCACGTTGGTCATGTCCACCTCGTTGAAGGTGGTGAGCATGGCCGCGGTGTTCTGGGCATCTTTCAGGCGGCGCGCGATGGTCTGGCGCAAGCGGGTCATGCGCACGCGCTCTTCGCGGCCTTCATCGTCTGGCTGAACAGGGGCACGGACCTGCGCTGGTGCAGGAGCTGGAGCTGCGGCGGTAGCGTTGTCGATATAGCTCAACACATCGCCCTTGGTGGCCCGGCCATCTTTTCCGGTGCCCGGAACGTTTGCTGGATCAACGCCGGCATCGGCTGCAACTTTTCTGACCGCCGGGGACACCGGCGCATCCTTTGCCGGTTCAGGCTTGGCTTCCGGTTCGGCCGCAGGCGCGGCGGGCGCCTCAGCCTTGGCCGGTGCCGGTTTAGCTTTTGCGGCGGGCGCAGCGGCAGCCGCAGCGCCTTCGGCAATTGCGCCAAGCAGGGCGCCCACTTCAACCGTTGAGCCATCAGCCACATCAATGGCTTCCAGCACGCCGGAGGCAGGGGCTGGAACTTCGATGGTGACCTTGTCGGTTTCCAGCTCCACCAGCGGTTCATCAGCGGACACAGCCTCGCCGGCTTTCTTGAACCACTGGGCGACAGTGGCTTCGGTAACGGATTCACCAAGTGTTGGCACACGGATTTCAGTAGTCATTTGAGAGTTGCCTTTCTGTCGGCGGGGCAAATGGAGTGGCTTGAATGCGGGGGAGCGATCAAAGGGTCAGGGCCTCGCTCAGATAGGCTTCAACTTCTTTCAGGTGGACGCTCATCAACCCGGTGGCCGGAGAGGCCGCCGCACGCCGTCCGACATAGCGCGGGCGTTTTGATTTCACATCCAGCCTGGACAGCGCTGATTCAATGTTGGGCTCAACAAAGGTCCACGAGCCCATGTTCTTGGGCTCTTCCTGGCACCAGACGATTTCCGCATTGGGGAAACGCGGAAGGTCTTTCATCAGGGCCCGGTAGGGGAACGGATAGAGCTGTTCCAGCCGCATCAGGTAGATATCGTTGATGCCGCGTTTTTCGCGCTCTTCATAAAGATCGTAATAGACCTTCCCGGTACACAGCACCACACGCTCGATTTTCTCGTCATCGCGCAGTTTGATGGCTTGATCTTCCAACATTTCCGCATCGTCCCACAGCACACGGTGGAACGAGGTGGGCGCATCGAAATCGGCCAACGTGGAAATACAGCGCTTGTGGCGCAGCAGAGATTTCGGCGACATCACGAACAATGGTTTGCGGAAGTCCCGGTGCATTTGCCGGCGCAGGGCATGGAAGTAGTTCGACGGCGTGGTGCAGCTGACCACCTGCATATTGTCTTCTGCACAAAGCTGCAGATAGCGTTCAAGCCGGGCTGAGGAGTGCTCAGGCCCCTGGCCTTCATATCCATGCGGCAGAAGCAGCACCAACCCGGACATGCGCAGCCATTTGCGCTCGCCTGACGAGATGAACTGGTCGATCACCACCTGGGCACCGTTCACGAAGTCGCCGAACTGGGCTTCCCAGATCACCAGGGCCTTGGGCTCGGCAAGCGAGTAGCCATATTCGAAAGCCAGAATGGCTTCCTCAGACAGCATGGAGTTTATGACCTCGTAACCGGCCTGATCTTCTGAGATGTTGGAAAGCGGCACATAGCGGCTTTCGTCCATCTGGTCGTTGAACACCGAATGGCGGTGGGAAAAGGTGCCGCGCTCGCAATCCTGGCCCGACAGGCGAACCGGGAAGCCGTCCTGCATCAGGGTGCCGAACGCGAGATGTTCAGCCATGGCCCAGTCGATCGGCACCTCGCCGGTCATCATTTTGGAACGGTTGCCGATGATGCGCCGCAAGGTCTTGTGGATGTTGAAGTTTTCCGGAATGGTTGCGAGGTGTTGCCCGAGAGAGGTGAGCCGCTCCAGCTCAACGCCCGTGTCGCCGCGGCGGGCCCGTCCTTCTTCCTTCACCGCCTTCAAGCCAACCCAGGCCCCGTCCAGCCAGTCAGCCTTGTTGGGCTTGTAGCTGTCGGCTGAATCGAAATCCTCCTCCAGCTGAGCGCGGAAATCGTCCTTCATCTTCTGGACGCCTTCTGCGGTAAGGATGCCTTCATCGATCAGACGTTGGGAGTAGATTTCCAAAACCGGCGGGTGCTTGGAGATTCGCTGGTACATGATCGGCTGGGTGAACGCAGGCTCATCGCCTTCGTTGTGGCCGAAGCGCCGGTAGCAGAACATGTCGATGACAACAGGTTTGCCGAAGAGTTGGCGGAACTCGGTAGCGATCTTTGCCGCATAGACAACAGCTTCAGGGTCATCACCATTTACGTGGAAGATCGGGGCCTCGATCATCTTGGCCACGTCAGATGGATAGGGTGATGAACGCGACTGGATCGGGCTTGTGGTGAAGCCGATCTGGTTGTTCACGATGAAGTGGATCGAGCCGCCTGATCTGTGGCCCTTGAGGCCCGACAGTCCGAAACATTCAGCCACAACGCCCTGGCCTGCAAAGGCAGCATCGCCGTGCAGCAGCAGCGGGATGACCGACGTGCGTTCATCATCGCCATGCTGATCTTGCTTGGCTCTGGCCTTGCCCAACACAACCGGATCAACGATCTCAAGGTGTGACGGGTTTGCGGTGAGCGACAAGTGGATGGTGTTGCCGTCCAAAACACGGTCTGAGGAGGAGCCAAGGTGATACTTCACATCGCCTGAGCCTTCCACTTCGTCTGGCTTGAACGATCCGCCCTTGAATTCGTTGAAGATGGCGCGGAACGGCTTGCCCATGACATTGGCAAGAACGTTCAAACGGCCCCGATGGGGCATGCCGATGACAACTTCCTTCACGCCCATTTGCCCGCCGCGTTTGATGACGCGTTCCAGGGCGGGGAGAATGGCCTCACCGCCGTCCAGGCCAAAGCGCTTGGTGCCGGTGTATTTGACGTTCAGGAAATTCTCAAAGCCGACGCTTTCAATCAGCTTGCGCAGAATGTTCTTCTTGCCCGCGGCATCGAGCGCGACGCCCTTTTCGGCACCTTCGATGCGCTGTTGCAGCCAGCCTTTTTGCCCCGGGTCGGAAATGTGGATGAATTCCACGCCCAGGGTTGAACAGTAGGTCTTCTGGAGAATGTCGACGATCTGCCGGATGGTCGCCGTTTCCAGGCCAAGCACATTGTCGATAAAGATCTCCCGGTCCTGATCGTCAGGCCCAAAGCCATAGGTTTGCGGCTCCAGCTCCGGCATGTCCTCCTGCTTGCGCAGTTTGAGCGGATCAAGATCTGCCGCCAGGTGGCCACGCATGCGGTAGGCGCGCACCATCATCAGGGCCCGCACCGAATCCAGGGTCGCCTGGCGCAGCTCTTCGTCGGTCAGCGTGAGGCCGCCGCCTTTTGCCCGTTCGGACACTTTGCCGGACATTTCGGTTTCAACCTGGGCCCAGTCGCCATCGAGCGCGCTGACCATTTCGCCATTGGCCTTGGGCGGCCAGTCATTGCGCTCCCAGGATGCGCCTTTGGCTTCGGCCCGAACCTGATCTGGTTCATCCGCTAGGCCGGAGAAGAATTCCTGCCACTCAGGATCCACCGATGAGGGGTTGTCCTGATATTGCGCATGGAGTTGTTCAATGAAAGTGGCGTTGCCGCCATAGAGGAACGAAGTGCGTGCAAACGCATCGTTCTGGGCCGACTTGGTCATTTTTGTTGCCGCCAGAAATGACGACCGTCAGAGCCGCCGCATCTGGCCCATCCCATGGTTGATACAAAGTCCTCACGTCCGCCTGCGCACCCCCGCGCAAACGCCAGCCGAAGCTGAACTATCTATTTAAGACCTCTTGAAGCGTCGTGCCAAGGGCTGCAGGTGAATTTGCAACTTCAATTCCCGCTACCCGCATGGCCTCCATCTTGTCCTCAGCGCCGCCCTTGCCGCCTGAGATGATCGCGCCGGCGTGGCCCATCCGGCGGCCCGGAGGTGCCGTTACGCCTGCGATAAAGCCGACAACAGGCTTCTTCACCTTGCTGGCTTTCAGGAAGTCGGCGGCCTCTTCTTCTGCCGTCCCCCCGATCTCGCCGATCATCACAATTGAGTGGGTGTCGTCATCGCCCAGGAACATGTCGAGGCAATCAATGAAATTCGTGCCGTTCACCGGGTCACCGCCAATGCCGATGCAGGTGGACTGGCCAAGGCCCGCAGCGGTGGTTTGCGCCACGGCTTCATAGGTGAGCGTGCCAGAGCGTGAGACGATGCCGACGGAGCCCTTTTTGTGAATGTGGCCGGGCATGATGCCGATCTTGCATTCATCAGGGGTGATCACGCCCGGGCAGTTCGGGCCCACGAGACGGGTCTTGGACCCGGTCAGTGCGCGCTTGACCTTCACCATGTCCATCACCGGGATGCCCTCGGTGATGCAGACTGCAAGATCAAGTTCAGCCGCGATGGCCTCCAGAATTGCGTCGCCGGCAAAGGGCGGCGGCACATAGATGACCGTGGCGTTGGCGCCTGTGGCCTCTTTGGCTTCGGCCACCGTGTCGAACACCGGCAGGTCCAGATGGGTGCTGCCGCCTTTTCCGGGGGTCACGCCGCCGACCATCTTGGTGCCGTAGGCGATTGCCTGTTCGGTGTGGAAGGTGCCTGTGTTGCCGGTGATGCCCTGGCAAATGACTTTTGTATCTTTACTGACGAGAACGGACATTACGCGGCCTCCTTCACAGCGGCGACAATCTTCTGGGCTGCATCATTCAGATCGTCTGCTGCAATGACGTTGAGACCGCTTTCGTTGAGGATCTTCTTGCCCTTCTCAACATTTGTACCTTCAAGCCGCACCACAAGGGGCACCTGAAGCCCAACGTCCTTAATGGCGCTGACCACACCTTCTGCGATCACATCGCAGCGCATGATGCCGCCGAAAATATTCACCAGAATGCCTTCAACCTGCGGGTCAGACGTGATGATCTTGAAGGCTGCCGTGACCCTCTCGGTGGTGGCGCCGCCGCCCACGTCGAGGAAGTTGGCAGGCTCAGAACCATAGAGCTTGATGATGTCCATGGTGGCCATGGCAAGGCCCGCCCCGTTCACCATGCAGCCGATCTTGCCGTCGAGCGCGATGTAGTTGAGGTCGAACTTGGAGGCTTCCAGCTCTTTTGCGTCCTCTTCGGTTTCGTCCCTGAGCGCCTCAATGTCCTTGTGGCGGTAGAGCGCGTTGGAATCGAAGTTCACCTTGGCGTCCAGGCAGAGCAGCTCGCCGCCCTCGGTGACAACCAGAGGGTTGATCTCAAGCAGGCTCATGTCGCTCTCGGTGAAGGCCTTGTAGAGCTGGCCGATGAGTTTGACGCATTGCTTGACCTGATCGCCTTCCAGCTTCAGGGCATAGGCGATATCGCGGCCCACGTAGGCGCTGTAGCCCGAGGCCGGATCCACATCGATGGTGAGGATCTTTTCAGGGGTTTCGGCAGCAACGGTTTCAATGTCCATGCCGCCTTCGGTTGAGGCGATGAAGGCGATGCGTGAGGTTGCCCTGTCCACGAGGCAGGAGAGATAGAGTTCCCGGGCAATGGGGCTGCCGGCTTCGATGTAGAGCCGGCCCACTTCCTTGCCGGCCGGGCCGGTCTGGTGGGTCACCAGGTTCATGCCCAGAATGCGGTCTGCTTCGGTGCGCACGTCCTCGATGGATTTGACCACCTTCACGCCGCCGCCCTTGCCGCGCCCGCCGGCGTGGATCTGTGCCTTGACCACCCAAACGGGGCCGCCCAGCTTTTCCGCCGCTTCAACGGCTTCATCAACCGAAAAAGCCGCATGGCCATGACCGGTGGGTACGCCGAAGCTGCGCAGCAGCTCCTTGGCCTGGTATTCGTGGATATTCATCTAGCTTCCCCTCTTGGACCTCTTCATCCCTCACAGATGCCAAGGTTGCATGACATCCAAAATGCACCTTAGACCAGTTAGCGGCCAAGATCCGGTGATATCTTCTTGCAGGCGTCCACCAGGCCTTTCACGGCATCAACGGACTTGTTGAAGGCGGCCTGTTCGGACTTGTCCATCTTGATCTCGACAATCCGCTCGACCCCATCCTTGCCGATGACGCACGGCACGCCAACGTAAAGGTCTTTCTGGCCGTATTCGCCGTTCAGATGGGCCGCGCACGGCAGCACGCGCTTTTTGTCTTTCAGGTAGCTGTCGGCCATGGCAATGGCCGCGGAGGCCGGGGCGTAGAACGCAGAGCCGGTTTTCAAGAGGCCAACCACTTCAGCGCCGCCGTCGCGGGTGCGCTGAACGATTTCCTCAATGCGCTTGGCGCTGGTCCATTTCATGGCCACCAGATCAGGGATCGGGATGCCGGCCACTGTTGAATAGCGGGTGAGGGGCACCATTGAGTCCCCATGGCCGCCCAAAACGAAGGCCGTGACGTCTTCTACGGAGACGTTGAACTCTTCGGCCAGGAAGTAGCGGAAACGGGCGCTGTCGAGCACCCCTGCCATGCCCACAACCTTATTGTGAGGCAGGCCGCAGCTTTCACGCAGGGCCCAAACCATGGCATCCAGCGGGTTGGTGATGCAGATGACGAAGGCATCGGGGGCATATTTGGCAATGCCCGCGCCCACCTGGCCCATCACGTTCAGGTTGATGCCCAGAAGGTCATCGCGGCTCATGCCGGGCTTGCGGGGGATGCCGGCGGTGACGATCACCACGTCTGCCCCTTCGATGCCGGCATATTTCTGCGTGCCGGACATGTGGGAATCAAAACCCTCAACAGGGGAAGATTCAATGAGATCAAGGGCTTTGCCCTGGGGCAGGCCGTCGACGATGTCGAAGATCACCACGTCGCCCAGTTCTTTCAGTCCGGCCAGATGAGCAAGAGTGCCACCAATCATCCCGCCGCCTATAAGTGCAATCTTGTTGCGCGCCATAAGTCTTCCCTGTCTTTGAATTTATCTTGGTTTGAATGGGCTGCACTGCGAAACTGGTTCCGCCATGCCGCAATGCAGCAAAAACTGTCTTTTTCCTATCGCGATTGCTGGGCAACTGCAAGCCTGCTAACGAATCTGTGGGCAGATGGAGCCCTAACCTTGGAGCGAACCCTATGACAGCAAACATGCGTGGAGCTGACGGCCGGCTGAACCGGGCCTATAGCGGCGTGCCAACCTTTCTTCGGAGCGACTATTGCGACGATATCAGCACTCTGGACGCAGACTATGCGGTGCTTGGGGTGCCTTACGACGACGGGTCGCCGTTTGTGGGGGGATCGCGCTTTTGCGCCCGGGCGGTGCGGGAGCATTCGCTGCGCTTTGGAGGCGGGGCGCTGTATGACATTGCCGAGGACAAGGAATATCTGCGCGAGGCACTGGCAAACCGGCGGATTGTCGATTGCGGCGATGTGGACGTTGCCCCCAGCCGCGGCGATATCACCATGGCCAATCTCACCAACGATGTGATCGCCATCCGCGAACGCGGCGCCATGCCGATTGTGCTGGGCGGGGACCACACCTTGACCTATCCGGTGGTGCGGGCCTTCGACGAGCCCATGCACGTGATCCAGCTTGACGCGCATCTGGACTATACGCCGGACGATCAGGGGCTGACCTACACCAATTCAACCTCCATGCGCCTGATCCACCAGATGGAACATGTGACCAGCCTCACCCAGTTCGGCATCCGCTCCATGCGCGACACCAAGCAGAACGCCGATGATGCGCGGGCCAATGGCGGGCGCATCGTCACCATGCCGGAAATCCGCAAACAAGGCGGCGCCTGCATTGCAGATCATCTGCCGGCTGGGGATGATTGTTACGTGACCATTGATATTGATGCCTACGACATGTCGCTGTGTCCGGGCTGCATCTCGGCTGAGCCAGGCGGGTTGACTTATGAGGAGATGCAAGAGGCTCTCAAAGCGATTACCTCCACCGTCAATGTGGTGGGCTTTGACTTTGTTGAGGTGAACCCGCCGCTGGATGTGGGCACCGGGGTCACCTCCTACCTGGGCGCGCTGACGGTGGCGATGTTCCTGGGGTATATTGACGAGGCGCGGCGGCGGTAGAAAGTAAGTCAGCTATAAAGTATGACTTATGTGTGCGTTGGCAAAAACTGCCAAACGAACCCAACTGGATGTAGGGCATTGATTTGTTGAGATTAAAACTTTGTGCGCTGCAGCATGGGTGTTCAGATGCCTCGGCATCCCCCCTCTCGTCATCCCCGCTTCCCCCCTCTTGTCATCCCCGCGAAGGCGGGGATCCAGGGGCGGCAGAGCTCGGAGCGCGACGCCCCTGGATCCCGGATATTTTGCTGCGCAAAATTCCGCGGTGACGGCGGTGGTGGGATTCCGCGGCGACGGCCGTGGGCAGATGCCTCAACCTCCAATGAAGGCAATTGCCTCAATCTCAACCAGCATGGTCTCTTCAGCCAATGGGGTCTGCACCGTGGTGCGGGCCGGGGGATTTTGCGGGAACACCTTGGCAAACTCCTCGTTCATGATCTGAAAGTCGGCCATGTCCTTCAAATAGACATTGCATTTCACAACGTCATCCCAGGTGGCCCCGCCCTCTTCCAGAACAGCTTGAACATTGGCCAATGTCTGGATGGTCTGGGCGCGCACATCGCCGACGGCGGTGACCTCGCCGGTCGCGTCCCAGGCCACTTGGCCTGCGGTGTAGATCATGCCGCCGGCCATCGCGCCAGGTGAATAGGGATAGGTTGGGCGCGGCTGGAAATCCAGGCTGGCGGGCTTCAAGACAGTTCGAGGCACGGGTTCTCTCCTTGGTGAATTAAAATCGTCTTCTACCGGTTGGCGCCTGTGCTAGCATTTTCCCTTCGCTCCGGCGATCATCTTGGCCCTGGGAGAGTGGCACTAAATGGACGCAATCAACCTGAAGCAAAAGCTGCAAGGGTTCTCCGACCATTGGTCGCCTAAGATCGTGAGCAAGTTCAACGGTCATGATGTGATGGTGGTGAAGGCCAAGGGCGAGTTTACCTGGCATGCCCATGACGACACGGACGACTTCTTCCTGGTGCTCGAAGGCAACATGACCATCGAGACGGAAAACGGCAACGTACATCTTGGGCCCGGCGATCTGCATGTGGTGCCCAAGGGGGTTGAGCACAGGCCGGTGGCTGAGGAGGAAGTGCACATCCTGCTGATCGAGCCGGAAGGCACGCCCAACACGGGCGATGCGGCCACGGCCGCCCAAAAGCAAGAAATCTGATAAGGCCCGGCAGGTGCAGTCATGAGCGATATCCCTGCGGCTCGTGACACCTCCTCAACCCTCACCGGCATTCTGCTGGTCATTGCGGGTGTGTCGCTGGGGGCCATCAACGGCGCGCTGTTCAAAGCCCTGACGCCGCTGCTGCCGGAGGTTCTGATCACCTTCGGGCGCTACGTGGTTTATCTGGCCATCATGCTGCCGGTTGCTCTGTGGCGCCGCGGACCTCAGGTGTTCTGGCCCCCGATGGCGTGGCTGCAGATCGCGCGCGGGGTGGTCCAGTGTCTCGGAACCCTGGCCTTTGTGGCAGCCGCGGTGGGGATGCCGGTCGCAGATGCCATCGCGCTGCTCTACGTCTATCCCTTCCTGGTGACCGCGGTCGCCCCATTTGCCTTGGGTGAAAAGGTTCCCAAGATTGCCTGGGTCGGCGTGGCCGGCGGGTTCATCGGGGTGCTGATCATCATGAAGCCGGGCTTTGACGGGGTGAACGTCTATGCGCTGTGGGGCGTGCTGTGCGGCTGCTGTGTGGCCGCTCAGCTGATGATCAGCCGCAAGCTTGCGCCCGTGTCTGGCGTCATCACCACCTCAACCTTCGGCGCCCTTGTGGGCACCATCGTGCTGGGTTTGGGCGTGCCGTTTTTCTGGCAGGCGGTAAGCCTTGAGGCGGTTCTGCTGCTTTTGCTGCTGGGCGCTGTCACGGCCTTCAATCAGTCCTTGCTGCTGGCTGCGTTTGCCCGGGCCGAGGCCTCCACATTGGCGCCCTTTGGATATTTCGAAATTGTCGCCGCAGTTGTTGTCGGGTTCCTATGGTTTGGCGACTTTCCGGATCATGTGACCTGGACCGGCATTGGCATCATCATTGCGAGCGGCATTCTGGTGGCCCGCTCCCAGGTCACCGCGCGCAGCCTGATCGGCCGGCGCCGGGGCCGGCCCGTCTAGCCAGCGAGCCAAACCGCTACAATTGACGGCTTTGGGTTCACGATCTGGCAACCGGGTTCGTGTATGCCTGTGCCCTTAGTTTTGCTGTGCGCATGGGAGGTGGGGCTGATGGCCGGTGCTGGGTTTGCTCTGGAAATATCCGGGCTGGAGAAGTCCTTTGACAGGCCTGCGGTCAGCGGCCTGGACCTGAAGGTCAAAGCCGGCGAGTTCTATGCCCTGTTGGGCCCGAACGGTGCGGGCAAAACAACGACCTTGCGCATGGTCTCCGGCCTGTTGATGCCCGATGCGGGATCGATTTCCGTATTCGGGATCGACGTTAAGCGCCAGCCCATCGAGGCCAAGAAGATTACGGCCTGGGTTTCCGACGAGCCGATGATCTATGAGAAGCTCACGCCTTATGAGTATCTGGAGTTTGTCGCCGGCCTTTGGGAAATCAACGCCCAGGAAGCCGAACGCCGGGCAACCGAATTGCTGGAATGGCTCGAGCTTGCCCCCCACGCTCATGAGCGCTGCGGCGGATTCTCAAAAGGCATGCGCCAGAAGGTGGCCCTGGCCGGAGCGCTGGTGCACGACCCCAAGCTGATCATTCTGGATGAGCCGCTCACCGGGCTTGATGCCGGCTCGGCGCGTCTGGTGAAAGATGTGCTGCTCAACCGGGTGCGCGACGGGGTCACCGTTATCATGACAACCCACATTCTTGAGGTTGCCGAACGGATGGCCGAACGGATCGGCGTCATCGCTGCCGGCCGTCTCATCGCCGAGGGCACGCTGGATGAGCTGCGCGCCCAGGCGGGCCAGGACGGCTCGAGCCTGGAGGATGTGTTCCTCAATCTGGTGGCTGAACATTCTGAGGCCGCTTAGAGCGAGATGAGAGGAGATTGAACCATATGATGGAGTCAAATAAGCCCGTGTCCAAGGCGCGACGCGCAGTGCGATGCGGGGCATCGGACAAGCGTCGCAACGCAGGAGATGGGCTTATTTGGCCCACCGAAGGCCGGCTGTTCGCGCCCGCTGAGCTTCGTTGCAGGCCACTTGTGGTCGGCCAGACCATGGCGCGACCTGCGCCTTGTCAGCAGACGCGGACAGCCGGTCATATGGCTCAATCTCCTCTCATCTCGCTCTAACATGGCCCACCCCACATCCCATACGTGGTTTGCCCGGCACGAGCTGGGCCTGTTCTGGCGCGACTGGTTGTCGATGATGACGGCGGGCAAGCGCGGCAAGGAGTTACTTCTTGCTTCCGTTTTGGCCGCCATGGCGCTTGGTGCCCATTGGATCGCCAGCGCCATCATCGGGGTGTGGGCTGCCGATGGCGTGGCCATGACCAAGGCCAATCTGGTTATGCTCAGCGGCGGCGGTATTCTGTTTTTCACCCTGATGCTCTCCCAAGCGATGGAATCTGTGACGCGGGCCTACTACGCACGGTCAGATCTCGATTTGATCCTGTCGTCCCCGGCCTCCTCCAGGCGTCTCTTCGCCATCAGGACCGGCGCCATTGGTGTGTCGACCCTTATGCTGTCCGGCCTGATTGCCGGGCCGTTCATCAACATGCTTGCGGTGCGCGAAGGCTGGCACTGGCTGGCCGCCTACGGGGTTATGGCGTGCCTCGCCGCATTCGCCACCGCACTTGCGGTTCTTGGCGTGATCACCCTGTTCCGCACCGTTGGCCCAAAGCGCGCACGGCTGATCTCGCAAATTATCGCTGCGGTGGTTGGCGCCGGGTTCATCATCGGCATTCAAGCCGTTGCGATCATCTACTATGGCAGCCTGTCCCGGCTCGACGTTCTGCAGTCGCCTGAACTGATTGCCAATGCCCCTGATGTTTCAAGCTGGCTTTGGTTGCCGGCGCGGGCGGCCATGGGCGATGGCGCGGCACTCGTTGGTCTCGCTATCGCGTGCTTCGGTCTGCTTGGCTTTGTGATCTCGCTCAGCTCGTCCAGTTTCGGTCACCATGCGGTTTCGGCTGCAGGGGTTTCGGAAACCAAGCACCTGGAAACTCGGCGGGGCGAAGGCTTCCGGAGCATGAACCCGCGCAAGGCGCTTCGCCACAAAGAGTGGGTGCTGTTGAAGCGCGACCCCTGGTTGATCTCCCAAACGTTGATGCAGATCCTCTACCTTCTGCCGCCGGCCATGATGTTGTGGGTGTATTACGGCGAGAATTCGGGCTTCCTGGTGATCATCATCACCGTCCTGGTCATGGCGTCTGGCCAGCTTGCCGGCGGCTTGGCGTGGCTTGCCATCTCTGGCGAAGACGCCCACGACCTGGTGACCACGGCGCCGGTGTCTGAACGGGCACTGGTGTGGGCCAAGGTTGAGGCCGTGATGAGCATCATTGCTGTGGTGGTTTCGCCGTTCATTCTGGCGATGGCCTTTGTCTCGGTGCGCACGGCTGTGGTGGCTGCTGTCGGTGTGTTCCTGTCGGCCGCATCCGCCACAGCAATTCAGCTGTGGTTCAGGGTTCAGGCCAAGCGCACATTGTTCCGCCGCCGCCAGATCTCGTCGCGAACCGCCACATTGGGCGAGGCCTTTGCCTCCATCATGTGGGCCGGCACTGCGGGCCTTGCGGCGGGCGGATCCTGGCTTGCCGTTATGCCGGCTTTCCTGGCGCTGTGCATCATGCTGGCCATGAAAGTGGTCGCGCCCAAGGAGGTTTAAAAGCTTTCTCGAGTGTAGCCCGAGGACGACAGAGCCATAATGCCTCGGTTTCAAGGGTGAGATTTGGTCACTCTTTCGGGCGCAAATTGCCTTGACGCAGTGATGGGCTCCGCGCCACCTTGCGGTTCAGTCGCCTTAGGGAGCGAGGGAGCCCGTGATGTCTGTTACCGAGACCCCCCAAGCTGCTGATGCGCCGGCCAAGCCGGTGCGCGAGGAATGGAACTGGCATCCTGAACTGCCCATCGGCAACTCACCGGTCTTCGACTGGCCGCCGCGGCCCGTGGCTGCGCTCAAATGGCTTTCAAGATCTTGGCTGCGGGTGTCCGAGCAGTCATTATTTGCGCTGGCTGCCGTTATCGTCTGGTTCTATTTCCAGCCCGCCTTGGAGCTCTGCAAGGAGCTCGGGTTTGGCTGGATCGCCCAGGTCTATCTGCGCAACCTCATCTTGATGGTGGTGGTTGCGGGCGGTTTGCATCTTTATTTCTACACCTACCGCAAACAGGGCAGCGCCCTGAAATACGATCCCCGCGAGATGGCCAAGAAGGGGCGCAGCTACACCTTCAACAACCAGGTGTGGGACAACATGTTCTGGTCATTGGCGAGCGGGGTCACACAATGGACCTGCTATGAGGTGTTGTTGTTGTGGGGCCTTGCCAATGGCTATGCACCGTTTTTGAGCTGGAGTGACAACCCGGTGCTGTTCCTGGGGTGGTTCCTGATCATCCCGATCTGGACCTCGTTTCATTTCTACTGGGTGCACCGTTTACTGCACTGGCCGCCGCTCTACCGGCTTGCCCATTCCCTGCACCACCGCAACACCAACGTAGGGCCCTGGTCGGGTTTCTCCATGCATCCGTTGGAGCACGTGATCTACCTGAGCTCGGTGCTGATCCACTTTGTGATCGCGTCCCATCCCATCCATGTGTTCTTTCACATGTATTGGAACGCTCTGGGGGCAGCCACCACTCATACCGGGTATGAGGGCATGCTGGTGAAGGACAAGAACCGGCTGGACCTGGGCGCCTTTCACCATCAGCTGCACCACCGCTATTTTGAGTGCAACTACGGCAACCAGCCCATGCCCTGGGACAAATGGTTCGGCTCGTTCCACGACGGCACGCCCGAGGCGACCGAACGGGTGCGGAAACGCCGCCGGCGCATGCATGGGTCAGCCTGAGGAGGCTGTCCCCTCTCCCCGCATCCCTGCGAAAGCAGGGATCCACCACTGGCAGCCAACCATGCGTTCAAAGATATGGGCCCCTGCTTTCGCAGGGGCGCGGGGGGGATGGTGCAAGGCGCATCGCCCTGCCGCTCCCGTCATGCCTGCGCAGGCAGGCATCCAGGGGCCGGGGATCGTATTTGCCACTAAATGGCTGGCTTTATACACACATGCTTGTTCATGTTCAGCGGCAGAAAACTGCCAAAAAACGCGATTCTGCGAAACGAACCCAAATTCGCGTAAACGCCTGAGCGCAAATGGAAATTCGCGCTATATGGCCTTTGTGATTGAGTTTTTTTATTCATCTAGTGAAATGGGCCCCTGCTTTCGCAGGGGCCCAGGGATAACAGTGCGGGGTAGCTGGAGGCGTTGCCGTAGAGTTCTGCAACACGCTCCCAGTTCACCAGGCTTTCCAGGAAGGCTTCCAGATAGGCAGGCCGGGCGTTGCGGTAGTCGATGTAGTAGGAGTGCTCCCACACATCGCAACCCAAAAGAGCCGTGCCGGCGCCAAGCGCAATCGGGTTCACGCCGTTTGCCGTCTTGGTGATTTCCAGCTTGCCGTCATTGTTCAGAATGAGCCAGCACCAGCCGGAGCCGAACTGGGTCACGCCAGCTTGCACGAAGGCCTGCTTGAAAGCGTCCACGCCGCCAAGGTCTGCGTTGATCTTGGCTTCCAGGTCGCCCGGAATGGCGCCGCCGCCATTTGGCTTCATCCATTGCCAGAATTCAACGTGGTTCCAGTGCTGGCTGGCGTTGTTGAACAGGCCGCCGCCGGCGCCGCCGTTGTAGGAGCCGGCCACAACCTCTTCGAGGGACTTGCCCTTCAGGTCGGACTCGTCCAGCAGCTTGTTGCCGTTCACAACATAGGCATTGTGGTGCTTGTCATGGTGGAATTCCAGGGTCTCTGCGGACATGTAGGGACCAAGGCTGTCATATGCATATGGAAGATCGGGAAGTTCGAAGGCCACGTTGCGTCCTCTCTTTGGGTGTTCAGCGCATCGGCTGGTTGTTCATTCTTGTGGGGGCATAAATATTTCGTCCCAGGCTTTGAGTCTATCCAAATCGGTGACCAAATTCTCATTGCACCTGACAGGGGCGGCCGCAAAGCCTATAGAAACCCTGGTCTTTGTGTTTTGCCGGTGTTCCGCATGTCGAAAATCATCATGGTGATCTGTGCCGCTGTTGCGTTGATCCAGCTTATCAAGCCCTTGGGGTGGCCGGGTCTGAAGCGGCGCCAAGATGCCTGGAAGCTGGTTTTGTTCGGCGCTGGCGCCAGCGTGGCTTCCATCGCGGTTGCCTCGCTCATCGAGCGCGCGCTGAGCTGAAGGTCAGCTGTGGGACCAATCGTCAGGATTGTCTGAATTGTTGGGTGACAGGCCAATGATGTCTCCCTTGGCGGAACAGCCAAGGCCAAGCACGGTGCGGTTGGCGTAGGAGAAATAGGCGCTGACTTGATTGATCTCGAGGATCTCCCCGTCGTCATAGCCAGACTGACGCAGGGCGTCGACGTCCGCTTCGGTGAGATCATGTGGCGCCTGCGTCAACGTTTGCGCGTAGCGCAGCGCGGCTTGCTCGCGAGCAGCGAGCGGGGTTGTTTCTATCGATCCGGCCTCCAGCGCAGCCCGAATGGCGTCCGCCTTCGGATCCCCGTCCAACAGACGTTTGAGCCCGGCAAAATGGTGCTCGACACAGTAGTCGCATTTGTTGAGCATGCTCACCCAAACCCCCAGCGTCTCCAGGAACCATTTGGGCACCTTGTTGCTGGCATGATGAAGCACGTTCTTATAGATCGCCATGTGCCCCTCCATGGAATGGGGGCGCAGGCTGTGGGCCATCATGATGTTGTCGACGTTATCGTCCGGCCCCTTCACCCGGTCATAGAGGGTCTTGAGGCGGCCTGTGGCCTCAGCGTAGGGGACGGTTTTGATCCAGCTCATTGGTCGCCATCGATCAGTTCGGTTTCGGAGATCTCGATGCCGAAGCCTGACAGGCCCACATAGGTGCGGTCGCGCGATGCCAGAAGCTTGATGGATTTGACCTCCAGATCGCGAAGGATTTGCGCGCCAAGGCCGATGTCGCGCCACACCTGTTCGCGGTTGCGGGCAGAGGCCGTGTCCTCATCATCCACATCCTCGCCAAGATGGGCACCGGGAACGCCTGCTGCACCGACGCGCAGATAGATCAGGACGCCGCGGCCTTCGCGTTCGAACCAGTCATACATGCGCTCCAAGGTGCTGCGGTCGCCAAGGACGTCCTCCAGAACGTCTTCACGGTGAAGCCTTGCCGGAACGCCCTTGCCGCCGGTGATGTCGCCAAAGATCACGGCGAGATGCTCGATGGTGTCAAACGGCGTGGTGTAGGAAATCGCCCTGGCGGTGCCGATCCTGGTTTTGATCTCGAAGGTGGACACTTGATCAACCAGACGCTCGCGCGATTGGCGGTACTCGATCAGGTCAGCCACGGAGATGATCTTCAGGCCATTCTCCCGGGCGAAGGCGAACACCTGGTCGCCTTTCTTCACGGTGCCATCATCATTGACCAATTCTGAGATCACGCCCACCGGTGGCAGCTTGGCGAGCTTGGCCAGATCCACCGCAGCTTCCGTGTGGCCGGAACGCATCAACACGCCGCCGCGCTTGGCGATCAGTGGAAACATGTGTCCGGGGCGGACGAAGTCATCGGCCTGCACATTGCCGTTGGCCAAGGCCCGGGCGGTGCCGGTGCGCTCGACGGCGGAAATGCCCGTGGTCAGGCCTTCCTTATAGTCCACCGACACGGTGAAGGCGGTGCTCATGGGCGCGTCGTTGTCGGCCACCATGGGCACGAGGCTCAAGCGGCGGGCTTCCTCGCGCGGCATGGGCACGCAGACAATTCCGGTGGTGTGGCGCACGATGAAGCCCATCTGTTCGGGCGTGACCTTGGCGGCGGCGACAATCAGATCGCCTTCGTTCTCACGGTCGTCATCATCGACCACCACAACCATTTCGCCGTTGGCGATGGCCACGACGGCTTCTTCAACAGGATCAAGTTGTGCTGGATTGGGCTCGTTACTCATACCACTTGGTGCCTCTCGTTACCGTCTCAAGCAAACCCGCCATTCTGCTGGGCAACCATGCAGAACAACATTGGAATGGAGAGCAGGGTGTTGGTGCGTGAAAACAGCATGGCGCGGCGCGCAGAGGCGGCTTTCTCATCTGCGTTTGCCTCCACCATGCCCAGCACCTTGCGCTGGTTTGGCCAGATGATGAACCAGACGTTGAACCACATGATGAGACCAAGCCACATGCCGACGCCGATGGGCGTGCTGGCGCCTTCGTCAATCAGACCCAGCGTCAGGGCTTCCACAAGATAGCCCATCATGCCGGCCAGAATGATGCCGGTCACCATGGTGGCCATGGCGCCCCAGCGGAACCACCACAGGGCAGATGGCGCAATGACCTTGCCGATGGCCGGTTTCTGCTCATCCGGGATATTGGGCATGTTCGGGATCTGCACGAAGTTGAAATACCACAGAAGGCCGATCCACATGACCCCGCTGAGCACGTGCAGCCAGCGGAAGAAGAAGGCAAACCAGGCATGATCAAGCGCAAAGCCCGTGCCCACGATCAGCCGGATCAGGATGAACAGAATGACGGTCAGCACAAGGCCGCTGACGACGGTCTTTTGTAGATCAGATAAGATGCTGCTCATGGGTGTCCTTCTCCTTTTGGCTTGGGGTGGGGCAATGCCGTGGCGGCCGCTCTAGCTCTTAGCTGCATGCAGGTGCAAGCGCAACCAGAGGGCCAAACAGCGCCTAGGTCTCCACGACGCCGACATATGGCAACTCGCGGAACGAGTGCGCCATGTCCATGCCGTAGCCAACCACGAACAGGTCGGGCGTGCTGAAGCCTAAGAAGTCGGCGTCAACGTTGGCGGCGCGTTTGCCCGGCTTGTCGAGGAATACGCAAGTTTTCACTTCGCCGGCGCCGCGTGCGACAATCAGATCCTTGGCGAATGCGATGGTACGGCCCGATTCCAGAATGTCGTCGATGAGGATCACCGGCCGGTCTCGCACGGTGGATTCAATGTCCCTGAGAATCTGCACCTGGCCGGATGATTCCAGGTTTTTGCCATAGCTGGACAGGATCATGATATCCATCTCCAGATAGACGCCCTGCTTGTGCAGAGCCCGCAATAGGTCTGCGGCAAAGATGAAGCTGCCCTTGAGGATGGCCACCACAAGGAGATTTTCATAGTTGTGCGAAGCGATCTCTTCGGCAATGGCGTTAACCCGCTCTGCGACCACTTCTTCATTGTAAAGAACCCTGATGGTGTGTCCTGCTAAGGTTCGTCTCTCGCCTGAATTCATCGCCCTGCCCTGGTTTTTGTTGCGGCCATCCCCTGTACGTGGCCGGGGATTGGAAAGCAATCTTGTAGCGCGTCTAGGGCTTGGTGGCCAGCAGCCGGACTCCGCCCAGTTTGCCGCTCTCAAACAGCAGACACACCGAGTGGTAGAATGCCGCCAAGCTGTCCACAATTGCTTCGCCGTGCACAGCCACCAGCTCGCCGCGTCTGGCAGCCCAAGCGGCAACACGCTCTGCCACATATGGCCGCCAGGTGTCGGTGCGGTCGCCGAAGTCGATCTCGGCAAATCCGGCTTCCCGCACACCGGCACTATAGGCGTCGCGATAGGGCAGATATTGGCCGTAAAGCATTTGCGTCAAATGGGCCAGTTCAGCATCGTCGAACTCATCATGCCGAAACAGGTCTTCTACATAGAGCCGGCCACCTGGTTTGAGCGCCTTGTACACTTGGGAGAGCAGGGTCTGGTGGTCTGCAATGTGATAGAAGCAGAGCCAACTCACCACAGCGTCATAGGATTGCGGCTCGATCTGATGTGTCAGAACATCGGCTTGCACGTGCTTAACCTTTGCGGACAGTCCGCATCTTTCGGTCAGGCTTTCCGCCAGGGCATTGAGGTCGGATTGCAGCTCGATCGCGGTGACGCGGCACCCGGTGCGCTCTGCCAGATAGCGTGCCGGCCCGCCCAGGCCAGAACCAATGTCCAGAACGCGCGATTTGGCGCCGATGCCGGCTTCGGCAATGGCCTCATCCACAGCGTCAGTACCGAAATAATGGAACTGGTCGAACTGCGAGAGCACATCAACCGTGAGAGGATCATTGGACCCAATGCCGAGGGCGGCCAAGTCGTTGTGGATGCGGTCGACCTCTGAATAGAGGTTCATGGATTTTATGGCGGGTGTACTCATCGCCGGGATCCTAAAGCGGCCAGAAGAACAGAATGGACGGCACGCCGACGGCAATCACCAGAACTTCCAATGGCAGGCCCATGCGCCAATAGTCGCCGAAACGATATCCGCCCGGGCCCATGATGATGGTGTTGTTCTTGTGCCCGATCGGTGTGAGGAACGCGCAGGAGGCGGCAACTGCAACGGCCATCAGAAACGGATCAGGGTTGACCCCCAGTTTGCCGGCGATATCGACCGCGATGGGCGCAGCGATGAGGGCGGTGGCCACATTGTTCAGAACGTCCGAGAGGGTCATGGTGACGATCATCAGGATCGTCAGCACGATGACCGGCGAGTAGCCGGCCGTCCAGGAAACAATCTGCTGAGCGATCAGTGCGGTTCCACCGGAGGACTCCAACGCAGCGCCAATGGGAATGAGCGAACCCAACAAAACGATCACCGGCCATTCCACGCTCTCATAAATCTGGCTCAAGGGAACGATCCTGAGCAAAACATAAAGCGCGACGCAGGCGGCCAGCGCGATCGGCAGATAGAGCCAACCGATGCTGGCCAACGTGATCGCCAAGGCAAACAGCCCAACGGCGAGCCAAGCTTTGTCCCGTTGGGCCACCTGGAGGCCGCGCGGGGCAAGCGGCAGGCATCCGAGCCAGGACACGGCATCTTCCACATCCTTTTCGCGGCCAAGAAGAAGCAGGATGTCGCCAGGCTGAAGGGTCAGCTTGCGCACGCGCTCGCGGAATTTCTTGCCCTGCCGCGAAACCCCCAACAGCGTGACGCCGTGACGATAGAGGAGGCGCACATCAAGTGCCGAACGGCCGGCAATGCGGGCATTGTCTGAAACCACCACTTCGCTCATGGACAAGGTGCCGGCAAAGGCGCCGGCATGCTTTTGCCCGCCGGCATATTGCAGGCCGGCAGCGCCCACGAAGGTTTCAATCGCGTCTGGCCCAGCTTCCAGAACCAGCACGTCGCCCTTGCGGATGTTCTCGCTGCGGGCAAATCCCGGCAGGCGTTTGCCCCGGCGCACCAGTCCCAGAATTTGCACGTCGTTCTCTTCGGCCAGCCCGTGGAGGTCGCGGACGTATTTGCCGATGCTGGCTGAATTGTCCGGCACCGACGCCTCGGCCACATAGCCTTCGAGATCGGTCAGTTCGCTGGCCGTGTTGTGCTTGGTGCGCTCTGCCGGGATGAACCGCCACCCGATCAGAGCGATGTAGATAACGCCGATGATGGCGATGGTTGCGCCAACCGGTGCAAAATCGAACATGCTGTAGGCGTCGCCCAGGGCGCTCTCGCGGAACTGGGCAATCACGATGTTTGGCGGGGTGCCGATCAGGGTGATCATGCCGCCCAAGATGGAGGCAAACGACAGGGGCATGAGCGTGAGAGCCGGTGAGCGCTTCGCCCGGCTGGCAGCTTGCATGTCTACCGGCATGAGCAGGGCGAGGGCGGCCACATTGTTCATCATGGCCGACAGGCCGGCAGATAGTGCGGACATGATGCCGATGTGCGCGGCCAGCGAGCGCCCCGACGATATGAGATGGCGCGTGATCAGCTCGATGGCACCTGATGCGAACAGGCCGCGCGAAACAATCAACACCAGCGCAATGATGACCGTGGCCGGATGGCCAAAGCCGGAGAAGGCGGCGTCCTTTGGAACAACGCCCGCAACCAGGGCCACGGCAAGCGCGCTGAAGGCGATCAGGTCATAGCGGAACCGGCCCCAGATCAAGAGGCCGAATATGCATCCCAACAAGGCGAACAGAACGATTTGGTCTTGTGTCATTGCCGCGTACACTAACGGCATGCACAAGCATGGCCAAGGGCCTGATTGTCCAACCCTGTTGAGAGGCGCGGCATCAAGGCTGCCCCCCGGGCGAGGCCTTGATGGATGCGCCTATTTGGCTAGGCGCACAACCTTACACCTTGGCTTCCGTCTTGTGCGCTGAGGAACTCAATGCCCCGCTCTGAGAAAGCGCTGTCGATTTTCGACAGGTTGCGGTTGTGCGGCTTACGCCGACCAGATTCATAGTCTTTTATTGTGCTCAGTCCCAAGCCGGCGGCGTCTGCGAGATCTGTTTGCGACCACGACAAAAGCGCACGTGCGGCCTTGCTTTGATTGGGAGAAAACATGTTGTCACCACTAGATTACTTGTTGCTACACAACGTACTTCAGCGTCCCTCAAGGCTTTTAACGCCCCCCTCACAACCGCAATCGCCAGCCCCCTGGAGAGCGCTTGCCTGAGAAAACCGAAGGCTCGAATCGGCTAACCGATTCGATGCCACTTTTTAGCTTGTACAGGTTTCGAGGCAACCGGCGATTCTGCCGGTATTGTCTGCAAATATGCAGCTTTGAGTTTAGCTATCTAAGATTGCAATTTCTTGGCTATCGCGGGCCCGGATCAGCTTGGGCAGAATTCCAGTCCGGTTTGAACCCCAATACCAGAGCATCTGAAGTCAAAGCAGGGTTAAAAAGTCTGTTATGCCAATAGGTTGCCTGCCATTCGTCGGCATCCTGCTCAAACCTGCGGACGGTGCAAAACATCTTGTAGCGTTGGGTAAACTGCTCAAAGGCAAGAAGGCATTCGCCTTCGTTCAACAGTGTCTTGGCCGTATCCGACGTGCTGTCGAACAGTGCGGCCAATTCGTCATTGAAGGTTCGTGCCTGTTGAAAATGTGTGCCTTGCAGGAACTGGAGGCCCTTTTCATAGATCTGGGCGGGGTCGTGGGTTTTCTGGCATTGGAAGCGGAAGAACTCAGTGCTCTCTTCAGAGTCCTGAGGCACCAGCACAGTGGTTACGCCGGCGCTTAGCATCTCGCCGCCCTTCAACAAAACTTGTGGGCGCATGCCTTCGGCCGGACGCCCGCCTTGCTGGCGCATTGCGATTTGCCGGACCCTGCACTGCCAATTTAGAAAATGGTTACGTACTGTTTCGTCTGAAGTTGCGCCCATACTGCTCAGCTTGTGGTTCCTGCAAGTAAGTAAATGTAGCCGGTGATAACCGATCCGGTTACGCCAAGCAGGATGTAGAGCATAAACACAGGTTTGCGGACAAGGGCATAGACGGCGATGGCAGCAGGAACCGATGACACCGCACCGGCGGTCATGAAGGCCAAGCCGGCAGCTGGGGTCATGCCAAGTTTCATGAGGCCCGCCACCAAGGGGATTGCCGCATAGCCATTCAAGTAAGACGGCATGCCGATGAGGGCGGCAAGGGGGATGGCGAACAGGTTGCCCGGCCCAACCGCCGCGGCGATCCAGTCGGACGGCACATAGGCCACCATCAGGCTTTCAAGAAAGAACGCCAGGGCCAGCCATTTACCAAGGAACAAGCCGGTGGATTTGACTTCGGCCAGAAAGGTCTGGAGGCGCCCGGGGTCTTGCCAGAATGCCCAGGACACCCCTGGGTCTTCATCTTTGCTGCAGCTGCTGCCGCAGGACGCTGCGCCGATCAACGGGTTCTGCAGAAAGCCAACCCGTTCTGCGCCCAAGGTTGCGAACCCGGCGAACAGACCGAGCGCGACCGCCGCCATGGTTTTGGCCACGGCGAACTCAAATCCGATGCCCGCGGCGGTCAGGATGAACATTTCAGGATCCATGATCGGTGAGGCAATCCAGAACGCCATCACTGCAGGCAAAGGCACGCCGGCAGCAAGCAGGGCTGCGATCAGGGGTATGACGCCGCAGGAACAAAACGGTGAGAGCGCCCCCACAAGAGCGGCCGCAATGACAGAGAGGACGAGATTGCCTGAAAACGCCTTGGCGATGAGGCCATCAAGACCGCTTGCCTTTGCATAACCGGCGAACGCAATGGCCAGGGCGAAAAAGGGCGCGATGTAGAGCGCGCTATCAAGGGTGAAGTAAATGCTCCGGGTCATCTGCGAAATATCGTAGAGCCCCAACAGGATCACAGCCGCGATCAACGTTATGACCACTTTGTCGGTTGCGACCTTGGAGAACATTTCCCAAAGGCTGGGTCTGGAGAGGGTGCCGGTCAGTTGGCTCATCACGATGATCCTAGAATGTTCGAACTAACAGATGAAAATTTTAGCGCTCAGGCCGCTTCGTCCGCACCCTTCAGGGCAACGCCGGAACAGCAGTTCTCAGTCAACAATTGCACCAGAGCATCGATGCGTTCGAAGTTTGGTGTGCAGCTCAACACGCGGCCATTGCGGGTTTGCTCGATCAAACCACCAATAACCAGCTGGGAAACATGGTGGGAAAGGGTTGAGGCCGGAATGCCCAAATGCTCCTGAAGGGCGCCAACTGGCAAACCCTCAGGCCCCGCCCGCACCAACAGCTGGACGATCTCCAGCCGGTTCGGGTGGCCTAGTTTCTCCAAACTTTTCGCTGCTTCATTTGTGTTCATGCCATCCTGATAGCGGATGCGCAGATAGAAGTCAACGATATTTCTAGTATTTTCGAATTATCATTCAAACACGGCGCTGAGCTCGGCAAGCTTGGCGGCCATTTTGTCCTGGTAGGCAAACAGCGCCGGACCACCTCCGGTGTGGATGAACAGCACCTTTGCACCTTGTTTGATTTGGCCGTTGCGCACGCACTGGATCAGACCCGCCATGGCCCGTCCGGTGTAGACCGGATCAAGCATTAGCGCCTCGCGTTGGGCGGCCAGCCGGATGGCTTCAGCCACAGCATCGTTCATGCGTCCGTATCCTGGCGCCAGCACATCGTCTTCGACCACCACGTCGTCCTCTGAAATTTGAACATCCGAACCCAGCATCTGCATCACCTCGCGGGCCCGGCGGGTAACCCGTCCGTGCTGAACATCGGCGCCGCGCCGCACGCAGATGCCGATGATCGGCACAGTCCAGCCAGCGGCCCTGGCGCCCGCAAGAAAGCCGCAATGGGTGATGGCGCTGCCGGACGGGATCACCACAACATCGGGCATCTCGCCGCTTTCCTCCAACTGATCCAGACACTCAGCAGCAGCAGCGGCATAGCCCAGCCCGCCAACGGGTGGGTGATCAATGCCAAGATGGACGACATGGGGCTTGCGGCCCTCCGCGCGCAGCCTTTCGGCGTGTGCGTCGAGGGAGGCGTCGGCGGCCGCTTCGTTTTCGCCTTCGGGAAAATAATGGATCGTTGCACCCAGCAGTTGATCGAGCAGGATGTTGCCGGAGTTGCGGTAGAGCGGGTCAGTGTCGGGCACGCGCTCTTCCAGCTGCACTTCTGAGTGCATGCCGAGCTTGTTGGCGGACGCCACAGCGAGACGTACAAAATTTGATTGCAATGCGCCGGTGATCAACATGGTGTCGGCGCCTGCTTCGGCTGCCGGGCCAAGGTAATATTCAAGCTGGCGCACCTTGTTGCCGCCGAAGGCCAGGCCGTTGCAATCGTCGCGCTTGGCCCACAACGTTATGCCGAGCTCTTTACCGAGCCGGGGCAAAAAGTCGATCGGGGTCGGGTGATGGCCGAGCTGAACGTGGGGATGTTGTGCAAGGCCAGGGAGCCTGTTGCTTGGAATCATGATCGGGTCCATCTACCTAGTCTGTCCAATTTGGGATGCTTGCACGTGCCGGTTGGGGAGGGCAGGCAAGTTTGTAAGAACGTGGTGACACAGACCGGGACGCCAAACAAGAATGTTAGCTTCGAAACATCAAGTATTGAAAGAGGTCTTCGGTTTCGATGGCTTCCGCGACGGTCAAGAGGCCGTGGTCGACAGCCTCATCGGCGGCGAAAACGTTTTGACCGTCATGCCGACAGGTGCCGGCAAGTCTCTGTGCTACCAGGTGCCCGCGCTGGTTCTGGGCGGTCTGACGATCGTGGTGTCGCCCCTAGTGGCGCTGATGCACGATCAGGTGGCCGCGTTGCAACTGGCTGGCGTTGAGGCCGAAACCATCAATTCGGCGCGGGACCGTGCCGACAATGTTGCCGCCTGGCGCAAGGTGGAGGCCGGCAGGGTCCGGCTTTTGTATTTGTCGCCAGAGCGCTTGATGACTGAGCGCATGCTTGCCGCACTTGCCAAGCAGGATGTTAAGCTGATCGCCATCGACGAGGCCCACTGTATCTCGCAATGGGGCCCGGCGTTCAGACCGGAATATGAATTGCTGGGCAACTTGCCAGACCGGTTCCCGGACGTTCCCCTTGTGGCGCTCACGGCCACTGCAGACGAGGTGACCCGCATAGACATTGTGGAGCGCCTGTTTTCCGGAAATGCCAAATCCGTGGTGCTGGGCTTTGACCGTCCCAACATCAAACTGTCTGTGGAAATGAAGGGCAACTGGAAGGCACAGCTTCTCGATATTGTGTCCAAGCACGAAGGCTCAAGCGGCATCGTCTATTGCCTTTCGCGCAAGAAGACCGAGGAAGCGGCCCAACTCCTGTGCGACAACGGCATCACAGCGCTTGCCTACCATGCGGGCATGGACAGGGAGGCGCGCGAGAGCCATCAAAACCGCTTCATGACTGAACCAGGCCTGGTGATCACTGCAACGATTGCTTTCGGCATGGGAATCGACAAGGCGGATGTGCGGTTTGTGGTGCACACAGATTTGCCTGGAAGCGTTGAGGCCTATTACCAGGAGTTTGGCCGGGCCGGCCGTGATGGCGCACCAGCCGATGCGCATATGCTTTACGGACTGGGCGATATAGCGTCCCGCCGGCGCTTTATTGAGGATGCCGAAACCAGCCAGGATCACAAGCGGCGCGAGCACAAACGGCTCGACACCCTGGTGGCCTATTGCGAAAGCCCAGCCTGCCGCCGCATTGGCCTTCTGGCCTATTTTGGCGAGGTGGCCGAGGCTTGCGGCAATTGCGATATGTGCCTCGATCCGCCTGAGACGGTTGACGGGACCGAAGAGGCGCAGAAAGCGCTTTCGGCCATTTACCGCACAGGCCAAAGGTTCGGCGCAGCCCATATCATGGACGTTTTGCGCGGGGCCGAGACAGAGAAGATCTTTAATGCCGGTCATCAGAACCTGCCCACCTATGGGGTGGGTGCCGATCGCAAAAAGGCTGAATGGCAATCCATTCTGCGCCAATTGGTTGCGTCTGGCTTCCTGTCCTTGGATGTAAAGGACTATGGCGGCCTTGCCCTCACCGAGAAAGGCAGCAAGCTCCTCAAGGGCGAGGAGCAGTTTTCCTACCGGGTCGACACTCTGAAGCGGGCGAAGGCGGCAAAAACCTCGCGTCGATCGTCTGCCCCGGTGGCCGACTTGCTGCCGGCGCAACAGGAGTTGCTCGGGGAGTTGAAGGCCCTGCGGATGCGCCTTGCCAAAGAGCGTGAAGTGCCGGCATTTGTAATTTTCCCGGACCGGGCGCTCATCGACATGGCGATCCGGCAGCCGGTCAATAAATCAGAGTTCGCTGAAGTGAACGGCGTTGGCGCTGCAAAGTTGCGTGATTTTGCCGATGTGTTCATAGAAGCGATCGGCCAGTCGGCCCCGCCGGCGCCGGGCCAGGACTACGATGTTTCGTCAGGCTCGGGATGAATGGAGCGCCAGATGCAGATCACGGCGAAGTAGACCGAAGCCCCCACCCACATCCAGAAGATCAGCGGCGAGGCTTCCACCGCTTTCGTGCTGGGATGAATTAACACCAGGCGCAGCGAGGTTGCCGCCCACAGCACCGTTAGAGGAATAGTGATCTTGCGCAGTTTGCGCACCCGCAAGGGATGCACGAACTTTACCGGGATGAATGTCATCACCGCACACAGTCCGATCACCGTGAGGTTGACCCACGGGTCGCTTTGCAACACATGGAAATAGAGCACCACCAGGTTCCACAACGCCGGGAAGCCGGAGAAATAATAGTCCGCGGTTTTCATATCGGCATTGGCGAAGGTGTAGCAGGACACCGCCATGACACAGGCCGCCGAATAAACCTCCCAGCCCGGCGGCACCAGGCCGAACCAGTAGATCATCATGGCCGGCACGACCACATAGGTGAAATAGTCGATGACATTGTCGAGGGTGGCACCATCCACCTTCGGCGTCAGCTCGCTGACCCGCACCCGGCGCGCCAAGGTGCCGTCTATGCCGTCAACGAACAGGGCCAGGCCAAGCCACATGAAGGCGGCGATCTTGTCGCCCTCCAATATGGCCACAAGTGCGAGGAATCCGAGCACGGCGCCGGACGCGGTGAACGCGTGCACAGCCCAGGCCGCCGCGACCTCGGTCTTGTGATGGTCGTTGGTCCGATCGCTCATAGTGTTCCTGATAATACATGATCGCTGCTGAAATTCAGCACCTGATCACATCAATCTCCGATTTGTTTGTGCACCGCTTTTTGAGCTTTCGCCCACCGTGGCATTACATTTCGACAACTTGATGCCGAATTACAACAGAAAACTGCACCCTAAGATCCTGCATTTGATGCGCGTTGCAATGTGGCCGGCATCCATTTTTCAGCCCTGCGGGCAATACGGGCCTCCTGGTCTTCAGCGCTATAGTCCATGGGTGCGGGCCCGCCGGTAAAGGCCTCTTTGGCCTCAAAAAGGTGGATGTTCGCAATGCCCACCGTTTTGCCCTGGTGCTTCATCAACGCCCCGGCATAGGCCCCGCAGGTTTTGCACACGATGAAATCTGAGGTCTTCAGTCCAAACCGATAAAGCTCGATCCCACCGGCCCGCGCCTCGGTAAACGTTAGGCTGCCTTCCGGATCGCTGACGGCCAACGATTGGTGCATCCGGCAGAATGCGCATTGGCAGGCTCTGAGATAGGTCTGATCCGGCGCGATGTCGGAGACATATTCAACAGCAACGCCGCCGCAGTGGCACCGGCCCTTAAAGCTTGTCATGTTTTCCTTGGCCTCGGTGGATCTGGCAACTCCTTGCGGTCCCAGAAGGCATCATAGTGCATCAGCACCTGATCCTCGTTCAAGGTGATAACACCGTACATGGGCGGCTCGTCGGAGTAAGGGCTCTTCACGCTGCCGCCCACCAGGGGAACCTGATGGTTCAAAGCTGGCAGCGCCGAATAAGGCACACCGCGCCAGGAGCCGAACACCACCCGGTGAACATGACCAAAGAACAGATGGCGCACCTTTGGGTTCCCGGCGATCAGACCTGCAAACGCCTGGTGGTGCTCCAGCTTGATCCGGTCCATGTATTTTATGTTGATGTCGAACGGCGGGTGATGCATTGCGATGTAGATGTCGCCTGGTGCTGAAGCCAACCGTTCCTGCAGCCAGGCTTGGCGGTCTTGGCAATACCACCCTGCCGCATTGAACGGCTCGCTTACTGTATCAAGGAACAAGAAGCGCCGGTTTCCAACATCGAGAGCTTGCTGGGCATAACCGTTCGCATCTGCAGGGGCATCCTGGAACACCTCAAAATAATGTTCCCGGGTGTCGTGGTTTCCAAGCATCAGAACCGTTTTGAGCGGAAATCCGGCGAGCCGGTGTTTGAGCGCCTTATAGGCCTGCTTCTCCCCCCGTTCAGTGAGATCGCCCGATATGAAACAGAATGCAGCGTCTTGATGATAAGCCGCAATGTCTTGCAGGCAGGCGTCAAGCCGGGCGAAGGGGTCGTTGCCCCACAGCATCTCACCCCGGGCCACCAGATGGAGGTCCGTTACATGGATAAATTTCATCACCTTGCCTCATGCAATTGTTGATGCCGGACGGCAGCATTCCTGATACAGAATTTCTGAGACAAGCACGAGAGCATAGATGTCGCCATGAGCCTGCAAACCACCTGCCTTGGAGCGTTTCCAAAACCGGACTATCTGCCCATCAAGGACTGGTTCTCCGTTGATCACGGCATGACCGACCAGGGCGGAAAAGTGACCCGCGATTATAGCGAGGCCATGAACAAGGCCGATGCGGAAACCGAAGCGTTGTTCGTGCGCGCCACCCGCGAGGCGGTCGAGGCGCAAGTGGGGGCCGGTATCGACATCGTTTCGGACGGTGAACAGCGCCGCGAGAACTACATTCACTACCACTGCCGCCACCTGGACGGGTTCGACTTTGACAATCTGGAAGCGCGGGTTCTGCGCGATGGGGCCTATGAGGCTGAGCTCCCGGTGGTCCGCAGCGACATCAAGGCAAAGGGCGCCGCGTTCCTCCAGCGCGACTATGAGATTGCGCAAGGCTTCACCAGCCATCCGGTGAAGATCACCGTACCCGGCCCGTTGACCATCATGGATACCACGGTGAACGAGCATTATGAGGATCCACAAAAGCTGGCCTTTGATCTGGCGGACAATTTGAACGTCGCCATTCGCGGCCTGGCCGATGCCGGCTGTCCCTACATCCAGGTGGATGAGCCGCTGTTTGCCCGCGAGGTGGAACGGGCGCTGAACTATGGGGTGGAGGCGCTCGACCGGTGCTTCCACAAGGTGCCCTCACAGGTGGTGCGGGTCATGCACATGTGTTGTGGCTATCCGAACCATCTGGACGATGAGGTTTATCACAAGGCCGATCAGAGCTGCTATTTTCAGCTGGCCGACGCGGTGGACAGAACGAGCGTGCAGCAGATCTCGATTGAAGATGCGCACCGCTACAACGATCTGGCGCTGCTTGAGCAGTTCCCCCGGTCAACCGTCATCTTGGGCGCCGTTGCCGTGGCCAAAAGCCGGGTTGAGGAGGTTGACGAGATCGTGGAGCGCCTGCGGGCAGCATTGGATCATATTGACCGTGAGCGTCTGGTGGCGGCACCTGATTGCGGGCTTGGGCTGCTGGGCAAGGACTTGGCGGTTGCCAAGCTGGAACGGCTCAGCGCGGCTGCGAAGGCGGTCTGATGAGTGGATCTGAAGAACACTATTCCGGCAGTTGCCTTTGCGGTGAGGTGGCCTATGACATTGAGGGGCCGTTGCGCCCGGTTGTCGGATGTCACTGTGTTCAGTGCCGCAAGACCTCCGGTCACTTCGTGGCTGCCACACAAGGCTTTTGGGACCGTTTGAGCTTTTCCAAATATGCCGGGCTGAGCTGGTACCGCTCCTCAGATACTGCCGCACGCGGGTTCTGCAAAACCTGCGGCAGCAGTCTGTTTTGGCGCCGGCACGGCAATGAGATGGTCTCCATTTGCGCGGGCACTCTTGACGGTCCCACCGGGCTGGAAATGAGCTGTCATATTCATGAGGCTACCGCCGGCGATTACTACACTCTTGATGATGGCCTGCCTCAAGTTGACCAGAGCGAGTTGGCGAACTTTGTTCCGGAGAAATAGCGCCGTAATCCTCTATTGCTGTGGAATGCGAATGTGTTCAGTGCGATACTGAATGCAAGGGAGCGGTCTGAGAACTAAAAACGGCACAGAGGAAACACCATGAAACGCCTCCTTTCACTCACAACTTCAGCCCTGCTTGCCGCCGGCATCGGCGCCGGTACGACGGCTCTGACCACAACTGCGGCCAACGCGGATTCCTGCTGGGACCACAATGGCTCGCTGATGCGCCTGAAGGCTTCCGGCAACCAGCGTTGGATCTACTATGAGGTTCCTCGTGATGTTCTGCGGCGCGCCGGTGTGCAGCGGGGCACGCTGTTGTTCAATGGCTGGAAAGACGGCAACAGCTATTCTGGCACGGCACGGCGCTTCTCGAAATACTGCCCGGGCAAGCCGCTGGAATATCAAGTGTCAGGCCCCGTCAGCCCAAATCAGACCAGGGTGACGGTTGTCGGCGACCGCGAAGTCCATAAGCGCTGCATTGGCACGGGCAGATACAAGCGCGACCGGTTGGTGTTCACCTACAGCCATAAGTGCTAGCAGACGCAACACGCAAGGCTGCGCCGAAAAGCTGGCCTTGCCCGCCGGGCCCCCTTGCCCGCCGGGCCCTTGCCGCGCTATCACAACGGTCAACATTCCCTAGCCCCATTCAAAGGACCCTCGCCATGAGTGAAGCGGCCATCACTTCTCCGCAACCTGTGAAGCTCCAGGACAAAGCCCATTTCAACTGGGAAGACCCCTTGCACCTTGAAGAGCAGCTCTCAGAAGATGAGCGCATGATCCGCGACAGTGTTCGCGCCTATGCCCAGGACAAACTTGCGCCCCGGGTGCAGAAGGCATTCCGGGACGAGAATTTCGACCGCGAGATCATGAATGAATGCGGCGAGCTTGGCCTCTTGGGGGTCATGGTGGATCCTGAATACGGTGGCTCGGGTCTCGGCTACGTGGCCTATGGGGTTATCGCGCGGGAAATCGAGCGGGTAGATTCAGGCTATCGTTCGGCAATTTCGGTACAGAACTCGCTGGTGATGCACCCGATCAATGCCTACGGGTCTGAGGCGCAGAAGCAGAAATTTCTGCCGAAACTGGCAACCGGCGAATGGGTCGGCTGTTTCGGCCTGACCGAGCCTGACGCGGGCTCTGACCCCGGCGGCATGAAAACCCGCGCCAAGCGGGTTGATGGCGGCTTTGTGCTGAACGGCGCCAAGATGTGGATCTCAAATTCACCCATCGCCGATGTGGCGGTGGTGTGGGCCAAGCTTGAAGATGAGGGCATTCACGGCTTTATCGTTGAGCGCGGCATGAAGGGGTTCTCCACGCCGAAGATCGAAGGCAAGTTTTCCCTGCGCGCCTCGGTGACCGGGGAAATCGTGCTGGAAGATGTGGAACTTCCTGAAGAAAACCTGTTGCCGAACGCACGCGGCTTGAGTGGGCCGTTTGGCTGCCTCAACAAGGCGCGTTTCGGCATTGCCTGGGGCGCCATGGGGGCGGCTGAGGACTGCTGGCACCGGGCCCGGCAATATGTGCTCGACCGCAAACAGTTCGGCAAGCCGCTGGCGGCCAACCAGCTGGTGCAAAAGAAGCTGGCCGACATGCAAACCGAAATCGCCATTGGCCTGCAAGGCGCGCTCGCCCTTGGCCGCGCTTTGGAAGCGGGCACGGGCGCTCCGGAATCCATCTCGCTGATGAAGCGCAACAATTGCGGCAAGGCGCTGGACATTGCGCGGGTTGCCCGCGACATGCATGGCGGCAACGGGATCTCGGACGAGTATCACGTCATCCGCCATCTGATGAACTTGGAGACCGTGAACACCTACGAGGGCACGCACGATGTGCACGCGCTGATCCTGGGGCGGGCGCAAACCGGCATTCAGGCGTTCATGTAGGGCCACGGCGTATTAGGACCGACAGAGGCCCCAAGGCTTGACTGATAAACATCGATCTTTTCGGCACTGTCGTCCTCGGGCTTGACCCGAGGACCCAGGGCGGAATGCTCAGACTTTTGCGGCCCTGGGCCCTCGGGTCAGGCCCGAGGGCTACATCAGGAGGGGGTTGCCAAACTAGGGTCCAGACCCTAGTAGGAGGCGATGGCGCTTGGCCCTAGTCAGCATCTTCCGGCTTCAGGGTGATCGCAAACTGCGCGCTGCCGTTGATGTGGAGGCTGTTGGGGCGGTTGTGTTGCTGGCGCAGCTGGCTGGAGACGTTCAAGCTGGTGAGCGAGCAGGTCTTCGCGATCGTGCTGCGCAGGGTTTGGCATTCCTCCCGCGCCATTTTGTAGATCATTTTCCGCCCCATCTTCTGAAGGATCGAGATGGCCTTTTCACTGGTTTCCGTCAGCGGGGACTGAGAATTGAAGCTGATGCTCACGTTGACCACGTTGGCCTGATAGGGCGACACAAGCCGTGCCGTTGCAGACCCTGCGCCAACCGAGGTGAACAACACCGCAGCGGCAAAAGTGGTGACAAGGGCGGACTTTGCAAAACCGATAACACGCATAACTCTCTCCTCAATGAACCTGCCAGAATTGGCGATTGATGGAGGTTAGACGGGCCTGGTACGCATTTCCTTGGAGAGACTGTGATGATTTGTGCAGAAACGTCGTAATTATTGTGCAGTGCACATAATTTTATGTCTGTAAAACATGTGTTTACAGCGAGTTGGGTTCGTTTGGCAGTTTTTTTCTGTGTGGCTGAACACAACCTGATACGCGTTTTACGTGCGCATTTTTGGTTAAGCGGCCTGCTCGTCGGTCCTCTTGTCAACCAGCGCCACCACATCGCCAATGATGCCGGTGATCTCGTAGTCCTTGGGCCGGTAGATGGCTGCGATGCCGAGCTGCTTCAGGATCGCCTCGTCGTCGGCTGGAATGATGCCGCCGACCACAACAGGCACATGGTCCAAGCCCTTCTCACGCATCTTGTTCATCACGTCGCGCACCAGGGGCACATGGCTGCCGGACAGTATGGAGAGGCCGATCACATGCACGCCTTCGCTGATCGCCGCCTCGACGATCTCTGCCGGCGTTGACCGGATGCCCTCGTAGATCACTTCCATGTTGCAGTCGCCTGCCCGCACCGCAATCTGTTCGGCCCCGTTGGAATGACCGTCCAGACCCGGCTTGCCCACCAGGAACCGCGGGGTGGCGCCGAGCTTCTTGGCCAGGCGCGCAACGGCCAGACGAACCTGCTCGATGTCATCTCCCTCCGAGGAAATATCAATGGTGTTGACCCCCGTCGGCGCACGGTATTCGCCGAACACACTGCGCAAGGTTTCGCCCCACTCGCCTGTGGTGACTCCTGCCTTCGCTGCGGCGATTGAGGGCTCCATGATGTTGCCGCCCTCTTCAGCGGCGCTCTTCAATGCGGCCAGCGCCGCCCTTACCTCGCCCTCGTCGCGGCCTTTGCGCCAGGTCTTGAGGTGCTCGATCTGCTCATATTCAACGTTGTCCGACACGGTCACGATATTGTCCTCGCCGCCCGCGCTTAAGGGTGAGGCCTCGCTCTCGGTGAAGGCGTTGACGCCAATCACCGTCTGCTCGCCTGCCTCAATGGCCTTCAGGCGCTCGGTGTTGGAGGCCACCAGGCGCTCCTTCATGTAGCCGCTTTCCACCGCGGCCACAGCGCCGCCCATGGCGTCAATCTTCTGCAGTTCAGCCCGCGCTTGCGTCTTCAACGCGGCAACCTTGGCCTCGATCACTTCAGAGCCATCGAAGATGTCGCCATACTGCAAAAGGTCGGTTTCGAACGCCAGCACCTGCTGCATGCGCAACGACCATTGCTGGTCCCAGGGGCGCGGCAGACCCAACGCCTCGTTCCAGGCCGGAAGCTGCACAGCGCGGGCCCTGGCTTTCTTCGACAGGGTAACCGCCAGAGTTTCCAGCAGAATGCGGTAAACGTTGTTTTCCGGCTGCTGCTCGGTGAGGCCCAGGCTGTTGACCTGCACCCCATAGCGGAAGCGGCGGAAGCGTTCGTCGTCAACGCCGTAGCGCTCACGGCAGATTTCGTCCCACAGGTCCACGAACGCCCGCATCTTGCACAGCTCCGTGACGAAGCGGATGCCGGCGTTCACGAAGAACGAGATGCGGCCCACCGCCTTGGGGAAGTCGTCCGGCACAATGGCGCCGGAGGCCTTCACCCGGTCCAGCACTTCACAGGCAATGGCCAATGCAAAGCTCAACTCCTGGACCGGCGTCGCGCCGGCTTCCTGCAGGTGATAGGAGCAAATGTTGGTGGGGTTCCACTTGGGCATCTCCTTGTAGGTCCAGGAGATGATGTCGGTGATGAGGCGCAAAGAATGATCTGGCGGGAAAATGTAGGTGCCGCGCGAGAGGTATTCCTTGATCAGATCGTTCTGAACCGTGCCGGTCAGTTTGGAGCGGTCAGCGCCCTGTTCGTCGGCCACGGCTGCATAGAGTGCCAGCAGCCAGGGGGCCGTGGCGTTAATGGTCATGGAGGTGTTCATGTCCTCCAGAGGGATCTGGTCGAACAAGGCCCGCATGTCGCCAATGTGGGAGATGGGAACCCCAACCTTGCCCACCTCGCCGCGCGCCAATACGTGATCTGAATCGTAGCCGGTCTGGGTTGGCAGATCGAATGCCACCGAAAGGCCGGTTTGCCCTTTGGCCAGGTTGCCCCGGTAAAGCGCGTTGGAGGCTGCAGCCGTGGAATGGCCCGCATAGGTGCGGAAAATCCAGGGGCGGTCGGGTTTTTGTGTATCGCTCATGGGGTGCAAGCCTTGATCTGACGTAAGTTGTTCGCAGTTGCAACAAAGATGCCCCAATGGGCACAATCGTTCAAGTATCCATTGGTTTGAGCCTAAATCCTCCCCAAATCCCCTAAAAAGATGAGTCCAATGGGCGTACCAAAGTCCAGTTTGTTGCACTGCAAAAGTTCTGCTATAAACTCCCCCAATTCTGAGAAGCACCAAGGGTGATGACGATGAGTGCACGGGCAGACGTGGTGGCGCAGCCACCGGCAAATGAGGGCGCGCCGGTAAAAGATCTTTATGAGCTGGGCGAAATTCCGCCGCTGGGCCATGTGCCCAAGCAGATGTATGCCTGGTCCATCCGCAAGGAGCGCCACGGCGAGCCAGACACGGCCATGCAGGTTGAAGTGTTGCCCACCTGGGAAATCGACAGCCATGAAGTGCTGGTTTTGGTGATGGCCGCCGGTGTGAACTACAACGGGGTCTGGGCCGCACTCGGCAAGCCTTTGTCTCCGCTTGATGTGCACAAGATGGACTATCACGTGGCCGGATCAGATGCTTCCGGCATCGTTTGGGCCGTGGGCCGCAAGGTGACGAACTGGAAAGTGGGTGATGAAGTCGTCATCCACTGCAACCAGGATGATGGCGATGACGAAGAGTGCAACGGTGGTGATCCGATGTTCTCACCAACCCAGCGCATCTGGGGCTATGAGACCGGGGACGGCTCTTTTGCCCAGTTCTGCCGGGTGCAGTCGCGCCAGCTTATGCCGCGCCCGCAGCACCTCACCTGGGAAGAGAGCGCCTGCTACACCCTGACGCTCGCCACCGCCTACCGCATGCTGTTCGGCCACCGGCCGCACACCCTGAAACCGGGACACAATGTGTTGGTATGGGGCGCCTCTGGCGGGCTTGGCTCGTTTGCGGTTCAGCTTTGCGCTGTGTCCGGGGCCAATGCGATTGGCGTGATTTCTGACGAAGACAAGCGTGACTTCGTGTTGTCGCTCGGCGCCAAGGGCGTGATCAACCGCAAGGACTTTGACTGCTGGGGCCAGATGCCGCCAGTGGGCACGGACGAATATAACAAGTGGTTCAAGGGCGCCCGGGATTTTGGCAAGGCGATCTGGGACATCACAGGCAAGGGTGTGAACGTGGACACGGTGTTCGAGCACCCTGGCGAGGCCACCTTCCCGGTTTCCTGCTTTGTCGCCAAGCGCGGCGGCATGGTGGTCTTCTGTGCCGGCACCACGGGCTATAACCTGACCATGGATGCACGTTATGTGTGGATGCACCAGAAGCGTGTGCAAGGATCGCACTTTGCCAACCTGATGCAGGCTGCCCAAGCCAACCGCCTGATGCTGAGCCGGCGCATCGATCCGGTGATGTCTGAGGTGTTCAGCTGGGAGCACATTCCCAAAGCCCATATGCGGATGCTGAACAACCAGCACAAACCGGGCAACATGGCGGTTCTGGTGTCGGCGCCGACGACGGGCCTCAGGACATTTGAGGACGTGCTGGAGGCGGCGAACGGCTAACCGCCGTCACCCTCTCAGTCCGTCATTCCTGCGAAGGCAGGAATCCAGAGCGTCCAGGCTCTGAGTGTGCCGCCCCTGGATGCCTGCCTTCGCAGGCATGACAAGCTATAAACACCCGAATCCCTGCGAAAGCAGGGATCCACATCTTGGAATAAGCAGAAAACTCGGAGCTGTGGGCCCCCGCTTTCGCAGGGGCGCGGGAGAGGAATCAGGGGCACGGGAGAGGAATTAAGGACGCAGGGTGGGTCAACCCTCCGCGCTGTCCAGCTGCCAGGCTTTGAGCAGGCGCGGCAGGGCCACATCCCATGTTGTCCACCAAGATCAGAACAACGTTCGGCCTGGCTTGCGTCATGGGGGTTTGCCTCTTGGCTTAGATAGTCAGAATAATCTTACCGATATGGGTGGAGCTTTCCATCATCTCGTGGGCCTTTTGGGCCTCGACGAGCGGGAACTCGGCATGGATCACCGGCTTGATCTTGCCGGCCTCGATGAGCGGCCAGACCTTCTCCTCCAAGGCCGCAGCGATGGCGCCCTTTTCCTCGACACTTCTGGGTCTGAGAGTTGAGGCGGTCAGAGTCAGATGCTTGACGAGCAAAGGCAGGAAGTTGACCTCGGCGCTGGGGCCGTTGAGGAAGGCGATGTTGACGATGCGTCCGCCATGGGCCGCCACCTTCAGATTGCGCTCAATATAGTCGCCGCCCACCATGTCGAGCACCACATTGGCGCCGCGCTTTTCAGTGGCCTCTTTCACCACCGCCACATAGTCTTCTTCCATGTAGTTGATGGCCCGTTCAGCACCCAGAACTTCGCAGACTTTGCACTTCTCGGCAGAGCCGGCTGTCGCAAACACCCGGGCGCCCAGATTTGAGGCGATCATGATGGCCGTGGTGCCGATGCCGCTGGAGCCGCCGTGGACCAGCAGCACTTCGCCAGGCTGAAGGGCGCCGCGCTCAAACACATTGGTCCACACGGTGAAGAATGTTTCCGGCAAGCCGGCTGCCTCGGACATGGAAAGGCCCTTTGGCACCGGAAGGCAGGTGGCTTCGGCCACCGTGACATATTCCGCATAGCCGCCGCCATGCACCAGCGCGCACACTTCATCGCCCTCTTTGAAGCGCTTTGTGCCGCGGCCCACAGCTGCGACCGTGCCGGCCACTTCCAGACCAGGCAGTTCTGAGGCGCCGGGCGGAGGCGGATAGAGGCCCTTGCGCTGCATGATGTCAGGACGGTTGACGCCGGCGGCGGCAACCTTGATGAGCACTTCGCCTTCGCCGGGATAGGGCGTTCTGACTTGGGTAGGTTTCAGGGCGTCCGGGCCGCCTGCAAAGGCGATCTCAACGGCAGCCATCTTTTCGGGAATGGACATGTGGGGTAAACTGGCTCTTTTGTGATGCTGTTCTTCCCGCATGATCTACAGCATTTTCTGCTCGGATTGAGCAGAATAATGCCGCAGAGTATCGTATTGGCGAGCAACTTATCCTCGATCAGACGAATTCGTCTGCCCGAGGGTTGCTCTAGTGCCAGAACAGCACACTGTCCATGCCCGCACCGGATGCTGCGGCAATATTGATGGAGGCCCAAACATGTTTGCTGATGATGATCGCCCGAAACCCCAGCCGGAAATCGTAATTGGCGCTGATCTTTCGGCAATATCGATCGAGGAACTGGAAAAACGAATCACCACATTAGAGGGTGAAATTTCACGTTTGCGCGAAGAGATTGTCTCAAAACAAGCCACAAAGGCGTCTGCGGAGAACTTTTTCAAGAGTTAATCTGCAAGAAATCACCGTCTTAAAACTGCAACAATTTCAACACTCTAAAGAAAATGGGGTCATTAATAATTTGATCTGAATTAGTGAAAATTTAAACTAAATTGTTCCTGTTAACCATTTGGTAACGGTTAATGCAGTAGTTTCGTTAACGTAATCCAGACTTCTGGATTCTCTGAGTGGCTCCTGTCCACTCTGTTTGACGCCTCCCTGTTAAACTTAGAGCCGCTTCGTGCGGCTCTTTTTTTTATTTGGCGCCCGCAAGCGCGTTTGTTTTGGCTTGGCATCACTCTTGCTCTACCCTCATAGGCGCCTGGCTGCGTTAACGAAGCTTTACTGCCCTAGTTGACCTGCCCTGCATATTGTTCGATTTTAACAAAGAGCCTGAACCATCCGTTAATGCTCTTTGGGCGGGTAGAGAGAGTAATGGTCGACAGTACGAGTAATCAACCTGAAGCGCAGGGCTCAGATCCTGTTGAATTTGGCATTCGTTTTGCCGGATCCAAAATGTTCACGCAAATTTTCCAGGACGGTATGGGGCTGGTGGAAGAAACCGCCGCCTATCTGGACGGGAAAGGCCGGCAAGATGCCAAGAAGCTGGACCGGCATGCCTCGATTGCCTATGCGACCGAAAGCATGCGGCTGACCACACGGCTCATGCAGCTGGCCTCCTGGCTGTTGCTGCAGCGCGCGGTGGGTGAAGGCGAAATGACGCCGGAAGAGGCGGAGAAAGAAAAACACCGTGCCAGCCTGGGCGATGTCAGCCATTCAGTGTCCAAGCGCTCTGAGCGTGTTCTGCCCGATGATCTGAAAGATCTGATCACCCGCTCAATCCGGCTCTATGAACGCATCACCAAACTGGACGACATGTTGCGCAACAAGGGTCAGAACCGCGAAACGACCCCCAATCCGCTGAACGATCATATGGACAAGCTCCAGGCGGCTTTTGGTCAAAAGCGCTAAAGCCCGACGATTTCGCCAGCAAAAATAAATTCAGCAGTGTCAGGACCTGACAGTTGTCTGGTCCCCAACGCAGGTCTAGCTTCCGGTGCTCACCTTTGAGCCATAACCGAAAGCACAAACATGCCCTCTCTGTCAGATCTCAGCCTCCACTTGCCAGGCATTCTCCTGGCCTACTCTGTTTTGATCATTGGAATTTGCAGCCCTGGGCCGGCCGTGCTCGCCATTATCGGCACTGCGCTTTCGCGCGGCCGGGCGCCGGCTCTTCAGTTTTCTTTGGGCGTGGTGTGCGGCTCAGCCTTTTGGGGTGTGGCGGCAGCGGTTGGGATGACCGCCGTTTTGACGGCCTACGCGAACGTGTTGATCGTTCTGAAAGTTGCCGGTGGGCTCTATCTTTTGTGGCTGGCCTGGAAGGCGTTGCGCTCGGCGCGGGCCGGCAATCCGGCTGCAGCGCCTGAAACCTATGCCCGCAAACCGGCTAGACCAGCGCGCATGTGGGCCGGCGGCTTTCTTTTGCACTTGCTGAACCCCAAGGCGGTTATGGCCTGGTTGGCCACCATTGCCCTTGCAGTCACAGCCTCAACGCCGGTTTGGGTGAGTTTTGCCATTGTGCTGGGCGGCATTGTGATTTCGCTGGTTGGCAATCTGGCCTATGCCCTGGTGTTCTCAACAGAACGCATGGCTGGTCTCTACCGCCGGGCCAAAAAGCCAATTGAGTTGATGTTTGCCGGGTTCTTTGGCCTTGCCGGTGCGAAGCTGTTGTCGAGCCATTGAGGCGGCATGGCCGCGCCGGGCGCGCCGTCACCCTCTCCCGCGCCCCCTGCGAAAGCAGGCAACTGTGTTATTTCATCTGCATGTAGGTTTGTAGATTGTTTGGTCGCGCAACATAGCATTGAGCATTGTGAGGAGCTTTCTTGCAGTGGCGATGATGGCGATCTTGCTTGCCTTTGCGCGGGCT
>JAAEUE010000291.1 GCA_024227565.1 Alphaproteobacteria bacterium
GCCGGGTTGGTGACCGAAGGTGGGTTCGCCGAACTGCGCGATAACCTTCCGGACTTTTCATTGTTTAGAAAAACCTTCGACAAGCCGCGAAAGTATGGCCAGAAAAGCCATGACCGCTATGCCTTGAAGTATAGTGACGAGATAGCAAATTTACTTCCCAAGCCCTGGCGGAATTTCATTGGAGAACTGCGTGGCCAGGACTATGCGAGGTTCTTGAACCGCACCTTGGGCACAAAGCGTTTCAACCTTAGTTTCTTCTGGTTCTTCACCCCGGCCGGTTGTTCGGTTAGCCCGCATTGTGACCATGCCAATAAGATCGGGGCGCACCTGTTTTACATGAACACCGAAGACGATTGGGATCCAGCGTGAGGAGGGCAAACCGAAGTGCTCATTCCCCAAAAGCGACTGCCACGCGCCTCTGCACCAGCGTTTTCTGATTTTGCCGATGCCATTCCAGGCAACACAACAGGAACTCACAGTTTCCTATTCAAACGGACCCAGAATTCCTGGCATGGTGTGCGCGAAATTAAATGCCCGGAGGGCCATATGCGCAAAATGTTCATGGTAAGCATTCAGCACACGAGTGCCGTTTCAAAATACTATCACTTGATAGCTGATTGATTGACCAACGGCCCTGGGTGGATCACAGACGCCACCTCAAAAATGGTCATGGCAAGCAATAGCTGAGCGTTCTCTAGAAGGCGAGCTTTAGACTTCGGCAAGTTCTTGTTTGTGCAGCCAAGCGGCATGACGCGGCGCCCGTTTGGTCGTTGACCACTCTTCAAGCATTTCCCATTTCACCGCACTCAGTTTTTCCAACATTACGTCTTCGTTCGGATCCGGCGCAGCCAGCTCAACGCGGTGCCCGTTCGGGTCGAAGAAGTAGATCGAATGGAAGATCGAATGATCCGTCACTCCGAGCACCTCGATGCCGTCTTCTTCAAGTTGCTCCTTAAAGCGCACCAGCGTTTCGCGGTCTTTCACTTTGAACGCGATATGCTGGACCCAATCAGGTGTGTTCAGGTCGCGGCCCATCTCAGGCTTCGTCGGCAGTTCGAAAAACGCAAGGATGTTGCCGTCGCCGGCATCGAGAAAAACGTGCATGTAAGGATCGGGCTCATGTGTGGACGGAACATGGTCTTCCGCGATGGCCAGCACAAACTCCATGTTCAGATGTTTTCCGTACCACTTGACCGTTTGCTTTGCGTCTCTGCAGCGATAAGCGACGTGGTGAATCTTCTCGATGTTCATGTTAGGTCCCTGTTGGCGGAGTGGCGGTGTGAAAAATTGAGCACGTTTGGTCACACTAGCGTGAGGCCGCGCGCTGTTTTTGATCCAGATCAAACTCCGTCCCGCATCAGCTTCTAACCTCCTTAGCAAACGAGCTCGCTTCGGTTCAAGCCGCAGTGAGCCCGCTCCGGGACCAGCTGAAGAGGATGACACAATGAAGGCAAGTCGGTTGAAGCAGTGCCTTCTCGAACTCACGCGTGAGGAGTTGGAGGACATGCAGGCTGCAGGCGCGGAAATCCTTGACTGCTACCGCCAACTGGGCAAAGCACAAACGAACCTCGTGGCCCAGTGCCTGGCAAATCAAGGGACCTTCTATGAGTTTGATCACTACCCCAAAGGGGATGTGATCGATGGTGAGACGTGTGGCCAATACTTCTATCATGCGCACCGGCCCGAGCTTGGAGAACACGGACATTTCCACACGTTCCTTCGGGCCGGCGGCATGCCAAGAAACTGTGCCCCGGTTCCCTATGAAGGCCAGGAAGTGCGGCCTACAGGCGAGAATGCAATCGCTCACCTCATTGCCATTTCGATGGACCGTCCGGGATTTCCGATTGCGCTGTTCACCGTCAATCGTTGGGTGACGGGTGAAACCTTCTATTCCGCCAAAGACACGATCGCGATGGCTCGGAAATTCCATATGGATCACACCTATCCCTGTCTCGCTGTGAACCGCTGGATCACGGCAATGGTCCGTCTGTTCCGGCCGCAAATTTCATCTCTGCTGCACGAACGCGACCGGACGATTGACGATTGGGGTAAGCAACATCCTGATGGTGACGTATTTGAGGACCGTGACCTCGTGGTCACCTCAATCCAGAGTATTGATGTTGCAAAGCAGATTGCGCTCGTGAACAAGACGCTGGCGCGGCATCAATGTGCAGCCTAGAGGCAGATGACACCAAGTTGGTCAATCGGGTCCCATCTCGCCCTGTCGGCGGGAGTGTCCCGCATGCGTGCTGAGGGGCGAGTTTGTAAGCGAGCTTTGCGGCAGGTGCGGAAACTGCGGCCACGAGTTGCCGGGCTATGAACCCAGAACGCCAAGATCTGAGTTATGTCATGATTGATTGGAGTATCTTGAAGTGATTGCCTCGACCCAAGCAAGAGAATTCATTTTTGAATTAGAATAATTATAAACTATTGATTTTATTATATTTTTTAATAATTCTAAACTTGACTAAATTAGTATGATTTAATTGACAAGCTTCGATCTACCAGCTTACAAGCGCTCTCAAGTGTTCCGTTTTCATGTCTCAAAACAGGATGAGCGTCATGAAGAAACGTGTCTTGCAGAAATTGGTTTCAACCTCAGCGCTGGCCAGCGTGGCCGCTTTCTCCTTTGCTGGAAATGCTCTGGCGGCAAACGGCACGAAACTCACCGAGTTTCTATCCGGCGCCAAGGCCCAGCAGATCTACGCCAGCGTCAATCGCGAATACCCCGCGAAAAATGGCGTTGCGTCGTCCGAACTTGTGAAGAGCTGGGGTAACTTTAAGGCGGATGATACGCCACTGAAAAAGATCGAAAAGTCGCGCAAAAAAGCAACCGAACTGGTTGATGAAGTGGCGTTCAACGTCGGATCAGTTTCTTAGAATCTGAACAGGAGCGCCGCTCTAACCTAGAGCCGCACTCGACTTAGAATTCTATCGATTGATCGCGTCTGCGACATACTTCTCCTTGCCCGGTTTTTGAATTTAGAATTCTTCTAACTTATTGATTTTATTATGTTTTTACTTGACTCTGTTGAATCCAAAAGTCTAACTGAACCCGTTAGCCAGCGAACTCCATTGCAGGTACCAGATGACTATTCGCATGAATTTCGAGACGTCTGCCAACTATCTGGTATTGAGGCCTGCAGAGCGGCTCGTGTTGACCGGTGTCAGGTGCTGGATGGCTGGTTATGAGCATGGCGACATTCAATGCTGGGAGACTGCTTGGCGACATTTTTCAAGCGTGCTTGGTGCGCGCAGCGGCCGGTTGTTGTTGTCAGAATTGCAATACTGGATCCGGGTGTTGCGCGACGTCTCGTTGCGCCCAATCTCATTCTACCCGCACTGTTGCCGCCATGTCTGCGCAGATGAGTTCGTTGGGCTCTCCTTGTTGGCGGCCTATCAACATCAAGACTTAGGCACTGCCCGGGGCGCTGCCCACCAACTCTCAGGCCTCAACCCAAGTGCTGCGTTCGATCTTTTGATTGATGCAAGTTTCAATTTTGCTACGGCACTTTCAGATGCCGATCAAGTTCTCTTGCCTGTTCCCCTGCATCTCATCGAGCACACGGCTGCCCTGGAAAATGCGGCGGGGCGGGACAGCAAAACCAAACACTAAATCAAAGAAGGAAGCGACAAACATGAGAAAACTACTTGGATCTGCAACCTTGGCTGCACTGCTGGCGTGTGGTGCTGTTGGCCCTGCAAGTGCAATAGTGACGGCTGATGCGGTCATCAAGACGTATGCGGACATTGCTCACGCTGGATATGAAGATTCGCTCATAACCGCAAAGGCGTTGGAGAAGGCTGTTGAGGCCCTCTTGGCCAAGCCGACAGCGGAAGATTTGGCCACAGCAAGAACAGCATGGATTGCCGCACGTCGCCCTTATCAGCAGACAGAAGTTTATCGCTTCGGGAACACCATCGTTGATGACTGGGAAGGCAAGGTGAATGCTTGGCCTCTCGATGAAGGCCTGATCGATTATGTAGACGGCTCATACGGAACCGAATCTGATGAGAACCCGTTCTTCGTGGTCAATCTGATCGCCAACAAGTCACTCAGCGTGGGCGGTAAAACGATAGATGCTTCGTCGATCACCCCAGAATTGTTGGGAAACCTTCATGAGGTTGGGGAAGTCGAAGCAAACGTTGCGACTGGATATCACGCCATTGAGTTCCTGCTTTGGGGACAAGATTTGAACGGCACGGATGGTGGTGCTGGAAAGCGGCCGCATACTGATTTTGATAAGGCAAACTGCACCGGCGGAAACTGTGGCCGCAGAGCGGATTATTTAGCCGCAGCAACGAAGCTGATGATCTCTGACATCGAAGAGATGGTCGCCAGTTGGAAAGCTGATGGGAAGGCGCGTGAGGCGTTGATGAAGGATCCAGCAAAGGGCGGATTGACCGCAATACTGACTGGAATGGGTTCATTGTCCTACGGCGAACTGGCTGGTGAGCGCATGAAACTTGGCCTGCTTCTGCACGATCCCGAAGAAGAGCATGATTGCTTCTCCGACAACACACATGAATCTCACTACTACGACACCGTAGGCATTCAGAATGTCTACAACGGCAAATACACCCGAACCGATGGCAGTGTCGTAGAGGGCCCCAGCATCTCTGATTTGGTAAAGGCCAAGGACGCAAGCCTCGATGGTGCTTTGCGGAAAGATCTGGCTGCGACCCACGCCAAGATGACCATTCTGAAGAAGCGGGCAGAAACCAAAGAGCGTTACGACCAAATGATCGGCGAGGGCAATGCGGAAGGCAATGCGGTCGTTCAGGCGGCAATTGACGCGCTTGTGGTGCAAACCAAATCGATCGAAAAGGCGGTTGTTGCCCTGGGCCTCAAAACTGAGGTTGAAGGTTCTGACAGTCTGGACAACCCCAACGCTGTGAAGTGATGCATATCTCAATGCTATGGCAAGATCATCTGATGCAGTCCGTGCTCACTACTGAGCCCTCTTGGGCTCAGTGGCAGCTGCACGGCAAACACTTCTACCTTCATGAGTTGCGAAGTTGGTGCTGCTCCGTTGTCGGCTCCTGTCTGACCGATGAAGACCTAGCGGCGTTGGCGCGCCAATGGAACGTGAGCATGGGGGCTGAGGCTCGCATGTTCGATGTGCATGGTTTCTTTGTCAAACAAACGGGGACGCGGGGAGACATCTCCCGCGTTCTGCAGGGGGGTGTATAATGCAGATGGGTCATGAGTTCCCTCGCGCCTTTGGTTTTGCCGGCATTTTGGCGCTGCTCATAGGCGTTGGGACTGCCGCCACCTATGGTGTTCAAACCGTCAGCGCAGAATTCGAAGCGGGCGAGGATCGACCGGGCGGCGCCGCGACCTCCAAGCGTTCCGGCCAAAACGCAAATGCCTTTTCCCATTCTTCCGGCAACCTGAGCTTTGAAGACGAATTCACGTTCAAGCTCGGGAACGGCATTTTCCGCAAGCTGTGGGTCTCGTCCCCAGCGTCAACCAAGGCGTCCGATGGCCTGGGACCTTACTACAACGCCCGTGCCTGCCAGCGCTGCCATCTGAAAGACGGACGTGGGCATCCCCCGTCCGGGCCGGATGACACCTTTGTTTCCATGCTTTTCCGCATCGGTGTTCCAGCTTCAACCTCCGAGCAGATTGCACAGCTAAAGGCTCACCAGGCGAACACATTTCCCGATGCTAACTATGGCGGGCAAATTCAGGACGTCGCCATTCAAGGCTTTCCCAGCGAAGCCACACCGTCGATTACCTATGAGGAGCACGAGGTTGAGTTAAACGGCGGAGAGACTGTCTCGCTGCGAAAGCCCATCTACCGGTTCTCCAATATGGCATATGGCCCCTTCCCACAGGGCCTAATGATCTCTCCGCGCATTGCCAACCAAATGATTGGTTTGGGCTTGCTTGAGGCAATACCAGACGAGGCACTCCGCAAGCCTGCCGACCCTCAAGATGCAAATGGCGATGGCGTTTCGGGCCGCGTGAACAAGGTTTGGGACGTGCGCAAAAAGGTGGTGCGCATCGGCCGCTTTGGCTGGAAAGCCGGGCAACCCACTGTAGAGCAACAGGCCTCGGCGGCCTTCCTTGGTGATATGGGGCTGTCTACAGCGCTCTTTCCAAATTCAGCAGGCGATTGCACGAGAAAGAACGAACGCTGTCTCGCTGCGCCGCATGGATCGGATGCTCAAGCGGGCACGCCTGAGGTTACCGATAAGATGCTCGAACTGGTAACGTTCTATGCGCAAAACCTGGCGGTGCCGCCCCGCGTTCGGGCAAAAGAGAAGGATATATTGAAGGGTAAGGCGTTGTTTTCATCGGCGGGCTGCGCTGCATGTCATACCCCTCGCCACGTGACGGGCGACCGTGGTGAGATCCCGAAGGCGTTTTGGGGACAAGTCATCTGGCCTCACACAGACCTGTTGCTGCATGATCTCGGTCCAGACCTCGCCGACGGCTTTACCGAAGGAGTGGCAAACGGCAGCGAATGGCGGACCCCACCACTCTGGGGTATCGGGCACACCAAAGCCGTGAGCAAGCATACGCAATTCCTACACGACGGGCGCGCGCGCAACCTGCTTGAAGCAATCTTGTGGCACGGCGGTGAAGCGGAAGGATCACGAAACCACATGATTGAAATGATGCCGGCAGAGCGCGAACTACTGCTCGGCTATCTGAATTCACTGTAGCCGATTGAAGTTCCATGCCGCTGCCAACGAGATCGCTTCAATCAACTGCGAGCGCGCAAGACCGGCTGGTGTGCAGTCAGTCGGATGACGGCAGGGGCTTGCCTTCATTGTAGACGCGGCTGCCCGGGTGCCACTCAATCTTTGCGACTGGATCCACACTCGCCTTCTGGGAAGTCTTTGCCCTGTCCAAAGCTGCGGTCACTAGCCAGGCGTGGCGAAGGGGAAAGCGCTCATGGGCAACCAGGATGCGCGTTTCCAACCGAGCCAGCAGTTTCAGTTTGATTTCCCCATAAGGCTCAAATCGACCAGAGCCGCCAAGCATTCCGGTCGCATCAGCTTCGCTGAGCACCGCAACGTCAAGCTGGTCAGTGCCAATCAGACTGGCAAGTCGGCCCGCTGTCGGCGCCCTGGCCACGCGGCTTCTCGATTTGGGCAGATGTTCAGCCAGTTCGCTTGCAACCTTCTTTGCCAGCTCATAGGTCACCGGGTCTGCCCGGTGTGCGCCGACCAGAAGATGCTTCTTGCGGTACACCACCCATTGTCCAAATGGGGTGTGGGCCCAGACCGCCCGCCCCGTCACAAGCAATGCTGGAGCCCACAAAAACCACCGACGGTTCACTTGTCGAAAACATCCATGTTGAGAACAGCCGTCACCACATAGTTTGGCACATCTACCACTTGGCCTACGCGCAGGTCCACCGCCACGCTGGCCAGAATGTAGGCCTGCTCAGACGTCAACCCATGCTCCCTCTGGATGTAGGCGATCATTTTGATAAGGGCATCACGTGCTGCCAACGTCAGGTCTTCTGACAAGTTCTCCAGGTTCTTTATTTTTTCGCTCTCCAGATATTTCAGGGGAGGAGGAACCTCGCCTACCTTTTTGATTGGCAAGCCGATGGTTTGATAGAATTTGGACGGTTCGATGTTCTTAATCTGCGAACCGCCTTCAACCTCCGGGCCCTTTATATTGGCGCCTCCGCCCTTCCGGATCTCGGTGCGAACCGTCACAACCGCGCCGGTTTCGATGGCAGTGCCAGACACTTCGCCATCTCCTTGCGCATAGTGAACGTCCCCAACAAACAACCCGCAACCATCAACAAAGCAAGGAAGTAGGAGCGTTGTTCCCACTTGCATCTGCTGCACATCCATGTTCCCCCCATTTTCACGCGGTGGAATCGTGCGCAAGCACTTGTCTTTGTGGGTACCTTTTGGTCCGCAAACTGCCGCCGGTAGCGCACCAATTGGTTGCGGCGGCAGCGCCACTCCCTTTGCGGCGCCCAGCGCTGCCTCCCTGGCAAGCCAGGCATCAGTTTCCTGCGCTCCCGGCAAAACACCTACAGACCCCATAAAGGCCTCATAGGGAACTTTTATGCCCGGCATCTGGTCAGACACAGCATGGGTGCGCGAGAGCTTCCAGTTCACAAGATGAGGTTTTGTATAGATGTCTCGGAGAAAGCCAAAGCCGGGCACAATAACGGTGTAGCCATACTCGTCCGGTTCGATGTCGACCAATGTTACGGCCAGCACGTCGCCACGCTTGGCGCCTTCGATGTGGACCGGGCCGGTCATGGGATGGACAAGATTTAAGTCCACGGCCGCCAGATCGTCTGCAACAGAGGTCAGATTAAGGTCGGAATCCAGCGCATCGCGTGTGTGAAATACCAGCATATCGCCTGGCTTTGCTTTCGCAACGGTTGGGATTTCCGGATGATATCGATTGAAACAGTTTGGGTCGTCCACACAATGCGCACCCTTCTTGGCGATCACCACCTTGTTCTGCCATTTCACATCGGATGTATCTGCCAGGGCAGCTGCCGTCAGGCCGACCCACACAGCGCCTCCCGCTAGGAGCAACTTTTGAAGCTTATGCATAATATCGGTTCCCTTCTTAAGCCTCACCCCTCAACCGGCACAGATTGTGGCCGATGCGGCGGGCCCACGCAAGCCACCTGCGAAGTTCTCTCACTGTGTTCAAGGAATGCCGATCACCAAGCCGATTATGATGGGAGCGGTCTTGCAATGACGGAATGGATCATACCTCCATCCAGTTTGCTTTGACAGTGCCGTCCCACCTGTTGTGGGCGTGGAAGTAGAGGTTTCGAACAAGATCAGCGTTCTGTGAACGCTGTGTTGAGCGAACTATAAACCGGCTTCAGAAGATACTGAACCAGCGACTTCCGGCCTGTTACCACGTCGGCCTGAACAAGCATTCCCGGTGTGATGCGATGGGTTGTACCGGCAGCGCTCACAGAGTGCCGCGCCATTTTGAGTGTCGCCTTGTAATACACCTCTCCTTGATCCGACTGAAATGTGCTGGCGGATAGTTTGGTGACCTTTCCAGGAACAACACCGAAAACATTCGGATCGAAAGTGGATATTTTTATCTCAGCATCGTCTCCTATGCTGACATGCCCAATGTCCTTCGGGTCCAGGCGCACTTCAGCGACGATGTTGTTATCAACGGGGACTATCTTGGCAACGAGATCACCTGCCTTGATTACCTCACCTCTGGTGCGAAACGGCAAGAGATTGATGGTGCCGGCGGACGGTGCGCGTACGATCAGCCGGTCCACAAGATCATTCTGTTTTGCGAGTTCTTGCTCCAATTGAGCTAACTCAGCAGAAACTGCCGCAAGCTCTTCAACGTATCTCTTTTGCATTTTGACCTTAGCTTCAAGTTGAAGAGAACGGGCCTCTTCAATGGCTGTCTGCGCAGCGTTGCGGCGACCGACAACGGAAATATGGCGCGTCACATTCTTTTCGTGCTCTGCCAATATCTCTTGCAGTTCTTTCCGCGCAACGACCTTTTTCGCATTCAGATTTTTCACGGATTTAACCCGCTGACGGGTCAACTCTACCCGGCGCTTAGCGCTCTCAATCTCTTTCACTAACGAGCTAAACTCCGACACGCGTTGATCGACCCGTGCTTGCATTGTGCGTTCTTCTTGCTGGCGCAACGACAGTTGGGCTTCATAAAGGTCAGTTTGATCGCGTGCCAACTGCGGATAGTGTTTCATCTGGGCGGTGACGACGAAACTCTCCCCGCGCAATAGGGCCCGTAGCCGCTTTTTCTGCAACTTGAGCGAGGCCGCCTTAACGGACAGTTGCTCCAGATCACTCTCGGCCGCATTCGAACGCAGTCGGAGCAACGGCGTACCAGTGATCACAACCTGACCTTCCTCAACCAGAACGTCTTGAACAATTCCCCCTTCCAGGTGGTGGGCATTTTTAACCGCGCCCGCAGGCACAACTTCACCCTTCCCCACTGCCAGCTCCCGGATTTGTGCGACGCTCGACCACAGGACACCAAGCACAACAAGCCCACCAGCAACAAATGCAATGTTTTGCAGCAATCCAGGAACACGACCATCTTCCAGGGCAAGTGGAAATATCAATTGTTTGCCGCTGAGGGCCCGTCCATCTGACCCGGTTTCTTTGTGCTGGTTCCGCTTAAAAAAAGACATTTTGATCAATCTCAGCTTTGTGAATGATATGTTGCGATTTGCGTATCAACGGGTGCACTGGCATCTGGCCAGGTTATCCCGCCACCCTCAATCCAGGCTCTGGCTTGTTGCTTTGTTGCAGAATCAGTGGAACAACTTCCGCTGGGGGTCCTTCCAGGACGATCTGGCCACGATCCAGCACAAACACTCGATCTGCCAGATGCATGTGGGAAGGCCGCGAGGTGGCCATGACGGTTGTCGCCTTTCCCTTCTGCTGCTTTATGGCACTCACGAAAGCCTCATCTCCAGCCAGATCCAGCTGCGCACCCGGCTCGTCCAGCAAATACATGGATGGTCGCTTGACATAGGCGCGCGCCAGCATGAGCTGCTTCAAAAACCCTTCGGAGAATCTCGTTTCACGGCTACCCATCATTCGGAATTCAATGCCACCGTCTAACGCCTTAACCTGGTCCAACATGCCGGCCATGGCCAATGCCTGTTCGATTTCAGCGTCAGTGGCCGTCGGGTGTGCCAGGCGGATGTTTTGACTGATGGTTCCATAGAAGAACGAAGGTTTCTGAGGAACGACTCCGATTGCGTGCCGCAGCTCCCCCATATCAAGCTGCCGGGTATTCAAGTCATCGATCAAAATTGATCCTGCTTGCGGTCGATAAAGACCGGAGATCACCTTCAGCAATGTCGATTTTCCTGAGCCGCTGTTGCCTGTAATTGCAATGGTTTCTCCAGCTTTGATCTTCAGCGATATACCGCTCAAAGCCGGCTCGGTTTGGCCTGAGTAACGCATGCTGACGGCGAACAGGGAGATCGTGCCTTTGAACGCACGATAGATTGTTGCATGCCGGCCAGGCTGTCGTTCCAAGTCCAGCCTCATCAATTGATTAATTTGTTTCAAGCTGTCTACCGATTGGCCCAGCCGGCTCAACCCCAGAAAGGCAGATTGAATCGGCGCCAGACCGCGCCAGACCATCGTCGTCGCGCCAATGAGCGCACCGATGGACACAGCACCGTCCATGGCGAGCAGACAGCCGACGCCAACGGTTGTCGCCCCTGCGAAAATCATCAACGACCCTGCAAGCGTTTGAACCGAGACATTGAAATTCTGCGCCTTGAACTGGGTGAGCATTTGATGACCAGCAAGGCCCTCAAACCTTTTGAGCCAAACGTCTTCGGCGCCGGTGTCCCGAATACTTCTGTGCTTGCTGGTGGTCTCCATAAGGAAATTGCGCATGCGGGTCTTTGCACCGCCAGCACGGCGCATGTGTTTATTGGCCATCGGAATGGTGAGCGCTGCCAAGGCAGCATAAATCAAAACCAACGCCGCCGGAATGAAACCGAGAACCCCGCCGATCACAAAGGTTGCGACAATGAACAATGAGATGAACGGCAGATCCAAAATGGCGACCGCCAAGGATCCGGTAAACAGCCCTTTCACATTCTGATATTGCTTAAGCCGTGTAACCTGAGTTGCAATGCTCGCTGTTTCCGTTGACTCCACTGGCAGGAAGAGCAGCTGTTGGAACGCATTCAAGGTGACCAAGCTCTCGACCCTTGCCCCCAGATACGCAATAGCCCGGCTACGTATGATCCGCAGCCCGACTTCCGCCGAAAGAACCAACAGCGCCCCACCCAGCAGCGATGCGAGGGTCAAAAGAGACTTGGTGCCAATCGCGATTTGGTAGACAGCCATAATGTAGATCGGAACCGTCATCGCCAGCAGGTTAATTGCAAGCGACAGTCCGAACAGGGTTAGAAAGGTTGGCTTAAACTTGCCCAAGACTGTTTGAAACCAACCGGTTTTCTGGATTTCGGCATGGGAGAGCTTGTTGTCCATATCCTGGATCAGGAAGATGTCGGCAGATCCGCCCCGGGCTGCGATTTTCGTCAGATCACGCTTAGCGCCATCAAAAACCATTAACCGATCATCACCCAGAATCTCCATGACAATCGAAACATTTCCGTCTTGCACCAGGAGGCAGGGCAGCATCGATCGTTTCAGATCAGCCACGGGCATGGCCCGATTTGTGGTCTTGAAGTTCAGGGCGGCCAATACGGCCCTCAGACCTTCAAACTCGCAGACGCGATCGAAGTGCGGCAGAGCCTCAACCAGATGCCTTTCCTCACCGCTCCATCCAAGCGCGAGGAGCAATGGCTTTAGGCACGCGCCAGCGGGCGAACTCTCATCGATCTTTTCGTCTCGCGCACATTGAAATGTTTCTTCCAATCGTCCGTGCATGGTGTGCACAGGATTGGAGGCCAGTTCGCCCGCTTCCGGGGCGATTTTGATTAGGGAACTTTGTAAGTTGCCAGGCTCCCTGCCGGCGTCGGCTGCATGTGTCATTGTAGGCCTATGCGGTTTGCGCTGCCGCGAAGGGGCGTGATTGAGATGCGGGTGTGTACTCTGAAAGGACACCGCTCTTCAAAACGTATGTTTTGTTGGCAATTGCGAGCAGTGAAGGCCGGTTTGAAATCAACAATATCGTCATCTTGCCGGCCAGCTGCATGAGCCCATTCTTCAAAGCAGTGTCTGAGCGCATGTCGAGCATTGAGTTGGCTTCATCGAAAAGTAGAATTGGGGGGTTAACCGCCAACGCGCGGGCGATGGTGATGCGTTGAACCATCCCGCGTGGCAGGGCATGCGTAATGCCCTGGCCGATTGGCGTGTCGTATCCTTTCGGCATGCGATGGATGTCATCTTCCAAGGCGATCAGCTGGGCGGCCTCCCGCGCACTTTTGATCGCTTGAGGCCCGCTTCTGAACATGGAAATGTTGTCCATGACGGTGCCTTCAAAGATTGCGCTGTCCTGCGAGACAAATACCATGTTGCGCGACAGCTCTGCATGGCTGATGGCGTGGGCGTCCTTGCCATTGATCCTACACAGTCCTCTCGATGGTTCTATTTCGCCAGAGATCAATCGGATCAGTGTCGATTTCCCACTCGCATGTTCGCCGCGAATGCCAACAATTTCGCCTGGAGCAACATGTAGGCTGACATCCTGCAGGGCTGGCTTCTCGCTGCCGCCATAGGTGAAGGTGGCGCTCTTCAGTTCGATCTCTCCCATTTCCGGGACGGCCTCGCCCTCGGTGGCGAGATCTACCGATGGCAGATCCAAGAGCTTAACTGCATTGTCCTGCGCAAGCTTGGCGCTCTGGATCTCCATGATAACCTGAATGCCGCGCATAACAGGCTGCATCACCCGACTGGTCAACAACGTGCAGCACGCCAGCGTGCCCACGCTTAAGGCCCCATTGATCACGGAAATGGCGCCGACTGTGACCATGGAGACCAGCACAATGTTTGCGATCAGTTGAGAATACGTCTGCAGCTCGCCATTAAGCAGGATACTTTGATGTGAAATGGCTGAATTGGTTTGCTGCAATCGCTCGAAGCGCCGCTGCATTTGCGGCTCCATCGCCATGCTTTTTACAGACTCGATGCCCTGAAGCGTTTCGGCAATGAAATCATCGCGGCGGCTATCGTGCTTAAGCTGCTCAGCAAGGACCTTCCGCATTGCCTGCGCTCTGACGAGGATGACTGACACAACCAGACCGATCATTCCAATCAAGACAAACCCAAGAGATCCGGCCACGAGAAAGATTACCGTCAGATAGATCGCAACGAACGGTAAGTCCAAGATGATCAGTCGGGACTGCCCAGCCGTGAACGCGTTGAATTGATCCAGAGATTCAAAACGATCCATCCATATGTTTGCTGGCTCTTTCTCAAATCTGTCAGGAGGCGCGTAAACCGCTCTTCTAACTGCTTCCAGATTCTGCGAATAATTCTGCTTTGTCGCAGACCAACTCATCAAATAGGCGCGGATTACCTTGAGGCCGCCTTCAACCAAAATTGCCGTGCTGAGCCCCATCATTAGAAGGCCCAAAGTCGCAACGGACTGATTGACAAGTATCCGGTCATAAACCTGAAGCATGACCAACGGCAGAGCGAGACCCAGAACGTTGATCACAAATGATGAGACGATAGTGGAGCGCGCCAGGGCTTGCTTGCCTGAAAACAGCGAAACGATGTCTGAGATGAAACTGCTTCTGGGTATTTCGGGCGGAGGAGTGGCGCCAAGTGCCGTTGGATCGGGAGTTTCACGCGGCGGTTGCTCACTTTCGTCTAAACCTGTCTCAGTTTGAGCGGTTTCAGACATTCCTTCAGGCGCCTGCACCTCAGGTCGGAAAGTCTTGTTTTGCATGATAGATCCCGAAAAAGCCCGTTTCACCCTCCCCGAGATGAAATCTAACGAAACATCGTTAATGAACTATTTTCCAGATATCTAGATTAAATTTACTACCATTGGTAGATTTACTCTACTGAAGGTAGAATATCATTGCGTTGCATTTGTAATTTGTAAACCAGGTAAAGAACAAATCTGGAAATTACTCAATCACTGAAGGAAATATTTGAACATTGAGATCATGGTTGTCGCCAACGCAGGGATTTTCACTACTTCGGGCGCAATAAATCATGTCGAATGTGAACCAAAAGGCCGATGCCATCGGCGCAAACCGTGTTTCAACAGGTCCGCTGGAGGATGTGCCAGAGGATGCGTTCGCAGCATTGAAGGACGGTGTCACAGACTTTGTCCTAGAAGAGTCCCCAGAACAGCGCGAGGACATGGTGTTGCCTGATACAGGCAACAAACACGATGTAGACGGTCAGGGTGATTTTCCTGAACCGAAAGATAGCACTGCCTTGGAACAACAGGCAGATACAGCCAGGAACGCCAACGAAGGCCCGTCCAGTGACTTCGCACAAGACAGCGCAGCCAACGAAAGTGCTCCAACAGCTCCGGTTGTCGCAACGTTACCCGAAGCTGATCCTGATCTTGCAGACACATTCAGCTACTCGATCAAAGGTGGTTCACCGGAGTTTGAAGTGGTCGGAAATGAAGTGCGCATCAAAGCAGGCGCGCATATCAGTCTTGAGAACACAGAGAACCACACCCTCACAATTGAGATGAAAGACGCTAGCGGCGAAATCCGTGAGGAACAGGTTACGATCAAGTCTGAAGACATCGAAAAAGCCAACGAAATTTTCGGCACGGAGAATGCTGACCTTCTTCGCGGCACCGCTGAAAACGATTCTATCAAAGGGCTTGCTGGCAACGATTATCTGCTCGGCAATGAAGGCAACGATAGTCTTGACGGCGGTGCCGGCAATGATCGCTTGATCGGCGGCGCTGGCGCAGATGAACTGCGTGGTGGAGATGGTAATGACCTTCTCTATGCGGATGCTCAAGACACCGTCGTTGAAGGCGGCGCCGGCTATGACCGGGTCATCGTCCGGGGCAAAGATGGCATTGAGCTGGATATGGCCAAGGCAGGGGTCGAGCGGGTCGATGGCGGTGTTGGTGATGACAAAATCGATGCCTCAGGCGCCAAATCCGCGGCAGTCATCCTTGGCAAGGGTGGCGATGACAAAATCGCCGGCGGTGCTGCCAACGATTACCTCCATGGCGGCGACGGCAATGATAGCATCGACGGCGGAGCCGGCAACGACCGCTTGATCGGTGGCGCTGGCGCAGATGAACTGCGTGGCGGCGATGGCAATGATCTGCTCTATGCTGATGCCCAAGACACCGTCGTTGAAGGCGGCGCCGGCTATGACCGGGTCATCGTTCAAGGCAAGGATGGCATTGAGCTGGATATGGCCAAGGCTGGCATTGAGCGGGTTGATGGCGGTGTTGGTGATGACAAAATCGATGCTTCCGGTGCCAAATCCGCGGCAGTCATCCTCGGCAAGGGTGGCGACGACAACATCTCAGGCGGTGACGCCAATGACTACCTCCATGGCGGCGCAGGTAATGATAGCATCCAAGGTGGGGCCGGCAATGATCGATTGATCGGCGGTGCGGGCAATGACGAGCTGAGCGGCGGCGTTGGCAATGACCGTATCCTCGGTGGCACGGGCGATGACAGCCTCGATGGCGGGGCCGGCAATGATCGGCTGATCGGCGGTGCTGGTGCAGACGAGCTGCGCGGCGGCGATGGTAATGACCTTCTCTATGCTGACGGCCATGACACCGTTGTGGAAGGCGGCGCCGGCTATGACCGGGTCATCGTCCAAGGCAAGGATGGCATTGAACTGGACATGGCAAAGGCCGGCATCGAGCGGGTTGATGGCGGTGTTGGCGATGACAAAATCGATGCTTCAGGTGCCAAATCTGCAGCGGTTATCCTCGGCAAGGGTGGGGACGACAAGATCACCGGCGGCGAGGCCAACGATTACCTCAACGGCGGCGCTGGCGACGATATTCTTGATGGCGGTGCGGGCAATGACCGGCTGCATGGCGGCCTTGGCAATGACGAGATGAGCGGCGGTGGCGGCAACGACCGTATGTATGGCGGCGCTGGCAATGACAGCATCGATGGCGGGGCCGGCAATGATCGGTTGATCGGTGGCGCCGGCGCGGACGAACTGCGCGGCGGTGATGGTAACGACCTTCTCTATGCGGATGGCCAAGACACTGTCGTTGAAGGTGGCGACGGCTATGACCGGGTCATCGTCCAAGGCAAGGATGGCATTGAGCTGGACATGGCCAAAGCTGGCATTGAGCGGGTTGATGGCGGGGCTGGTGATGACAAAGTCGACGCCTCCGGCGCCAAGTCCGCAGCGGTTATCCTGGGCAAAGGTGGTGACGACAACCTCACCGGCGGCGACGCGAACGATTACCTCAACGGCGGCGCTGGCGACGATAACCTTGACGGCGGGGCAGGCAATGATCGACTGCACGGCGGCGTTGGCAATGACGCGTTAAGCGGCGGCGCAGGCAATGACCGCCTACACGGCGGCGCAGGCAATGACAGTATCGACGGCGGGGCCGGCAATGATCGGCTGATCGGCGGGGCTGGCGCAGACGAACTGCGCGGCGGTGATGGCAATGACCTTCTTTATGCTGATGGCCAAGACACCGTCGTTGACGGCGGCGCCGGCTATGACCGGGTCATCGTCCAGGGCAAGGATGGCATTGAGCTGGACATGGCCGAGGCCGGCATCGAGCGGGTTGATGGCGGGGCTGGTGATGACAAAGTCGATGCCTCTGGCGCCGACTCCGCAACAGTCATCCTTGGCAAGGGTGGCGATGACAAGATAACCGGCGGCGACGCCAATGATTATCTCAACGGCGGGGCCGGCAACGACAGCCTCAACGGCGGTTCAGGCAATGATCGCCTGCACGGCGGCGCCGGCAACGACGAGCTGAGCGGCGGGGCCGGCAATGACCGTTCGTATGGCGGCGAGGGAAGTGATCTCTTCACGTTCGGCGAGGGAGATGGCTCCGATTATGTGAACGGCGGTGCTGGCGCGTCTTGGACGGACACTGTTCAACTTGAGGGTGGATCATCTCTTGGCACCTTTGGAACCGATTGGACGATCAATGTCACTCAAGGGTCGGTTACAGATCAGGATTCCAACAGCATCACACTAAGTGACGACGCTGACGGTGTGATCGTTCTGCAGGACGGAAGTGAAATGAAGTTCCAGGATATTGAATCTATCCAATGGTAACCACAGCGGCACTGCTCGCCAGCTCGTCATAAATTTGGGAAGTCAGGCACGCGCAAGCTTGGATCGTTAACAATTTGGCAATCACTGTTTTTTCTGTGGTTTAGGGCGCGATGATGGCCCAAGCCTGGAGCGGCCTCATATTGTGATCGGTTTGTGAGCAATGAACCAAGCAGCCCTAAAACCGCGTGCGAATAAGGCGGAACTGCGAAAAACACTTAAGCGCATTAAGGCGCTTTTCAATCAAAACCGCCTGAAGGACGCCAAGCCGCTCTGCGACAGAGTTTTTGCGCACGGGCTTGATAGCGCGGAATTCCTCCATCTCTATGGTCTGACCCTCAGGGCATGCGACAATCTCAACGACGCCCTGTTGAAGACCTACGCTGCGCACGAAAAAAAGCCGACAGATGCAAGGATCCTGAATTCCCTCGGTCTTGTCTTCCTGGATATGCAAGACACCGAAACCGCGATCACAATGTTCAAGCGCGCAACGGCTGCCGACCAGAAATGCTACAATGCCTGGGAGAACCTGGGCATGGCGCTGAGAAGCATGGACCGCTTCAACTCGGCGATATTGGCCTTCACATGCGCCCACCATCTTGATCGCTCCAAGCTGGATCCGCTTTTTAACATCGCGCTCCTGCAAGCCGATATGCGCCGGTATGAAGAGTCGGCGAAAATCATGGATGAGCTTCTGGAGAGCCACAAGGACATCACACCCGGCGTGGAGCTCAGGCGCCTGCAAGTGGCCATGAAGCTGGAGGACCTGAAGTATGTCGAGCAGCATCAAGACAATATCGACCGGGCAGCTCTAACCGATGAGGAGCAAGACGATCTCGACAGGGTGAAAGCACAATATCTCGAGGTCTTTGACCGATTTGATGAGGCCATCGAAATCCTCGAAAAGGCGGTTGCGCGCAAAGGCAAACGCCAGTCAGACCTGATTTCGCATCTCGGATATTGCTATGGCACGGCAGGGCGGATCGACGATGGCATCGCCACCCTGAAGAACCTGCTGGACGAACACCCCGATCACTACGCCTCACGCTACAATCTTTCCCTGCTGCAATTTAGGAAAGGCGACGTTGCAGACGGATTTGAAAACTACGAAACCCGCTGGCAGTTTCGGGCGTTTCCCTCCAAACGCCGGAAGTTTGACGCTCCGATCTGGCGGGGCGAACCGGTTGAAGGCAAAAACGTTCTGGTTTGGCGCGAACAAGGCCTCGGCGATGAAGTGCGCTATGCGTCTCTTCTCCCCGAGCTGCAAAAAAGAGGGTGTTCGATCACTTTTGAATGCACACCCAAACTGATCCCCCTTTGGGAGGCCACTTTTCCCTGGGCTCGCATCCGCCCGGAAGGCGAAGAGCTCTGCCTGCAAGAGCCCGAGTATGCCGAATTCGATTACCAGGTTCCAATCGGCTCCCTTGGTTATGTGTTCCGCAAGTCCATTGCCGATTTCGATGAGAACCAGAAATCTTGGATTGCACGAGATCATGATGCCGAATCCCAGCTTCGAACCCAGCTCGCCGTCCAACCCAATGAGCTGCTCATTGGGGTTTGCTGGCGATCGATGAATCAGATCGCCTCACGCGACAAAGTCTTCTTGAACTGCGAACAGCTGGCGGCCTTCAAGGACCTGCCGAATGCCCGCTGGCTCAACCTTCAGTATGCCAGTGCGCAAGAAGAAATTGACACCATGCGCAAGGGCGGTCTCGATATGCATCACTATGTGGATCTAGATCAAAAGAATGACCTGGTCGGCGCCTGCAATCTGCTTGGCGCGTGCGATCTGATCATCTCCGTGGGCGGCTCCGTGGGTGATCTCGCCGGCGGTGTCGGGACCCCATTGGTCTATATGACCCGCGAACAGTCAGAGGCTTTCCTGGGCACCGATCATGTGCCTTGGTTCGTGAACTGCAAATCCTATCCGATACCGGCTTACAAGTCCGACGAGACAATTGCGAGGATCGTGAAGGACTGGCCGTCCATCGCACAGTGGGCCGAAGATCAAAAACCCGAGGATAGAAAAGCCTCCGCCTCTGCCAGCGCACCGCGCCTGGACCTTGAATATCCACTTTCCCGCCGGGGATCGCCATGAGAATTGCCCACCGAGAAATCGGACCTGACCATCCCCCCCTGGTGATTGCCGAAATCGGCATCAACCACGGCGGTGATCTCGATGTGGCCGAGCATATGGTTGGTCTGGCCGCCCAATCTGGCGCCGAATGCGTCAAGCATCAGACACACTTCATCGAAGACGAGATGACAGAGGAAGCCAAGTCGATCTTCCCGCCCAATGCCGATATGTCCATCTGGGAGGTGATGCAAAATTATTCCCTGTCGGCCGACGATGAAATAGCGCTGAAGGGCTACGCTGAATCCTTGGGGCTGATCTATCTTTCAACCCCATTCTCGCGGCAGGCTGCAAATTTTCTAGTCGAAATCGGTGTGCCCGCGTTCAAGATCGGCTCCGGCGAAGTCGATAACCTTCCATTGATCCGCCATATCGCCAATTTCGGCAAACCGATCATCATGTCCACAGGCATGCAATCTATCGCAACCCTCGGCCGTTCGGTTGAGATCCTTGAGAGCTCCAACGTTCCTTTTGCGCTGTTGGAATGTACCAACCTCTATCCCTCGCCGCCTGAAATTGTCTCCCTCCAAGGCATTGGTGAACTCAGGCAGGCGTTCCCCCGCGCGACAATCGGGTTTTCAGATCACTCAATCGGCCCAACGATGGCACTCGCAGCCGTCGCCCTGGGGGCCTGCATTGTCGAGAGGCACTTCACCGACACGCGCCACAGAAGCGGACCTGACATTTCCTGCTCAATGGATCCGGCAGAGCTGCGGTTTCTCGTGGACCGATCCCAGGAAGTTCACACAGCCTTGTGTAACCCCAAGGAACGCACAAAGGCAGAAGAACCGGTCTATCGATTTGCACGCTCGTCAATTGTCGCAGACCGGGATCTCCAAAAAGGGCACCTGATCGAGGAAGCCGATATTTGGGCGCGGCGTCCAGGAACAGGTGAAATCCCCGGCTTTGAATTTGACAAAGTCGTCGGCCAACGACTGGCACGTGCAGTGAGCCGAAACACCCAACTTTCCTGGCCGGACTTTGAGCAGATAGAGCACTGAGAAATGCTCCAGAAGGTTCCAGTTCAGTCAAAAGACATCCTGTTTGTCACAGGCACAAGGGCAGATTTCGGCAAGCTGGAGCCACTCGCCATTGAAGCATGTTGCGCAGGCTTCCCGGTGTCGTTCTTTGTCACCGGCATGCACATGATGGAGAAGTACGGGCTCACAAAAACAGAAGTTCATCGCAGCGGCCGGTTCAACGTCGTTGAGTACATCAACCAACGCAGCGAAGACCCTCAGGATCTTGTGTTGGCAAAAACAATTATCGGTTTCTCAGACTTCCTTCAGGAGATGCGTCCAGATCTGGTGGTGGTGCATGGTGACCGCGTCGAGGCCCTTGCCTGCGCCCTGGTTTGCTCAATGAACTACATACGGTGCGCCCACATCGAAGGCGGAGAAGTTTCCGGCACGATTGACGAGATCTTCAGGCACTGCAACACCAAGCTGTCATCTATGCATTTGGTCTCGTCCGATGTCGCGCTCGAGCGGGTCATGCGCCTGGGTGAACCGCGCTCCTCCGTAGAGGTTATCGGGTCCCCTGAGCTGGACATTCATGCCCGGCCCTCAGGTGTGTCATTGGACGAGGTGCGCGAGCGATATGAAGTCACCTCAGACGACTACGGCATATGCATCTTCCATCCGGTGACCTCAGAGGCTGACAACATAGGCGCTCAGGCAGAGGCTCTGTTTTCCTCTTTGATGGATTCACAACGCTATTTCGTTGTGATTCTGCCAAACAACGATCCGGGCGCAAGTGAGATTTTGCACCATATTGATCGGCTGCCCGCTGCTCGGTTCCGCGTGCTGCCGTCCATGCGGTTTCGCTATTTCTCTGAGTTGCTGAAAAACGCGCAGGTCCTGATCGGCAATTCCAGCGCCGGGGTTCGAGAGGCGCCCTATTTGGGCATCGCGTCGCTGGATCTTGGAACACGCCAGACCAAACGTACCTTCGCTCCCTCTGTCAGCAAGGCTTGCGCCTTTGATCGGGCCGCGATTGCAGACTTCATTGCACACGAATGGGGAAAGCGGCACCCGTGTGACAATTCCTTTGGAACCGGAACAGCGTCCGGGAAGTTCCGGGATCTTCTGTTGTCAGCCGAATTCTGGAGCAGGCCCATGCAGAAATATTTTGCCGATGAGGCCGTAGATGCTTGAGGCAGCTCACGGCAATGCAATGGCGATTATCCCTCTGAGAGCCGGCTCAAAGGGGTTGCCGGGGAAAAACATCCGTCCCTTGGCGGGCAAGCCGCTTTATCTTCACAGCGTCGATCAAGCGCTGCGTGTGGTTGGGCACTGTGCCATTTCAACCGATATCTCCGATGTCTTGTGTGGTGATTACTCACCGGCCTGCCGGCTGGTGGCACGCCCGCCAGAGTTGGCGCAAGATCAAACACCAATTGCACCGGTATTGATGCATGTGTTCGAGCATCTCAAACAGCAAGACGCTTTGCCGAAGATTGCGGTTCTTTTGCAGGCCACCTCCCCCTTGCGCCGGGATGAGGACATTCGAGATGCAATTGCTCTCTATAAGTCGGGCCGGTTTGAGCTTGTGATGTCCGTGGTCAAAACAGATCCGGGAATTCTGAAGTACGGCTTTGCAAAGAGCGGCCGTTTCACCCCGGTTTCTTCTCCTGAATTTTGTTTTTCCAACCGCCAGTCATTACCTGAAATCGTTCGCCCCAATGGCGCAGTTTATGTCTTTTCCCCACAGATGTTCATGCAGAACGGCAGTCTGGCCACTCAATCGATTGGTTCGATTGAGATGCCAGAGACCCATTCCATAGACATCGACACCATTGCGGATCTGAAAGCTGCAGAGGAGTTCCTCCTACGGCCTTCATTTTCCAAGGCAAGCTAGGCGGTGAAGCATGCGCATTATCGCCAGGCTTGATGTGAAAAACGAATGGGTGATCAAAGGCATTCAAATGGAAGGCTTGCGGAAGGTCGGCGCGCCGATAGAGCTCGCGCAAGCCTATTACGAGGCCGGTGCACACGAACTCATTTTCATGGACGCGGTGGCAAGTCTCTACGACCGCAACAATCTGTTCCACATTATCGAGAAGGCTTGCGAGAACGTCTTCATTCCAATCAGCATCGGCGGCGGCCTTCGCAGCATCGAAGATGTGTCAGACGCGCTCTCAGCGGGCGCTGACAAGGTGGCAATCAATACAGGCGCCGTGAACAACCTTTCATTGGTGAGCGAGGTTGCAAATCGGTTTGGTTCCCAATGCATTATGGGATCCATTGAGGCGAAACGACAACCTGACGGATCCTGGCAGGCCTATATCGACAATGGCCGTGAACCCACCGGTCTTGACGTCCTCGATTGGGTTCAAAAGCTTGAAGCGGCAGGGGTTGGCGAGATTCTGTTGACCTCGGTCGATCAGGATGGAACACGCCGGGGTTTCGACCTTGATCTCCTTGCGTCGGTCAACTCAGCAACATCACGCCCGGTCATTCTGAGCGGCGGATACGGTGAACCCAAGCATTTGGCCGCATTGCAGGACCACGGACAGGCACCAAGTGCAATAGCAGTTGCCTCGGTGCTCCATTACAATCAGGCAAATCCTTCAGAATTGATCCAGCTTGCAGCTGATTTGACCAGCACGGCCATGGCAGCATGAACAGAGTTGGCGTGATCGATTACGGCGTGGGGAATTTGCGCAGCGTTGCAAATGCCCTTCGGCACGTCGGAGCCGAGCCCGTGGTTTCAGATGACGCGGACACCTTGATGGCGTGCGAGCGAATAGTCTTTCCCGGTGTTGGCGCGTTCGCATATGGCAAAGAGGCCCTCTGCGCAAAGCAGCTCCACAATGTGGTGCTTGACGCGGTTGCTTGTGAAAAACCTTTGCTCGCCATTTGCGTCGGCATGCAGCTGATGTTCGAGCACTCGAGCGAGTTTGGAGAGCATGAAGGCTTGGGTGTAATCCCCGGCCGAATTGAAAAATTTGGTGCGTGCGCTGCGGACGCACCGCCCTTGCGCCTGCCCAATGTGGGCTGGCTTCCAATAGGTCCTTCGCAGGAAGCTGAAGGCCTTGCCGGCAAACTTTTGGAAGATGTGACCGCGGATTCGCGCTTCTACTTCGTTCATTCCTACTACGCCCAAAGCGCCAGTCCTCATGCGGTGGCAACATCGCAGTATGGCGGGCAGACCTTTGCCGCAGCCGTCGGAAAAGGGTCGATGTTCGCAACACAGTTCCATCCAGAAAAGAGCGGACCGGATGGGCTGAAAATGCTCAAAAAATTTGTCAATTGATGAGAGGCAAGCTGTGACAATGCAATTACCTGTTGCCTACTACGGCCTGCCGCCAAAGGTGAGATTTTGCAAATCTTGCGTCATTTCCAATCAGCGTCCGAATTCAACGGTCGAATTCAAACACACCAAAGATGAAGCTAAAGCCACGATAGGCTTTGGCGACGACGGGATCTGCGATGCCTGCCGCTATAGCCAGACAAAAGAGCATCAGATTGATTGGGAAAAGCGCGAAGATCAGCTTGTCGCCGTGCTGGACCGATACAGGAAAAAGGATGGCGGGTATGACGTGGTTGTTCCGGGCAGCGGAGGCAAAGACAGCGCCTTCACGTCTCACGTTCTGAAATACCGCTATGGAATGAACCCGCTAACCGTCACGTGGGCACCCCATCTCTATACGGACATAGGTTGGAAAAATTTTGAAGCGTGGTGTCATGTTGGCGGACATGACAACATCCTATTCACACCGAACGGCAAGCTCCACCGACTGCTCACCAGACTGGCATTCACCAATCTGCTCCATCCGTTTCAGCCGTTCATTGTCGGCCAACGCATTATTGGCCCGCTCATGGCGGCGAAGTTCGGGGTTGAATTGGTGATGTATGGAGAAAACCAGGCAGAGTACGGCAACAATCCAGACGACAACTATGTCCCAACCATGGACCGGAAATTTTTCACCGGCCAAGACCCCTACGAAATGATGCTGGGCGGTGTGTCGGTTAAGCAAATCATCGAAGAGCACGGTTACACGATAAATGACTTTGCCCCATACGTTCCTCCAAACGCCGACGACCTGGAACGCAAAGGCGTAGAGGTGCACTACCTGGGCTACTATCTGAAGTGGGATCCGCAGGAATGCTATTACTACGCGGCTGAGAACACCGGCTTCCAGGCGAACTCGGAGCGGACCCCGGGCAGCTATTCAAAATATTCGAGCATCGATGACAAGATCGACATGTTCCACTATTTCACGACCTTGATAAAATTCGGCATCGGGCGCGCAACTTATGACGCCGCGCAAGAGGTTCGAAACGGCAAGATTACCCGCGATGAAGCGGTGCACCTGGTGAAGAAATACGATCAGGAGTTTCCAGATCGATACTATGCCGATTTTCTCGATTATATCGGCCTGACCAAGGACGAATTTTGGGAAACAGTTGACCGATTCCGCTCACCGCATCTCTGGGCGAGAACAGATGATCAATGGACCCTCATGCACCAAGTTCGATAATTCGCCTAGCGCGCAAACCAACTGGAAGATGAGACAAACGTGCCGAAACCCCTCCGCCTCCTGCATATTGCAAGCTTCAGTGGCAATGTTGGTGACAACGCCAACCACATGGGGTTCCGGCCATGGTTTGAAGCGCAAGTTGGCACACCAGCCGCTTGGACAAATTTAGAGATTAGAGAGTTTTACTGGCGCGAACGCCAATGGGATGCAGGCTTGGTTGAGTTCATCAACAGCCATGACATGCTCATCATTGGAGGCGGCAATTATTTCGAATTGTGGGTTGAGCATTCCCCCACCGGAACATCCATCGCCATGGACCCAAAACTCTTTGATGACATCAAGGTCCCTGTGTTCTTTAACGCGCTTGGGGTTGATCCGGGCCAAGGCGTACCACACACGTGCCGGCAGCGTTTCACCGCATTCCTCGATAAGCTCCTGAGCTCCGAACAGTATCTGGTTAGCGTGCGCAATGACGGCGCTCGCGAGAACTTGCGCCAACACATCGGCCAAGCCTACGCCGACCGGGTACACGATCTTCCCGATCACGGTTTTTTTGTTTCACCTCCAGAAGAGGCCGCCCCGTGGGCTCAGGGCCATAACGGTCAGCGCGTGGCCATCAATCTGGCCTGCGACATGAGCGAAACGCGCTTTTCAGGATTTGAAAACCAAGCTGCATTTGCGCGTGAAATGGCCTCGGTCATGACAGGTCTGGCTGAACATGATCGCCTGCTTCAGTTCTGTTTGGTGCCACACATCTTCCGCGATCTGGAAATCATCTCTCAGACGATAGGCTTTTTGGATGACCGCTTGCGGCGGACGCGCCTCACCGTAGCTCCTTATGGCTCTGGTGATCCCGCCGCCCGGCAAACCCTTTCTGTCTACCGTTCAGCTGATCTGGTCATGGGCATGCGGTTTCACGCCAATGTCTGTCCAATGGCCTTGGGCAAAAATGTGCTCGGATTGAATTGTTATCCGCAGATCGAAAACCTCTACCGTGGGCTCGACCTGACTGACCGATTGTTGAATGTTGGCCAGGCAGGTTTTGAGACTGAGGCCATACGGCGTGCAGAACTGGCGCTGGCGGACACTGGCGGTTCTGCAACAGCGACCCGCCAGGCAGTTTCACGTGTGAGCCAAGCACGCTCCGACTTCGAACCGCATTTGCAGCGCTGGCTGTCCTGTTAGCGCTGTTTTCCTGACCGAGTTTGGCCCGGCCGCCACATTAGCCGGTCAAGGGTTTGCTTCGTGTTCAGCGATCGCTTGAAGGCTCGAGACTATCTCAGATGCGGCTCGGCACACAATTGCACCAGATTGCGAGAGCTGATCTCCAACATCAACCGGCAAACTGCTGTTAGAATCTTCGGGTATTTGGTTCAAGCGCCCTCCGATCAAGAAGGGTATGTCCAGCTTCTTGTCAGCCATGGCGGTCTTTGAGTCTGTGTAATAGGTCAGAGCAACCCCGTTGTAGGTGCTTACTGCGACAGCATCCGGTTTCTGCTCGGCGGCCTGGGCAATCAGTTTCTCAACGTCCGTTGAAACCCCGCCATCAATCACCTCGACACCGATCCGGCGCAGGATTTCCTCGATCAACAACTTGCCGTGCTCATGCACATCCGTGGTCGCGACAATCACGCGCATTTTCTTTGAGCGGACGACCGCGATTTCCTCAGGTGTGGCCTCGGCCATGGCAACATCTGCCATCTCACCAATTTCCTCGAGCACACTGCCCGGCACAACCGGTTCGCGCCCGCCAATATAGGATGCATCTGAGCTCCCCACGCCAAACAAGCTTTCCAGCTGGCGCGCACCGACACGGCGCAGCGCCAGCATGAGCTCAAACGGGTCGCTTATGTTGATCCCGCCAGCCTCAAGCCCTGCCAGCACATTGTTCTTAAACTGCACGGCACCATCGACCAGCAAATCCACAATTTGATCGGCTTGGTCCAACTCGATCAGCGGCAGCATGGTGTCGCGAAGTTGAATGAGCCGGCCGCAAAAAAGCTGAGCATCGACGATCTCATGGATATCCGGAATTCGCTCGTTTTCGGTTACGGGCACAGCATTGACCGCATGCCCGGTCGGTTTCAGAGACTGCCCGATCGCATCAACATTCAGATAGCGGGCAAGCGAGGCATAATTCTCCGCATCGGTGCCGCGGTAAGACGTGGTGTTGCCGTAGATCATTGTTCCGGGCGTGTCGGTCAGGCCTGCGGATGCACGTTGAAAGGCCAAGCGGGTCAAGGGGTCGGAGAAATGGTGCCCAAAGCAATGGCCCATTTTCGCGCCAATCATGTCCTCTACAATTTGCCGTTCGATTTCCATCATCCCCAGCGCCGAGGTGAGGTCGGTAAACTGAGCTGCAAACCCATCATCGATGTTGGAATGAACCAGAATAGGTTCCCTCTGCCCGGCAATCAGCCCCAAGGCGACAAGGGTGGCGCGCGTGGTTTCAATGTCGTCGTCCCAGCGAGGCACGCGAAATGTGAAATACTGGCCGAAGTTGCCGATCACGGTAGACCCGCCAGCCAATACCAGCTGAGTGTTTTCAATTGCCGCAGGAAACCCAAGTACGAAATCACCGAAATGCGGAGCAGCCGGAGCCTCCGACGTTAGTCGTGCGCAGGTTTCAGGATCAGATAAGATCATCCCCGTCCCGCGGGTTGCCTTGGCCCTTTGATCGCGCGGCACCGCCATGGACCAGTCCAGACAGATGCCGATGCGATCGATCACAACGTCCCGTGCGATGCATTCATTCCAAACAGTGCGATAAGCTTCACAGGTCCGCTCCACATCGCGGAACCCAACCTGCGCGTGCTGCATGACACGGCCATCAGCAATGCATCGCTTCTTGTAGGCATATTCGCTGGCCACATCATGGTGCGCCATGAACGCGTTCTTCTCAACGCTCCAGTCTCGCGCCAAGGCCTGCCCTTCAGACAAAAGATCTGATCCTCTGGGCAGCTCGGGTTCTGGAAAGATCTCTCTGCGATCTATGTGGTCTTTGCTTATCATCACACGCTCCCAAGAAACTATCTAAGAAGGACAGGAACTTGGCAAGGTCAGTGCACGCGCTCAGAGCGCGATGGCAGGTTGGCGGTGGATGCTGATCTCGTCCTTCCCTGAAGAACATTGCATCCTAGCGTTCAATGTTCGCGCTGCCGTCCGCCGCGCGCTCATTGTTTGCGCTCCAGAGCCAGAAAGCGCCTTGAGAACTCATCGGCAACCCGCTGGTCAATGTTTCGGCCGGTGAAGCACTGGAAATAAGCTGCAAGATAGCTCACACGCTTCTCCATGGGCTCGCTGATGTTGAGCACGTAATAGCTGAGCTGGGTAAAGTAGATGACACGCGCGCGGATGAACGATTCTGGATGCACGTAGCCGTGGCGCTCATAGAACGCTGCAATCGCTTCAACCCGGTCATCATCTTCCTTGGAGAGAATCTCTCTTACAACCGTGTCGCGCCGGCCCCAATCTCGAATGGCCTGATCGAGCTGGAAACTGAAGCGTGAGTGACCCACCCACACGGAAAAGAGGTCCAGCACCCCGTCATCCAACGATTTTGCATTCTTGAGCACATCGACCATGACGCCGGTGTTTCTGGCACTCCATTCTTCCAGCAGGGCAGACAAAAGGTCCTTGCGCCCCTTGAAGTGCCAATAATAACTGCCGCGCGTCACACCAAGATCGCGGGCAAGCCGGGTGATTTGAACGGCCTCGACACCGTCGTCAATCAACACGCCGAGCGCGGCGACAATCCAATCATCCCGGTTGAGTTGGGGGTCGCGTTTGCGTTGGTTCTGCGTCGATAGGAGTTTCATAAAACAGTTCACCACACACTATTGTGCGGAACCATACACGGTTGTATGTTGCTGCGTCAATAATCGCCCCAACAGGCTTTTAGGGAGAGGTTCGCATGACACAGTCGGTAAAATCCGCCGCGGCCAGAACGGTTCGCTTTGAGGAGCTCGGGTTCAGCCCGCGTTTTGCCTATGGAGACCAGGCAGAGGTCGTGGAGGTGACGGGAACCGGCGATGGAACGGTACTCGGCACAGGCTTTGGCCGTTTTACCAATGCGGAAATCCCCTGGACCACCAAATACGATGAAGTTCTGCTTATCATTGAAGGGGAAGTCACGGTGCGCACGCCGTCCGGCGATCTAACAGCAGGCCCCAAAGACTGCATATGGCTGCCTAACGGTACGGAGCTGATCTACATCGCCAAGTCGGCTTTGGTTTTCTACACCATACATCCGAGCAATTGGGCGGAGGCTGAACAATGAAGATCAACCGCATTCCAATAGTCGACAAAACCAACGGTTGGAGCGGCATCCTGGCGCCGCGCGCACCTAACCCTGCGCTTGAAACCAACGCGGCCGCCGACTGGATCGTCCTGGGCGGAGGCTATGCCGGCCTGTCTGCGGCGCGGCGCTTGGCTGAAAACTGCCCGGACCAGCACATTGCCCTCATCGATGCGGGCATGGCAGGAGAGAACGCCTCTGGACGGAATTCAGGCTTTGCCATCGACTTGCCCCACAATGTGGGCTCATCACTGGATGAACTTGAAGGCTCGCACAGGTTCATGCGGCTCGCCCGCACAGCCATAGAGCAACTGGAAACAGCCGTAAAAACCCATGGCATCAAGTGTGACTGGTCCGCCGATGGACGTTACCACACCGCCGTCTCGGCCCGCGGCGTCCAAGACGTGCTGGAGCCATATGCAAAGGAGCTTGAGGCATTGGGCGAACCATTTGAATGGATCGACCGCGACCAACTTGGCCAGCGCATAGGCACCGATCATTTCACCGCAGCAGTGTTCACTCCCGGCGGCGCCCTGATGAACCCGGCCGCCCTGACCCGCGGCCTGGCCGACAGCCTGCCCGGCAACGTCACGTTCTATGAAAACTCACCGGTCACCGAAGCAGTGTTTGAAAACGGCATTCACCTGACCACCGCCAATGGGTCGCTCCGCGCCCCGAAGATGATCTTGGCGGCCAACGGCTACTCAGAACAGTTCGGCTTCTTCCGGCAACGACTGCTGCATCTCTTGGCCTGGGGCAGCCTCACCCGTCCGCTGAACGAGGCTGAGCGTGCTGCCTATGGCGTCGATGCGCCCTGGGGCCTGACGCCGGCAAATGCGTTCGCCGGCATCACAATGCGTTACACCAACGACCACCGCATCCTCATCCGGCAGGGCCTCAACTACTGCCCAAGCCAGGCGGTGGACCCAAGTGCGTATGCAGCCTTCGCGCGCCAGCACAAGAAGCTGTTCGATCTGCGCTTTCCGATGTTGCCTGATGTGGAAATTGAGCACACCTGGAGCGGTTTCGTTTGCCTGTCGCAGAACGCCGCTCCCGGGTTTGGTCAATTGGCCCCGAACATTTGGTCCGCCGTGTGCCAAAACGCAGTGGGCGTCACCAAAGGCACCTTCGGAGGCATGCTCGCCGCCGACATGGCGACCGAAAGGGACAATCCGCTGATCGGGGACATGCTCAGCTTGGGCGAACCGAGCCAACTTCCCCCCAGGCCGTTTCTCGATATCGGGGTCCGCGCCCGCTTTATGTGGGAGTTATGGTCGAACCGGCACGAGGCCTAGACACGTCGCAGGTCAGCTCCGGCCCCAACCGATTTTTGACCACATCATTTCGTGCATGAAATAGCTGATGAAGCCCACCAATGCTGATGCAATGGCGATACTTCCGCCGGCGGTGAAGGAGTTGGTGAACAGGTATCCGATGAGGGTCATCACCAAGAGACCTGAAACTTGCCAGGTGATGGATTTGGTGATCAGTCTGCGGGTGGTGTCCATTGGTTTCTCCATCTTGTCGTTGTGCTTTGTCTATTTGCTATCCGACAAATTGGAGATTGAACATTAGGTAATTTTGCTGCAATCTTCCTGCGTTGGTGATTAAAATCTGCAAAGGTGATTTTTATGGACAAACGCGATCGAGCTGCGATATTCCGCAACCGTCTCGCCCAGGCCATGGAGCGGCGGAAGTTTTCGCGCAGCAAGCTGGCTCGGGAAACCAAGGTTGACCGCTCAACGGTCGGCCTCCTGCTCAAGGACGACGCGCCGCGTCTGCCCAATGCGCAACTGGCCGCAGACGCCGCCTTGGCGTTGGGTGTGAGCACAGACTGGCTGCTTGGCCTCACAGACCGGCCCGAACGGCCCGGCGACATCGTCGCCGCGGCAATGGCTCTAAGCCCGGCAGAGCGCACCTCGGCCGACGCGCAAATTTTGGGCTGGCACCGGGAAGCGGCCGGTTACAAGGTTCGACATGTGCCTGCAACTCTGCCAGACATTTTGAAAACAGAGAGGCTGCTGGATTGGGAATACTCCTCCCAGCGCAACCAGGCGTCATCCCCGGCGGTTGAAGCAATGCGGGATCAACGGGCGTGGCTGCGCTCGGGCGTGTCTGACTATGAGATCGCTCTGCCCGTCCATGAGTTCAAGGCCTGCGCCGACGGGACCGGGTATTACGAAGGCCTTGCTAAGGATATCCGCTACGAGCAACTCGAGCTTCTTGCCGGTTTCTGCCACGAAATGTACCCCAGATTGCGCCTGTTCCTATTCGACGCCCATCATGTGTACAGCGCGCCGGTGACCGTCTTCGGACCCAAGCTCGCGGTCATCTACATCGGGCAGTTTTTCTTGGCGTTTCGCGAAGGCCAGCGCGTGCGCTCAATCACAGATCACTTTGACCGGCTGGTGCGCGATGCGGTCGTTGATGCACGAAATGTTGCCGGTCATGTGAACGCACTTATCGGGAAATAGCTCAAGATACGTGTGGAGGCGATGAAATGTCAGTCACAACGAACAAATCGACCGGCGGGTGCATGTGTGGCGCAGTGCGCTTTGAGATAAACGGAGCCTCAAGCAGGGTGCTTCATTGCCACTGCCAAAGCTGCCGCCAGCACACCGGCGCGCCCATGGCCACGTTGGCGGTATTTGAGGCCGGCCAGGTGACCTTCAGCGGCGATGAGCGCAAGCGTTACACCTCGGCGCCCGGCGTTGAGCGCGCCTTCTGTGCCACTTGCGGAACCTCGCTCACCTGGGAGACCGTGTTTGGGGATGAGGGCAAAATGTGCGCCGTCCATATCAGCGCGTTCGACGATCCAGATGCCCTGAACCCAACCGGGCACTCGTTCTATTCTGAGCGCATCTCCTGGTTTGACATCGCCGATGAGCTGCCGAGGCATGAAGGCTTCGTGGCCGGAAGCACGCCGCTGCAGTTCGGACCCAAAACACCAGGCTGACAACCCCGCAACACCGGTTGCGCTCGTCCGCCTTGTGCCTCAAACTGCCCCACGGCAACATGGAGGTGGACAAGTGCGGCTAGTAACGGTTGCGGCAGCCCAGATGGGCCCAATACAAAAGGCTGACGGGCGCGGGCAAACCGTTGAGCGGATGATCGCCCTGATGGACCAGGCGAAGGCCGCAGGCGCGGACTTCATCGTCTATCCGGAACTTGCACTCACCACATTCTTCCCGCGGCACTATATGGAAGACCAGGCGGAAGTGGACACCTGGTTTGAGGCCGATATGCCGAACGCAGCAACGGCCCCATTGTTTGCCCGTGCCCGCGAACACGCCATGGCCATGTCCTTCGGCTATGCTGAGCTGACAGCGGACGGCCGCCACTTCAACACATCCATTCATGTGGATGCGAGCGGGGAGATTGTCTCCAAATACCGCAAGGTGCATCTGCCCGGCCATTCAGAGTTCGACCCGGAGCGCACACATCAGCATCTGGAAAAGCGCTACTTCGAGCCTGGTGATCTCGGGTTCCCCGTTTACCGCACCCTGAACGGGCTCTTCGGCATGTGCATCTGCAACGACCGCAGATGGCCGGAGACCTACCGGGTCATGGGGTTGCAAGGCGTGGAGATGATCACCCTTGGCTACAACACACCGTCGGTGAACTCACAAAAGGCCGCAGAGGGCGCTGAAGACCGGCTGTTCCACAACCGCCTCGTGCTGCAGTCCGGCGCCTACCAGAACAGCACCTGGGTGGTGGCCGTCGCCAAGGCCGGCAATGAGGATGGCCACCCTCTCATCGCCGGCAGTCTCATTGTCGACCCGGACGGCAAGGTTGTGGCCGAAGCAAAATCCGAAGACGATGAGGTCATCGTTCACGGCTGCGACCTGGATGCCTGCACCTTCGGCAAGGAGACCATCTTCGACTTCGCGCGTCACCGGCGAACCGAACACTACGCCCGCATCTGCGAACAAACCGGCATCGTCGAGCCGCCCGAAACCAGACAACAGGACTGACGCCCCATGCCAGGAGCAGGCCGCATCAATGAGAAGACCGAAGGGGTTTACATCATTTCGGCCACACCCTTTGCCCAGGGCGGCTTGATAGATCTGGCAAGCGCCGACCGGCTGGTGGAGTTCTATATAGGCCACGGCGTCACCGGCATCACCATTCTGGGCATGATGGGCGAGGCCAACAAGCTGACCGCCGAAGAGGCAGACGGCTTCATGCACCACATGCTGGGCCGCGTTGCCGGCCGGGTGCCGGTTGTTGTCGGCGTCTCGGGGGCCGGCATCGGAAATCTGGCACACCTCTCCAAGCAAAGCATGGATGCCGGAGCTGCAGGTGTGATGATCGCGCCGACCCCTGGTCTCAATACCGAAGCAAAAGTCCACGGCTACTTCGCCCAAGTTTTCGAGGCGCTGGGACCGAACATCCCGGTTTGCTATCAGGACTACCCGCAATCGACCGGTGTGCACATCTCGGTGGACTGTTTCAACCGGCTGGTCGATGAGTTCCCGCAACTGATCATGTTCAAACATGAAGACTGCCCTGGGCTGGGCAAGCTATCGGCGCTCAGGGCGTCAGGAGATGGATCTGCCCGCCGCCGGGTCTCCGTGCTGGTCGGAAACGGAGGTCTCTACCTGCCTCAGGAACTTGCCCGCGGGGCAGATGGCGCGATGACCGGCTTTGCCTTTCCCGAAATGCTGGTTCAGGTGGTTTCGCTGTTTAAAGCAGGCAAGACGGAGCGGGCCCAGGACCTCTTCGATGCCTACCTGCCCATCGTGCGCCATGAACAGCAACCAGGATTTGGGCTGGCCTTGCGCAAGGAAATCCTGCACCGGCGCGGCGCGCTCGCCTGCCCGGCAACCCGCGCTCCAGGCCCCTGTTTGAACAAGACAGACATGGCCGAGCTCGACCAGCTGTTGGCACGGCTTGAGACGAGAGTTGCAGCCGTTGGGTGATGCAGGCAGACTGGCCCCCTAAAACCGAGAACAGGAGGATGCCGCAGTGCCCGAGTTCGATCTTCTGATCAAAGGCGGAACGGTTGCCACGGCCGCAGACACGTTTTCAGCCGATGTGGCAATCAAAGATGGCCGCATTGCCGCACTGGGTCATGATCTTGGCTCTGGCAGCCGCGAGATCGATGCGGGCGGCATGCTCCTCCTGCCCGGCGGCATTGATGCCCACTGCCACATCGAGCAGGAATCCTCCACCAAGATCATGACCGCCGACGACTTCTACTCCGGCAGCGTGTCGGCGGCCTTCGGCGGCAACACCACCATTGTACCGTTCGCCGCCCAACACCGGGGCCAGAGCCTGCGCGACGTGGTGGACACCGCCCATGGGCGGGCGGGCCCAAAGTGCGTCATCGACTATGCCTTTCACCTGATCGTTTCCGACCCCACCGAAAGCGTTCTGGGCCAGGAACTGCCCGCATTGATCCAGAGCGGCTACACCTCGTTCAAAGTGTATCTCACCTATGAAATGCTGAAGATCAGCGACCGGCAGATGCTGGACGTCTTGTCGCTGGCCAGAAACCATGGCGCCATGACCATGGTGCATGCAGAGAATGACGACGTCATCTCCTGGATCTCCGAGCGGCTTTTGACCCGCGGCTACACCGAACCGAAGTTTCATGCCGTCAGCCATGCCCAGATTGCTGAGAGCGAAGCCTCACGGCGGGCCATCGACCTTGCGCGCCTGGTGGATGCCAAGCTGTTGATCGTCCATGTATCGGCACCAGAGGCGGCCCAGGCCATACTAAATGCCCGCAACAACGGCCTGCCGATTTATGGGGAAACCTGCCCGCAATATCTCTTCCTGACGGCCGAAGACCTCGACCGCGAAGGCATGGAAGGCGCCAAGTTCTGCTGCTCTCCGCCGCCGCGCGACAAGGCGGCCCAAGAGGTCATCTGGCGCGGGCTCACCAATGGCACCTTCCAGGTGTTCTCCTCAGACCATGCGCCCTACCGGTTCGATGCCACCGGCAAACTGAATGCAGGGCCGAACCCCACCTTCAAGAAGATCGCCAACGGCGTGCCCGGGCTTGAGGTCCGCATGCCGCTATTGTTCTCAGAGGGCGTGCGGAAGGGCCGCCTGAACCTCAACGAGTTCGTCGCTCTCACCTCAACCAACGCCGCCAAGATCTATGGGCTCTATCCTCAAAAGGGCTCGATTGCCGTTGGAGGCGACGCCGACATCGGCATCTGGGACCCTGAGTGGGAGCGCACCATCAGCCAGTCCATGCTGCACGACAACATGGACTACACGCCTTATGAAGGGCGCACGGTGACCGGCTGGCCGCGCATGACGATCAACCGGGGCCGCGTGGTGGTTGAAGACGACACCTTGCAGGTGGACCGGGGCTCGGGCGCCTTCATCGAGCGCGAGCCTGCAGGCGACGGCACTGCGGCGCTCACAGCAGGCACACCGCTCGCCCCAACCGGCGTGTTTGGCGCTGATCTGGCGTAGCGTGATGGCTGGCCGCATTCTTGTCATCAACCCAAACTCGAACCAGGCCGTCACCGACGGCATGGACGAGGCGCTCGAGCCATTTCGCGATGGCAGCAGAGCAGAGATAGAGTGCGTCACCATTGCCGAAGGCCCGTTCGGCATCGAAAGCCAGGCAGACACCGAAGCGGTGGTGCTGCCGCTGCGTGACCTTGTGACCGCCCGCAACGATGCCGATTGCTTTGTCATCGCCTGCTACTCTGACCCCGGGCTTCATGTGTGCCGCGAGGCAACCGACCGGCCCGTACTGGGCATCCAGGAATGCGGCATCCTCACGGCCATGGCCAGGGGCGACAGGTTCGGCGTGATCGCCATTGCGCAAAAGTCCATCCAGAGGCACCTGCGTTACCTGCGCCAGATGGGGGTCAGCGGGCGGCTTGCGGCAGAACGGGCCGCCAATCTCACTGTGGCGCAAACCGCTACGGGCGAAGGCACATTCGCGCGTCTGGTTGAGGTCGGCACCGAGCTGCGCGATCAGGACGGCGCAGATACGATCGTGCTCGGTTGCGCCGGCATGGCGGCCCACCGGGCAGGCCTGGAGGCGCAGCTTGAGGTTCCGGTGATCGATCCGGTTCAGGCTGCTGTGTCCACGGCTCTAGGGCTGGTCGTCCTCGGCCAATAGGCCGTGCAGCTCACAGATCCAGGCTGCTGAATTTTTCCGCCAATCTGGTGACCATGGATTGGTCCGTTCCGCCGATCAGCAGATATTGGTAGTTGCCTTTCGACCAGTACGCCGAACTCATGCCTTCCATGGATTTGGAGACAACCGGCGCTGCTGCGCCCCGATCAGAGCGTATGATGCACAAGGCAACTGGGTGTCCTGTACTGGTGAGGAACGCGAGCTGAACGAGGGCCTGACCTTTGAACCCCAATATCTGAGCCCGCTTGTAGTCCATCTCGGGCGAGACATTCAGCGCATCCACCCTGATCGCCGTTCCAATGGCGCTTGAGACCCGGTTGAGTTCATCTTGTTGACGGGTTTGGCTCTGGTTCACATGGGCCAGGGTCGCGTTGATATAGAGCGCCTGATAGGCCGCCACATATTCCCGCCAGCCTGGCGTGCTCATGTTGGAGGTGGAAAAGCCAGCCCCAAATCCAATCACCAGCGCGACCATCGCAGCAACCGCCATCATGCCGTAGCGCAGCTTTGCCACCGGCACTTCAGGAAGATCGGGCAAGGGCCGGTCGTCTCTCGCCAGCGCCTTGAAACTTTCTGCAATCGCCGCAGTATTCACGCGCAGCCCTTCCAGGCGCTTGGCCAGTGCAATGTCCGTCTTCAAGGCGGCTGCAATCTCATCAACCGGCGCAAAATCATTCTCGCCATCAAGGTAGGCCACCAGTTCCTCGTCGGAGAAGTATCTCTCTTGCATCATCCAACCTCGCTCTCATCGCGAAACTCTTCAACCAGCTTTCCGCGGGCAACAGCCAAGCGGCTCATCACGGTGCCCACCGGAATGTTCAGCACCTTCGCGGCATCGCGGTAGGTGTAACCTTCCACATAGACCAGCAACACGGCTGCTCGCTGGGCCTCCGGCAGGCGCATAACGCCCAGCAGCACCTCGCGGCCCAGCAGGTTCATCTCCGGGTCATGCTTGGGGTCCACAAGCTCTGTCTCTTCGATGGCCGCCAAACCGCCACCCACCCGGACCGCCTGCTTCCTCAGCTCGTTGATCCAGAGGTTATGGGTGAGGCGGAAAACCCATCGGTCAAGATGGCTTCCAAGTTCAAACTGATCGGCCTTCTCCAGCGCGCGCAAGCATGCCGCTTGTGCCAAATCATCAGCCCGCTCCTTGTCGCCGGCCAACACAAGGCAATATCGCCAAAGCCTGGGAAACAACGGCTCAATGCCGGCACGGACGACATCGTAGGAGCTCTTGGCTTTCCAGATCTTCATGGTGTCTCCCAAACGCCAACAGTTTGCGCCTTGGCCCCGGGCTTTGGGCGACAAGACCTTTGCGGCGCTCTACTTCTGAAAGACCATGCGCACCGCAATGGGCACGACACGCGTGATTTCAGGAAGCTTGGCCAGCTTCTTCAGCATGTCGACACCGGCATCGATGCCAAGGTCCTTGGTGGACAGCAAGATGAAATCAGCGGTCGTCACCAGAACGCGGTTTTCCGACAAACGAGCCACCAGCATTTCTGCTTCGATATCGGTGTCCACACCGGCAAAGGAAAGCTTGGCATCAAGGTCGACCACCTTGGTTTCGCCGGCCTTCATGCCGTTCAGCTCATCCATGTCGATCTTGCCGGTGATCAGGGCTGTAGCTTTGCCTTCATCAAAAACGTGTTTGGCCATGCGTTCATTGCGTATGTCGATATTGGTTTCCAGCGAAGCAAGATCGATGGTGATCGTCATCTCACCAAGCTCTTTCACAACGCCGCTCACTTTGTTGAAGTGATGCACCTCACCGGCCACGTTCTTCTTCACCGAGCCAAAGGCCACTCGGGATTCTTCGGCCACCGACTTCCAGGCGATATGCCCACCGGCAAAGGCCGCCGACGAAATCAAAAGGGATATGGCACAGGCCATGCTAGCTAGAATTTTCACGATCGTTTCCTCCAGGTTATTCACAGAGCACAAAACCCCATTGCATAGATAACGCCTGGCGGGCCGAAATTATTCATCACTTTTTTGCAAAAAATGGCGTTTGCCAGAAATTGGTACGTCGCCCTGCCGCCCGACAGATCGAACACTGCGCCAGAATTGAAGGTGCAGGCAGCAGGACTCAGCCACATCACCCCGGCCTTGGCCGCACTCTAGGCCGGCGCGTTGGGAGTGCCCTCTTTGCCCGCAAGCGAGGCCATGTTGATGATCCGGCCAAATCCGGCCTGTTTCATCACCGGCACCACCGCAGGGCACGCATGGAATGTGCCGGTCAGGCTTATGTCCACGATCCGGCGTCGAGCGCCCGGTTGCAAGTGTCAGCGTGTCGGTGCCGCTCTTCCGGTTGTCGGAAGACCCCTCACGCTACAGCACGCCTCTGCTGGCGGCCGTAGCTGAGATATCTGCGCAGCTGGGATTCTAGGGCAACTTCCGCTCACATTGAGCGGAAGATGCCCAAGGTTTTCGTTACGGGCGAGCAACTTATCTCCGCTCAGACAATTCTGTCTGATCAGAGGTTGCTCTAGTTGTAGCCTTGAAACATCCGCGGCAGCACGTCGCGCAAGCTTAGCAGGCCAATGAGCTTGCCTTTGTCGGTCACCGGCAGGTGGCGGATATGGTGGCTATGCATGAGCTCCATGGCATGAGCCACAGTGTGGCGCACTTCGCATGTGATCACGTTGTCCTGCATGAGAACGGCCACATGCAGATCGAACACATCCGCACCATAGTAGCGCATGCCGCGCACCACATCGCGCTCTGAGATGATGCCTTTGATCTTGCTGCCGTCGTCGCTCACAACAAGCGCCCCCACATCTTCAAACTCCAGCTTCGCCAACACATCCGTGACCAGTTCATCGGAACCGAGCCAGGCCGTATTGCGGGGGTCATGCTTGATGAGATCACCCACATATTGAGGGACGGCGTCTGTCAAAAGAGTAATCGTTTTCCCGCATTCAACGGGACGTCGAGAGTCCATGCGCAACATTGGCGTTTCCCACTGTTAAATGTTTGTTCCACACTCAAATGATCGAAGCCCCGCTTCGCGAGTATCGCTGCAAAGCTGCTTTCAAGATCACTCGGTAAATGATCCAGATGAGCGGAAATATCAATTGGCCATCCATGCTAAGATTGCAGGGCAGCCATCCAATTTTCCGATAGCAAAACCCGTTCATTGGAGAAAAGAAGATCGACAACATAGACCCAGGCGCTTAAATCCAATTGCGCCGTGGCTCTGTTGCGATGCAGGCCGTGCTTCCAATCATTCGCCCTTCAAATGAGGATGACGCCATGAATGACCAGCTGACCCCAGCCCTTCAGAACGCAATGGAGAAAGCAATGGCGGTGGTTGTCGATTATTCGTTCTCCGTTCTCGGCGCCTTTGCGGTTCTCATTATCGGCATCATCGCAGCGTCCTTGATCTCGCGCTGGAGCCGCAGACGGCTCAACCAGCTCGCCTCGGTGGATGAAACGCTGGCGGCCTTCCTGTCCAACATCATCCGTTATGCCATTCTGGTGTTGGTTCTCGTCACGGTGCTTGCTCAGTTTGGGGTGAAGACAACCAGCATTCTGGCCGCTCTGGGCGCGGCGGGTCTGGCGATCGGTCTGGCGCTGCAGGGCACATTGGCCAATGTGGCCTCGGGCATAATGCTGCTCATTCTGCGGCCCTTCAAAATTGGCGAATACATCGAAGCCGGCGAAACCGTTGGCACAGTTGAGGAGATCGGCCTGTTCACGACGGTGCTGCGGCGGCCGGACGGCCTGTTCGTCATGGCGCCCAACGGGCAGATCTGGAACCGCTCCATCCTGAACTATTCGCGCCATCCCACCCGGCGTTTCGAGCTGGTTGTGGGCATCGGCTATGACGACGACATCGGCAAGGCGAAAAAGACGCTGCTGGAGATCGCCTCGTCCAACGCAGCTGTTCTTGAGGACCCTGAGCCGGTTGTCTATGTGAGCGCGCTTGGCGACAGCGCGGTGAACATCGGCTTGCGCGTGTGGATCAACACAAGCGATTTTCTGTCCTCAACCTGGGAGTTGACCGAAGCGGCGAAATTGAAGTTCGACAAAGCCGGACTGTCGATCCCCTATCCGCAAATGGACGTGCACACCAAGTAGGGTATCACTTCACGATCAGCACGGGGCACTTTGCCATCAGCTCAACACGGTGAGACACGCCGCCCCTGAGGTAGCCTTCGATGTCGCCCATACCGCGCGACCCCATCACAATCATATTGGCGTTGTGGTGCTCGCCGCGCGCGATAATCGTGCGGGCAATCGGGCCTTCCTTCACTTCGCACACAACGTCTTCAACACCCACAGACCTGGCCTTGTCGGCAGCTTCGCTGAGCATGTTTTCTGCGCCGCGTTTGAGAAACTCCAACAGATCGACCTCTTGCTGGGGGAACTGTTCAGCTTCGGCGAACTTGCGCATGGCATCGGGAATTTCCCGCGGCTTGGCCACATTCAGCAACACGGCTTTGGCTTTCAGCGCTGCGGCAATCTCAAATGCCGTGTCGGCCGACCGCATGGAATGAGACGATCCATCGATTGCAACCAGTATTGAGGAAATCATGTTCCGTCTCCTGTGTAAGTGCCTTGAGGGCTTTGATCACCATTGACAACAATGCACCAGATCCAAAACGGTCGATACCCCGGACCACTGCGTTGCCTTAAGCAGCTTGCCGCAGCCAGCTTGCGAACGTTTCCACATCCCGGTTCACCGTAGCTTCGGGCGGCAGTGCCAGATGGTAGCCGTAGTTCGACAATTCGGGAGTGCCCAGACGGAACAGGCTGCCGGCCTCGATCTCCTGATCCACAAGCTCATCGTTGAGCGCGATGCCTTGGCCGTCGATCACCGCCTGCACGCGCACATTGGGATCGGGCACCACCAGCGTGTCGGCACGCTCGGTGAAGGCGAGGCCGGCCACGTCATACCAGTGCGACCAGGCGTTGCTGTCGTCGCGGTCGCGCAAAAGGGTGAAGGTTTGAAACGCCTCTGAGAGCCCAACCTCGCGAACACGGTCGCGCGCAGCCCGGTCGCCCACCGGCCAGGCGGGACAGGCGAACAGCGGCTCGGTCGGAATGTCCGTCCAGTCGCCGCAGCCCCACCGGATCGCCAGGTCAATCCCCTCTGCCTCAAGGTTCAACAGATCGATCATCGGCTGGATTCTGAGCCGCACGCCCGGGTGCATGCGCATGAACTCCATCAGCCGGGGCGAGAGCCAGCGTGAGGCAAAGTAGGTGGTCATGCCGATTGTCAAAATGCGGTCTTCGGCCTTCCTCACGTGCTCAATCTTCCGCTCAATGGTCTCCAGCGCCGAGCGTGCCGTTGCCAACAGGTCCGCCCCTTGCGCCGTGAGCTGGGTGCCGCGCGCCAGCCTTTGAAACACCGGAAAGCCAAGCTCGCCCTCCAGCTGCTTGATCTGATAGCTCACCGCCCCCTTGGTGAGGCCGAGCTCATCGGCGGCGGCAGAAAAGCTCCCGAGGCGTGCGATCGCCTCGAAGACCGGAATTCTGTGAAAGGATCTAAAGCGCATATCAGTGCGGCCAAATTTTTTAAATGACAGTACAAATGTTTTGCATTTTCATTTGGAGATTAATCACAGAAGATATGAAAATCAAACAGTGTTGCACTTTGATGGTGCTTTAAGGGATAGATAAATTGCACGCCTCAAGGCCAGAGACCGCTCCCCGCAGAGCCGCGGACAGCACGCTCCGGCGCGGCGGCCGTCAAGGCCGGCGCCAGCGCACGGTTGAGGCCACGGCTGCGCCAAGTATCCAGCCAGGTGCGAAACGCCTGATCCCAAGCTATGAGCTTCTGGACACAAAATCGCTGCAGCGCCTGGAAGACCAGGCCGACTGGATCCTTCAAACCGTGGGGGTGGAGTTCCACGGCGACACTCAAGCCCTGGAGCTGTTTCGCGCAGCAGGCGCCAAAGTTGACGGAACGCGGGTATTTTTCGAGCCGGGACATGCGCGCGCCTTGTGTTCCACAGCGCCGGAACGCTTCAAGCTCCAGGCCCGGGACCCACAGCGAACCATAGAGCTGGGCGGCGACAACATCGTTCTCATGCCGGGGTATGGCTCACCCTTTGTCACAGATCTTGATCAGGGCCGGCGCTACGCAACGCTTGAGGACTTCCAGAACTTTGTGAAGCTGACCTACATGACACCCTGGCTGCATCACTCAGGCGGCACGGTGTGCGAGCCCACCGATGTGCCGGTGAACAAGCGCCATCTCGATATGGTCTATGGCCATCTGCGGTTCTCCGCCAAGCCCTTCATGGGCGGCGTCACCGCGCCTGACCGGGCTGAAGACAGCATCGCCATGGCGCGCATCGTGTTCGGCGATGGGTTCGTGGCGCGCAATGCGGTGATGCAGGCCAACATCAACGTGAACTCGCCCCTTGTTTACGATCACACAATGTCGGCAGCTTTGCGGATATACGCTGAGGCCAACCAGTGCGTCGCCATCTCTCCGGCCATCTTCGGCGGGGCCATGGGGCCGGTCTCACCGGCCGCGGTGGTGGCCCAAACCCTTGCAGAAGGCATGGTGGGCATCGCGCTGTCGCAGCTTGTGCGGCCTGGATGTCCCGCCGTGTTGGGCAGCTTTCATTCCACAATGAGCCTGAAATCCGGCGCCCTGACCTTTGGCACTCCAGAGGCCAGCATCGCCACCATGGCGCTGTCGCAGCTGGGCCGCAGGCTGGGTGTTCCCGTGCGTTCAGGCGGCGGCCAGATCACCGCGTCCAACGCGCCGGATGGTCAGGCCATGCAAGACAGCACCAACGCCATGTGGTCGACCATGCTGTCGGGCGCCCATCAGGTGTGGCACGCAGCCGGGTGGCTGGAAGGCGGGCTCACCATGTCCTACGAGAAGTTCATCCTGGACACAGACAATTGCGGCGCCATGCTGAAACTCATGGAGGGCATGGCGGTGACCGAGGAGACCCTGGCCCGCGATGCCTACAGCGAGGCGGGTCCGGGGGAGAACTTCCTCTCGACAGCCCACACCTTGCGCAACTTCGCCACGGCCAATTTCGAGCCCAGCGTGCCTGAAGCGGGCCCTTATGAAACCTGGCTGGAGAACGGCAGCCCCACAGCCGCCGAGCGGGCCAATCAAAGATGGAAGGCACAGCTTGCCTCCTACGAGCCGCCGGCCATGAACGATAGCGTTGACGCCGAACTCAAAGACTTCATGGCGAGCCGCAAAGCGGCGATGCCGGACGAATGGTACTAACCCCTTGGGAGACCCCTATGACCGAAGAACTCAGCCGCACCTCAGCCCTTGCCTCACGCCACAAAGCGCTTGGATCTGGCCTTGAAGACTGGAACGGAATGGGCACCGCCTGGACCTACAACACCGACCCGAACGACGAACATGACGCCGTGCGCGCAGGGGCCGGCATGTTCGACATGTCGCCGTTGAAGAAGGTTTTCGTGCGGGGAACTGATGCCATGGTGGTGTTGAACCATCTCTCCACGAGAGAATTGTCGCGGGTCAGCCCCGGCCATGCCGCCTATCTCTCGGTGCTCACAGAGAACGGCACCATGGCAGATGATGCGATTGTGTCGAACAATGGCGGCGATGAATGGATGATCGTACACGGGTCCGGCGATACCATGGCGTTGCTTGAAGTCTCCGCAAACGGTCGCTCAGTTGAACTTGAGTTCACAGATGCCTTGCATGACATTTCCGTCCAGGGCCCAGGCGCCTTGGACATCCTGAACGCCCATTGTGATGCTGATCTGGGCGCCATGAAATACTTCCACCACGCCCCAGCCACGCTTTTCGGCCATGCCTGCAGGATCTCTCGCACAGGCTATTCCGGCGAACGCGGCTACGAGGTTTTTGCCGATGAAAGCGTGGTGGGCGAGGTCTGGGACGGCCTGGTCGCTGCGGGCGTCATGCCATGTTCCTTTACCGCGCTCGACAAAGTGCGCATCGAAGCCGGCCTTCTGTTCTACGGCTACGACATGACCACCGATCACACGCCTTGGGAGGTTGGATTGGGCTTTACGGTCAACCGCGACAAGGCCGCATTCCGGGGCCGGGATGCCGTTCTGGCTGCAGAGGGCAACGAGAAGCTGCACAACGTGTGCCTGGATATCGCCCATGACGACATGGTCAATGGCGAGGAGGTGTTGGCACAAGGCGGCACCGAGGTCGGTGTGGTCAACAGCCCGTGCTATTCGCACCGTTTGGGCAAATCGCTGGCTCTGGCCCATGTGGCGCCCTCAGCATCGGCGGTGGGCACAAGCCTGACCGTGAGCGGCGGCGGCATCGAGACCACGGCAACAGTGGTGGCCATGCCCATTTACGATCCCCAGAAGTCCCGCACGCACACTTGACCTAGATCAACGCTGCTGCGGAGCGTGTCATCTACCTTTTTCGTTAAGCCAGGGTGACGGTGTCACCACTGGCGAAATGATCAGATTTTGAGGCAATGACAAACTGACGCGACCCCAAAAAGCACAGCAATTCTACCAATAATGCGCAATCGCCACACTTGGCCGCATCTGAGCTTTGGTTTACAATTGTTCTAAACTTGGCATCGCACCCGTGCCGGCGCCGTTCGCCTTGTGACTCTGCTCACAGATGAACCCGCAGCAAAAGTGCTATCGGCAAACAAAGAATGTGCAGCCTGAGGGCGTTGAAGAGTTTGAGGAAGTCGTTTGATGAACTACGATGAATTCATGTCAGGAAAGCTCGACGCGTTGCGCGACGACGGAAACTACCGGGTGTTCGCCGACCTTGAACGCCAGCGCGGGAAGTTTCCGCGCGCCACCCGCCACGACGCCGACGGCACCACCAGCGAAGTCACCGTCTGGTGCTCCAACGACTACCTGGGCATGGGCCAGCACCCAGCCGTTCTGGACGCCATGAAAGGCGCGATCGACCGCTGCGGCGCAGGCGCCGGCGGCACCCGCAACATCTCCGGCACCAACCACTATCACGTGGAGCTGGAGCACGAATTGGCCGATCTGCATGGCAAGGAAGCGGCCCTGATCTTCACATCGGGATACGTGTCAAACTGGGCCTCGCTCAGCACCCTGGCGTCGCGCATGCCCAATTGCGTGGTCTTGTCTGACGCCGGCAACCACGCCTCGATGATCGAAGGCATCCGCCATTCGCGGGCCGACAAGGTTGTGTTCAAACACAACGATGTTGAGGATCTCGCCCGCAAGCTCTCTGAAATCGACCCGGAGCGCCCCAAGATCGTGGCCTTCGAAAGCGTTTACTCCATGGATGGCGACATTGGCCCGATTGCAGAGTTCTGCGACGTGGCTGAGCAATATGGCGCCATGACCTATCTCGATGAAGTGCACGCTGTTGGCCTCTATGGCCCGCGCGGCGGCGGGATTGCAGAACGCGAAGGCCTGATGGACCGCGTGGACGTGATTGAAGGCACATTGGGCAAGGCGTTCGGTGTCATGGGCGGATACATCACCGCCTCAAAAACCATATGCGACTTTGTCCGCTCGTTCTCGTCCGGGTTCATTTTCACCACTGCGTTGCCGCCAGCAGTGGCAGCAGGGGCCATCACCTCGATCCGGCATCTCAAACAATCAGACACAGAACGGCTGGCCCAGCGCGAACGCGTGGCCAAGCTGCGCCAACGTCTTGATCAACTTGCAATTCCCTATATGGCCAACGAGAGCCACATAGTGCCCGTGGTCGTTGGCGACCCGGTGAAGTGCAAATGGATCACCGACTGGCTGCTCGACAATGCCGGCATCTATGTGCAACCGATCAACTATCCCACCGTGCCCAAAGGCACCGAACGCCTGCGCATCACCCCCTCTCCGCTCCACACGAATGAAGACATTGAAAACCTGGTCAATGCCTTGAGCGAGCTCTGGTCGCAATGCGCCTTGAGCCGGGCGGTCGCATAGACCATTCAGCTTTCTGCATCCCGGTCTCTTGAGGCAGGGCCCGGGAAGAAAACCAAAAAGGTTGGGTCACGTCAAAAACCGCCACAAAAGGCGGCAGAACGAACTTTTTGTTCATCAAAATCACCTTACCAGAGACCGAATCTCAAATACCTGTCGACAATCGGCCTTATAATGGCTCTATGGTCAAATATGTGTTTGGTTGAAAGGTGTTAGTGTTGAAGCAGTTCGCTTTGGGCATGATGCTCGCCAGCATCCTGTTGCTTGCACAACCGGCACAAGCTGGGGCCTTTGAGCTGTTTGGCGTGAAGATATTTGGCGGAGGCGAGGAGACCGACGCAGACGTCATCGATCCCGTCCCATACTCTGCAGAACTGAGAGTTGAAAACGACATTCCCTCACTGTCGGAAAAGCTCGTGGACGGCTCTCTGCTTATCCGCAAACAGGACCAGCCCCCCTCCGGCACAATCGGCCTGATCTCCAGAGCCCGGGACGACGAAGCCAATCTGCTCGCGCTCCTGTTCGAGGAGGCTTACTACGGCGGCACGGTGTCCACCCTGATCGGCGGCAGAAGGCCCGATCAGATCGGTGTTACAGAAACGCTCCGGCTGGTGGACGGCAAGGTTCCGGTTGCGATCGCAGTGAGCCCAGGACCGGAGTTTCGCTTTGGCGAGGTTCGCCTGCTTGGCGGGGACCCGGCACTGGCACAAGCCGCCGCAGCAGAAGGCGGTTTGGTGCCGGGAGACAAGGCCGCCTCACGAACGATTATTGAAGCCGAAGGTGCCGTTGTCAGAACCTGGCAACGCGCAGGCCACCCGTTCGTCAAAATCGCAAAGCGTGAAGTGATTGCCGATCATGCCACGCGCCAACTGGACGTCACGCTCCACATCGCCCCTGGTCCTCCCGCCCGCCTTGGAACAGCGCGGGTTGAAGGCACAGAGCGGATGTCGCCGGAATTCCTGCTGCGCCAGGCCGAGGTGCCCGCCGGCGCTCCCTACCATCCCAAGACCATGGAACGGATCCGCAAGAATCTGACGTCGTTGGACGCGCTCGGCAGCGTTTCGGTCAAGGTGGCCGAGACGCCGGGGCCCGACGGGCTCTACCCGGTGATCATCGAGGTTTCTGAGCGCAAGCGCAGAACAATCGGCGCCGGGGCCTTCTATTCCAGCATCGAGGGCCTGGCGCTGCAGACCTTCTGGCTGCACCGCAACTTGTTTGGAGAGGCTGAGAGCATCAGGGTGGATGCCAGCGTCGGCCAATTGTTCGAAGCCGAAGATCTGGATGAGTATGACGGCCTGTTTTCCGTGCTCTACAGCGTGCCAGGCTTCTTGCACCCCAGAAACCGGCTCGACGTGAAGGCAACCGCCCTGCAGGAAGACACCGACCCCTTCCAGCGCCGCGGCGTGGTGCTGAACACCCAGATCACCCGGAAGATCGACGACTACACCACCGTGAGCGGCGGGGTGAGTTATGATTGGGCGCGCATTGACGATGCCTTCGGGCGCAACTCCTACACGCTGTTCAGCCTGCCCACCAGTTTGAAGTATGACACCCGGAACAATGTGCTTGACCCCACAAGCGGCGTGTTTGCACAGCTCAGCGCGGAACCTTTGGTGGAGGTGGATTCGGAGGCTGTGTTCTTTGCCGGTGATGCCGAATTGCGCGGCTATTTCTCAGTTGATGAGGCATCGCGCTACGTGCTGGCCGCCAGAGCTGTTGTGGGAACCATAGCCGGAGCAAAGCTTGCCGAGATCCCTGCCCATAGACGCTTCTATGCCGGCGGCGGCGGGTCGGTCCGCGGCTACGACCACCTGGACATCGGGCCGCGGGTCGCAGGCTTCGGCGCCACCGGTGGCTTGTCCCGGGTGGAAGGCTCGCTCGAAGCCCGTCTGAAGATCACCGACACCATTGGCGTGGTGCCGTTCGTTGATGCCGGCCTGGTAACCGCCAGAACGCTGTTTGGCGGAACCGACGATTTTCAGATTGGGGCTGGCTTGGGCCTCAGATATTACACCGCCGTCGGGCCGATCAGGCTCGATGTTGCCGTGCCCGTCAATCCACGCCCGGGTGATCCGGATTTCGCATTCTACGCGGGAATAGGACAGGCGTTCTGATGCGCAACAAGCTGATAGCTCTGACTGTTCTGATCGCGGCCCTGTTCGCCATGGCCTCCCTGCCCTATGTGGCAGCCCAGAACCAGACCGCGAAGGGGCTGGTTGAGGGCATGCTGCAGGACATTCTCTCAAGCAAAGGCCGGCGCGTTCTGGTCGACGGCGTGGGGATCGCGCTGGACGGCGATGTCACGGCCAAGCGGGTCCAGGTGCAGGACGAAACCGGCACCTGGCTGGTGATGGAACAGTTTGCCCTCGACTGGCAGCCCTTGTCGCTTCTCACCGAAAGCCTGAAGATCAACAGCCTGAGCGTAGAGCGGCTGCACGTGCAGCGCCTGCCCGAAGCGATCAAGGCCGAAGAGACGGCTGACGCCGGAGCCCCGGACGAGCTGAAGAACCTGCAAGACGCCGAAATCCAAAAGATCTCGGTTGCCAAATTGGAGCTTTCTGAGAAGGTCGCCGGCGAGATCTTCATCTTCAGCGTGGATGGATCAGGACGCGTGAAGCAAACGCCTGCCGAGGTCTCCTTCCAACTGGCCGCACAACGGACAAATGGCGGTGACAGCCGCTTGACCGCGAACATGCTGCTCGACCCGCTCACCCGCGTGCTGAAGGTCGACCTTCAGCTCAAGGAAGGCCGCGATGGGCTGGTGGTCAATCTGCTGGATATCGCCAACCAGCCCGCCGTGGATCTGGACGTTTCAGCCCAGGGCTCCATCGACAATTGGGCCGGAAAATTCGGACTGAAGCTTAACAGCACCATCGTGGCGCAAGGAACGGCAAAGGTTGACACCACCGACGCCGGCAAACAGCTGACCCTGGATGCTGAGGGCGAGATCGGACGCCTGGTCTCCGACCGCTTTGCCGGCTGGCTTGGAGGGTCAACACAGCTTGTTGGCTCAGTGTTGTTTGAAAAGGACAAGTCGCGGGCGCAGGTCCAGCGCATCCGTATTGGCAACACCAACGTGCAATTGCGCGCTTCCGGACCTATCGATTGGTCCGGTGAAACCAGCGATCTGGCCGTTGGGTTCCGCTCAACCGCGCAGCATCCCCTGTTGATTGCCGAACAGGCCGCAAGCTTCGGCAAGATGGAGGTCAGCGGCCTCAACGGCGATCTCAACGTGACCGGATCGATCAGCGATCCCACGTGGCAGTTCAAGGGAACCGCCAGCGCAATGACCTCAGAGCCGGCCGTCTTGAACCGGATCAAGCTCGACCTGCGCGGTCAAGGCGTTGATCTGGAAAAGGCCGGCACCGGCGTCAACGGCAGCCTTTCTGCAGATGTGACCAGAGGCAATTCCAATCTCATGCCGGCTGCCCTGCTGGGCCCGCTCCGCGCCAAACTTGCCGCGCGGACCGATCAGCAGGGCCAGATCGTCATCAGCGACACCAATGTTTCAGCAGGGGTGGTGAACTTTGCGCTGAACGGCAACCTGAAGCCCTCCGCGTCCTCCTTCGCCCTGGCCTTCAGGGCTTCTGCGAGCTCGCCTGTAACCGGCTATGCGCTTCTGGACGGGTTGTTGGCGGGCGATGCCAGACTGTCCGGCCGGTTCGCCGGCAATGGTGAGGCGCAGTTCAGCCTATCCGACTGGCAGATAGACAGCAGCGCGCTGTCTTTGACGTTGAACGGCAAGGTGGATGAAACTGTCGATCTGACAGTGGCCGGGCGCCTTAGCGACCTGAGCCAGTTGCACCCGGAAGCCGGCGGCGGCGCCGAGCTTAAGGCAACCCTGAGCGGCGACCGTGCCGCGCCGCTGCTTAACCTGGTTGCATCTGGCGAAAGCATCACCCTGACCGGCGCAGCCCTGACAGACGCTGCATTGAGCGCCAACATGAAATTGAGCGAGAGTGCGCCCAGCGGTCAGTTGGACTTCTCCGCTAAACTGCAAGGTCAGCCCGTGACCGCCCGCGCGCTCCTGGCGACCACACCTGAAGGCACACGGCAGCTGCGGGAGTTTTCCATGGTTTCCGGATCAGCGCGGCTGAACGGAAGTCTCAATCTCCCCGTTTTGGGTGGCCCCTCAGGCACATTCAAGCTGACTGCTCCTGACCTCAGCGACATCGGACCGCTTTTGCTGACGCGTTTGCGCGGCAGCCTGAACTCCGACATCACGTTGGCGGATACCGGCGGCGAGACGACCCTAAAGGCGATCTTCAAAGGCGCTGACATTGCCAGCGAAGAGTTTACGGCAGCAACGATGGCAGGCGATATGCGCATCGAAGATGCGCTGGGCAGTCCCCGCATTGAGGGCCAAGCCAAACTGCGCAGGGTACGGGCGGCAGATCTGTTCTTTGATGCAATCACCGCAACAGCCACAAGCAAGGGCGAGCGTGCTTACGCGCTCAACGTGGATGTTAAGGGCCGCGATCTATCTGGCCGCGCCTTGGCTGATGTGGAGATTGCCGGGGACCAGACCGTCATCAGGATATCCAGGCTCAAGGGCAGCGCCCAACGGGCCCCGTTCGCGCTGGCAAATCCATTCACAATTACGCGCAACGAGAGCGGCAGCGTCAGCGTGCAAAAGGCCGCTGTGCGAATTGGCAAGGGGCGCATCAAGATTGATGGCCAGATCCTGCCTGAGCTGGAGGCAACAGTTGCGTTGAACGCTTTGCCTCTATCGCCCTTCAGGCAGTTGGCCGGCATACCGGGCTTGTCCGGCACGCTGACGGGCAATGCGGCCATGACAGGCGAGATCGGCGATCCTACGGGCCGGTTTGAGTTGACCGGCAGAAACCTGAGCGCAGACCAGCTGCGCGCGCAAGGCCTGCGCGCTTTGCAGCTGGCCCTCAAGGGACGGATGGAAAACCGCCAGATCGCCCTGCGGGGAACGGCAACCAGCGGCCGGGATCTGTCAGTTTCGATCCAGGGCCAGATTGACCGGTCGCGCGCGGTCACCCGGCTTGATGTGCGCGCAAGCGGCAAGGCGAACGCCAGAATGTTTGCCGACACTCTTGCAGACGCAGGCGCGCGCATCAGCGGCGGCGTAGGGTTTGACGTGCGGGTGCGCGGCACAGAAGATCAGCCGAACGTTCAAGGCACCTTGACCTTGAGCAACGCCACGGTTGGCGACGTGGATGGCAGGTTCATCGTCACGCGCGCAAACGGGCGGTTCGTGATTTCCCAGGACCGTGTCCAGATTGTTTCGTTCCGTGGGCGCACGGGAAAATCGGGCAGCGTGTCAGCCTCCGGCACCGTGGGCCTGGACGGGCCGCGCCAGGCCAGCATAAGGGTGCAAGTCCAAAATGGCGTCTATGCAGACGGCACATTGGTATCCGCCCGTTATGATGCAAACCTTCAGCTTGTGGGGCCGTTGGATGGGTCGCCGCTGTTGCAGGGCGACATCATTCTGAAAAAGACCAAGGTCACGTTGAGCGAAATCCCGCCCTCGGCCCTGAAGCCGCTTGAGGTGCGCCACAGGCGTGCGCCGCCCAAGGTGCTGCAACAGCTCAGGCAGTTCAAATCCCGCAGCGGTGGGGGTGGTTCTGACCTTCGGGTGAACCTTCGCATCGTCGCCAAAGAGTCCATTTCCGTCAGCGGCCGCGGGGTCACCGCCTTGCTGGGCGGAGGGTTGAACCTGACCGGCACACCCTCGGCCCTCATTGCCAATGGTTCATTCCGCCTGCGCCGTGGCACCCTGAAGCTTCTGGGCCAGCGCCTTGAGTTCGAGCGCGGCCGGCTCGATTTTGATCGTGATCTCGACCCCAGGCTGAACCTGGTCGCGGTGTCGCGAACCTCCGATTCAACCATTCGGCTGATTATCGCGGGCCGGGCCAGTGCGCCGAAGATCTCGGTCACCTCATCACCTGAATTGCCTGAAGAAGAAGCCCTTGCACGCTTGGTCTTCAACCGCGATCTGCTTCAGCTCTCGCCCTTGCAAATTGCTCAGTTGGCCGCCTCAATTGCCGTGTTGAGCGGCGGCAGCGACAGCAGCCTGCTTGGAGACTTGCAAGACACACTGGGGGTCGATTGGCTTGAGGTTACAGAGACCGCGTCCGGCGAGACCGCAGTGGGGGCCGGCAAGCAAATCAACGAGCGACTGTCGATCGGGGTTGAGCAGACCACAAAGACCAACACCAGCCGGGTCATCATCGACTTAGGAATCGGCAAGAACTTCAAACTGCGCGGAGCCGCCGGGTCCGACGGCTCCTCGCGGGCCGGTGTGTTCTTTGAGAAGGACTACTAGCCCGGGTTCTTCGGTGCCTTCTGGATGTCGTCATCCAACACGCCCCAAGACTGCGCTGAATCGCACCAGATCTGAACGCCTGGCTTGACCCATGAGTTGTCTTTCATGGTGCCGGCCTTGATTGCCGCCATGCCGCCGAAGGCATCAAGAACGGTTGAAAGCGGCGAGCCGCATTTGTTGCAGAAGTTCCGCGTCACGTTCTGTCCGGAGTCGCCTTTGACCACATATTGAGACAGCGATGATCCGGACATTTCAACCTTGTCGCCCGGAACGAGAACGTTCACCGAAAACGCGGTGCCGGTTTGCTTCTGGCAATCAGGGCAATGGCATACGGCAATCATCGCAGGTTCGGCATCGGCCGAATAAGTAACCTCTCCGCATAGGCAGCTTCCGGAAATATCATTCATCGTTCTTTCCTCCTTGGGTTTTTGGTTTTGGACGTCCTCGCCCACTGTTCATTCGATCCCCGGCCCATCAACACGCTCCCGGTTAACGTTGAGGCGCAGCACATCGTTTCGGCTGTAGTGCCCCGCCGGGTCCAGCTTGAGATGTTCAGCCAGCACCGTCTCCTTGGCGATGTCAGCGTAAAGGATGCACTCCTCATCAATCACCGGGCCGGCAATGATCTTTCCGCCCGGTTCCACAATCATCGAGCCGCCATTGTTGATGACGTCTCGGCCCTCAACGATCTGCGCCCTGAGGGCAAAGCTTTTTGGAATGTCTCCGGTGCGCAGAATGCCGGAAGCGGAGATCACATACACCCTGCCCTCCATGGCGATGAACTGCGAGATGTTTTCGGTCACGTCCAAGTCGCCAGGCCAGGTGGCGATGTGCACGTCCTCGCCCTGCGCATAAAGAGCATGCCGTGCAAGCGGCAGCCAGTTTTCATAACAGTTGAGAGCGCCAAGCCGGAACTCACTCCAGGCGTGCACTTCCAGGCCATGACCATCCCCGTCGCTCCAGATCAGGCGCTCTTGAAATGTTGGCTTGAGTTTGCGGTGAACGCCCACAACACCGTTGTCGGGATGAATGGCCGCCAGAGAGGCATAGACCGAACCACCCGAACGGGTCTTTTCAAGGAACCCCATATAGGCGAACACGCCCAGCTCATGGGCCGTCTTTGCAATCTCCGTGATCTCGGGGCCCGATGCATCAACGGCGCTCTGCAGATAGGCGACGTGACCAATCTTCAAAAGCTCGTCATTGGTGACAACAGAGGGAACGCGCAGCCAGGAGGGGTAGCCGGATATGAAGACCTCGGGAAAGACAATCAGCTCGGCCCCCTCGCCTGCAGCCTTGCGCAACAGTCCCAAGGCCTTGTCGGTTGTGGCCCGCGCATCGAGGAACACCGGCGCGGCCTGAATGGCGGCAACTTTCATGCGCCCATATGCTCCGCGGTTTGATTGAACAGACCGGGCGCGTTGTGAGCGTTTGCCGTTTTGGTGAACTGGGCGTCTTTGTGAAGATCTATCGCCCGCCGCACGGCAGGCCGGGACTTGATGGTTGAGCGCCAACGGGCCACCGCCGGGAACGTGGCCAGATCAACGCCCAAGTTCCTGGCAATGAACACCCAGGGAAATGTCATCATGTCAGCGATGGAATAGTCTCCCAAAATGTAGGGCTGATCTGAAAGCCGGCTCTCCAAGACCTTGATACAGCGCTCATATTCTCCGCGATATCTGTTTTGAGCATACTCCATATGCTGCGGGGCGTAGTTCACAAAGTGGCTAACTTGCCCGGCCATGGGCCCAAGGTTTGCAGCCTGCCAGAACAACCATTCATCCAGCTCCTTGGCCGGCAAGCTGGCAGCACCGCCGAACCGGCCGGTCTTCAAATGGAGATGGCGCAAAATTGCACCGCTCTCAAACACCGTCAGGCCGCCTGCCCCATGATCCACAATGGCGGGGATCTTGGCGTTGGGATTGATAGCCAGAAACTCCGGTGCGAACTGATCTCCACCTGGCAGATCCATCAGATGAACACTGTAGTCCACCCCGCACTCCTCCAGCATGATGGCCACCTTCCAGCCATTGGGAGTTGGGGCGAAATAGAAATCGATCATGGGGCTAGCCTGCGAGCTCAACAACGGCGGGGGCGCCCAAGATCTCGTCGGTATGCTCGCCCAGCGCCGGTGCCGGGGTCACCTTGCCCGTGGGCGTGCCGTGGAACACCGCGGGGTTTCTGGCCTGGCGCAAGCGTCCGGCCACGGGGTGTTCATATTCAATGACAGCTTGGTTAGCGGCCACCTGAGGATGGACCCGCATCTCGCTGCGCGTCAGAACAGGGGCGCACGGCACGCCCTCCTGCTCCAGGCGCTCAAGCAATTCGTCTCGCTTCATTTCAGAAACGATCGCCTGGGTGAGCGCCAGCCGTGCATCCCGGTTCATCTCTCTCAGTTCGGCATTCAAGAACCGGCGATCCTCCAGAATGTCCGGCCGGTCCGTCGCCTTTGCCAGGCCTTCCCAATGCTTGTCCTGCATCACAGAGATGGTGGCGTAGCCATCGGACACCTCGTAAATCAGGTCGATGAAAGATTGCGATTCCTCCCGCTCCAGCTCATCGCCAACAAAGGTGTGGCCGTTCATGTCTGAGCCCCACAGGAAGGACACCACCGTGTCCAGCATCGACAGTTGCACCTCTTGCCCCTCCCCGGTTCGCTCACGGGAAAACAGGGCGGCGGTGATCGCCTGGCTGGCTTGAACAGCTGTGAGTTTGTCGGGCACGATGGTGCGGATGAGGCGCGGGCGCTCCTCATCAGAACCCGCTTGCACGGTGGTGAGCGAGGAGACCGCCTGGACGAGCGGGTCATACACCGGCTTGCCCACCAATGGCCCGTCAAATCCAAACCCGGCGATCGACATGTAGATCAGACGCGGGTTCAGCGCCCTCAAAACCTCGGGCCCCAGGCCAAGCCGCTTGGCGACGCCGGGGCGGAAATTTTGAACAAACACATCCGCATCGCGGCAGAGCTGCTTAACCGCCCCCAAGCCCTCAGGGCTCTTCAGATCCACAACAACAGATTTCTTGTTCCTGTTGTTGTTGAGGTAGATCGCCGAATAGCCGGCACGCCGCGTGGCGAGCTGGCGCGTGAAGTCACCATCCTCGCGCTCGATCTTGATGACCTCTGCGCCTTGGTCGGCGAGCATCATTGTCGCCATGGGGCCGGAGACGACTGTGGAGAGATCGATTATGCGCACACCGCTCAGTGGACCTGACATGATAGGGCTCCTTTTGACCGGACCCTAGCGCGGCGGCAGTCTCTCAAACATTGAATATTAATCAACGTTTGTTGAATTTAACTCAAATCACTTTCAGCAATGAGCCAATTCCTCAGCTTGCGTGCCATTGAATCAGGCTCATAGTCTTTGCGCGACACCAGGAAGTATCCCGACGTGCTGACCAGCGTGTCCTTGAACGGTTGAACCAGTTCAGCGGAGTCCAGCAGGGGATCAATCAAGGGACGCCGGCCCAGAGCAATCCCCAGCCCATCCTGGCAGGCAGCAACGGTCAGTTCATAGGATTCCAGAACGAACCGTTTGAGCTCAGGCCCAAAATCCAAATCGCCGGACGTGCACCAGTCGTCCCATTCCCGAGGCAGGTTGGAGTTCACGAGCAATTGCGAGCGCTTCAGCAATGAATTGAGATCGTCGGCGTCAATTTCCTTCAGAAGACCGGGGGAGATGATCGGCACCACGTCCTCGTGGAAGAGCGGCACAACGTCCAGGCCCTCCCAGTTGCCGCCGCCCCGGCGAATGGCGATATCCACATGCTCGGTGCCAAGTTCCACTACACGCGTGGTGCAGATCAGGTTGAGCTCCAGTTCCGGATGCAACTCCGCCAACTTCCGCATGCGCGGCATCAGCCAGCCAGCAGCAAAAGAGGGCGTCAGGGTGAGAGAGACCCGGCGGCGTTTGGGGGACGAGCGGATCTGCTCGGTCGCCTCACGTAACTGGCTCATGGGCTCTTCAACGGCACGCAGATAAGCTTCCCCTTCCGTGGTCAACCTGAGCTTGCCCGCTTCGCGTTCATAGAGCCGCACGCCAAGCTCGGTCTCCAGTTTCTTCAGCTGATGACTGATCGCAGACCGGGACACGCCCAAGCGCTTGGCAGCCTGGGCGATACCATTTGCCCGGCCCACCGCGAAACAGGCCTTAAGTCCAGCAAACCCCGGGAAGTAATCTTCCAATCAAACCTCCTGCTGCGTGCGGCAAGGGCCGCTGTTTAGCAATGCGGGCCGCACTACAAAAGGTCAAGGGAAGGCGAAGGTGCGTCAGTCGAAGAGCGCGACGCAACGCACCTCGATGCTCCAGCGGTCAGGGGCATCGGCAGGCGCGGTGGGATCGGCAAACGCACTGTGGATACTGAACGTGCACGGCGCCTCTGGATTCAGAGCATCTGCGTTTCTGCCTTCAGAATGCGCCAGCTCACCGGCCGAATCCCACTGCTTGATCAACAGGGCTTCGTCCCGCGTCATGGCTGAGTAGAAATACCACTCATGTTGCTCTGTGTGCTTGGCGTAATAGTTCTCGCCGATCCGGTCCGCATAGTGGATCTCAAACACCACCAGATCATCCGGATGCACCTTGGCAGCATCGCACAGTGCAAGCGGGTGGGTCGCAACCGGCTCTTCAGCGATGTTCCGCCAAAGGTTGATGATGGCGAACCGGCCGGAGCTGAGCGCCCGCTCCACATCCGCCTCGCTCAGAAGCGTTTCGCCTTCTGAAAGCAAGGCACCGAAGGTGTCATTGCTGGTCGGTGACCTTGCCAGATCGCGTGCCCGCTGAGGGGCGCTGGTCAGGGTGTAGTCACCATGCACCATATGGAGCGGCGGCTGCACCAATTGCCCGCCTTCGCTGCGGCGCTTGCTCTGGCTGCCGGAGACGGACCGGATGTTGTGATCAAAGGCCGCAACAAGACTGGCCCCGCTTGCCGCCTGGATAATCTCTGCGCAGTGAGGATAATAGCGGCGCACCACAGTGTCGTGATCGAGGAAATCCGCAAATGGAGTTTCCAATCGGTCCTGAAGGATCTCAAAGCCGTTGGTGTGAAGCGTTTTGCGGTGGGGACCTGAAAGTCCGCGCGCATCGGCAACCGGCATCTGACACTTCTGCAGATCAGCCCCCACCCAACTGTTGTCATTTCCGCTGCCGTCACGGCGCGTGAACACCTTGCCGTTGCGATAGAGCGAGGTTTCCACCGATGCTGCCAGATAGGTGAATTCTCCGATCCGGCTCTCGTCGATCTCAGCGTGCGAAACCAAACTCATGGGAAACATACACCCCGGCCGATCGGCCTGCCTGTTGGTGAAACAACCGCCCTTGCGGAGGACCCGTTGGGCGCCCCTCCGCAAAGGCTGGCTTTGCAATGTTAGGCCTAGGATTCCACCTGCGCAATGTAGTCCTGGTTCTCGTCCAGGTGCGGAATGCCCGTGTTGTGTCCGCCATGGGCCTCGGTGCCTTTCAGCACGGCGGTTCTGCGGGTGAACTCAACCTTCATCTCACCGGCCATCACTTTGGCGATGGTCTCATACTGCCAACCGCTCACTGCCTCGTTGGCCGGCCGTGCAGACATCATTTTGAACCAGGCCGTGATCTTGGGGTGCTTGGCCCAAACCTTGTCTGGAATGATATTACCGGCATCATGGGAGACAAACTCATGGAACGCGGCAAGATCGGCATAGCTGACCTCACCACCGCAAACATACTTGTCTTCTTTCAGCCAATAGTTCTCCAACAGTTCCATGGATTCATAGAGAACGTGAAAGCCTTTGCGGCGTTCTGCCGTGAAGTCCTTGTCCATGCCATAGATCATCGGCGCAAAAATCGTCCAGTGGAAGGCACCGCCGCCAAGGCGCAGCGTGTAGGCATACCATTGAACGAACTGGTTGATCCGGGCGCGCTGCACCAAAGTGGAGCCGAACCAGTGGCTCGGACACTCGTATTTCTCGTGCAGGTAACGCCCGATCGCCACGTTCTCCCAAACCCGAAGGTCGCCGTCCACCAGGATCGGCACCTGCCCGGTGGGGTTATATTCGTCCCGAAAGTCCTGCCTCTCGTTGATGTTCGTGGTGATGTCGACAATGTCGTCTTCAAACTCGATTTCATTCTCAATAAGAAACTGGCGCGCCGAGCGGCAGGGCTGGGACGCGGGATGGTGCAATAGACGTAAGCTCATAGACATTCCCTCGCTGTTTAAGGGTGGATTCTTGTATTGGCCGATCCACTCCAGTGGTCAGTTGCGCTTGGCGTCGATCCGATTGGCCGCCGCTTTCCAAGCCTGCAACTATGCTCAAGGCTAACATTGCTATACAAGCATTATCAAACAAACGACAGGAAAGTATATCATTGCATAGAATATGCAGTGATGCGGTTCGCCGATATTCCTGCTAGGGATCGTGCAACGCCTTGCCGGTGCCGGGCCGCAAAAGGAATGAACGAGGAACTTTGGTGACGTTACAGCCCGACCAGAATTCAGAACTGCTGAACATCAAGGAAGCTGCCGCCCTGTTGAAGGTCAGCGAAGCCTCCTTGAGACGCTGGACCAATTCGGGCCGGCTCGCCTGCATGCGCCTTGGCGCCAAGCGCGAGCGCCGCTTCAAGCGCGAAGACCTGATGGCGTTCATGGAAGACCGCGCCGCCCCGCAGGCTCCCCCAGCAAGCCGCCCAAGCGAGGTTTTGCTGGAAGGTGTCGCCATCGAGTATGGCAATCACATCTGCACGCTGTATGAGAACGATCTCGGCCGCCTGAAATGGTCGGTTCCCTTTATCCAGGACGGGCTGCGCAACGGCGAAGGGTGCCTGCTAATCGCCACCAAAGCGGTGCGCGAAGAGGTTCTCGATCATATCCGTGAAGTTTGGGACGGCGTGCCCGAGGCCATAGAGAAAGGCCAGCTCATTCAGAGTGACGGCATACCTGACGGCGAAGCAATGTGCCGGTTCGTGGAGCAAAGCGTGATGGCGGCGACCCGGGCCGGCATGCGGTCATTCAGGCTGCTGGGCGACATGAGCTGGTGCCTGGAATTGGGCATGAGCTATGACGACCTGCTCGCCTATGAGGTCCGCTACAACCACGACATCGCCCGCAGGTTCCCGCTGGTGAGCGTGTGCCAATATGACGTTCGTGATTTCTCCGGACCTGCCGTTTTGAACGCGCTGAAGTGCCACGAGGACACGTTCAACTATTCCCTGTCGCGCTTCCTCGCATCCTAAACTCTGCCTTCCTCCACTGCGTGACACGCCACATGGGTGCCATCCACCTCGATGGACATTGGACGTTCGCTCAAGCACCGGTCTTGCACGAACGGGCAGCGCGGATGAAATGCACATCCTGAGGGTGGATCGAGCGGGTTGGGAACCTCGCCGGCCATGGGCGCGCGCCGCATGCCGATCTTGGACAGATCCGGCACCGACTGCAGCAACAGGCGTGTGTAGGGATGCTGGGGGTTGGCGAAGAGGCGTTCAGTCTCGGCCCATTCCACCAGCCGCCCCAAATACATCACACCCACCCGGGTCGAGATGTGGTGCACCACCGCCAGATCATGGCTGATGAACAGATAGGTCAGCCCCAACCTGCGCTGCAGGTCCACCATCAGGTTCAGGATCTGGGCCTGCACCGAGACATCCAAGGCGGACGTCGGCTCATCGCAAATGAGGAATTCCGGCTCGCCGCCAAGTGCCCTGGCAATGGAGATGCGTTGGCGCTGGCCGCCGGAAAACTCGTGGGGATATTTCTCGCCGTCTGCGTCTGCGAGCCCGACCTGGCGCAAAAGTTCGGCCACCCTGTCGGCGCTCACCCGGTCTTCGGGGATCGATTCCGAGATAACATCAGCAACCTTCCAACGCGGGTTCAGCGAGGCATGCGGGTCCTGAAAGATCATCTGGATCTTGTCATCGAACTCAGCCACGCGCTCTTTTGCAGTGGCGCCGCCGTTCTCGCCCGGCATGTAAGTGATGGTGCCGGCGGTTGGCGTGTAGAGCCCAACGATGGCCCGGGCCACGGTGGATTTGCCGCAACCGGACTCGCCCACAAGTCCAAAGGTCTCCCCCCGATTGATGGTGAATTCCAAATCATCCACCGCCTTCACAATCTGCCGGCCGGAGCGTTCCAGCACCCGGGTGAGCCAAGGCGGGGAGACGTCGAAATATTGTTTCAGCCCATCGACCTTGACCAGTGGCAACGCCTCAGCAGCCTTGGCGGATGCTTTCTTTTTCCGTGCTGTTTCCTTGCGTGAAACGCTGGGTCCTTTGCCAGGCTTTTTCTCGTCATACAGCCAGCAGGCCACCTCTGAGCTGCCCGCCTTGATCAGCTCGGGCAGATCAATGTGACAGCGCTCAAAGGCGTGGGCACAGCGGGGGTGGAACCGGCAGCCGGGCGGAACCGCGTTCAACCGGGGCATGGCACCGTCGATCTGGGCCAGCTCATCCACCTCGGTTGTGATCGACGGAATGGACCCCATCAGCCCAACGGTATAGGGCAGCTTTGGTTTGTGGATGATGTCGGCCACCGGGCCAATTTCGCCCACGCGCCCGGCATACATCACAGCCACCCGGTCGGCGGTCTCGGCGATGACGCCCATGTCATGGGTGATCAGCATGATGGCCGTGCCGTGCTCATCGCAAAGCTTGCGCAGAAGCGCGATGATCTGCGCCTGGATCGACACATCCAGCGCGGTTGTAGGCTCATCGGCGATGATCAGTTTCGGGTCGGCACAGAGCGCAAGCGCGATGACCACGCGCTGGCGCATGCCGCCTGAGAACTGATGGGGATAATGATCGATGCGCTCTTTGGCGGCCGGAATGCCAACTTCCTGCAACAGCTCCAAGGCGCGGGCGCGGGCCTGACGCTGGCTGAGCTTCAGGTGGGTGACGATGGTGTCGATGATCTGCCGGCCGACCGTGTGCAGCGGGTTGAGGCTGGTGAGCGGGTCCTGGAAGATCGCACCAATTTGACGCCCGCGGATGACGCGCAATTCATCGTCGCTCAAGGTATCGATGCGCTGGCCTTCAAACAGGATCTCGCCCTCTGCAATCCGTCCCGGTGCCTCCAGCAGGCCGATGATCGCCGCGCCGGTCATGGACTTGCCGGCGCCTGATTCCCCCACCACGCCCAGCACCTCGCCGCGGTCGATCTGCATGGACACATTGTCCACCGCCATCAGGGTTCCTGCCCGGGTGGGGAACTCGACCCGGAGATTTTTCACCTGCAAAAGAGGGGGGCTTTGCTCGCTCACGGGATCAATCGGTCCTAGCGCAATTTCGGGTTCAGGGCGTCCCGCAGCCAATCGCCTAAGAGATTGACCGAGAGCCCCATGATGGCGAGCGTGATGCCGGGGAAGATGGTGATCCACCATTCGCCGGAGAACAGGAAGTCGTTGCCCACCCGGATGAGCGTGCCCAGCGAGGGCTGGGTGGGCGGCAGGCCGACACCGAGGAACGACAGGGTGGCTTCGGTGACAATGGCCAGCGCCAAATTGATGGTGGCGATCACCAGAACCGGGCCCATGACGTTGGGCAGCAGGTGCTTGAACATGATGTAGCCAGGGCTCTTGCCGGCAACCCTCGCCGCCTGGACATATTCCTTGCCCTTCTCAACCATGGTGGTGGAGCGCACGGTACGGGCAAACTGCACCCAATAGGCCAGCGAGATGGCCGAGATCACCACGATGAAGGCAATGTTGCCATGGGTGCCGGGCCCTAGAATGCTGCGGATGATGCCGTCGATCAAAAGGGCGATGAGAATGTCCGGGAAGCTCAGCTGGATCTCGGCCACACGCATGATGGCCGCATCTGTGCGCCCGCCAATGTAGCCGCTGATGAGCCCCAGCGAGATGCCCAGTGTGGCGGCGAAGAAGACAGCGGCCACACCAACCCCCAGCGAGATGCGCGAGCCATACATGATGGTGGACAGGATATCGCGCCCCACGCTGTCGGTGCCGAGCAGAAAGCGGCTGTCGCCGCCCTCCATCCACACCGGCGGCAGGAAGGCATTCAGAACGCTGATGCCCGTCATGTCGTAGGGGTTGCTGGGAGCGATCCAGGGGGCGAACAGGGCGATGAACACAAAGCCGAAGCTGATGATGCCGGCCACCACCGTGACCTTCGACTGGCGGAAGCTGTGGGCAAGATCGCTTTGCCAGATTTGGCGCAGCAGGCCCGGGCGGGCCGGACTTGTGTCTGGGATCTGCACTTCGCTCATCTCACCACCCCCGGTCAACGCGCAGGCGCGGATCGACGAAATAGTAGAGCAGATCCACGATCAGGTTGATGATGACGAAGAAACAGGCAATCAACATGAGATAGGTGGACATCACCGGGATATCCACCTCGGCAATGGCCTGGATGAACATCAGGCCCATGCCCGGCCACTGGAAGACGGTTTCGGTGATGATGGCAAAGGCGATGATGGAGCCCAGCTGAAGGCCGGTGATGGTGATCACCGGCACCAGGGTGTTCATCAGGGCATAGCCGAAGTTCACCGTGCGGCGGGTGAGGCCCCGGGCGCGAGCGAACTTGATGTAGTCGGTGCGCAGCACCTCCAGCATCTCAGAGCGCACCAGCCGCATGATCAAGGTCATCTGAAACAGCGCCAATGTGATGGACGGCATGATGAGGGCCTTGAGGCCACTGGCGGTCAGGAACCCGGTGGTCCAGAACCCCAGATCCACAACCTGCCCCCTGCCGAACGAGGGCAGCGCGTGCAATTGCACAGCGAAGACAAAGATCAGCATGATGCCGATCAGGAAGGTGGGCAATGAAACCCCCACGAGTGAGAGCGACAGCATGGCGTGCGAGAGCCAACTGTTTCGATTGAGCGCGGTATAGACCCCCATGGGAATGCCGATGAAGAGCGCCAGAAGGGCCGAGACAAAGCTCAGCTCAAGGGTTGCCGGCATGCGTTCGGCAATGATGGAGGAAACGCTGCGTTTCTGCTGATAGGAGATGCCGAACTCAAACTGAACCGTGCGCGAGATGAAACGGGCAAACTGCACCGGGGCCGGGTCGTTGAGGCCGAGGGACTCGCGCAGTTGTTCGCGCTTTTCAGCCGATGTCTGGATGCCCACCAGGTTTGAGATGGGATCGCCCACATAGTTGAACAGGGAGAAGGCGATCATGGCCACGCCCAGCATCACGATGAATGCCTGCAGCACACGGCTCAAAATGAACGCGACCATTGCCCCACTCTTTCACAACTGGTCTTAAACGAAGTGGGGCCTGGAGACCTTCTGATCTCCAGGCCCGATCTTGCCTGAGCACTCAACTCATTCGATGTTGATGTACCAGTAGTGCAGAGCGTTGTCAGCCCGTTGCGCAACGGTCACGCCGTTCTTCACCGCCCAGGACAGAGCCTGCTGGTGAAGTGGAATGTAACCAACATCCTTCTGCACCATGGAAAACGCTTCATCGATCATCCCCTGGCGCTTGGCCTGGTCGATTTCCGATGTGATCATTTTCGACAGCTCGGTCACTTTCGCGTTGCCGTAGTCACCACCGTTCCAGGGCAGGCCACCATCAGCCTGAGGCACCATCAGGTGAGCAATCACGCTGCCGGCGTCCTGGTCATCAGGGATCCAGCCGAGAAGATAGAAGCTCACGTCATGCACTTTGAGCTTGTCGAAGAACTTCGACTTGGTCTGCGCCAGAAGGTTCACCTTGACACCAACCTGAGCCAGCATGGCAACCACCACCTGGCAGATCTGCTCATCGTTCACATAACGGTCGTTCGGGCAATCCATCTGGATTTCAAAGCCGTCAGGATAGCCAGCCGCAGCCAGCAGTTCCTTGGCTTTCGCAGGATCATACGGCAGGCGCTTGTTCAGCGCTGCATTGAACCCGCCCAGACCCGGAGCAAGCAACAGGGCAGCAGGGGTTGCCGCACCGCGCATGACCTTCTTGATGATCGCGCCCTCGTCGATGGCTTGATAGAACGCCTGGCGAACGCGCACATCCTTCAGCGGGTTTTTGCCTTTCACTGAAGAGTAGAGCAGCTCGTCGCGCGACTGGTCCATGCCGAGGAAGATCGTGCGCAGCTCTGGCCCTTGAAGCGCTTTAGCAACGCCTGAAGAGTTGATCCGCTCAACATCCTGCACAGGTGCCGGGAAGATCAGGTCAAGCTCGCCGGACAATAGAGCCGCAGTTCTGGTGGCGTCTGAGCCAATGGGTGTCATCACCACTTCGGTGACGTTGAACTTCTGATTGGCCTTGTCCCACCAGTCATTGTTGACCGAAAGCACTGTCTTAACACCAGGCTCGCGGCTGACCAGCTTGAACGGGCCTGTGCCATTGGCGTTGAGGGTTGCAAAGTTCTCAACCTTCTTGGCCAGATTGACCGGCTTTTCGGCACCGTTCTTCTCGGCCCACTCTTTGTCCATCATGTAAAACGGCGCGATGGTGTTGAGCAGGATCGGATTGGGGGCCGTGGTCACGATATCAACCGTCAGGTCATCAACCTTCTTGGCCTCAACAATGCCGTTCACGAAGCTGCCCATGTCGGCACCTTCGGATTTGCCGCGCTTGAACGAGAACACCACGTCATCCGCCGTGAAGGCGTTGCCGTTGTGGAACTTTACGCCTTCGCGCAGCTTGAAGCGCCATGTGGTTGGATTGACGATGGACCAGCTGACCGCAAGGGCCGGCTGAATCTGCAGCTTGGAATCATAACGAACCAGTGGTTCGTGAATGTTGTGGTGGAAAGAAGACGAGAAGTTTTCCGCCAACGCATAAGGGTCCATGGACGCAACATCGCCCTGGAACGCAAATTTAAAGGTCTTCGCCTGGAGTGGCGCAGCAACCGAAAGGCCCGCCGCCAATGCCAGCACGCCGAGTAGTTTCGTTCGTGTATGCATCTTGGTTTTTCTCCCAAAAACAAACTGTTATTGTGGATTATAACTGGTTGATGAAAACCCAGCAAAAACGTATCTGATCGCTTTTGGGGAGTCAACTGCGATGGTCCGTTGGTTTGATTCTGTTCATGGATTTGCGGCAAACTCCTGCCGATTATTGCGCGCCATACGGCAACGTGGTAGGGGAAACAAAGTGTTATAACGTGTTATAACAGTTAGAAGCCCAGGTGATCATGTCGTTTGACTTCGCAATTGATCCAGACCTGCCCCTTCCTCTGGGGGTGCAGTTGCGCGGGCTGATTGAGTATGGCGTGACCACCGGCGAGCTCGCCCCTGGAAGCCGCCTGCCGTCGGTTCGGGTGCTGGCTGAGCTTGCCGGGATCTCCCCCATGACCGTCAGCCAGGTCTACAAGGATCTGCAGGAAACAGGCCTCATAGAAGGGCGCCGCGGACAGGGCACCTATGTGCGAACGGATGCCAGCGTGCCCTTGGAGGCCAGCGGAGATCTAAAGGTTCTGCAAGGCCAGGTGGACGAGCTGATCCGGGCAGGATTGGACAGAGGTTTTGCAACCGCGGACCTGGCCCGGCTGTTCAGCGCCCGCCTCAGCCGCCTGGCCAACAATGTGCAGCCCATGCATGTGGTGCTCGTCGGGGTCTTTGAGAACGCTACCCGCGATTATGTTGCAGATCTGAGGGCGCACCTTGCGCCCGGCGACCGGGCAACCGGCGTAACGATCGACCAATTGGAAGCCGACCCGGACCTGTGCCGCAGCGTTGCCAAGGCCAACCTTGTTCTGGCGTTCGCCAACCGCAAGCCGGAGATCGCAGATCTTTTGCACACCAAGGCACCCATCATGGCGGTGAGCTATGTGCCCTCCGACAAGACGCGCCTGGAACTGGCCGGCCTCGGCGCCATGGAGCGGGTTGGGCTGGTGTCCACCTTCGTCGATTTCCTGCCCATCATGAAGTCCGGCGTGCACCGGCTGGCGCCGCAGCTGGACGACATTCAGGCCACCGCCCTTGAGCATGATGATGTGAGCGCCATGATCCGAACCGTGGACGTTGTGATCTATGCAACAGGCTCAGAAGAAGTGGTGGGCGATCTGCCGTCCGGCACAAGGTCGTTCGAATACCGCCACGCGCTCAATCCCCATGAGATCAGGAGCAACGTTCTGCCCATGCTGGAACACCTGCGCAGCCAGGACAGCCCAGAGGCACAGCAGACGCAAAACATGAAGGAGGCCATATGAAACTGAGCGAGATGAACTGGATGCAGGTGGAAACCTACCTGAAGTCCGACGACCGCGTGGTGCTGCCGCTCGGCAGCACCGAGCAGCATGCCTATCTCAGCCTGGCTGTGGATAGCATTCTGGCTGAGAAGATCGCCGTCGACACGGCCGAGCCCTCAGGCGTTCCGGTTCTGCCGCCGGTGAACTATGGGCTCACGCCCTACTTCACCGCCTATCCCGGAACGGTGAGCCTGCGCATGGAAACCTATATGGCGCTCATCGGAGACATTCTCGAGAACCTGGCCAGCACCGGGTTCAAGCGCATTCTGATCGTCAACGGCCATGGCGGCAATTCCCCCGCACACGCCTACGCCATGGAATGGATGGCAAGCCACCCGGGCGTTTGTGTGCGCTTCCACAACTGGTGGAACGCGCCAAAGACCCTCGCCAAGGTGCAGGAGATTGATCCCGTCGCCTCGCATGCCTCGTGGATGGAGAACTTCCCCTGGACCCGGCTGGCCAACATTGCCCCGCCAGATGAGCAAAAGCCCATGGCCGATCTCGACCACTTGCGCATGCTCTCGCCCGCCCAGGTGCGCGACTATATTGGCGATGGCAACTATGGCGGCGTCTACCAGCGTTCGGATGAAGAGATGCTGGCGCTTTGGGATGTTGCGGTTGCCGAAACCCGTGAGCTTCTGGACACCGGATGGCCATGAGCGAACCTATTGTCATTTGGGGCGCCGGAGCCATCGGCGGCACCATCGGGGCATACTTTCAGCGCGCCGGCGTGCCTGTGCTGTTCGTGGACAATGTTCCCGAACATGTTGCGGCAATCAACCAGGCGGGCCTCAGGATCGAAGGGCCGATTGAGGAATTTTCCATCGAGGCGCCGGCCACAACCCCGGAAGATCTGGAGGGTGAGTTCAACACTATCGCGCTCTGCACAAAGGCCCACCACACGGCGCCGGCCTGCAGGCAGCTCAAACCCCATCTGGCCGGGAACGGCTACGTCGTCTCCCTGCAGAACGGCCTCAACGAGCGCACCATCGCCGCCCACGTTGGCGCCGAACGCACTGTCGGGGCCTTCATCAATTTTGGCGCTGACTATCTGGAGCCGGGCGTGATCCACTATGCGGGCCATGGTGCCGTCGTTGTGGGCGAACTCGACGGCAAGACCACAGAGCGGGTCACCCAGCTCCATCAGCATTTGAAGCTGTTCGATGACCGCGCGGTCCTCACCGGCAACATCAACGGCTATCTCTGGGGCAAGATGAGCTACGGCGCACTGTTGTACGCCACGGCGTTGACGAACGAATCCATCGCCGACGCCTTGGCCTCCCTGCCCCACCGTGTGTTGCTGATCAGGCTGGCGCGCGAAGTCTTGGCCATTGCAGCAGCTGAAGGCGTGCATCCGGAAAGCTTTGATGGTTATGAGCCGGCCGCCTTCCTGGGCGATGACGATGCGGCGGCCGCCTCGCTTGATGATCTGGTGGCGCACAACAGAAAGTCGGCCAAAACCCATTCGGGTATCTGGCGCGACCTCCATGTGCGCAAACGTCCGACGGAGGTGGATGCGCAGATTGGGCCGATGGTGGAGATCGCAGCTGAAAACAATATCCCCGCCCCAATGATTGCGCGCTTGATCACTCTGATCCACGATATCGAGACCGGAAAGCGGGAACCGGGAATGGACCTGATCGATCTGTTGGGGGCCAATGATCATCTTTGACTTTCAAAATCGCAAAGTCGTCATCACCGGCGCGGCGCACGGCTTCGGACGGGCGCTGACGGTCGCCTTTGCCAAAGAAGGTGCTCAGGTCTTCGCCTGTGATGTGCTGGGCGATGAGCTTGCCGAAACCTCCGAACTGGCGGGCGGCAACTGCACAACCGGGACCGTGGACGTGACGGACCGTAAAGCCGTTCAGGCGTTCATTGGCTCAGCAGAGGAGGCCGCAGGCAAGGGCGCGATCGATATCCTGGTCAACAATGCCGGCGGCGTGCTGGGCCAGGTGGGCAGGCCGCTTGAGGAGATTGCGACAGAAGACTGGCAGGCAATTTTCGACGTCAATGTATCGGGTGCCTTTTACTGTGCCCAGGCCGTGGCCCCCGGCATGAAAGCACAAGGCAGCGGGCGCATCATAAACATCTCAAGCGGCGCAGGTCTGGGCGTCAGCCTCACCGGCATTCAGGCCTATGCCAGCGCCAAGGCCGGCCAAATCGGCCTCACCCGCCAGCTTGCCCACGAGCTCGGCACCTGGGGCATCACGGTGAACAACATCGCGCCGGGCTTCGTGCGCTCCAACCCCACCACCGAGCGACAGTGGGAGGCGATGGGCGAGGAACGCCAGGCACAATTGGTGGATGGGCTGAAGCTGAAGCGCCTGGGCAGCCCGGATGACATCGTTCATGCGGCTATGTTTTTTGCCTCAGACCAGGCAGGGTGGATTACAGCGCAAGTTTTGAGTGTGGACGGCGGAAGATGACCAAACCCGATCTCAGCAAGAGCGAACAAGCGGCCGTCGCCGCCGCACGGGACTTTGCCTCTGGCTATCTCCAGCGCAATTCTCAAACCTGGGAACAAGAGCGCTGGATGCCCCGTGAGATGTTCCAGGAGGCGGCCAAGGCCGGGCTTTGCGGCCTGTTGGTGCGTCCCGAGCAGGGCGGCATGGGCATCGGAACCTCCGCCCTGATGAAGGTGATGGAGGAGCTCTCCTATGTGGATATGGCCGCTGCCTTCGCCCTTGTGGTGCACAACAACCATGTGCGCTTCATCGACAAGGCCGGTTCGCCAGAGCAAATCACCCGCTTCCTGCCCAAGATGCTCGCCGGCGAGAGCGTCGGCGCCTTTCTGCTCACCGAGCCGCAGGGCGGCAGCGACGCGGCGGCCATCACCACGAGCGCTCTGCCCGATGGGCGCGGTTACGTGCTGAACGGCGAAAAGGCCTGGATAACCAACACCCCCCACGCGGATCTTTTGAACGTCTTCGCCCAAACCAACCCCGATGCAGGCTCAAAGGGCATTGCCAGTTTTCAGGTACCGGCCGACACGCCCGGCGTAACGCGGCTGCCCGCCTATGACATGCTCGGCGGCTATGCCATCGGCGCCGGCGGCTTTCGCCTGGAAGACGTGCGCGTGAGCGAGGATGCATTGCTGGTGCCGGCCGGCCAAGGGTTCAAAGCGGCCATGGCCGGCATCGACATTGCGCGGGCCTGTGTGGCGGCCATGTGTGTGGGGCTGTTGCGCGCCGGGTTGGACACGGCCATGCCGCGTCTTATGACCCGTCACGCGTTTGGCCGCCCCCTGGCGGGCCAACAGGGGCTGCAATGGCAAATGGCGGATGTGTCCACATCTTTGCGCGCCTGCACCCTGCTCGCCTATGACGCCGCCCGCCTCATCGAGCGCGACGGGGCGGCGCCTGAAGCTGCCGCCCACGCCAAGAAGTTCGCAACCGAGGCGGCCTTCGCTGGCCTGCACGCCTGCATGCAGGCCATGGGGGCCGACGGCCTGAAGCAGGAGTTCCCCCTGGCCCGCCACCTGGCGGCGGCCAAGATGGCGCAATATCTGGACGGGACCACGGAGATCCAGAACGTGGTGATCTCGCGCGCCCTGCAAAAGGCTTATTCCGGTTAGGACAACAGCCAGCCGCCATCCACGTCGATGGTGGTGCCGGTCACAAAGTCATTCTGCACCATGAAGATGATGGCTTGCGCAACTTCGTCCGGCGTTCCGGCCCGGGGGATGATGTGGCCTTCGGTCGTTTTGGCATAGTGCGCAGTTCGGGCATCGCCTTCCAGGGCAACCATGGGCGTGTCGATCTGGCCCGGGGAAACCACGTTCAAGCGGCGTGGGGCGATTTCCGGGGCCACGGCGCGCACCATGGCTTCAACCGCACCGCCAACCGAACCGATGGCCACCTGGCCTGGCTTGGTGTTGCGGGCCGGCGCGCCGCTGACCAGAACGATCGTGCCGTCCTCGCTCATGTGCTGGGCGCCGAAGCGCACCACGTTCGCATAGCCCCAGAGCTTGTCGAAGGAGGCCTGATAGCCATCCATATCCATTTGAAGGAAAGGCCCAACCGCCCGGTCTCCGCCGGTGGCCGCGCTGATGAGAATGTCGAACGGCGCACACTCTTCGAACAGCTTGTTGAGCGCATCGCGGTCGCGCACATCGCACGCCTTAAGGCTCATGCCTTCAGGGACATCGCCCGCTTTGTCCGGGTTGCGGCTGATCCCGATGACCTCGGCGCCCAGCTCAACCAGCATTTTGGCAGCGGACAGTCCAATGCCAGACGTTCCCCCAAAGACGATTGCTTTTTTCCCGTCCACATTCATGCGTCTCGTTCTCCATGTTAGATTGCGCCTTGCCCAAAAGGCTTCGGCGTTGGATTTGATGGCGCCCTTATAGCCCAGAAATTCCAGAGGGCATGCGAAACTTGCAAATGCCGCGCTTAAACAGGCGCCTGGGGATGAGTACTCACAGCAATTGCAATATCCCGGCAGACGTGAGAACCAGGGGCTTTCCCGGCACCTCAGCCCCTCGCGCAGCGTGCCGGATGACGAAGCCTGACCTGTTTGGAGAGCGCCATGACCGACACGCCAATCGCCCTTGTGACTGGAGCAGCCCAAGGGATTGGATATGCCTGCGCTGAAGCCATTGCCGAAATCGGCGCGCGGATGGTTCTTTCAGACATCAACGGCGAAGGGGCCAAGGCAGCGGCAAAGACCCTGGGCGGCGGCGCTGTGGCGATCACCTGCGATGTGGGCGACCCCCAGCAGATTGAAGCCATGTTCGATCAGATTGAAGCCGAACTGGGTCCGGTTTCGATCCTGGTGAACAATGCGGGCATCGCCCGGCCGGGCGATTTTCTGGAGACCACCCTGGAGCAGTTTCAGGCCGTGGTGGATGTGAACCTGACCGGCACGTTCGTGGCGCTGCAGCGGGCCGCCAAAACGCTGGTGGCCAACGGCATGGAAGGGGCGGTGGTGAACATGTCGTCGATCAATGCGGTTGTCGCCATTCCGCAGATCGCGGCCTATTGCGCCAGCAAGGGCGGGGTCATGCAGCTCACCAAGGCCGCGGCTCTGGCGCTGGCGCCCCACAACATTCGCGTCAATGCTGTCGGGCCCGGCTCCATCGACACCGAAATGATGGCGGGTGTGAACGCCAATGCGCAAGCCATGAAAATGGTCATGTCGCGCACCCCCCTCAAGCGCATCGGCACGCCGAGGGAAATCGCCGATGTGGTTGCTTTTCTGACCGGCGACAAGGCAAGCTACATTACCGGCGAAACCATCTATGTGGATGGCGGGCGCATGGGCATGAACTACACCTGCTGAGCGGCCGGGCGGAAGGCCTGACACCACGGGCACTGATCAGACGCAAGGAACCGAGCGATGACGCAACCAAATGAGCTTCCCCTGGCCGGCGTCCGCGTTCTGGAGTTCGGCCAGATCGCGGCCGGGCCCTATGCCGGCTCCCTGCTCGCCGATCTGGGTGCGGATGTGGTCAAGATCGAGCGCCCCGACGGCGGCGACGGCATGCGCTCCTGGCCGCCTCTCACCAGCGCCGGCGAAGAGGAGAACGTGTTCAGCGAGAACTTCGCCTCCCTGAACCGAAACAAGCGCAGCATGGCGGTGGACCTGAAGGACCCGGCAAGTGTTGCAAAGCTGATCGAGCTTGCCAACGCCTGCGATGTGATCGTTGAGAACTTCCGCCCCGGCGTCCTTGCCCGCCTTGGCCTCGGCCACGAGGCGCTGCGCCAATCGAACCCCAAGCTGGTCTATTGCTCGATCTCCGGCTATGGCCAAACGGGCCCCTATGCCAAGAAAGGCGCCTTCGATGTGACGGTGCAGGGCATGAGCGGCCTGATGAGCGTCACCGGCCAGACAGGCCAGGCACCGGTGAAATGCGGTGTGCCCGTGGGTGATTTTTGCGCCGGCCTTTACGCCGCCTACACGGTGCTCGCAAAACTGATGCAGGCCCGGCAAACCGGCGAAGGCGGCCATATCGACTGTTCCATGCTGGGCTCGCTGTTAGGGGTTGCCGCGCTTCAGACGAGTGAATATTTCGGCACCGGAAACACCCCCCACCCCCTCGGCTCGGCTCATCCGCGCAATGCCCCCTATCAGGCCTTTGAGGCCAAGGATGACTATTTCATTATCGCAGCAGGCAACGACCGGCTGTGGGCGGAAGTGGCCGATGCGGTGGGAATGCCGGAACTGGCGAAGGATGAGCGCTTTGCAACGCAAATGCTGGGGGCTAAAAACCAGGCCACCATCGTCGAGCTGCTGCAGCCGCATTTTTCAAAGCGCACCGCCACCGAGTGGCTGGAGGAGATGGACGGCCGGGGCGTGCCCTGCTCGCCCATCAACACCTATCCCGACATTCTGCAGAACGAGCAGGTGGAGCACATGCAGCTGGTGCGGCCGCTGGAACTGCCGAACAGCGCGCAAACCAAGACAACGGCCTTTCCCGTTGCCATGTCCGGCTATGAATTTGAGGTCTACCGCCAGCCTCCCGAATTGGGAGCGCACAATGAGGAAGTGTTCGCCGAATGGTTGGCACCCAGCGCGGGCAAAAAAGGGTCATAGCCGCAATGAACGCTCCAGTCTCCATCGAGCGGGAAGGCCCGGTCATGCGCGTTTGCCTTGACCGGCCGGACAAGCTGAACGCCTTCAGCGCCGAGTTGGTGGAGGGCCTGCACGCGGCGGTCTTGGCCGCTGTTCAAGAGGAAGTTCGCCTTCTGGTGTTCACCGGATCGGGCAAGGGGTTTTCCGGCGGCTTTGACCTCAGCGGCTTGCAGGAAATGAGCGATGAGGATCTGGTGCAGCGCTTCGTTCGGGTGGAGGAGCTTATGCAGGCGGTCTGTCACGCGCCCTTTGGAACCATGGCGTTGGTGCACGGCCCGTGCTACGGGGCCGCGGCTGATCTGGTGGCTGCCTGCCAGTGGCGCGTTGCCGCGCCGGATGCGCGCTTCCGCATGCCTGGTTTGAACTTCGGCATTGTGCTGGGCACCAACAGGCTCACCAAACTGGTGGGCGCAGATGCCGCCCACGCCTTGCTTTTGCGGGCCAAGCCGTTTGACGCGAATGAAGCGGCAGACTGCAAGTTCATTCAAGACATCGCAGAGCGCAGCGCTTGGCCCGAAGCCGAGAGCCGGGCGCTTGAAGCCGTATTGACCTTGAGCGCCGCCAACTTTGCGGCCATGACCGAGCGCACCCGGCAATCTGACCGGAAAGCCGACATGGCCGCTCTTCTCCGCTCCGCATCAACCGGGTCGATCAAGGAGCGCATCCAAGCCTATCTCGACACGCTCGCCAGCTCGAAAACAGCAAAGAGCTAGCGGTGTGTGCACCCAGAGAACCTGGATTGTGCCGCCCGGCTTCCCCCGCGGCAGAGCCCATCAGGTTGGGCACTCGCAGGTTCTGGCCGGAGAGAAATCGATGTGTTGGAACTTCCCGGACCAATACCAAACGTGTTTCCCTGTTCGTTAGACCAAACACTTGCTAAACTGATGATTGAATGCCTGATTAAGCGATTGAATCCATCCCTTCATTTGCGCTCTGGGCGAGACTCAGACTATGCAGCCCGCACCTAGTTCAAGAGGCTAATAGTGTACGATTTTATCATAGCTGGAGCCGGTTCGGCTGGATGCGCCATTGCCAACCGCCTCTCGGCCGATGGCCGCCACAAGGTGTTGCTGCTGGAGGCGGGCGGACGCGACAACAACCCGTGGATCCACGTGCCCGTGGGCTATTTCAAGACATTGCACAATCCGAATACGGACTGGAGCTATGTAACCGAGCCTGATCCCGGCCTCAATGGCCGTTCCATCGACTGGCCGCGCGGCAAAACGCTCGGCGGCTCAAGCTCCATCAATGGCCTGCTCTACATCCGAGGCCAGCATGAGGACTATAACCACTGGCGCCAGTTGGGCAATGTGGGGTGGTCATTCGACGATGTGCTTCCCTATTTCAAGCGCTCTGAAAGCCAGGAGCGCGGCGGTGACGAATATCATGGCGGCGATGGACCCCTCTCTGTCACCAACATCCGCGCCAAACGCGATGTGTGCGAAGCGCTGATTGATGCAGCCGGCGAACTGGGCATTCCTAGAAGCGAGGACTTCAATGGCGCTCAGCAAGAAGGTGCCGGCTATTTCCAGCTCACCGCCAGGAACGGCCTGCGCTGTTCATCCGCAAAGGCCTATTTGACCCCGGCCAAGGGGCGCAGCAATTTGCAGATCAGCACCAAGTCCCATGTGGAGCAGCTGTTGTTCGATGAGGCCGACGCCCGCAAGGTGACCGGCATCGCCTACCGGCAGAATGGCAAGGCGGTGAACGCCAAGCTCAATCCGGGCGGCGAGGTCATCTTGTCGGCCGGCGCCATCGGTTCGCCTCAAATTCTGCAGGTCTCAGGCATCGGGCCCGGGCAATTGCTGCAAGGTCTAGATATTCCCGTGCGCCACGACGTGCCGGGGGTAGGGCAAAACCTCCAGGATCATCTGCAAATCCGCTCGGTCTACGAAGTTAACGTGCCCACCCTGAATGACGAGATCAACAACCTGGTCCGGCGCACATTGATAGGCATGCAGTTTGTCTTCGCCCGCCAAGGCCCAATGGCCATGGGTGCAAGCCAGGTTTGCATTTTCTGCAAAACCCGCCCCGAACTGGAAACCCCGGACATCCAGTTTCATTTCCAGCCCTTGAGCGCGGAAAAGCCTGGCTTGGAGATGCATCCCTTCTCAGGCATCACCATGTCGGTCTGCCAACTGCGCCCGGAAAGCCGGGGGCACATTTCCATCACCTCGCCAGACCCCACGGTCTATCCGGAAATTCATCCCCATTATCTGTCCGCCCAATTGGATCAGGACACGGCGGTGGCCGGTTTGCGCGTGACCCGGGATCTTGTGAACACCACCGCCTTGTCGCCCTACATTGTGGAAGAAAAACTGCCCGGCGCCCATGTGCAAAGCGATGAAGATTTGCTGGATGCGGCCCGCAACATTGCCCAAACCATCTATCACCCCACCAGCACCTGCAAAATGGGCCCGGCAACTGACCGGATGGCGGTGGTGGATGACAGGCTGCGGGTCCACGGCCTCTCGGGCCTCCGGGTCGCCGATGCCTCGATCATGCCCACAATCGTTTCGGGCAACACAAACGCACCTGCCATCATGATTGGCGAAAAGGCCAGCGACATGGTGCTGGAGGATGCCAGCGCATAAGCTGCGGCCATGGACCAGGGCTATTTCCCAAAACTGCTGGCAGAGCTGTGCGCTGAGATTGGTGCCGGGCTTACCTTCGAACCAGCCTTCAGGCGCGCCGGCATCATCATCTTCGCCAACGGGCGCAGGCGCTTTTTCAAAGGCACCAATCTCGACCTCAATTCTTCCGCCGCCGCCCAGATTGCCCAGGACAAGGACTTCTGTGCAAAATTCCTAACCATGGCGGGCCTCAACTGCCCGGACAGCCAGGTTGTCTTCGCCCCCAAATGCATTGCGAAATGGAAGGCCAAGAACCCTGCGCTTGCCGCGTCTCTGGATCCGTTTGCCGACGCCGAGGCGGCGGCGCGCAATTGGGGCTTTCCGCTGTTTGTGAAGCCGAATGACGGCGCCGAGGGCGAAGGCGTTCAGCTGGTGCACACTGCCGATGAACTGCGCAGCCATCTCAACGCGCTTTATGCCGAGCATGACCGGGTGTTGGTCCAGCGGCCTGCACCCGGCGATGATTTCAGGATCGTTGTGCTGGATGGAGAGATGATGCTGGCCTACCAGCGGCTGCCTCTCACTGTCACCGGCAATGGCCGTCACACCATTGCTGATCTCCTGGCCCAAAGAGCCAAACAGTTGTCGGCCGCGGGCCGTCAGGCGATTGCGCTTGTTGACGATCCCAGGGTTGCGGCTCACCTGGCCAGCCAGAACCTCTCCATCACCCATTGCCCAGAGCCTGGACAATCGTTGCGCCTCTTGGCCAATGCCAATCTGTCGGCGGGCGGCGAAGTGGTGGACGTGACCGATAAGGTGCACGCCCGGTACAAACAGATTGCCAAGGACGCCGCCGATGCTGTGGGGTTGAGGTTTGCCGGGATTGACGTTCTGTGCGCCGCGGTGGATCAGGTCGATCCGGGCTACACGGTGCTGGAGGTCAACGCGGCGCCGGGGCTGAACAACTTTGCGGCAACCAGTGGCCAGGCCCATCAGCGGGTGAGCGATCTCTACCGCACGCTGCTGAAGACCCTGGAACGGGAATCAGGCCCCCAGGGCTAGAATTCATACCGGTTTGCTGCACACCACTTCAATCGGGATAACGCACCGGTTGCGCGATCCTTCAGCCATGTTCTTGGCGGCCTGATCGCCAATGTCGCCGTGAATGAGCGACACGGCCCGGTGCGGGGGTTTCTCGCCGCGGTCCACAAGGTCGCGCACTTTGGCGGCGTAGGCTTTCGATTCGGCGATATTGTCCCGGAAGCCCGTAACCACGAAACCGCACGCCTCAAGGCCTTCCCGGGTTTCTCCCGGCGTGGCGAGAAAGCTGCTGTCCGCGGTCCGCGCCCAGGGGGAAGGATAGGTGATGGCACCGCCGGGGCCTTGAGAAACCTCAGACAGCACCAGCCAGCCGCCCGGCTTCAACACCCGGAAGATCTCGCGGTAGAAGCCCTCTTTGTCCTCGATGTTCATGGACACGTTCATGGAGTAGGCCCCATCGAACTGCCCATCGGCGAACGGCATGGCCAGCGCATTGCCCTGCTCGAAGGCAACCTGGCCGTCCAGACCCATTGCTTGGGTCAGGTGCCGGGCCACGTCGCTGAACTCAGGCGTCAGATCGATCCCGGTCACCTTGCAGCCGAACCTGCTGGATAAGTAGCGCGCCGGCCCACCGATACCGCTGCCCACATCAAGCAGATGATTGTCGCCCTCCACATTCAGCCCGGCAGCCAGCTCTTGCGTGGAGTCAAGTCCCCGGCCGTGGAACTGGTCATAGGGCGCAAGGGCCTCGATGGTTGGGTTCGACGGATCAGCCCCGTCGTCGCGCAATGCCGCGTTCAGCCGCTCCAGCAACTCTCCGCTCGTGTAGTGATCGGTAATATTGGAACCCTGGCTCATGGAATGGCTATCGGTACCGCATCCACATCTCTTCCAGTTTCTCGCGAAGCCGGTCGCCGGCCATCACAACCCGGTAGGTGGAGTTGCTGACGAGAAAGTGCAGAGGCTCCTCGTCTTCCCGGCGCTCGGGCGCCTGGAAATCGGGGCGGTGTTTGGGACGAAACAGGAGAGAAATACCATAGGGGTTCATCGGAAGATCCTCTTGGCCCATAGTTCACCACTTGAGCATGCCGCGTCAACGGATGTTCGCGGGCCCTTGCGCACCGCCGCGCCCATGGTTACATGTGCCGCAAAGCGTTTGGAGACAGCCCATGCATGCCATTCTCGAACTGATCCTCACCGTTCTGTGGCTCTACACGATCGTCATCTTCGCCATGGTCATCATGAGCTGGCTGATTGCCTTTAACGTGGTGAACCTGCACAACAAATTCGTGGCGCAGGTGTGGTACATCATCAACCGGCTCACCGAGCCGTTGCTGGGCCCGATCCGGCGGTTTCTGCCGAACATGGGCGGCATCGACCTTTCGCCGATCGTGCTGCTGCTTGCGGTCTATTTCCTGCAAACCCTGATCGCCCGCGATATCGCACCACGGCTGCTGGGCAGCTAGCCCACCATGGCGTCCCTGCCGCCGGGCCTGGTGCGCGTCGCCGGTTCCGGCTTGCTTTTGCGGTTGCGGGTGACGCCAAAATCCTCAAGCAATGCGGTTGAAGGCCTGAGCCGGCAGGCCGACGGCACCGTGTCGCTTCAGATCCGGGTGACGGCGCAACCAGATAAGGGCAAAGCCAACAAGGCGGTTATCCAAACCCTGGCCCGCACGTTGGGCGTGGCAAAATCTCAACTCGCCATTGCATCGGGCGCCACATCGCGGCAAAAGACGGTGCGGATCGACGGCGAAACCCAATTGGCGCTTGATGCTTTGCAAGATCATTTGAAAACCTGCAAACCTTAAGCGCAGCGCAAGAACAAGGACATCCAACTGATGACGACCGAAGCCAAACTGATTGACGGAAAAGCCTATGCGGCAGGCCTGCGCGAGCGGGTGGCCGGTGCGGTGGCGCAGCTTAAGGCAGATCACAACCTTCAGCCCGGTTTGGCAGTGGTTCTGGTGGGCGAAGACCCGGCCAGCCAGGTCTACGTGCGCAACAAGCACAAGCAAACCCTGGAAGCGGGCATGAACTCGTTCGAGCACCGGCTCGATGCCTCCACCTCCGGGGACGACGTGCTGGCCCTGGTGGAGCAGCTCAACAACGACCCCGCGGTGCACGGCATCCTGGTTCAGCTGCCCCTGCCCGATCACATCGATTCCGAAAAGGTCATCAACACCATCAGCCCCGCCAAGGATGTGGACGGGTTCCACGTGATCAACGCCGGCCGTCTGGCCACCGGCCAGGACGCGCTGGTGGCGTGCACCCCGGTGGGCTGTGTGCTGCTCGCCAAAGACGCCATGGGCGACCTGAACGGCGCAAACGCCGTGGTGGTCGGGCGCTCCAACATTGTGGGCAAACCCGTGGCCCAGCTTTTGCTGCAGGAAAACTGCACCGTGACGATCGCCCACTCGCGCACCAAGGATTTGCCCGGCGTGTGCCGCGGCGCTGATCTTCTGATCGCCGCAGTGGGCCGCCCGGAGATGATCAAGGGCGATTGGGTGAAACCCGGCGCGTGTGTCATCGATGTGGGCATCAACCGGATTGAGCGCGAAGACGGCAAGACCCGGCTGGTGGGCGATGTGGATTTCGGCAGCGCCAAGCAAGTGGCCGGATCGATCACGCCGGTGCCCGGCGGTGTGGGCCCCATGACCATTGCCTGCCTTTTGCGCAGCACGGTGATCGCCGCTTGCGCCCAAGCCGGTGTGGCCACCCCTGATCTTTAAGGCTAGAACGGCTCATGATGAGCCACGCAGCACCAGATCCCGTGACACGCCCCCCATTATGGCTGTGGCTGAAGCTCGGCCTGATGTCGTTTGGCGGACCGGCGGCGCACATATCGCTGATCCAGAACGAGATCTGTGAACGCCGCAAACTTGCTGACTATGACACCTATCTGCGCGGTCTGAACTTCGCGGTTCTGTTGCCAGGCCCCGAAGCCGTGCAGCTCGTCACCTATCTGGGCTGGCGCATCTCCGGCATTCCCGGCGCCCTTCTGGCCGGCGCCGGCTTCGTGCTGCCTGGCGCGTTGCTGATGATCGCCGCCACTTTGTGGATTTCCGCCAAGGGCGATTTGCCCATGGTCCAAGCCGCATTTGCCGGGGTTCAGCCGGTGATCGTCGCCTTTGTCACCGCAGCCCTGTTCAAGCTTGCGCGCAGCAACCTGAAAAGCAAGTTCGGCCTCATGCTGGCGGTCTTCGCCCTCATCACCATGACGATGTTTTCAGGCGTGTTCCCGCTGATCATCCTGATCTCCGCCGCCTTCGGAGCGCTGCTCCTGATTGATGGAAACGACTATTTCGAGCTCAACCCCCATACCGAAGAAAGCCAGGCCAGCCGCAAACGCACTAGTCTCGCCGTTCTGGCCACAGGCTCTGGCATTTGGCTGGCGCTCAGCGCCCTGTGCATTTGGGTTCTGCCGTTCAATCCCTATCTGGGCATCGATATTGTGATCTCAACCGCCGCAATGGCGACCTTCGGCGGGGCCTATCCTGCCGTCGCTTTTGTGGGCGAGCAGGCAGTCACCAGCTGGGGCTGGCTGAGCCGGTCTGAGATGATCGACGGCCTGGCCCTGGCTGAAACCATCCCCGGCCCGCTCAGCCTCTACAACGCCTTTGTGGGCACCATGGCAGCCAGCGGCCACGGGCTTTGGGGCGCTGTTCTGGGCGGGGCGCTGGCAGTTGTCTTCACCTTCCTGCCCTCCTTCACCATGGTCATCGCGTTCGCGCCCTATGTGGACTGGCTCTACTCAATCTCGCTGGTGCGCGCCGCCCTGGCGGGGGTTTCGGCCGCGGTCGTGGGGATCATCGGCAAGCTGGCATTGGTTTTGATCTATGCGGTCTGCATTCCGGGCACCTCGCCCAACTGGGTCAACATTGCTGTTGCCCTTGTGGCCTGCGCGGCCATTATCACCGGACGCATCCCGCCCCTGCTGCTCATCGTGGCGGGCGCTGTCTTTGGCATTTTGTTTTTAGGATAACTCTCATGCGCTCACTCTGGATGTTTCTGCCGGCCTTCTTCCTGCTTCCCGCCGTCATGGCCTCTGCCGGCGAAATGACCAGCGCGTACACCAAAATCAAGTTGACCGAGTGCACCAAAGGCGAGAGCAGCGACGAAGAAGGCTGGGCCACCTGGACCTGCACGGGCTACAGGGGCATGCCGATCTACTTTGCCCATGCCGACTTGCGCGAATATGTGGGCTACGGACCCAACGCCAAGCAAACCTGCTCGGCGCACACCACGTTCCAGCGTTTCAATGCCGTCGGCAAAACCATCGAATGGCGCCTGAAGGCCGGCCGGCCCGTGGCCACCATCTTGCGCTTCCGCGTTGAGGGCGATGGCAACAAGGAGCAATTCTTGATGGTCACCAAGCTTGACGGCGATCAGTCATGCCCCATGGGTTATGTGGATGCCCGCATCAAAAATCACAATCGGGCCGCCCGGAACCTCGCCGACAAACACCATCAGAGATTTTCGTGCGAGCGCGATGCGCCGATTGTGGTTTCAAAGAAATACGCCGCACCAACGGAATTCGCCACCGCCGAGCGCTGCGCGCCACCCACTTGAGGCTCTGCGAAAATGTACAAAAATCGCAAAGCACTAATTTAGTGGCAATTCGGCTTTTCCATTCTGCCCTGTAGATCTCATTGATATCGCACGGCAATTGGAAATAATCACGAAATGTGTTATTTTTTGCTTGACAGCGTCACGCTGGTTGGGCTATACATTGTCATGCTAACACATTTAGGCACAAAAACCTTATTTAGCAAAAACCTCCATCGCACCCCCCAGCAAAGTCATAAGCTCCATGTCCTTCCCGGGGGTTTGCACGTCCAGCGTCACATGATCCGCCACGAACGTCTCCAGCGGCATCTCGCCCTCTGATGCCGCCAGCATGGCCTCGTATGACGCTGTCATCACCACATCCGGCGACCGGGCCGGGGTGTAAGCCATCGCAACTTCGCCGGCTCTGGCGGTCAGGGTGAAAAGCTCGCCATCTACGTTTAGCTCGGCCTCAAAGTCCGCATCCGCGGTGACCACCCGCTGACACGCCGCGCTCAGGGTCACGGCGATTGTTCTCAGATTTCCTGGCCGCTTGGGGTCAGCGTCCGGCGCAAATCGTCCGCCGAACAGGGCAAGCTCAAACAGAACGTCCCGCGTTGAGCGCCCAAGATCGGTGAGCTCATAAAGCACAACACCATGCTGGCCGTCGCGTTTCTGGATGATGCCATCGGCTGTGAGTTGCCCCAACCGCTCAGTCAGCAGGTTTGGCGCAATGCCCGTGAGCCCGCTTTGCAGCTCGGAAAACCGGGCAGGCCCGGCATGAAGATCGCGCAGAATCAACAACGTCCAACGATCGCCAATGCGATCGAGCGCCCGGGCAATTGGGCAAAGCAATTTATAGCGGCGCGGTCCAGCCATAGGTGTGCTCACAAATTTGTTACTTTAAATTATAAAGTAATTAGTTAATTATTTAAAGTGTTCAGTTGTCTTTTTATCCATCACCCCAAAGGTGACTGAGCGAACCCGTTTCATCAAGCAAGGGAAGACAGATATGCCCAGAAAACCGAATATCCTCATCACCAGTGCCGGCGGCAAAACCGGCTTGCAAACCGCCCTTCAGCTGCTTCAGAACGGTTATGCGGTGCGCGCCTTTTTGCGCCGCAACGACCAGCGGGCCACACGCCTGAAGGAGGCCGGTGCGGAAATCTTCATCGGCGACCAATATTCCGTGCGCGATATGCGCCAGGCCATGGCGGGCGTGCAGCGCGCCTATCATTGCGCCCCCACCGCCCCCAACGGCCTGCATTTTGGCGCCGTTTTCGCCGCAGCCGCTTTCGAGGCGGGCATCGAACATGTGGTGAGCCTAAGCCAATGGCTCTCGCAGCCGGAGCATCCCTCCCAGTTTACCCGCGAGGTTTGGCTCAACGACACCATGCTGGAAATGCTGCCGGACGCCAGCGTGACCACGGTGAATGTGGGCTGGTTTGCCGACAATTACTTCATGGTTCTGGAGCCTGCCGCCCAGCTTGGCCTGCTGCCCATGCCCCTTGGGGATGGGGCGGAAAAGAAGAACGCCCCACCGTCGAACGAGGATATTGCCGCTGTTGCCGCCGGCGCGCTCATGGATCCGGCCGCGCACGCGGGCAAGGTCTACCGGCCCACCGGGCCAAAGCTCCTCTCGCCCAACGAGATTGCAGAAACTTTGGGCAAAGTGATGGGGCGCACCGTGCGCTATCAGGACATTTCCGAAGCCATGTTCCAAAAGGCCTTGAGCGCGGTGCCGCCGCCCAACTATTCCGACGCCATGCTCACCCAGCTCACGTTCTATGTGGAGGAGTATCGCCGGGGCACCTTTGCGGTGAATGCCCCCACAGATGCGGTGGAGCAGGTTGCCGGCCGGCCGGCGGAGGATTTTGAGACCATTGCCAGGCGCGTGGTGGCTGAGCGGCCAGACGCGGTGCGACCGCAGGCAGCCGCGTGCGGGCTGTGGCGAATTTCCTCAAAATCGCCCTCGCCCGCCGCCCCAATGTTGCGGCCATCGAACATCGGCGCGGCCATGTGCTGATCGAGAGGTCTGCGTTCTGCGGCGACAATGCCGAATGGCAGCAGAGCCACCGGCCGCAGGTGCAAGGGGCGCAAAAGCTGCTGACGGTGGCCGCGTAGGCGCGCGGCCACGCCACGCCTCACCCCCTCGTCATCCCAGCGCAGGCATGACGAAGATCAACAAACCCGCATCCCTCAACTCCCCCGCATCCCTGCGAAAGCAGGGATCCATACAAAGCGTGCCGGACCCTCAGAGCTATGGGCCCCTGCTTTCGCAGGGGCGCGGGGAAAGTGGGCCACCCCTCGTCGTCCCAGCGCAACGGCAGATCTATCATGCGGACATCATTGGTGATAATTGAGGCCCACCCGCACCTAATGAGGCCAGCACCACATGGACAAGATTACCGCAATTGCAGAAAAGCTCTCAAACGACTGGTGGGCGCCGCGTGCTGCTTACGAAAAACTGTCTGGCGACCTGGCCCCCACAGGAGTTGAAGAGGCTTATGCGGCACAGACGGCGGTTCAGGCCAAACTGTCTGAGAAGCGCGGCCGCTTTGCCGGGCGAAAGATAGCGCTGTCCTCAAAAGCCATGCAGCAGATGGTGGGCATAGATCAGCCCGTGGCTGGGGCATTCTTTGCAAACGATGTGCGCACCTCGCCGGCGGCGATCCAGCTCAGCAACTTCAGACATATGGGTCTGGAGTGTGAGCTCGCTATCGAGCTGAACCGCGATGTGTCCCCAAGCGAGACTGCGTTCACGGCCGAGACAGCCAGCGCATTGATTGCCAATGTGAAGCCGGCCTTTGAACTGATCGAAGACAAAGACGCCGACTATGGCGACTTGGACGTGCGCACCCTGATTGCCGACAATGCCTGGTGTGGGGGTGTGGTGCTGGGCGCGGAGATTGCTGGCTGGCGCGATCTGGATCTCGGCAACATCGCCTCTGAGGTGCATCAAACGGGGGTTGAGCCTGAAGCTGCCAACACGGGCGCTGCAGACCCGTTGGGTTCACTCGCTTGGGTGCTCAATCATTTTGCCGGCCGTGGCGTGACGTTGCGCAAGGGCGAGCACATCATCACCGGCTCTGCCGTGCGCACCCGCTTTCCCGCCGCCGGCGACAAGATCAGCTACGCCGCGGCTGGGGCCGTGGTGGAGATCGACGTGGTTTAGGACTTCACCGGATCGCCCCAGTCAACAACAACGTGCTTTTGCTCCAGCAGAAAAATATTATATCCTGCAACCTAAAATAGCGAAGCTTTGCTGGGGTGTGCAAACCATGTCATCTGGGGGCTCTAAATACATCATCGCCGCGCTGGCCGTCGCAGCTGGGGTTTGGCTGAGCGCGTCGGCTGCAACGGCTTATGTGTTTGGCAAAGACAACCGTGTTCGGTTGCCAAGCGAATATTCTCATCTGAAGAACAAGATCGGTTTCCTGCACTCTCGCAAGGGCCGTTTTGGCTGCACCGCATCCTGCGTGGCACAAGATACGATTCTGACCGCAGCCCATTGCATCTTCGGCCGGCGCGGGAAAAAGTCGACCAAAGCTCCAGATGACCTGAAATTCTACCTGCCGCACTCATTGAACGGCCACTACAATTCTGCCCGCGTCTGGCATGTGGGAGATTATCTGCCACGCAATGTGCTCACGGGTGTGGGGGGCAGGAGGACGGTCAGCGGCAGGAATGTCAACGCTGATTGGGCCTATGCCAAGATCAGTGCAAACGTCTGCAAACTTGGCAGCCTCAAAATCAAGTCCCTGCCCATGGGCAAGATCGCCAAGGCAGGCAAGGACAACAAACTGCTTGAGGTTGCCTTTCACGGCGACAGGGAATTTGGCAAGACCCTCCTCTTCACGAACAAGTGCCGTGTGAAGGGGGTGACGACGAAGCGCCGGCGCCGAAGCGTTGCGAAGACCATTAAGCACACCTGCGATCTGAGGCCCGGAGCGTCCGGCTCTCCGCTTCTGATGAAGTTGGAAGGGCAGCTCACCATCGTCGGGCTCAACGTTGCGGAGCGCTCAACCCGCCGCTATCTGCGCCGGGGCAAGAAGATCATCAAATATTACAAGCGCAAAGCGGCTCACAATGTTGCGGTTCACCCATCAACGTTCATCCGCCAGCTCGACCAGATTGCGCCGGCAAAGATCGTTCTGAGCGCGCGCCATATGGAAACCTTCCAACGCAGCCTGAAGGAACGAAAGCTCTACACCGGCAAGATCGATGGCGTGTTTGGACCGGCAACCCGCAATGCGATCAGAAAATATGAGCGATCCATCTCAGAACCTGTCTTGGGCATCCCCACCGAAAAGCTGTTGGAGCGGATTGCTGCGCTCTCGCCGCCGGAAAAGCCAAAAGACCTGAAAACAAAGGGCGAGCTTACCGAAATCGAGCGCCTGCGCGAGAAGCGCCGGACCGTGAGCGGGAAAGCCAGAGAGGCCCTAACCTTGGAGATCTATCGCAAAAACATGGAGCGGCTCACAGCACTGCAAAACGAATGGTCCAGAGCGAATGGCATCTCAGCGCCCGAAAACGCAAAACCGCCACTGCTAGGGCCTTGGCCCTAGGCCCGTTCACTGAACTGCGACTGCCACCGCAAGAGGTAAGCCTGCAGGCGCCGGATCATCAGGGCCAGCCCCACGCCCACAATCATCAGAACGAACAGGGCCACCATCATGTCGGCGGTTTCAAGCGTGGCTTCGGCCTCGATGATGATCTTGCCCAACCCAATCTGCGCCCCGATAAATTCGCCGATGATCACCCCGATGAGCGAAAATGACAGCGCCGGCGTGAGCACCGCGAACACCCAGGCAAGCGTGGACGGGATCACCACGGTCCAGGTCACCTGCCAGTCGCTGGCGCCCATGAGGCGGGCCACGTTGATGTGATCTCTATCGACCGAACGCGCCCCTTCGAACGTGCTGAAGAACACGATGAAGAATACGATCACCCAGGCGGTCATGATCTTGGAGGCATCGCCCAGGCCGAACATCAGAACGATGAGCGGCACCAGGGCAATGCGTGGCAGGGAGTTGAAGGCAACGATAAACGGCTCAAACACCTTTGCCAGAAAGTCCGAGCGCCCAAGGATCAGCCCCACCACAACCCCGCTGCCCACGCCCACCAGGAACCCCCAGAACGTGTTGCGCAGGGTGGCCACGGTGGCCGCCCACAAATTGTTGGTGTTGCCGGCAAGGCAGCCTGCAAAGCCGCCCTCCTGGCTTGTGATCCAGGCCCCCTTTGAATCGGTGAAGCAGCCAAGCTCCAAAAACCGCGCCCAGATCATATTGGGCTTGGAAATGAAGAAGGGTTCAAGGATCTGGATGGTCAGAGCCTTCCTCCAGCTCTTCTCAAAGTCTGCAACCAGCCAGTTGTTGACCACATCGCCCCATTGCCAGACCACCAGTATGAGCACCAGCAGGAGCACGCGCCAAAAATTGACCCAGCCGTTTTCTGACAGCATGCCCCTCATCCTTCCGCACTCGTTCTGCGGAACTCTTCGCCCAGGGAATGCCAGATTTTGGAGAACAGGGCGCTGAACTCGGGCGTTTCGCGCAATGACACCGCATCGCGCGGGCGCTCGAACGGCACATCGAACACCTCCTTCAGGCGCCCCGGCCGGGCCGACAGAACGATGATCTTGTCGGACAATGTGAGCGCCTCGCCCAGGTCATGGGTGACGAACACAACCGTCTGCTTTTCCTTGTTCCAGATCTCAAGCAAAAGCTTGTGCATCTCCAGCTTGGTGTGTGTGTCCAAAGCGCCGAACGGCTCGTCCATCAACAAGATTTCCGGGCGCATGATCAGGGTACGCATCAGCGACACCCGCTGGCGCATCCCGCCGGACAGGGTTATGGGGAAGGCATCTTCAAAGCCGCCCAGCCCGGCCCGCTCCACCAGCCGGTCCACCTCGGCCTCGCGCTGCGCCTTGGGCACCCGGTTCAGCTCAAGCCCAAGACCGATGTTCTTGCGCACCGTGCGCCAGGGAAACACCGTGTCGCGCTGAAACACGTAACCCACCTTGGGTGTTGGCGTGCCGGTGATCACCTGGGTCTCGTCAATCAAGATTTCCCCATCTGAAATGGGGATGAGCCCGGCCATCATGTTCAAGATCGTGCTCTTGCCGCAGCCGGACGGTCCGATGAGTGCAACGAACTCGCCCTCACGCACATCAAAGCTGACAGCGTCGACGGCAGGCACTTGCCCACCGCCACTGCCATAGATCTTGGTCAGTTCATTGAGAACGATGCGCGATCGCGCACCGTTCGATACCTCTGTCATCAGGCTTTCTGGGCCTTCTCCAGGAAGCTCATGTCGGCCACCGCACCATACTCAAGAGGCTTGATCTTGGTCTTCTCGCGGAACCAGACCTTGGCGCCATTGCCGAAGTCCGCCTCCGGGAAGCTGGCGTCGAATTGCCAGATCTTCTTGTAGTAGGCGATCTCACGCTTCACCAAAGCTTCGGGGAATTTCGGCATCAAAGGTCCGACCACCTTGTAGATCTCTTCCTCGGAGCTCGCGCCCAGCCACTGCATGGATTTGTAAAGTGCATTGACATATTTCTGCGCCAGTTCCGGGTTGTCCTTGACCGTCTCTTCCAGCACATAGACCACCGATGCGGGGATCTTGCCGCCGAACACCTTGTCCCAGGCTGCTTTGTCGGAGATGTCGTAAAGCGGCGTGCCGTAGCCTTCATCTTGGGCCCGGAACTGCCAGGCGGGCACGGCCATGATGGCGTCGAACTTGCCGGCTTTGAGGCCACCCAGAATGGTCTTGGAGCCGCCGCCGGCAACCCAGTTGAACTTGTCGTTCACGCCGAAGGATTCCAGCACGTAGGTGCCATAAACCCAGGTGCCCGAGCCGATGCCCGTTGCCGCGATCACCGGCTTGCCGCCGTCTGAGTTTTTGTATTCTGCCAGCTTTTCAATGCTGTCGATGCCTTCTTCGGCAAGTTCTTTGCGCAACACGATGTTGGCGTAGGAGCAGCGGTTGTCGGTTGCGAGCAAGATCTTGGCCGGTTTGCCGCGGTTGGTCAGCTGCAGTGGATGGCTTGAATCGCCCAGGGCGTACCCCACCTGCTCAGCGGCAATCAGCTTGCGCACCTTTGAGCCGCCGAGGGCTTCGGTGAGCTTAAGATCAAGACCTTCTTCTGCCGCAAAGCCTTTGGCCTTGGCCACCATGTGGGGGGCGTAGATCGTGGTGTTGACCGAATGCGAGGCCTTCAGCTCTGCACCATCGGCCCCAAGGGCGGTTACAGACCAGGTCATGGTTGACCCAGCCAGGGCGGCTGAGCCTGCAAGGAACTGTCGTTTATCCATCTTCATTTCTTACATCCTCCACGGTGTTTTGCCGGGGCATTCCCACTTGCGTTTCGTCCCCAATCAGAATTTCGCCGCCACCATACCAAACCATTGCGCCCGTGCAACGGCACTAACGAATAAGTGGCTGCCCCACGACCGTCATTCCCGCGCAGGCGGGAATCCAGGAGCTGCACGCTCGATTGTCCTCCTCGCCCTGGATGCCTGCCTACGCAGGCATGACGGAGAGAGTGTGCTCAAAAGCAGTTGCCGCTTCAACATTTCTTCTTCAGCTCGCGCAGCACCTCATCTGTATCGGCTCCGGTTTCCGGCAGCGTGTTTTTCACCACCACCGGCTTCCCGTCGACCTCGAACGGCAAGCCGGGCGCGCGGAAGCTGGTTCCATCGGCAAGCTCGGTCGTCACCAAACCGCCTGGACGGTTCACATGCGGGTCGTCGTACATTTGGGCTGGCCGCAAGATGGGGGAAAAGGGGATGTCTTGCGCCGTGAGGGACGCAGCAAGTTGGGCGGCCTCTTGCTTGGCGATAGCTTCAGCAAATATCGGCAAGGTGCGCGCGCGCGCGTCGATCTTTTGCATGGGTGTTTCCAGCGCCGGATCATCCGACAGTTCCTGCAGCCCCAAAATATCGCATAAGGAAACCCAATGCCCTGTGGTGATGGCCCCGATGAAGAGCTGGCGCCCATCGGCGGTCTCGAAAATGTCGTACACCGGCCAGGAGAAGGAGCGTTCCGGCATGGGGGGAGATTCAGTGCCCTCAATCTCGTGCTGCACCATGTGCTGGCCCACCAACAGCAGGCAGTTTTCGAACAATCCAATCCGGATGTCGCGCCCCGCCCCGCCTTTTGTACGCTCCAGAACCGCGCCCACCACCGCCATCGCCCCGAACAAGCCGGCCATGATGTCGTTGGCCGATGAGCCAATGCGCAACGGACGCCCGGTGGGCCCGGTCATGTAGGCAAGCCCGGTCATCATCTGCACCACCTCGTCCATGGCCGTGCGGTCTTGATAAGGCCCATGCAGGAAGCCCTTGTTGGAGGCAATGATCAGGTCTGGAAAGCGCGCCCTGAGAGCGGCCGGATCAAGCCCCTGCTTGACCAGCGTGCTGTCTTTGAAGTTGTCCACAAACACATCTGCGCCGGCCAACAGCTCCTCCAGGGCGGCCTTGCCCTCAGCGCTTTTCAGATCCAGGCAAACCGACCGCTTTCCCCGGTTGAACATGGGAAAGAACCCGGCACCCATGCCGGTGAGCTGACGCGTCTTGTCGCCGCCGGGGGGTTCAACCTTGATAACATCGGCCCCCAGGAAGGCCAGGAACATGCCGCACGAGGGGCCCATAACCATGTGGCTCAGTTCGACGACTCGAATGCCGTGGAGAGGCTGAAAGGGTTCGCTCATGGCTTTTGGGTTCAGTGTGCACGTCCCAATTGTCTGCCGCACGCGCATCAACCTTGATGGGAACCGACAGTTTCAGCACCGGTTCGGTGGCCCGTTCCATAACCTCGATGGCCACCTGCATGGTCTTTTCCACTTCAGCTTCTTCAGCCTCGAAGATCAGTTCATCATGCACCTGCAGCAAGGTCTTGGCGGACAGGCCTGCAGCCTCCAGCGCGCCTGGCATGCGCACCATGGCGCGGCGGATGATGTCTGCCGCCGAACCTTGAATGGGCGCGTTGATGGCGGCCCGTTCCTGGAATGCACGTTCGGACGGATTGCCCGATTCCATGCGCGGGAAATGGCACCTGCGGCCGAAAATGGTCTCCACATAGCCATGCTCGTGAGCGAAGGCCTTGGTTTGGTCCATATACTCCTTGATGCCCGGGAACCGTTCAAAATAGGTCTTGATGTAGTGCCCGGCCTCAGAACGTGCGATGCTTAACTGATTGGCCAATCCAAAGGCCGAGATGCCGTAAATGATGCCGAAGTTAATCGCCTTGGCCCGCCGGCGCACCATGGGGTCCATGCCCTCAATCGGGGTGTCGAACATCTCGCTGGCCGTCATGGCGTGAATGTCCAGGCCCTCATCAAACGCCTTTTTGAGCTGGGGAATGTCGGCCACATGGGCCAGCACCCGAAGTTCAATCTGGCTGTAGTCGGCGCTGATCAATTTCGACCCGGACACCGCCACAAAGGCAGTTCTGATTTTGCGGCCCTCTTCGGTGCGCACAGGAATGTTCTGCAAGTTGGGATCTGATGATGAGAGCCGGCCGGTTGAAGTTGCGGCCATGGCATAGGAGGTGTGCACGCGCCCGGTCACCGGATTGATGAACTCCGGCAGCGCGTCCGTATAAGTGCTCTTGAGCTTGGAAAGTTGGCGCCAGTCCAGCACTTTGCGGGGCAGCTCATGACCCTGGCCGGCGAGATTGTCCAACACGTCAGCTCCCGTTTTCCAGGCTCCGGTGGGGGTTTTCTTGCCGCCTTCCAGGTTCATCTTGTCAAACAGGATCTCACCCAGCTGCTTTGGCGAACCGATGTTGAACGTCTCATCGGCGAGGCCATGAATCTCCGTTTCCAGACGGCCCATGGCGCCGGCAAAATCACCCGAGAGCCGCGCCAGCACCGTGCGGTCCACGGTGATGCCGTTCTGCTCCATGCCCGCCAACACCTCCACGAGGGGCCGCTCCAGAGTTTCGTAAACAGTTGTCTTGGCTTCCGCCGCCAAGCGGGGTTTCAAAAGCTGCCATAGACGTAAGGTCACATCCGCGTCCTCGGCCGCATAGGGGGTTGCCTGCTCCAGCGGCACCTGGTCGAACGTAAGTTGAGATTTTCCTATACCGGCCACCTCTTTGAACGAGATTGGCTTGTGGCCAATGTGCCGTTCCGACAGATCATCCATGCCATGGCCGCCGCGCCCTGAATCAAGCACATATGACAACAGCATCGTGTCATCGATCGGCGCGATCGCAATATCGCGCTGCTTCATCACCAGAATATCGTACTTGAGGTTTTGGCCAATTTTCAGAACCGAGCGATCCTCCAACAAGCCCTTCAAAGCAGCCAGAGCCTCGTCCATGGGGATTTGTTCGGGCCGCTCCGTTCCCTGATCCAACAAATCGCCGCCACGTGCACCATGCCCCACCGGCACATAGCAGGCTTTGCCCGGCGCGGTGGCCAACGAGAACCCGGCCAGGTCTGCCTGCATGGCGTCCAGCGAGGTGGTTTCCGTATCGAAGGCCACCAGGCCCAGCGCAATGGCCTCGGCAATCCAGGCGTTCAACCGGTCCAAATCCGTCACCGTTTCATAGGACTGGTTGTCAACCGGCACATCCTTAAGCTGCGCCGCGTAGGCCGCGGCGCCATCGCTCGGCGTCTTGCCGGTTGGGCCATCGTCAGGCGCACTGCCGGAGGACGCTTCGGGGGCAGGTGCCTCCCAATGCTTTATGGGCACATCAATGGGTGTGATCTCGTCAACATCGGCTTCCAGGTCCGCCGCCACCCGCTTTGTGAGGGTGGTGAACTCCATGGTCTTCAAGAAGCCAATGAGTGCCTTGGGGTCTGGCGCCAAAAGGCCGAACTCGTCGAGCGAAACCTCCACCGGCACATTTTGCTCCAGGGTCACCAGATCGCGGGAGAGCCGGGCCTGGTCGGCAAATTCGATCAGGTTCTCCCGGCGCTTGTTTTGTTTAATCTCGCCGGCCCGCTCCAGAAGGGTGTCCAGGTCGCCATATTCATCAATCAAGAGAGAAGCGGTTTTAATGCCAATGCCCGGAACGCCGGGAACATTGTCCACACTGTCGCCGGCCAAGGCCTGCACGTCAATCACCCTGTTGGGTGCCACTCCAAACTTCTCCATGACGCCGGAGGCATCAATCAGCTTGTCCTTCATGGTGTCCAGCATGTGCACCTGATCGTTGACCAGCTGCATCAGGTCTTTGTCCGAAGAGATAATCCGAACCGTCGCGCCGGCTTCGGCCGCCTGGCGGGCATAAGTGGCGATAAGATCGTCCGCCTCATAGCCTTCCATTTCAATGGCCGGAACATTGAACGCTCGCACCGCTTCGCGGATCAGGCCAAACTGCGGGCGCAGATCCTCTGGTGCTTCAGGCCGATTGGCCTTGTATTCAGAATAAAGGTCATTGCGAAACGAGCGTCCGGAATAGTCCAGAATTACGGCCAGGTGGGTGGGCGAGTCATCGTCTTTGGAATCCCGCAAAAGCTTGTTGAGCATGTTGCAGAATCCAGACACGGCCCCGACGGGCAAACCATCTGATTTTCGTTCAAGGCCTGGCAGTGCGTAGTAGGCGCGGAAGATATAGGTAGACCCGTCAATCAGATAGACGTGGTCGCCGGATTTTACTTGGGAAGGGGCTGCATTTGACATGGGCCCACTATGCCACCGGGCTCAGGTCATTTCCATGGCCGTCGGGCCGAATGCCCACAAGCTTCTGTCAGTTGACAGCCTGCTGACGCGTCGCCTTGGCAAGGCGTTCATCGCTCACACCGGCGCGCTCAAGATGGAAGGCTGCAGGCCTGTCGAACAGGAACGACAATCCAACCCGTCTCGCGGTCCACGCCATCGCCAGAGCACCCGCCACGGCAGTTGCCAAAACGAAGGCTGAAAGCAAATCGGGGTCTGTGATCACACCCGTTTTGGTGCCGATAATCCGGGCTGCCACCATGGGAAAGGTGAAGGCCACATAGATGGCAAGCGAGTTTTGCCCGCAATAGCGCACAGGCGCAAACAGCCGGTAGTGCCCGACCAGAGAGCTGAGAGCCACCATCGTGGCCGCACCGAAGCAGCCCATCGCCAAAGCAAAGGCTGGATGTTCAACCTGCCCCCAGGCCATCACTTGCAGGTTGGCGGCGGCAAAGGCCAGGCACAGCCCGGTAACGCCCAGCACCTTGTCGTGTGCCCAGGCGGCCAGCGCCTTGATCCATGGGCCTGCGTAGAGCCCGCCGAGGAAGAACACCAGGTATTTGGTGAAGGAATCAACCACAATCCCGCTGCCGTGGGTTTGGAACACGGACATTAGGGCAGCAGCCCCAAAGACCAAAAGCGGCGGCACAGCGCGGCTAAAGCGGGCCACAAGGAAGAACAGGGGCAGGATATAGATGAACCAGATTGTTCCGAAAGGAGACACAGGGATCAGCGCAAACTGATGCCAGCTGATATCGTGTTGCCCATGCCCGGCCAGAGCCAGGCGGACGCCGATCTGCAAGATGCTCCAGAGCACATAGAAGTATGCAAAATGGATCAGTTTCACATCAGCGAACTTGAGCCAGGACCGGTTTAGTGCAGCGGCTGCAAAAAGCCCGGAAATGGCGAAAAACAGGGGCATACGGAAGGATCTGGCGAAGGTGACCACATCGCCCATGAAGGCTGATTTTCCGAGCGCCAACTCAACTCCAAGAGTGGAGTGCATCATAACCACCAGAATGATCGTCAGCCCCTTGGCAAAGTCTGCCCAGGCGGCTCTCGTTCCACTGGTTTGGTTCGGTTTTGTGTCAACATTCATGGTTCTGGTCCTTTCCCGTGTCAAGGAAAGCCCAATACGGTCGCCCGTAAAATGGCCTCATGGGAGGTATGAGCACAGGACGTGCCAACTTAGGCACATTGGGGTGAACTATTGGCTAATACCCACGGCTTTGATGTTTAAGCGATGCTTGCCCCTTTTCTTGATCCTATTGATGTGATCGCTTCGGGTTGTGCAATGAGCCTGTTCCAGGCGTCGCAGCAGGCATCGAGGATGGCCTCATAGTTTTCGAACCCCC
>JAAEUE010000292.1 GCA_024227565.1 Alphaproteobacteria bacterium
CCGGTTTTTGGAGCTCAATTTCAGTAGCGCCTCAATTTCCTCCCACAGGGTCGGTAAGTTGCCGGGCTTGAAGGTAACGATGAAACGCCAGTGATTCTGTCGTGTACTTGCGGCAAGGGTGCGTAACCGCTAATCCCTCACAACACAAGCGGATTGAGTTGCCGTGAAGGTTGGTAAGAAAAGGACAGGGAGAAGCGGTGAAGACGGTATTCGTTGCCCTAGGTCGAGGCGCGCTGCTACGGCACCGAACATCATAGCCCGTTGAATAGAATCAGGAACGGATCTTGGCGACTCAGGCTCACCAGGGGGTAGTTACCCCCCCAGCTTCAACGATTCGCATCAGTGGCGATCCGTTGCAGTGTTTGGCGATAATTCCAAGGCATCCACTGCTTCGGATCCGCTTTCGCTTGCTCGGCGTGTCGTAGCAATTCGCAGAGATAGTCGAAGGCGTTCGCCCCAGCCAGTTCCGCTGTATGGATCAGGCTCATGAAGATATCGCCTACCCGGGCACCATTCCGGGTTTTATAGAACAGCGAATTCTTTCGGTGGAGGATCGCCTTCTTTAGCGCTCTTTCGCAAATGTTGTTGTCCAACGGAGCACCGGGTTCACGCAGGAACAGCGTCAGTTCCTGCCAATGCTTGAGCATATAGGCGATCGCCTCACCCAAACTCGAATTCGGTTCAACCTTTTTCTCCGAGAACTGACGTTCGAGCCAATCGTGCAGTTGCTCCATCAGCGGCCCGCTCTCTTTCTGATGGAATGTCAGCCGCTGCTCGGGCGATAGTTTGTCCTGGCGGGCCAAGGCATCGTTTTTGTAGACCTTGGCCAGGATCTCCAGCACGTAACGCACTTCCTCGGGGAAACTCTCCACCACATCGACGAATCGGCGCCGGCCGTGGCTGAGGCAGTTGGCGAGGATCGTCTCCAACTCCCGGGGATAGTTGCGCGAGAGCGCATCGCACATCTGAATGGGGGCCGAGAGCTCCTTGGACCTTTTCTCGAGCACCTCTTGGAGGTTCTCGCCGGCGTGATTACGTCCGGTGAAAAACAGGGCGATCAGATACTCCCCGCACTGGGAGACGATCCCGCTGGTAAACAGCCCGGTTCGATGCGGTGGATCTTTGTCGGGCTCCGGCGCCTGGTTTTCAGCCAGGAGCTCCAGAATCTTCATCGGGGTATCGTCGTTGTGCAGCACCTCGCCTTGGGCCGCCACGTCGATCAACGCCTCGAAGGCGGGTTCCAATAACTTGGAGGCTTCTTTGACCAGATCCCACTGGGTCGTTGCCGGTAGCGGAATACCGAGGTTGTTCTGCAGTTTTTCCAAGCGGTGAAAGGGAAAGCCGGCGCCGTACTTCAGGCAACCGATCATGCTCACCGCCGTCTCGTCATATTTCTTCTCGCCGATCCCTTCGGGCGCTGGGGCGGTAAATACCGTACCACAGAGATGGCAGCGCAGTTTCTCGAGCTCGTACACCGTCGCCGGCAGCGGCGGCAGACCCTGGATGCGCACGATCACACCCGGCTCCGAGACGGGGTACACCTTACCCGTACAACCGCTTTCCGGGCACGGATCACCGGGCTGGAGCGATGCGTGAGCGATCTTGGTCCGCTTGGCCCCTGTGTAGGCATTGGCTCCGTTGCGCCCGTGTCCCTTGCGTTTCTTCTTAGGGGCTTTCCCGCCGCCCCCCGTCTTCGACTTGTCGGTCTCCTTTGGCTTTTTCTGCTTCAGCACCGCATCGGCTTTCTCGGTCTTGGCGCCAAACAGGAGTTTGCGCAGACGATCAATGGAGGTGCGCTTCTTTTCCAGCTCCTGGGTCAAACGCCCCAGGGTATGGAGCACCCCTTTGAGTTGCTGGTATTGCTCCTCGGAAAGCGGCTCGGTGCGCGCCTTCTCCAGAATCGCCTCCAGCGCCTCCAGGCTCAGCTCTACCCGCTTAGGCTCTGGTCGCTTCATACCAACCCACAAAGCAAGGGGCGAAAACGCCGGTTCAGCGGATAGCCCAGGATCTCCTTGCGCGGGCGGTTCGGCTTTTTACTCCGGGCGTCCTTGCCACGGCCCGTGGTCAGCCCCAGGCAAACCCAGTTGGCCGCCTGGTAGCAGGTGCCGCGAAATCGTCCCGGATCGACAAAGGTCTCCAGGTAATAGAGCGGATGCCCGTAGATCCGCTCCCAGTCCCGGGGCAGCATCCTCGCCAGCCTTCCCAATAGATGGGAGGCCAGGTTGGGTACCTCTACCCAGGGCAGGACGAGAAACCGGGAGTTATAGGCAAGAAAACCGATGTTTCGCCGACGCGCCTCGGCCGACCAGCCGATGAAGCGGTCGCGGGGTCCTAGGTGGCGCGGCGCCGATGACCAGGCCACGCAGGCGATCGGCCGCTCTTTGGACCAGACCAGGTATTTCAGGTGCTCGCCCACCGGTTGGGTATAGCCCAGATAGTGATGCGCCTCGACCAGGGCGTTACACAGTGGTTCTTGTGGGGTGCCCCGCACCTGCCGGATCTCCAGAGGGAGCCGTTCCGATAGGCTTGTGCGCAACGGTTGGGCGTCCACGGCTATCGCCACCGGCTTGCGTCGCTCGACTACGTTGTTCCGTGGCCGACAGCGCACCGGTGGCAGCTCGATGTGGCCGGCGCGGTGCAACTCGAGCATCAGGCTGCGGCAGACCATGTCGCGCAGCTGCCCGTTGGGTTGTCTCCAGTCCCAGGCCTCACAGAGTATCGATGACAGCGCCCGGCGGCTCGCCGTGGGATGCGCGTCAATGAGCGATTGGATAAAGGCGGCGTCTTGCGCCTGGATCACCCGGCCCCGATATTTCAATAGTACGTCCATGGGGGGTAGGATACCCGCTTCGCCCCTGGAACGCAAGCCCCCCCTGCCGCCGACCTCCTTTCGATACCCTCAACCCCCCGGATCCACTCTTCGCCACGGCGCGGGCGCTTGCGTTCCCTCCGGATTGCCGGCGTTCAGCAGTACTTGTAACTCGTGGGCCTGAAGTCCTTTCGCCGCCTCGGCGCCAGTCGGCCAGAAGCCAAACCGGCCCTGCGAAAGCCTTTTCTGGAAGAGCCAGAACCCCTGGCCGTCATACGCCAAGATCTTGATCGCCTTGCCACGGCGGTTGCGAAAGACAAACAGCGCACCGGAGAACGGATCGCTGCGCAACGCCTGGCGACACACGCGCGCCAAACCGTCGATTCCTTTTCGAAAATCCGCCGGTTCCACCGCCACGAGGATCCGCATCTGGGGGGTAATCTGAATCATGGCTCGACCCTGGAAAGGACTTCGGCCAACGCCGCCAGGGCCGCCGGATCCGGCCCGGCCAACTGCATCCTGACCGGACCGTTTCGCCCCGTGAATTCAACCACACATTCCGGGCTCCGAAACACCGTATCCACGCCAAGCTCGACAAAGGTCGGCACCTTTGGCGCTGGCAAGGCCTTCGGTTTCGAGACCACTTGCCCGGTCACCCGCCTTTTGAGCCGCATGTAGTCCAAATGCAGCGCTTCAACCACAGGATTGACGCCCATCTCGCGGGCAAGCTTTGTTGCCGAATTCCACAACTCCTCGGGTATTCGTCGCCCAGGCCTTCCGGCACGCCTCCACGCGTCAAATTGCCGTTGCACTTCCTCCAGCGCTGGGGCAATGGTCTGCGAGACTTCCTCTCCCATGCTCTATCCTCCACTTTGAAATATAGGATTGAGGATAGCCATGTCACTCCCCGGCGTCATGCAGGCTTGCCGAAAGGACACCGTTTATACTTGAGCAGCTCGGTATAATACTCCCAATATCGACTCCGAAAGTCGGTTAGAGCTTGTTGATGTATGGGCACGATGGGCCTGAGTTTTTTATAGTGGCG
>JAAEUE010000293.1 GCA_024227565.1 Alphaproteobacteria bacterium
CCGGCGGTTGTCATGTGCGCCCTTGGACGGGGAGGGAAGTTTATACCGCGCGGGATTACTTTCAGAAACGAATACCGGGTCCGGCATTGTCGGTACTGTTTCTCGCCAATGGCGAGCGGGCCTACATCATCGGCTACAATACCCAGTGGACAATGCCAGAGGGCTTCGTATGGAGTGGGGCCATCAACCGCACGCTCCTGGGTTTGCCGCAACGGCTGGTGCTTGCCCGCACTGTAAGGTTGCTGGTTTCCGCATTGCGGCTGCGGGGATTGAACAGCTTGGATTTCGTGTTGGACGACAAGGTGCCCAAGGTCCTTGAGCTCAATGCCCGGCCCGGTGCCAGTTTTGAGCTGTATGATGCCGATTTCAAGCACGGGCTGCTGCACTGGCACTTGCACGCCTGTCGCGGACGCCTGCCCGGACCGCGGGATAGCCGCCGCACTAAGGTACGAGCATCCAGGATTTTTTTCGCCAGGCAAAGGCTATCGGCCCCGGTGGATTTCGTCTGGCCGGCCTGGAGTCGCGATATTCCC
>JAAEUE010000294.1 GCA_024227565.1 Alphaproteobacteria bacterium
GACGACTTTTGAGGTTACCGGCGGCGGCTTCTCGCTGTTCGGCAGCCCGCCATCTGACCGCATGTTGACGGCATACGGCCTGCAAGAGTTTGCCGATATGGCTCGCGTCCATGATGTCGATATGCGCATGGTTGACCGCGCTGCCGAATGGCTGCTCGCTCAGCAAATGAGTGATGGCTCGTGGGAAAATGACCAGGGGCTGGTTCATGAAAGTACATGGAGCAACTTGGAAAATGATCGCCTACCAGTAACGGCGTACATCGTATGGAGCTTGATTGAAGCTGGTTTTGGCGACCATCCTGGCACACAAACGGGCCTTAGCTATGTGCGCGAACATGCCAGTCAGGCAAATGATGGATATGTATTGGCACTGGTTGCCAATGCACTGACTGCCGATGTGGCGCAATCGGGCGAGAGTATTGATGGTGTGACACAGCAGGTGTTGGAGCAGTTGGCAGGGATGGCTGTGAAGGATGGTGGAACGGCCGTTTGGAACTCCGGCGTCGCCACGTTCATCGGCAGCGAAGGCGCAACCGGCAGCATCGAAACCACGGCATTGGTTGCACTCGCCTTCCTGCGCGTCAACTTTAATCCAGCCTTGGCAAATGAGGCGTTAACTGCACTCATCCAACAAAAGGACAGC
>JAAEUE010000295.1 GCA_024227565.1 Alphaproteobacteria bacterium
AACTTGTTCACCCCACATAGTGGGGTTTGTAAAGTACACAATGCCCCTGCCGTGTACCGGGGGCGTGTCTAGACCGTTATTCACGTGACATGTGCAGATGATGCTTGAGAGAGACCCGGCAAGACACGTTGGGAAAGCCTCAAAGGTCACCGTTGAGACCCCGCGGGGTGTCGGTTCGGGCAACCGTCCCGCGCGCCTTAAGTGGCAAGTGGTCACTCACATGTTGCCTCTGCGGTAAAGATGGAGCTGCTCCAGATGGCGATGCAGTTGGTATCAGGTCTCTTGTGTCGCAGCACAGGAAGGCCTGCCACACCGGCGGTGCAGTCCGCACACGCAAACACGATAAACGGTGGTACTTGCCCTACCCTGGGCGTCATGACCCAAAAACATCATGCGCGGGCCGGCGACGGCCGCACTTACAGACTACGCGTTAAAGAAGCGGACTCAACCCGGCCCGCGCCCCCTCGCTAGGCGAGGCCTTACTTGGATAAATCCGGAGAGCGGTGGAGCTCGTCCGGCGCTTTGCCGTGCCACATCCAACACTGTCGACACTGTCGTCCTCGGGCTCGACCCGAGGACCCATAGCTCGGAGCGTGCGGTGGTGGGCCCTCGGGTCAAGCCCGAGGGCGGCAGCATTCTCCTCCCGCGCCCCTGCTTTCGCAGGGATGCGGGAATTGGGGGCCAGGGGTGCGGGGCTGCAGGCTATTGGGTCTGCTTGTGGCCGGAATGGTCCATCGCGCCGGCCTTGCCGCCCACCACCGCTTTGATTTCCACCTCACCGGCGGTTTTCAAGGTCAGCTTGAGGGGGATCATCTCGCCCTTCTTGATCAGGCGTTTGAGCCCGAAGATCATCAGGTGGAAGCCTCCGGGTTTCAGCTCGGTGTGCCCTTTGGGCGCAAGCTCAATTGCCTCAACCTGACGCATTCTCATGACGCCGTCGGTCATCGTGTGGGTGTGCATTTCCACCCGCTCGGCCAGGGGCGAGGAGACCGCAACGATCATATCGGCAGCATCGCTCATGTTGTGCAGCTTCATGTAGGCGGCGGCGGGGCGGTCCTTCAGGGTGACCCGGGCCCACGGGGCGCCGATCATGACTTTGCCGACTTTGTAATCTTCAGCCAACGCGCCGAACATCATCGATGTGAGGGCGGCTGTGGCAATCAAAACGGATTTCAGTTTCACTGGATTATCTCCATGCATCATAGACAGGAGGCGCAGAAACACGCGCCATCAAACTTGGAATTCAAGACCTTAGATGATGGAAAACGGCGGCGAGCGCGGGCTTCCCCGGCCAGATTGCGGCGGCGGGGCGAGAAAAGGCCCGGCCTCGGCGATCCAATTGACCCGGCCAGGTTCGCGCTCCCGCAAAATCAGCACAGAGGGCGAAGGCCGGGCATCGAGCACGCTCTTGGCACCCAGTGTCGCGCACGGGCACAAGCATTCATGGCCACCGGTGCTGTTTGGGCGGGGCCCATCCGGCGCTTCAATTTGCGCGAAGTTGCCGTCGAGGCAGATCACCATCATGCCGGCGCCTGCCGGATCGCCGTGCGTACCCGCTTGGACAGCCGTCATAACGCCGCTGACCGGCGCATGGATCACCATGAAGAGCACCAGGATCAGCTTGCCCAAAAAGCGGCGCATGTCGGACGCAGTTCGCATGCCCCACCTTTGAGCGCGCGCGGGCCCAGCGAATATGTGACACAGCCGCGCATTGGCCCCATTCAGGCAGGGTGCGGCAATGTTCGGCAGGGTTCGAATCGCCAATGCAGGCCACTCTGCAAGACCTATCAAGAAGGTGACGCCAAGTGACCGGCAAACACTCCATTGTGCTGTCCGTCAGCACCCTCGGCCTGGCCTTGGCTACCGGCTTCATGTGGCATCTGATGCCCAGACAGGCCACATTTTCCCCAACAGATCTGCAAGTCGGGCAAAGCCGCGCTGAGGCGGAGGCGGCGTTCGCCGGTCAAGGTTTCTTCGGGCGTACCTGCTTTGGCGAACTGGCAGTGTTCGCAGATCGCCAGGAAGATGGTCACGAACAGCACGTCATGGCCTTCATTGACGAAGCCACAAACAAGGTTGAAGCTGTTGAGGTGCAGCAGGTGGAGACGCCGGTTTCAGCCCCTTCCCAATGCATGGCCGTGGTGCGCTCCGCCGCGAAGCGAATTGCCACGGACGTAAACTGGTCCTCAGTGGATCTTGCGAAATATTCAGCCGGTGCAACACAGCGCTATTTCCTGCGGCAACGTGGAGCCGGCGGGCGCATGTGGGAAATCTGGGGCGAGCACAAAGGCGCGGCCGGTTTTCAAACCTGCGATCTGTATTGGCGCACCTCCGTGCCGGGGCGCGAGCAACTTGGTGCAGATGGGGAATGGAACATCCCGGGCGACGGATCGGTACCGTTTGATCCGTTCAAGGTGGCCCGGTCTGACCAGAGCTCAAAAAATTAGGGCGCGCAGCCGATCAGCCGCGCGCCCTAAACTTCAGGGTATTGCCTTATGCGGCCCAGCCGAGCGCGCCGAGAACGACGCCTTCAAGGTTTTCCATGGAAAGGTAGAGGCCAACGCCAGCCACCACAGCACCGGCAAGGCGGGCTTGAATGGCGGTGGCTTCGGTTGCTTGCCAAAGGGATTTGGCAACCCAGCCGGCACCAACTGCGATGGCATATTGCAGAACGCCAAGGCCAAGCAGATAGCCGATCAGAACCGGCGCACCCATGGCAGCTTCCTGGGTGGCGATGCTGTCACCGAAGGCCGAGCCGTGGAACAGACCAAAGCCCGCAAAGAGCACCATGGCCGGCACCAAGCCAAGCGCGCGGCCCGACAGAACCACGCCGCCGACAACAAGCAGAGAGAGAGCGATAACCGCTTCCTTCATGGGCAGGCCGGTGCCGGACGCCATCAGCAGGCAACCGCCGACCATTGCGGCGATGTATGCGGCAGGTGCCAGCTTTGCGCGGCCCGTGTAGAGCGCGGCAATGCCCACTGCGATGACGAAAAACAGATGATCAAACCCCAAAAGCGGATGGCCAACGCCGGACAGAACGCCATGTGCGAACGTTTCCATGGGCTTGCCGCCGAGAGGGTGGTGTGCAAGGGCCGGCGTTGCCGACAGTGCAATGGCGCTGAGGCCGATAAGATACTTTTTCATTCGTAGTCCCCTTCAATAAAATCGCTCTAGAAGGAGGGTCCACTTGCCGAAAGGTCGAAGGGTTTCCATTGCCCTTAAGCCCTCCACAGAACACCCCGTCCGTTTCTTGGGTTGGCCCCGATTAATCGAGGCCACGTGGCGGCTGGTCTCCTGGCTCGCAGATCAGCGTGGACCGCTGCCTTCCCAGCCAAACTGGCCAGTGGCGTTAAGTGCGGCACACTCTCTGCAAACAGTCGCGGGGGCGGCTGCAGCATGAAACCCCTTGTTGGGTCGGTCTCACCTGCATTCCCATTTCATCCCCGGTGCTTTGCACCTTCGTGGGGAACCGTTCACAACACCATTTATGCGCTTTGCAGCCATACCGGGTCAATGACAATTTCGACCGTCCACAGCGTGTCAGCGACGGGAGTTGGGCGGCGATCGTTCGGCCGCGCCTTCGCCGCGGTTTGCAGGCCGGGCATTCGAGGAGCGCATGATGGATCTGGTTTCGCGTCGACTTTGAAGGGGCGCGGTTTGCCAATGGCTAGGGGTTACGGTAGTGTTTGTGATGCAGGGCCACATCGGCACACTGCACCGACAAAACGCCCGTCAAACGGGCTTGGGAGGAAACAAAAGTGTTCAAACAACTATGTGTAGCAGCAGCTGCCACTGTGTTCCTGCTGGGTAATGCAGCACCATCGATGGCCGCCGATTCCCCGGTTCTCACGCGCATCAAGGAGCGGGGCACGGTCAATATGGGCCACCGCGAATCCTCAGTGCCGTTTTCCTATATTGGCAGCGATGGCAAGCCGCAGGGCTATTCCATCGACCTTTGCATGAAGTTCATCGACGCGATCAAAGCCGAGACGGGTCTTGCTGATCTGAAGATCAATTATGTGCCCGTGACGTCGCAAACCCGCATTGCCTTGATGGCCAACGGCACCATCGATCTGGAATGTGGGTCAACGACCAACAACCTGACCCGGCAAAAGCAGGTTGACTATCTGCCGGTTACCTTCATCACCGGCACCAAGATCGCCTCCAAAAAGGGCTCCGGGATCACCGAGATCGAAGACCTTGACGGAAAGGTCGTTGCTCTTTCTTTGGGCACCACCAACGAGAAGGCGATCAAACGGGTTGCCGCTGAAAAGGGCATCAAGCTGAAAACGGTCATGGTTAAAGATCACCCCCAAGGGTGGCTGTCCGTCGAGACCGGGCGTGCCGATGCGTATGCATCTGACCACGTGCTGCTCTATGGCCTGATTTCCAAGTCAAAAGACCCAAGCCAGTTTCAGGTGACGGGCCGTTTTCTGAGCTATGACCCCTATGGCATCATGGTTCCCCGCAACGATTCAACATACCGTCGCTTGGGTATCCTCACTCTTGCCGACCTGATGCGTTCGGGTGAGGCTCACAAGATCTACGACAAGTGGTTCAACCCAGGGCCAACTGGCATCAACATGCCGCTCAGCGACACGCTGAAGAAGGCATTCGAAATCCAGGCACTGCCACACTAGATCGCAGCGTTCTGTAACTTCAAAAAACGGCCCGGACAAATTCGTCCGGGCCGTACAGCCAGCTAAATACTGCGGCGGCCGGGCTTGGGGAATGTTGCGATGAACTACAATTGGGACTGGGGAGTCCTTGTTCGCGAACCATATTTGGAATGGCTGACTTCGGGATTTACCTGGACGATCGTCGTTTCGCTGACGGCCTGGGTGTTGGCGTTCTCGCTTGGGTCGGTTATCGGCATCATGCGCACGACCAATTCGAATCTGCTCCGTAGGATCGCCACCTGTTACGTTGAGTTGTTCCGCAACATCCCGCTTCTGGTGCAGATGTTTCTTTGGTATTTCGTGTTCCCCGAACTGCTGCCGCAAGATGCCGGCATGTGGGTGAAACGCGGCATGCCGATGCCGGAATTCACTACAGCCGCCATCTGTCTCGGCCTTTACACCGCCTCGCGGGTTGCAGAACAGGTTCGGGCCGGGATCAATTCAATTGGCCAGGGCCAGCGGAACGCAGGGCTCGCCATGGGGCTCACGCCTGCCCAGGTCTACCGCTATGTTTTGCTGCCGGTTGCCTACCGGATCATCGTGCCACCGCTGACCAGCGAATTTTTGACCATCTTCAAGAATTCCTCCGTGGCGCTGACCATCGGTGTCCTGGAGACGACTGCGCAGGCCCGCCAGATTGAGGAATACACATTTCAGGGTTTTGAAGCGTTTACGGCCGCCACGGTGCTCTACATCATCGTTACGTCGATTGTCATGTTGCTGATGCGTTTTGTTGAAGGCCGGGTCTCGATACCCGGCATGATCTCGCTTGGTGCGAAGTAGGGGTCTGGCAGAGATGTTCAACAATTTTGATGGCAAAGTCGTACTCGACAATCTGCACTTCCTCATTGAGGGCATGCAAACAACCCTTCTGCTCACCGTGGTTGCGATCATCGGAGGGCTGCTGCTCGGCACCCTGTTGGCCCTGGCCCGGCTGTCGCCGTTCAAGACATTGTCGTTCGTTGCCGGCACCTACGTGAATTTCTTTCGGTCGATGCCGCTGATCCTGGTGATTTTCTGGTTCTACTTCCTGGTGCCCCATATACTGGGGCGGCCGGTCGGAGGGTTTTATTCGGTCCTGGTGGCCTTCGTGTTGTTTGAGGCTGCCTATTATTGTGAGATCATGCGCGCCGGCATTCAAAGTGTGCGGCAAGGCCAGATCTATGCCGGCCAGGCGCTTGGTCTGACCTACCAACAGAACATGCGCTATGTCGTGCTGCCCCAGGCGTTCAGAAACATGATCCCAATCTTGATGACGCAGGCCATCATCCTGTTTCAGGATACCTCGCTGGTCTATGTGGTCGGCATCAAGGATTTTCTGGTGAGCGCTGACCTGGTGGCGAACCGTGAAAACCGCATCCTGGAAATGTTCACCACCGTGGCCATTGTCTACTTCGTGATCTGTCTGTCCGGCTCTTTGTTCATCCGGCGGCTGCAAGAGAAATTCAACCTATGATCCAGCTTCAAGACGTCAGCAAATGGTACGGAGATTTTCAGGTTCTCGACACCTGTTCAACCGCAGTGTCCAAAGGCGAAGTGGTCGTCGTATGCGGGCCGTCAGGATCCGGCAAATCAACCCTGATCAAATGCGTCAATGGGCTGGAGCCCTTCCAGAAAGGCGACATCACAGTTGATGATGTATCGGTTGGCGACAAAGCAACCGACCTGCCCAAACTGCGCTCGCGCATCGGCATGGTTTTTCAGAATTTCGAGCTGTTCCCCCACATCACGGTGGCCGAGAACATCAAGCTCGCCCAGCTCAAGGTTCTGAACCGGAATGAAGCTGAGGCCGGGCAAAAGGCCATGCAATTGCTTGAACGCGTTGAGCTGGCTGATCAGGCCGATAAGTTTCCAGCCCAATTGTCAGGAGGCCAACAGCAACGCGTGGCCATTGCCCGGGCGTTGGCGATGGATCCGATTGCCATGCTGTTCGATGAGCCCACATCGGCGCTGGACCCGGAGATGATCAACGAGGTCCTCGACGTTATGGTCGAATTGGCCTCTGACGGCATGACGATGATGGTCGTGACCCACGAGATGGGCTTTGCCCGCCGCGTGGCCAACCGGGTCATCTTCATGGACGAGGGGCGCATTGAAGAGGATTGTTCCAAGGACGAGTTCTTCGACAGCCAGCGCGGTGATCGTGCCCAGACGTTCTTGTCCAAAATCCTGCATCATTGATGCAATCCAAGCGGATGTGTTGATCCCCAAGGAACGCAGCTACTGGTGCAAGCTCGCCTTCGAGTTGACAGTGTTTGGGGCGCAGCGGCCACGGATGGACGGCAGCTAATGACCCACTGCGCAAGTCGCCACTTTTGGTGAGGTTGCTGGCTCATCAATTCATCAGTAAGCTGAGTTTCAAATTCGTGAGGGTAGGTCGAATGTAGCCAATCCTTTAATCAGGAGGCGTTGCATGACCGCAAGCGACAAAGAGTTCACTGGCTCGATTCCAGAGTTCTACGACACATATCTAGTGCCGCTGATATTTGGCGTTTACGCCAATGACCTTGCTGATCGCGTGGCGGCGTTGGCGCCAGAATCAGTGCTGGAAACGGCGGCCGGCAGCGGCGTTGTACCCCGCGCCCTAGCAGGCCGTCTCGGTGCGAACGCACGCTACGTTGTGACCGATCTCAATCAACCCATGCTCGATCATGCTGCGAGCAAGCAGGGGGCGGACGATCGAATTGAGTGGCGACAAGCTGATGCACTTGATCTGCCGTTCGATGAAAGCTCGTTTGACGCCGTTATTTGTCAGTATGGCGTGATGTTTTATCCCGACCGGATCAGAGGATATGCTGAAGCTCATCGTGTCCTGAAGCCCGGAGGGCGCTATATCTTCAACGTGTGGGACGGCATCAAGACCAATGAATTTGCTGATGTTGTAACGGATGCTGCAGCTGCTGTGTTCCCAGATGATCCACCGCAATTTCTCCCGCGCACCCCATATGGCTATTTTGACCATGAGATCATACGTCAGGAACTGGGTGCGGCCGGCTTCTCCGATGTATCGATAGCCACGCTCGAAGAAACGAGCCGTGCACCGTCTCCGCACCACCCCGCCATTGCATTTTGCCAAGGCACCCCCTTACGCAATGAAATCGAAGCGCGTGACGCGTCCCTGCTTGAACATGTAACTGACCGGGCCGCCAGCGCCATCGCAGAGCGCCACGGAAGTGGTCAGGTTGAGGCGAAGATGTGCGCACATGTTGTGACGGCGGTGAGGTAAATCGATGGGAGTGGAAGGAAAATGATGGCAGTTCCCGAAACCATGCAAGCGATGCTCCTGACCGGGCACGGAGGGTCGGAAAAACTGCGTTTTGATTCAAACTGGCCTTCTCCCGAGGTCCGCGAGGACGAAGTTCTGGTAAAGGTGGGCGCGTGCGGCATTAACAACACCGACATCTGGGTCCGGGAGGGCGCCTATGGTTCGTCCGACGACCCCGACGAAGTCGCGTCCTTTGGTGACAGCCCCCTCGACTTCCCATTGATCCAGGGGGCGGATATTGCCGGGGTGATAGTTGACAATGGCAAAGACGTCGATCCACTACGCGTTGGCGAACGCGTCATGGTCGATTTCGGCATCTACGCCGACGCCGGCGACGACATAGCGAGCCATGACTACATCGGATCAGGTCGCCCAGGCGGGTTCGCCGAATATGTTGCCGTTCCATCGGAGAATGCTCACGCTGTCCAGACCGATCTTACCGATGCAGAGCTGGCTACTTTTTGCTGTGCCTATGTAACGGGGGAGCACATGTTGAGGCGCGCTCGTGTCGCCGAGGGCGAACGCGTGCTGGTCACGGGTGCGTCCGGCGGTGTCGGTTCCGGTGTTGTCCAACTTTGCCGCGCGCGTGGCGCGATACCCTATGCGGTTGTTGGCGCGGGAAAAGAAGGCGCAGTTAGAGATATCGGGGCTGAAGGCACAGTGACACGCGGCCAGGGCGATTTGATTGACGCCGTTGCAACAATGATGGGTGGACAGGACGTCGACGTGATCGTGGATACGGTTTCAGGACCGATGCTGCCGAGCTTGCTCGAAATACTTTGCCCGCAGGGACGCTATGCAACATGCGGTGCAGTGGGTGGTGCAATGGTCGAACTCGACATGCGCCGGATCTACCTTAAGAACCTTGAATTGTACGGTGCAACACAAGGCACGCGTCGCGATTTCCGCGCGGTTCGTGATTACGCCATTTCCGGCGCCATCAAACCACTGGTAGCAGGCACCTATCCATTGGCCGATCTTGGCCGCGCGCAAGAAGATTTCAAAAAGAAGGGCTTCGTCGGAAAGCTGGTTGTTGAAATCAGTTGACGGCAGCTTATGGCACTTAACGGACATTCTGCTCGCGCAACCTGATGTCCGCTTCCGCCCCCACAACAGTCGAAAACAGGCATCAGAAGCTACAGCACCAACAGTCCCACATCTCCGGCGCCTGCAAGCATCCGCAAGCCCGACACTTCCAAAGCATAGGTTCCGCCCTGAATCACGCCCAGCTGTTCATCGGGCAGTTCCAGGCAAGAGTGCAGAACGAAAACCATGCCGGGCTCAAGCTGCTCTTCGAAGCCGCGGGCGATCTGCAAGGGCTCCAACCAGATCGGTGGGTAGGCAATGCCGATGCCATAGCCAAAACGCATCTGGGCGGCATGCTCAAGACCGGCTGCCCTGAGGGGCGACAGTGATGCTTCCTCCACGTCGGCCACGGGCACCCCGGGCCGCACGGCTGCAATGCCTGCCTTCAAGGAAAGCAGGGCCAAGTCATAAAGCTCCCGCGCCCGGCGCGATGGTTCCCCCAGGCTCAAGGTCTGGATTGCGGTGGCATGGTAGCGCTGGTGCACGCCGGCGAACTCCGCATGCACCAAATCGCCCGGTCCGATGATCCTCTCCCGGGGCGTGGCATGGCCGCCGGCGGATCGCTCCCCGGAGCACAGCTCTGTGGGTATGGCTGGATAGTCGCTGCCCGCCCGGCGCATGGCCGCCTCGACCTCCGCGGCCAAGGCGATTTCGCTGATGCCTTCCCTCACCTCGCTCTGCAGCGCCCGCAGCCCTGTTTCAGCAAAGACGGCTGCTTGCTCCAAGCGGGCCATTTCCGCGGGCGATTTCAGTAGACGCAACATGCCCAGCTTGGCCGTGGCATCCACCAGGTGAGCAGGCGAAAGCGTCTCAACCATCGCCTCACCCAAAGCATGGGGAATGGCATAGGACTGGCTTTCAATGGCAAGCGGCCCGCTCGTGACCCCTTTCTCAGCAAGGATTCCAGCAACCCGGCCCGGGAAGTCCTCCAGCACCAGGGAGTAGGTGCGCACGTCCTCCACCCAGGTGGTTTCCAGAGCCAGGGAAAGGTCCACGTCCCGCAGCAGCAATACCGGGGCATCATCGCCGCCGGTAAAGATGAGCGCCTGCGGGCTGTTCACCCCCACCCAGCTGTCATAGCCACCGAAATAGTAGAGATGCTCCGGCGCCATCATCAGGCAGGCGGCAAAGCCTTCGTCACAGAGCAAGCCCCGCGCCCGGGCAAAGCGGGCGCGGAATTCGCTGACGGAGAAGGCGCTGTAGGCGGCGGGCATGGATCTTAAGCTTTGCCTTTCCCCGGGTTCCTGCGAAAGCAGGAACCCATAGGAGTGTTCCAAACGCTCAGAGCGATGGGCACCTGCTTTCGCAGGTGCGCGGGAGTGCGAGCGCGTTCAGCCTTCACCCATCTCCCCTTTGAGTTGATCATAGACCGCATCAAGTGCGATCCGGGCCCGCGCGACCAACAGGTCAATCTCCTCGCGGGTGATCACAAACGGCGGCGACATCACCATGGTGTCGCGGCAGGCCCGTATAATGAGATCATTGGCCAGGCAAGCATCGCGGCAAATGCCTCCGGCCCTGCCCTCTTCGGCAAAGCGCTCGCGGGTCTGCTTGTTCTTGACGATCTCAATCGCCCCAAGCAGGCCAAACGTGCGGGCCTCGCCCACCACCCGATGATCGGACAGGCTGCCAAGCTTCTCGGCAAAGTAAGGCGCAAGCTCGGCCACATGGTCAACCAGCTTTTCCTCTTCCAGGATGCGGATGTTTTCCAGCGCCACGGCACAAGCCATTGGATGGCCCGAATACGTGAAGCCATGGGCAAACTCGCTGCCGCTGGCATCGATGACGTCCATGATGTGATCGGCGATCGCCACCGCGCCAATCGGCGCATATCCAGACGACAATCCCTTGGCCATGGGCACAATGTCGGACTCCATGCCAAAGCTTTCAAAGCCGAACATCTTGCCGGTGCGCCCAAAGCCGCAGATCACCTCATCGGCGATCAGCAACACACCATACTTTTTGCAGATGCGCTGCACTTCCGGCCAGTAGGTCGACGGCGGAATGATGACACCGCCAGCGCCCTGGATCGGTTCGCCAATGACAGCGCCAACTTTGTCGGCCCCAAGCTCCTTGATCTTGTCTTCAACCGCTTGCGCTGCTTTCAGCCCAAAATCCTCCGGGCTCATATCGCCGCCTTCAGCAAACCAGTAAGGCTGTTGCACGTGCACAATGCCGGGCAAAGGCAAACCGCCTTGAGCATGCATGTGCTGCATGCCGCCGAGGGAGGCAGAGGCCAAGGTCGAGCCGTGATAGGCATTGTCGCGCGCAATGATCACGTTGCGCTCCGGTTGGCCTTTCAGCTCCCAGTAATGGCGCACCAGGCGGACGATCGTGTCGTTCGCCTCAGAACCAGAGTTCACGAAGAACACTTTGTTGAAGCGCTCCGGCAGCAGGCTCGCGACCTTCTCGGCCAATTGAACGGCCGGAATGGTCGTGGTCTTGAAGAAGGTGTTGTAGTAGGGCAAATCCAGCATTTGCCGGTGGGCCGCATCGGCCAACGACTTGCGGCCATAGCCGATGTTGACGCACCACAGGCCGGCCATGCCATCCAAAATCTTCCGGCTGTTGGAATCCCACAGCCAGGCTTTGTCGGCATGGGTGATCACCCGCGCGCCGCCTTCTTTGACGAGAGCGGCGTGATCGGTGAAGGGGTGGAAATGGTGAGCGTTGTCGAGGGCAACGAGTTCTTCGGTGTTGAGGTTTTGAGCTTGGAAAGTCATCAGTCACTCCATTGAAACGGAAAGGGACGCGCCATCGCGCGCGCGGAATACAGCCAACGGGGAGAACAGGAACTTATGGGTTGTAGCCGATCCGGGCACACAGGATGAGGAGCTCGCCGAGCTGCGTCCGGCGCTTGGCGCGGCGCAGCCGGCCTGTTTTGCTGATCGATCCCAACATGACATCAGGATGCCACGCCCAATGCGTCCGGGCAAGCGGCATTCGGCAAATCAGAAGATCGAGGTGTCGAGCTCCATTTTCGCGCCCATCCACATGGCGTGCTCGGTATGGTCGGCCATCACATTCCCGGTTTCCGGATGCAGATACACCACAAGTCCATCCCGGTTGAGCGCGAGCCATGGCACCACGCCGGCAAAGAGCTCCGGCCCGAACGCAAGCTGGCAGCTCCAGCACGGATGCGGGCCGACCGGCTTCTCATGCATGCGCCCCATATCAACACCAAACTTATCGCGGGCCGTTTCACAGAGCGTGCGGGCACGGTCAATGGTCTCGGCGTCATAGTAGATGTGGGCGTGATAGGATTCTATCGTGGCCATGGGTTCGATCTTTCTAGCTAGCCGCGTCACGGGGAGAGGAAACAATTTGAGCAGATGGCCACAGGGATTGAGTTTGTCAACCTCACAACCTGACACCAGTGTGATTGGCCCGGAGCGCGCGAGCGCGCTTATACTTGCCACATGGTACGCTCAGTTTTTTTCATCTTCGTGTGGCTCATTGTTCTGGCCGTGGTTCCAGCCCAGGCCGGCGACGGCGAACCCCTTGCGCTGCTCCCGGCGGCACCGGCTGTTGTCGGTGATCAGGTGCCGACGAAGGTCTTGGTGTCAAAGCCAGTGGTGGTCACCTTCTTCGCCTCCTGGTGCCCGCCCTGCACGGACGAGTTCAAGGCCCTCAACCAGGTGCGCGCGGCGTATCCGGAGAGCAAGGCCACCATCGTCGCTGTGAACCTGTTTGAAAAATGGGGCGGCAAGGAGAACCCTCTGCGCATGGCCCGGTTCCTCAAGCGCACCAAACCAGACTTCTACGTGGTCAAGGGCGACAAGCAGATCGCCAAAGCGTTCGGCAACATTGAGCGGATCCCGAGCCTGGTGGTTTATGACCCCAAGGGACAGGAAATCTGGCGCTTCACCCATCATCAGGGCGCCGCCAAAATGTCTGCCAATGCGGCTGAGATCAAAGAAGCGCTGGATAAGGCCCTGGCGCCAGGGTCCTAGGCGCCCTCACCCATGCATGGTCAATCCGCCTGACACCGAAATGGTCTGGCCGGTTATGTAGTCAGCATCCGCGCTTGCCAGAAACACGATCATGCCGGGATAGTCTTCCGGCTGGCCCAGCCGGCGCATGGGAATGGCGCGCTGCAAACCGGCAATGAGCTTATCACCAGCCTCACCCTCTGGCTTGAACGAGGCAAGCAGGGGCGTGTCGGTAGGCCCTGGACATACCGTGTTGATTTGCACGTTGGAGCGGGCGAGTTCGCGGGCCAGGGTTTTGCCAAAAGAGATGATGCCGCCCTTGCAGGCGGAATAGACCGCTTCACCAGATGATCCCACGCGGCCGGCATCAGAGGCCACATTCACCACCTTGCCACCGCCGCGCTCCACCATGCCCGCCACAACCACATGATGCAGGTTGACCGGCCCCATCAGATTGATTGCCACGATCTTCTGCCACAGCTCAGGCTCGGTCTGCAGAAAGGGCGCAGCCTTGTCCCAGCCTGCATTGTTGACGAGAACATCGAACGCGCCCATCTCCCCTTCCAGCACCGCGACAGCAGATTGAACGCTGGCATGGTCAGAGATATCGGCCTGCTCTGCGCCGCCTGATCCGCCGAGCGCCTTTATCTGGGCAACCGTCTCTTGCGCGCCCTCAAGGTCCAAATCAAGAATGCCAACATTCGCCCCCTCTTGCGCAAACCGCAGGGCCGTTGCCCGGCCAATGCCGCTGGCAGCCCCTGTGATCAGGACGTTCTTTCCCGATATTCCCCGCATCTCACCTCCCAATATTAACTTTGGTTGTCACTATAGGACTTGCATGACCACACGCAATTTGCGTATTGCATAAGGATATGTTTATATGATTATCTCATTATAAGATTACTGCAGTGCCGTACACGGCAAACGGAGATGTGGTTATGGGCTTTTTTGAACTTCTTGAAGAACGCGAGTGGTTGTTGGCCGACGGCGCAACGGGCACGAACTATTTCAAAAACGGCCTGGGCGCGGGCGATCCGCCCGAGTTGTGGAACGTGGACCACCCCGACCGGGTGCGCGACCTGCACCGTGAGTTCATCGAGGCCGGCGCAGACATTGTTCTCACCAACACTTTCGGTGGCAACCACTACCGTTTGATGCTGCACAACGCCCAAGACCGGGTGTTCGAGCTGAACAAGGCGGCTGCGGAAAACGCTCGTGCAGAAGCCGATGCCTCAGGCCGCAAGGTCCTGGTGGCCGGCTCGATTGGACCAACGGGCGAGATCTTTGCACCCGTGGGCACGCTCACGATTGAGGAAGGCCGTGACGCCTTTGCCCAACAGGCTGAAGGCTTGAAGGCAGGCGGCGCCGATGTCTTGTGGATCGAAACCATCTCCGGCCAGGAAGAGCTGCAGGCCGCCACGGAAGGCGCTGCATCTGTGGGTCTGCCAGTGGTCGCCACGATGAGTTTCGACACCAACGGCTGCACCATGATGGGCATCACGCCGGAAGGCTTTGCCGGTCTGGCCTCAGGCCTCTCCCATCCACCAGCTGCAATCGGCGCCAACTGCGGCACGGGCGCTGCTGAGTTGATCGCCACGGTGCTCGGCATTACCGCCGCCAACCCTGACATTTTAGTGGTCGCCAAGGCAAATTGCGGTGTGCCCGAGTTCGTAGACGGCGAGATCCAATACTCCGGCACCCCGGAACTGATGCAGGAATATGTCCGGCTGGCCCGCAATGCCGGTGCCCGCCTCATCGGCGGATGCTGCGGCACAACGCCGGCCCACCTGAAAGCCATGCGCCAAGCCTTGGAAGCCCACACGCCTGGCCCGCGGCCCGAAATCGCAGAAGTTGAAGCCCTCCTGGGTGAGGTTTCCGCGCTTGCCAAAGGCAACGCCCCAACCGCAGCAGACAGCAGTTCCCCACGCCGCAGAGGCAGAGGCCGCAGAGGCGCAAGCGCTGGCCGGCACTCTCCGTTGGAAGCCGCCGCCGCTGAAAGTGTCTGATCAACCCTTGAACCGGGATTGAGGTGCTGTGCCCCCTGGTGGCGACGGTTGTTGAGCCGCGTCACAATTTTGCTTAACATATAAGCGAAACTTGCTATCAATGGTTGCATAAAGCAACTGGGGTACACTTATGTCATATGCTGCGCAGTCGCCTGTCGCCTCCCTGCCCATGTACGATCACCCGGCAGTGCGCCGGGCAACCGACCGCCTTTGGCGCGGGCTTGCCAGAGCTCTGGGCCAAGAGGGTGTTCGCGTGCCGGACATTCTGAACCGGCAGCCAGACTATGCCACGCTCTGGGAGCTGCCCGGCCTCATCTTCTCGCAAACCTGCGGCTATCCCTATATGAGCCGCCTGCGCGGCAAGGTTCAATTGGTTGCAACGCCGATTTACAACGCGATGGGCTGTGAGGGCCCACACTATTGCTCGCTCGTCACTGTGCGCACCGACGATCCGGCCGGCGCCCTGGTTGACTGCCGGGGCCGCACCGTTGCGTTCAATGCGGTGCATTCCCAATCCGGTTACAACACGTTGCGCGCCGCTGTTGCTCCCCTCGCCAAGGAGGGCAGCTTTTTCAAGTCTGCCGTGGAGAGCGGCAACCACAGCGCATCTCTCGACGCAGTTGCAGCAGGCAGCGCCGATCTTTGCGCGATTGATTGCGTGACCTGGGCGCTTCTGGTGAAGCACGAGCCCGAGCGGGCGGCCATGTTCAAGATCATTCAGCAAACCCCGAGCGCGCCGGGCCTGCCCTTCATCACCTCGGCGAACACCCCGCCGGAAACCTTGCAGAAGCTGCGCAATGCCTTGACCAACGTGTGCGCCAACCCGTCTCTGGCGCAAGCCCGCGGCGCCCTGTTGCTTGACGGCGCGGCCCTCCTCAGCGACGATGACTACGAGCGCGTTACCGAGATGGAACAGCGCGCCATTGACCAGGGCTACCCTACCCTGAACTGAACGGCGGACGCGCCCACCATGAAGATCACAAACATCCGGGCCACTCCGGTCAACATCCCGTTCACCGCGCCTTATCGCTTCAGCTACGGCTCCATGGCCTCGCTCACCAAAACGGTGGTGGAAGTTGAAACAGACGCCGGGGTGACCGGACTGGGCGAAGTGGCGAACGGCGACAGGGCGGCAGATGTTGAAGCATTGAGCGAGCGTCTCGTTGGCCTGGATGTTCGCGAGGTCACCCTGGCCGAGCAGCGCACCGTGCCGCAGATGTTATATTCGCCCTGGAACAATGCGGTGGCCGCACGGCGCGCCTTCGGCGGCATTGAGATGGCTTTGTGGGACGCCCGGGGCAAGATCGAAGGTGTTCCGATTTACACCTTGTTGGGCGGCGCGGTCCGCAAGCAGATTGCGCTGACCGAATATTTCGCCTTCCGCCTACCGGGCGAGACAGATCCGGGCGAAAGCACGGCCACGGAGATTGCGAACTTCTGCGCCAGAATGATTGAGCGCTTCGGGGCCAGATGGTTTGAGGGCAAGGTGGCCACGGTTGCCCTATCAGAAGAGCTCAAGATGGTTTCAGAGGTGCGCGCTGCCATTGGCGAGCGCCAGCTGCAGCTTGATGCCAACGGCGCCTGGACAGTTCCCACCGCCCGCAGCGCCTTGCGCCAGCTCGACCGCTTCAACATTCACGCCTATGAGGACCCGGTTGAAACCTATGCCGAGTTGGCCCAGCTGCGCGGCGCAACGCAGGCCTCGTTCTCAACCCACATCATCAACCTGCCAGAGGCCGTTCGCCTCAAGGCCCCGGACACCATCGTAACCAATCTCAACGAGTTGGGCGGCATCAAGCGGACTGCCGAGTTCGTGAGCGCCTGCGCCAGGTTCAACGTGGGCTTCCGGTTCCATTCCGGCGAAACTGGCATTGCCAGCACCGCTTACTTGCATGTTTCAGCTGCGGTGGAGCACATTCGCGAGCCGAGCCAGACCTTGCTGCGCTGGTATGGGGATGACGTTATCGCCGAAGGCTTGCTGGCACCTCACGACGGCCACCTCACCGTGCCGGAAGGGCCGGGACTTGGGGTTACGCTGGACCCGAAAGCCTTGAAGCGATGCCACGAGCGCTATCTTGCTGAAGGCGCGTTTCCCTCAGCCTCACCGGCAGAAGGCTATGGCGGTGGGTTTCGCAAAATGTGACGATTCTGCCTTACTGAAGATGCGTTGTGCAGGGATGCTGGGCTAGAGCCTTTCATGTTCATATTGAAACATTTGATGGGAACAAATCAGCCCATCGCCAAGGCGCGGAGCGCAGCGCGATGCGGTGCATCGGGCAAGCTTCGCAACGCGGGAGATGGGCTGATTTGGCCCACCGAAGGCCACTGTTTGGCGCCCGCTGGACTTCGTTGCGG
>JAAEUE010000296.1 GCA_024227565.1 Alphaproteobacteria bacterium
TCGATCCAATCCTCAAGCCGTTCGGGAAACAGTGTCGCCTGACTGCGATCAAGCCCTTCAATAAAGCGAGACATCAAATCCTCCGATCACTTGGAGAACTGTACCTGACTCGCGCGTTTCCACACAGACTGGGTCATTTTCCCTTTTTGAGGCCGGTCCCAGACCGTCCGAAGCAGCCCCAAAACCAGACTTCGTTCAGCGCCGGTCAGAATGAGGATTTTGTGCCAACTGCGGAAACTACAAGGTCTGGCGTCGATGCAAACTTAGAGCCCATTTTGCCCATCGCTGCAGCCTCAATCAATGGCAGCAAACTGAACCAACCCGGCTTTGCAATCCAACAGACATCCTTATCCGGGGCTGGCATCAGGCGTGCTCAAGTTTATCCAATGCCTCAGACATGCGGTTGACCAGGGTCGGGATGCGTTTTTCACTGACCCCCGAAAAACCCAGAACAAGGGCCTGCTGCCCGATGGGTTCGGCCGCGTAGACCGACAATGGCAGAGATTCGATGCCGGCTTCCAGCAACGCGCGATGTGCCGCCTGATCGTCAACGCCACCCTTCAGCCAAGCCAACAAGTGCATGCCTGCGTCCGTCGGCCGGAGGTCAAAGTGATCGGCACAGTCCTGCTTCAAACATTCGTACAAACTATCGCGACGGTCCCGGTAGGCACGTCGCATTTTCCTGATGTGTTCGACAAAACGGCCGTCATCCATGAAGCACGCCATGGCGTTTTCCACCACGGTTGAGGAGCTTTGCCCCAGCAAATTGCGCGCCTTGGCAAATGTATCGACCAACCCCGGTGGCACCACGATGTATCCCAACCGCATGGAAGCGAACATGGATTTTGAGAATGTTCCAACATAAAGGACCCGGCGTTCCGTATCCAACGCGCTGAGTGCTGGCAACGGTCTGCCGCGATACCGGAATTCGCTGTCGTAATCATCTTCAATGATCCACGCATTGTTCTCCTGCGCGTAGTTGAGCAGTGCCAACCGCCTGACAAGAGACATTGTCGTTCCTAACGGTTGCTGGTGCGAAGGCGTGGTGAAAATGACCGCAGGCTTGGGATGTCGCTTTATGGCGTGATCAAGGTCTAAACCTTCGCAATCGATGGGCACCGGGGCAACCCTGGCCCCCATGATCCGCATGAGATCGCGGCCGGCAATGTGGCCCGGATTTTCGTACCAGACCGTATCGCCCTGATTGAGCAGGACAAAAGCAATCATGGCAAAGGCCTGTTGGCCGCCTGATGTTATGACGATTTGAGAAGGATCGGCCTCCATGCTGCGGGCGTCGGCCAAATGCCGGGAGATTGCGGCGCGCAGTGCCGCAGAGCCGCTGACATGCCCATAGCTGAGGTTCTGGCGCTCAGAGCTGGTCAATGCATCAGAAAGATATCTGTTCCAGATTCTTAACGGAAACAAATCCAGTGCGGGCACGCCTGGTCGAAACGGCTCGATTTTGCCATGGCGGACACTGGCCTTGGAGGAGCTGATTATCTTGGCATGATCCGAGATCTCGTCGCCCGGCGGTTTCGCCTGTCGGCGCGGCGGCCGAAGGTTGGGAGAAGCGTCCTCAGCCAGCCCGCGAGAGACGAAGGTCCCCGCGCCCGTCCTTGCCTCGACATAACCTTCGGCAACCAGTTGTTCGTAAACGGATTTAACCGTGATGCGTGACACACCAAGCTCCAGAGCCAGTTCGCGGCTCGAGGGCAGCTTCTGCGCTGGACGAAGCGCGCCCTCCAAGATCAACTTGCGCAGGGCGACGTCCAGTTGCCGGTAGATCGGAACTGTCGATCCGCGATCAACGCCTAAGCGATGAAGGAGCACGCCACCGGGGGATTTCGACATGGTTCCCTCCCAAAATGGATATAAAGAAAATCCATTAGTGGGTATACTCGTCCTATCCATTCCATCATAGCATTTTCCCTTTGAGGCTTGTCGCTTGACGGCCGTTACCAGATCAGGAGCGATTCCGGACAATGACCGACCTGGAAACCTACCGCTTCCCCTCGGGGCTTCACCTACTCCGGCGCTGGCAGGCCGAAGAGCCGCAGGCAAAAAAGGAGATGAAACAGTTTTTCGACGCGGCAATCGCCGGTGAATTCGACGAGAATTTTAAGGAGTTGGCCTCGGCCAACAAGGTGCACTCGACAGCATCAGTCCATATGCTGGGTCTGGCGCTGCTGCATGATCTTTATGGGATTGAATCGCGCGAATACTACCACGAAGACCCCTATCGCTATGTACGGAGCAACCTCGCAGTCAGTCGCCTCTTGGGGATCAGCAAATTCTACATGACCTGGGCGCTCTATGCCTGGACATGTGAGCCCCTGGGTCAGACAATGATGTACCCGGATAAATTTCCGCCGGGGGCCGATCCCGATGAGATTCTGATCAACAAGGACAACTGGCGCGATTTGAAGATGCCGGATTTCAACACCGGTGTCCCGCGCGCCATCGACAATATCCTTCGCGTCACGCAGGAGTTGACGGGCGCCGCCCCCACTTTGCAGATTTCAGCGCCATACAGTCTTGCGGCAGACATTTACGGGCAGGAACCGCTGCTTGCAGATGTCGTCAATGATCCCGAGAACGTGAATGCGCTGCTCAACCATCTGGGTGATGCGGTGTTGGCACCGTGGATGGATCATCATTTCGAAATGTTCCCCGATGGCTGGGTCGAACTGTCAGATGCTTCGGGGTCGCCGTTTTTCATCGGGCCGGAAAACTGTAAAAACATGTCGATCCGCTCCATTCGACACATGCTGAGAAACAAACCTTATTCCGATCGCGTTTTCGACAACAACTATCGCGGTGATTTTGTGGCCGAGGTTCGCAACAAAGGCCGCGCCGCGCGCCGCCGGGGTGCCATCAGCGCGAGCAAGACCGCGGGGGATCGGGCTAAATTGCAGGAACTGACCGACGCCAAGGTTAGTGTGAACCCGCTCTTCATCATGCGGCTGGAAGCTGACAAGGTGGACATTTCATTCTATGAGGAACAGGCGATCGAGAGGAACATGCCCTTGACCGTCGGCATCGGGTCCCCCGAAATTGACCGCAACAGCATCGAAGACCTGGATGCAACCAAGGAAGAAACGGCCGCAAAAGCACGCTCTTTTGTGACCGCGATCAGGCGTGTCTGCGAGAGGGTTGACTTGCCTGAGGACAATCACGTCGGACAGTCCTGGCCGAGCCATATCTATTTTGAGGATGTGAATGGTCAATCCCAGTTCGAGCTTGTCGAACTGATCCTGAAAGAGGTCCGCGGCGGCCCTGAGATTGAGCGGAAGATGCCCCAGATTATCGTTACGGGCGAGCAACTTATCCCCGACCAGACGTAACCGTCTGATCGGGGGTTGCTCTAGGGCAACTTCCGCTCAGATTGAGCGGAAGATGCCCCAGATTATCGTTACGGGCGAGCAACTTATCCCCGACCAGACGTAACCGTCTGATCGGGGGTTGCTCTAGGGTCCAGTTTGGCGCCTCATATCACGCTCTGGTTCAGACGAATGCCACTAAATAGTTTATATTGGTCAGCCTTCCTCTTTGAGGCCGTTCATCTTCGCGCGCGGAAAACTGCCAAAAACAACGATTCTGCGAAACGAACCCAATTTCGCGTAAGCAGCTGATTTCACGCACGAATTAGCGCTATTTGGCCTTAATGAGTGAGTTTGAAAGGGTGGGGCTTAAATCCGCTCGCCTTCCACGTCCTTTTTCAAGGCTTTGATGGCGGCTTTCGCTCCGGCCATGAAGGGATGGATTTCCAGTGCCTGGCGGAAGGCCTGCAAGGCGGCTTTCTTGTTGCCCATGGCCTGCTGCACCAGCGCGCGCCCCGACAGGGCACTAAAGTGCCGGGGTTCCAGTTCCAGAACCTGTTCAATGTCAGCCAATGCGCGCTCATAGTCTTGCGTGAAATAATGCACCGTAGCGCGCTTGTTCCAGGCCTCAGCATAGTCGGGCGCGATTTCAAGAACCGTGTCCAGCAAGGTGAGGGCGGAGGAATGCTCGTCGTCGTTGATGGCGTTGATCGCCTGCTGCATCAACACCTCCACCGAGGGGCTGTAGTTGCGCAGCCAGAGCTGGAGGATCGTGGTTTCAATGGCCTTGGCCTGCCGCTCGCTTGTTGAGGCGTAAAGCCGGGCCAGAAGGTTGTCGAGCAGCCGGGCATCCACGCGCTTGCGTTCTTCAAGCGTCATCGCGGGCTTGGCAACCGTTTCCTCGGTCACCTTCTTTTCCTGGGCCATAAGAGGTTGGACAAGCAGTCCGGCCACGCTGGCAAAAGCAATGATGGTCTTGCGCATTGCGTAATGATACGCCGCAAGGGGGCGTGTGGTCCAGAGGAAGGCACGCAAAAATGAACAAGCCGCCCAGAACAGAGCGGCTCGTCAAAATTCAACAGTTCGCCGGGGCGAACCTGTAGTAGACAATTACCCTTGGCGGGCCTTGAACCGGCGTTGGGTTTTGTTGATCACGTAGAGGCGGCCTTTACGGCGCACAACGCGATTGTCGCGGTGCCGCTTGGCCAGCGACTTGAGCGAATTACGGACTTTCATGATGTCACCTGTTTGCGGCCCATGTGCCGGGCCGGACGATCTCGAATTGACGGCGGAAAATAAGGGCGCTTTGATCTGAAGTCAACCGTTCAAAGCGCAATCGATTGCACTATATAGGGGATCGGTAATCGAGATGTGAACTTCAGGGCAAATTCTCCTCATATGGAAATGGCAATTACCATATTGGCCGCGCTTGCGGCCTTCGGCGGAGTGGGCTGGGCGTTGTGGGCGGAAAAGCAGCCCATTGACCCCTTAAGCCCGCGCCTTGTCCCGACAACCCCGGTCTTGTTCATATGCCTGGTGATCGTGATTTTCGCCGCCGCCCACATGATCACGCTGATCACCGGCACGCCCCACGTTGGTCGGTTTGGGATATGACCCTATGAAGGTTTAGTTGTGCTCTTCGGGCAAAAGCGGCAACGGCTGCACGTCTATGCCCTCTTCGTTGAGCTCGCGGGCGTCCTCTAGGGACGCTTCGCCATAAATGCCCCGCGCTTCGCTTTCTTCATAATGGATCTTCCGGGCCTCTTCGGCAAAGCGGGGTCCCACATACTCAGAATTGTCTTCCACATGTTTGCGCAGCTTGCGGATCATCTGCGTCAATTCGGCCGCAGGCGTGCCGGCAGCGTTCTGCATGACCGGCTGGGCTTCAGATTTTTTGTTGGACTTGGCCGGAATACCCGGCGCCATCAGCGCCTTGTGGACGTCAGAACTGCCGCACACCGGACACTCAACGATGCCCGCATCGGCTTGCTTGTCGAACGAAGCAGAATCGCTGAACCAGCCATCAAACCCGTGGCCCTGTGCACATTCCAAATCATATCGGATCATGAGACAGCCTTTAACTCACCCTTGGTCGAGACCAGTTCAAACTCTTGCTCCAGCGAAAGCGAGGGGATTTTCGCACGTGCGGCTTCAACCTCGTTCGGATTGATATCTGCAACGATTATTCCCGCCCCATCGCCAGCTTCGCTGAGTATCTCACCCCAGGGGGAAATAATCAAACTGTGACCATAGGTTTTTCGGCCGCACTCATGCTCACCAATTTGTGCCGCCGCAAGCACAAAACACCCGGTTTCGATGGCCCGGCCGCGTAACAGCGCATGCCAATGGGCCCGGCCGGTGGGCACTGTGAACGCAGATGGCACGGTAAGAAAATCGGTGCCAGCTTGCGCCAATTGCCTGTAGAGACCGGGAAACCGCATGTCGTAACAAATTGTCATGCCCAGTTTGCCCCAGGGCAAGTCAGCAATCACAGCGCGGGTGCCGGCTGTGTATCTCTTTGATTCTCGGTATTTTTCGCCGCTGCTCAGGCGCACGTCGAACATATGGATCTTGTCATAAGTCGCGGCCAAGCGGCCATCTGGTGCAAAAAGGAATGAGCGATTGCACAAAGTCCCCTCAGAAGGCTGTATGGCCAGGGAACCGATGTTCAGCCACAGCCCAAGCTCGGCGGCCAGGCTCGCGAAATCTTGCACGCCGCGGTCTTGATCCTGCGCCGTGGTTTTCCGATAGATCTCCTCAGCGGAGCTTTCCAGAAGATGGCTCATCTCAGGGGTTGAGACGAATTGGGCGCCGGCCTCGGCACATTGCCGGATCAGCGCTGATACCTCTTCGATGTTCTTGTCCACATCGCGGCCTGCGCAATGTTGCACCAATCCTGCACGAAATGGACCTGACGAAGGGGTCATCGTTTCATGGTTGAGCGAGAAGCGGATCGAGTTCGCCCGCAGCTTCAAGTGCGTTCAATTGGTCAAATCCGCCAACGTGGTGGTCCCCGATCCAAATCTGTGGAACCGATGTGAGGCCGCCTGCAAGCTGGCTCATCTCGGCGCGCGTACCCGGATCGAAGGTCACATCGATCTCCTCGTAGGCGGCACCCTTTTTGGTGAACAACGCCTTTGCGGCGTAGCAGAAAGGGCAGAGCTTGGTAGAGTATATTTTAATGCCTGGCATTTCGGGTCGCATGACAGTTGTTGCAAGTGGATCATATATGCCGTCCGGTGGGATTGAGAACAAGTGCAAAGACGATCACGTCTACGCGCGCGGCACCGGCCTTCAAGAGCGCCGTCGTGCAGGCTTCGGCGGTGGCGCCGGTGGTCATCACATCGTCAATCAGAACACATTTTTTGTCTGCAACTTGGAGTAACAAATCGTCTGGCACGGAAAAAGCGTTGCGCACGTTCTTCTTCCGGCTGGCAAGATCCAGACCGACTTGCGCTTGGGTTGGCCGGATGCGGGACAACAAATGCGGCTGCGAAGGCACACCCGAGCCCGACTGCATGTGCTGGGCGAGCCGAGCTGATTGATTGAACCGGCGTTGCCACAGCCGAAATCGGTAGAGCGGCACCGGGATCAAGAGGTTTGCATCAGACAGAAGCTTTGCGCCGGCCCGTGCCATCAAATCTGCCATGAGCTTGGCCGTGTTGTGCTGGTCTCGGTATTTTAAGGCGTGCACGAGGGTGCGCGCTGAGTGATCGAAACTCACTGCGCCCCGCACGCGGGCCCAGACGGGTGGTCTGGCCAACGCGGCAGAACTGACAATGCCGGGACCAGGATCGTAGGCAAAAGGCGTGCCCAAGTGGTCACACAGTGGCTCTTCAATGAACGAAAGGGTTGTCCAACAAACGGTGCAGATGCCGCCATTGGACCCAATCGGCTCCCTGCAGATCGGGCACATCGGGGGAAGGAGAATGTTGGTAAACTGTTCAACGGCGCCGCGAAGCGACCGGCGCCAGTTGTGCGCACCTGCCCGAAACGCAGAACCTGCCCCCAGATTGCTCATCACGCAGCATGATGACCCTGCCGGTGCACTGTGGCAAGCATTTCTGTTGACCCTCTGCCACCAGCTGGACCATGGTCTGGCATGTCCGCGAGCGATGAACATCCCCTGATATTCGATCGTGCGCTCGTGAAAGCCCGCCGCCGCCGTTTCGGGCCCGGCGCACCCAGTTTTCTGGCCGATTTTGCCGTCCAAGAGCTGACAGAGCGGTTGGCCGGCATAAACCGGACATTCGATACAATCTGTTCGTTGACCGCTGTCCCTGGCCTGGAGGCGGCCCTTCGGGCAGGCGGGAGCCAGGGGCAGGTGATCACAATGGATACAGCTCCAAATCTTGTGCCGCAGGATGGCCAACCGGGGCTTGCCGCCGATGAAGAGTTTCTGCCCTTCGCGCCGGAGAGCCTCTCTTGCTTTCTGTCCACATTAACCCTCCAACTGGTCAATGACCTGCCGGGTAGCCTGATCCAGATCAGGCGTGCTCTTGCGCCAGATGGCCTGTTTTTGGGGGTTCTTCTGGGTGGTTCCTCCTTGCGCGAGGTGCGTCAGGTGTTCTTGCAAGCAGAAGCAGAATTGGCCGGCGGGGCCTCGTTACGGGTTGCACCGTTTCCAGATGTGCGTGAGATGGGCGCATTGCTGCAGCGCGCCGGATTTGCCCTGCCGGTGGTGGACAGCGACAAGATCACCGTCCGCTACAGCGACTTTCTCACTTTTGTGGTCGAATTGCGCCAGCTGGGGTGGGCCAACCCGTTGGTGCAGCGCTCTCGCACGTTCCTGCGCCGTGATGTGCTGATGCGTGCCGCAGAATTGTATCATGAGCACTATTCAGATCCTGATGGCCGCATCAGAGCTTCGTTTGAGCTGGTTTGGATTACCGGTTGGGCACCGCATGAGAGCCAGCAAAAGCCTCTCCGGCCTGGCAGTGCCAAGACACGGCTTGCTGAAGCTCTGGGCACGAAAGAGCACACCTTAGGTGCAGATGAAGAGAAAAATTGAGAGAAGCAACGTGCTGGCAGCCAGCTGCCGGAGCGTCATCTCACGACGTTTTCAACTTGCATGAAATCGTTACGAACCTCGGACCCGAGGGTTAAGACAACGGCGGAAATTGCAACGGATATACCCGCTGCGATGAGGGCGTATTCGATTGCGGTGGCGCCACGCTCGCATCGGATGAATCGCAGGAACAAGCTTTTATTGCTCTTTGGTGTTGCACACATGCACGTCTCCTGAATACCGGCCCAATGTTTCGCTCTCTCATATCAGGTCTATCAAATGGCCGATCAGGGGTTCGTCCGCCGGCGGCATCGGATAGTCTCTCAAACGAACCGGCTTGACCCATTTCAGCTCCTGCCCTTCCCTGGCCATCGCTTGACCGCTCCACTTTCGACACACATAAAGCGGCATCAAAAGATGGAACGTGTCATAGGCATGGCTGGCAAAGGTCAGAGGTGCGAGGCACGCTTCAGTAACATCAATCCCAAGCTCTTCTTCTAGCTCCCGGATCAATGCCGTCTCGGGCAATTCGTCTGGCATAACCTTTCCGCCAGGAAATTCCCAAAGACCCGCCATCGTCTTTCCTTCTGGTCTGCGTGCCAAAAGCACCCGGCCATCTGGATCTACGAGAGCGCAAGCCACGACAAGCAACACGGACTTTCCGCTTCGTTCGGGAGTCATATTCCACCAAAGAAGTTAACACGCACCTAGAATTGGGAGAAATTCAGTACTTTTTTCAATTCATCTGCGTTCAAGGTTATACTGGTCTTAAATCTCAAAAATAATTGCGTTTCTGCCCGTTAACTACGGTAATCCGCGTTAATGTCGATATAGCGGTGCGTAAGGTCACAGGTCCATACCGTGGCCTTGCCCTTGCCGACCCCCACATCGACCTTCAGTACCACATCCCGCGAGGCCATATGGCCGGTGACCATTTCCTCGCGATAATCGGGATCTCGCTGGCCCTTGATGGCAACACGTACACCGCCAATCCAGATCTTGAGTTTGTCGCGTTCGGCCCGCTCCCCAGACTTTCCGACCGCCATAACCACCCGGCCCCAGTTGGCGTCCTCGCCCGCAATGGCGGTTTTCACCAGAGGAGAGTTTGCAATGGCGAGCCCGATGCGCCGGGCCGCGGCGTCGCTTTCTGCGCCTTGTATCTCCACTGAAACAAACTTCTCCGCGCCCTCGCCATCGCGCACAACTTGATGGGCAAGGTCCAAAAGCAAGGTGTTCAGCGCCTTGGAAAATGCCTTTAGGCGCGGGTCGGCGGGGTCTTGAATGTCAGAACCGGCCTCCGAAGCGCCACTGGCAAACAGCATGAGCGTGTCGGAGGTTGAGGTGTCGCTGTCCACTGTAATGTTGTTGAAGCTGCGATCTGTGGCTTGTTGCAGCAGGGTTTGAAGAACCGGCGCGGGCAGGGCGGCGTCTGTGAACACGAATGACAACATTGTTGCCATGTCCGGTGCAATCATGCCGGAGCCCTTGGCAATGCCGTTCAGTGTGATTTTTTTGCCATCCAGGCGCGCCGAAGCTGTTGCGGCTTTTGGAAACGTGTCTGTCGTCATGATGGCGCTGGCTGCGTCTTGCCAGGCGTTCTCATCCAGACGATCAGACAATACCCCAAGGACGCTTGTGATCTTGCCGGCGTCCAAGGACTCTCCAATCACGCCGGTTGAAGCGATAAACACCTCATCGGCGCGGCATCCGGTTGCTTTTGCGACGCCCGCTGCGGTCTGCTTGACGCTGGTAACGCCTGCTTTGCCGGTAAACGCATTGGCATTCCCTGCATTAACGATCAATGCGCGAGCGGTGCCGCCTGCAAGGTTCGCTCGGCAAAGATCCACCGGGGCAGACGCTGTCAGAGATTTGGTGAACACGCCGGCAACCTGGGTGCCTTCATCCATCACGCACAGAAGCACATCCGGCCGCCCGCGATACATGATGCCTGCTTCGACGCTTGCCAGTGCAACGCCCTTGATGGGGGGCAGTTCCGGCCATTCCGCCGGAGCCAGCGGTGATACGTGCGCGCTTTCAGCCATCTCAATCTTGCTTTGCAGGAGCCGTTTGGCGATCCAGAAGCTCTGCTCAGGTCAGTTCTTCTGTTTTACTTTCTCTTGCTGCTCTTTCAGCAGTCTCTCATGTTCCTTGACGCGCTTTTGAACGTCGGTGCGCAGCTTGATCAAATCTGGGTCAAGATACTCAATTTTTGATTGCTTCTTGTATTGGGCGACTTCGCCTTGCACCAGTTCGCGCAGCAAGATTGCTTGAATGCCTTCTTGCACATCTTCGAACTTTCTGGGACCGATCGACTGCATGTTCAAAAGCTTCACGATGTGCCAGCCAAACTTGGTTTTAATCGGGCCGCCCACTTCGTTCTTCTTCAGGTCGAAAACAACCTTGGAGAACTCGGGAACCATCTCTTCAGCAAAAAAGAAGCCCAAATCCCCACCCTTAGCGGCGACCTCGTCGGTGGAGTGGTCGCGGGCGAGCTGGGAGAAATCCCCACCCTTCTTGATTTTTGCATAGATCTCGTCAGCTTCCTTCTGCGTTGCCACGAGAATGTGCTGCGCCCGGGCCCGCTTTCTGACCTTGCTGGAGCTCTTTTCCTTGTCATAGACCTCCCGAATTTTTTCTTCGGTGACCTTGGGTCTGAGCGCCGTGGCAAAATAAGCTTCCCGAAGGGCCTTTACCTGATAGTAGCGCAGGCGCTTCCGGTAAGCATCGGTCTTGTTGATTTTGTCGCGCACTGCGGCCTGTGCCAGCAAATGCCGCTCGATCAAATAATCGACAATGAAGGGATAGCGCGCCTTGGGCGGCAGGCCGCCCAGATGAGGCAGGATTTCGTCTTTGGCGAACGAAATCTCAGAGGCCCGAATTTTCTGCCCATTCACGGTCAGGACAACGGGGTCCTTTTCCTGAGCAGAAACAGGGCTGAATACGCTGGTTGCGAGGGCGAAGCCGAAAAGGGCCAACGCCATTATGTATTTTGTTTGTAGTGCTTTCATCCGTCCAACAATCGCTTGTTTTCAACCGGCCCCATCGACCGAATACGGTTCCTTGGGCCGCGTTATGCAGCAACATTGCCGTCAGTACAATGCCCCTGTACGCAATGCCCAAATATCACCCAGCCTGCGTACGCTTTAGGTCACAATCATTTTTTTGCAGGCTCTGATGGCTTTCCGATTGTTCCACGCCAGATTGACATGTCGCTACACTGATCCTATCTCCGCGTAAGATGTTGTTCTCCCGGCATTGCGCTGTTCTGTTTGCTCAACTAGAACCTTTGCCAACTCTTGCCAAAAGCGCGATCGCGCGACGCAACAATATTTGAAAAAAGGACATACCTCCAATGGCTGGTTTTGGAGCGCTCGCAAAAAAGATTTTCGGTTCGGCCAATGACCGAAGGCTCAAGACCTATAAAGACAGGGTCGACAAAATCAACGCATTGGAAAGCGAAATCGAAGCCTTGAGCGATACCGACCTTAAGGCCCGCACGGACACCTTCCGCCAGCAGGTTGCAGACGGGGCCAGTTTGGACGATTTGCTGGTTCCGGCGTTCGCCACAGTGCGCGAGGCCGCCAAGCGTACCTTGGGCCAAAGGCACTTCGACGTTCAGCTCATCGGCGGCATGGTGTTGCATGACAGCAGCATCGCAGAAATGAAGACCGGTGAGGGCAAGACCCTGGTGGCCACCTTGCCGGTTTATCTGAATGCCTTGACCGGGCGTGGCGTTCACGTTGTGACGGTCAACGACTATCTTGCATCGCGCGACGCGCAGTGGATGAGCCAGGTTTACTCATTTCTGGGGCTTACGACCGGCTGCATTGTTCATGGACTGGAAGACGAACAACGCCACGAACAGTATGCCTGCGACGTGACCTACGGCACCAACAACGAGCTGGGATTCGATTATCTGCGCGATAACATGAAATACTCTCTCGATGAGATGGTGCAACGTGGTCACTATTTCTCCATCGTCGATGAGGTGGACTCCATCCTGGTGGATGAGGCGAGAACGCCGCTTATTATTTCAGGGGCGGTTGAAGATAAGACCGATCTGTACGTGGCGGTCGATAAGCTGGTGCCGGAGCTGTCGGACGACGATTTCGAACTTGATGAGAAATCCAAAACCGTGACCTTGACCGAGCAAGGCAATGAGCGCGCGGAAGAATTGTTGCAAAACGCCGGGCTTCTACAGGGCGATTCCCTCTATGACGTGGAGAATGTCAGCGCGGTTCATCATATCAACCAGGCCTTGAAGGCTCACAAGCTGTTCTTGCGCGATCGCGACTACATCGTAAAAAACAAGCAAGTGGTGATTATCGACGAATTCACCGGCCGCATGATGGAGGGCCGGCGTTATTCTGAGGGACTGCACCAGGCTCTGGAGGCCAAGGAAGGGGCGGAAATTCAGCCTGAGAATCAGACCTTGGCCCAGGTCACGTTCCAGAACTATTTCCGGCTTTATGAGAAACTGGCTGGCATGACCGGCACAGCGGCCACCGAGGCTGAGGAATTTTCCGACATCTACAAACTGGAAGTGCTGGAAATCCCCACCAACGTTGAGGTGTCGCGCATCGATGATGACGATGAGGTCTATCGCACCGCCGAAGAGAAATTCAACGCCATCATCGAAGAGGTGGGCGCTTGCCGCGAGCGTGGCCAGCCGGTGCTTGTGGGCACCACTTCGATCGAGAAATCCGAGTTATTGTCCGACAAGCTGAAAGACCTGAAGATTGAGCATAACGTTCTGAACGCACGTTATCACGAGCAAGAGGCTCAGATCATTGCCCAGGCCGGCCAGTTTGGTGCTGTCACCATCGCCACCAACATGGCGGGCCGCGGCACCGACATTCAGCTTGGGGGCAATGCCGATATGCGTGTTGCGATCGAGCTGGGCGATGAGCCTGACGAGAAGAAGGTTGAGGCCATCCAGTCGGAAATTGCCGAAGCCCGCGAAAAAGTGCTGCAAGCCGGTGGCCTTTATGTGATCGGCACCGAACGTCACGAGAGCCGCCGGATCGATAACCAGCTGCGCGGCCGTTCCGGCCGGCAGGGCGACCCCGGCCATTCGCGCTTCTATCTGTCGCTCGACGATGACCTGATGCGCATCTTCGGTTCAGAGCGCATGGACAGCATGCTGCAAAAGCTGGGCTTGGAAGAAGGTGAGGCCATTACCCACCCCTGGATCAACAAGGCTCTGGAAAAAGCCCAGCAAAAGGTTGAAGCCCGCAACTTCGATATTCGTAAGAACGTCCTCAAATATGATGACGTCATGAATGATCAGCGCAAGGTGATCTTCGAGCAGCGCCTTGAGATTGTGGGCCAGGAAGACGTGGCCGACGAAGTTACCGATATGCGCCATGAGGTCATCGAGCTTGCGGTTAACGAGCACATACCGCCGAAGGCCTATGCAGAGGAATGGGACGCCAAGGGCCTGCGCGAAAAGCTGCAAGAGCTTCTCGATATGGATCTGCCGACCGATGATTGGGCTGAAGAAGAGGGCATTGCGGACGAAGAGATCCGCGAACGTCTGATCAAGGCGGGCGATGAGGAATATGCCAAACGGCGCGAAGAGATCGCGGAATACGCGCCGCAAATCGAGAAAGCCGTTCTGCTGCAAACTCTGGACCATTTGTGGCGTGAGCATCTCATCACTCTGGAGCACTTGAGCAAGGTGGTGGGCCTGCGCGGCTACGGCCAGCGCGATCCGCTCAACGAGTACAAGACAGAAGGCTTCACCCTGTTTGAGACCATGCTGGTGCGTTTGCGCGAACTCACCACCGGCCAATTGATGCGGGTGCAGCTTTCCGATGGGGATCCAGACGAATATCTTGATGAGGAACTGCCGGAAATGGCAGGCCATCACCTGGACCCCTTCACCGGCGAGGACGACATGGTTCAAGCGGGGCTGGCGTTTGCCACCACTCTGGATGACGAGCCGCGCGATATGTCCGAGCTCGATCCGGAGAAACCGGCAACTTGGGGGAAAGTGGGCCGTAACCAGCAGTGTCCCTGCGGTTCGGGTAAAAAATATAAACACTGTCACGGGGCATTGGTCTAAACTGCACTTGTGGTCAATCAATACTCACTGAGTTGTGTATTGATCGCGCTTGATGAAGCAGTTGAAAGATGTGCCTATGTTTAGACGTGCCTGTAAGATTTTGTCGCTTTCCCTCTCCGTGTTTGCGGTGCTCACTTGGTCGGTGGCTGCGCAGGCCACGGACAGGGCAGATCTTAAAATCACCATCAAGAAGGTGAAGAATGCGAATGGGCAGATCTTCATATGCCTGTTTCACAAGCCGGATAACTTTCCCACCTGTACGCGAGGTGGCAACGGCGCGCGATCTTATGGTGCCAAGGCAAAAAAAGGATCGGTTTCGCTTTCGCTTCAGCAGTTGCCGGTGGGTACGTATGCTATCTCTGCGGCGCACGACCAGAATAACGACGGGAAGATCGACAAGCATTTTCTGTTTGGCTACCCAACGGAGGGCGCAGGGATGTCAAATTATCCCGAGCCCCTGCGCGGTAAGCCGAAGTTTGACGTCGCCCGGTTCAAGGTGACCAAAACCACCGGGACCGTTGAAGTCATCATGCACTATCCGTGATCGCTCCTGGTCATTGGATGTAAAGCCTTGGTGCAGGCCAGGGATAGGGCAAATGAGTAGAGTGATTCTGGGCTTGGCGATGGTTGTTACATTGTTGGCGTTTGGCACGACGGCTTGGATTCTCACGGAACGTCTCACCGAGCCAAAAACGGTCTCCGGCGAGGGCGTTGTGATTGCGCCGGCAGGGATTGGCGGACCGTTTAAACTCACCTCTGATGCAGGCAAGACGGTCACCGAAAAGGCGTTTGCCGGCAAGTATGTGCTGGTGTATTTCGGTTACAGCTTTTGCCCTGATGTTTGCCCCACCGGGCTGCAGACGATTGCAGCCGGCATCGACAAGCTGGGCGATGACAGCAAGAAAGTGGTGCCAGTGTTTGTGTCGGTTGACCCAGACCGCGATACACCAGATCAATTGGCCCAGTACGTGGATCTATTCCATCCCAGCATGGTTGGCCTCACCGGCACTGCTGAAGAGATCAAAGCGGTGGCGAAAAAGTTCCGCGTCTACTATGCACTGCACAAGGACAAAGACCCGGATAACTACCCGGTTGACCACTCGTCCTTCACCTATTTGATGGGCCCCGACTGGAAAATTGTGGCGGTGTTCCGCCATGATGCCTCGCCGGACAACATTGCCGACGCCTTGAAGAAGGTCTTCTAGGCGGCTAAATTTTTTCAACATAAATTCAATAACTTATGAGCGGGTGGGTTCGTTTGGCAGTTTTTGGCCGTGGGCGTTCATGTGCACAGTTGAAGGGGGCTTGCGCTGTGATATCAACTCCAATAAAGTTGTATAATACAACTAATTTGGAGTTCGCATGACCACTGTCCCAGAAGTTCTTGTTTCCCGGGTCAGGGCAAGTTCGCGCCAACTGGTCCGCGAACTTGGCTTTATGGCCAAACCCTGGCCGGCACGGATCTCCCTGCCTCTTCGGTTCACGCCATAATAGAGATTGGCGCAGATGGCGGTCTTACCGCCAGGCAATTGGCCGACAGTTTGTTGTTGGAGAAATCCACCATTAGCCGTTTGCTCAAGGGATTGAAGGCGCGTGGAGAAATTGCCGAGACCAGGTCTGAGACCGATGCACGGGCAAAACATCTGGCGCTGACCCCGCAAGGTGAGCAGACCTTGGAGGTGATCGTCGCCTTTGCCGCGCCCAGGGTGTCCAGCGCTTTGTCCCGGCTGGGAGAAGGACAACAGGTGCAGGTTTCCGATGCTCTGGAGGCATATGCCAACGCCCTAACCCTTTGCAGGGCAGGAACCATGGCGGATATGAAGCCGGCCAATGTCTCGCTTGCGGCCGGCTATGCGCCCGGAGTGATTGGTGCCATCGCGGGGCTGCACGGTACATATTACGCGCGTGAGACCGGATTTGCCGCTGCATTCGAAGCCACGGTGGCAAAAGGCTTGGCGGAGTTTGCGCCGCGATTGAGCAACCCGGTCAATCAGATCTGGCACGCCCGGCGCGACGGCGCCTTCATGGGATCCATCGCCATAGACGGAGAAGATCTGGGCGAGGGGGTCGGTCATCTCAGATGGTTCATCGTATCAGATGCTTTGCGCGGCACCGGCGTGGGCCGAGCGTTGCTGGGAGAAGCCTTGAATTTCTGTGATCAACAGAGCTTCAAGGAAATCCATTTGTGGACCTTCAAGGGGTTGGATGCGGCCCGCCGGCTCTATGAAGCAAATGGGTTTGTGCTGGTCGACGAATACTGGGGCGACCAGTGGGGCAAGAAGGTGAGGGAGCAGCGTTTTGTCCGACAGCTAGGCGCGGAGCAATGATCTTAGCCGCATCATGGCGACGATGCCGAAGGCCGGACCCAAGGCCATCAGAGCCAATACGATCGGCCAGCCGACAGCATCGGCGAGAACCGGGGTGAGCTGAACCGTGGCAAACGTGAGGGCAAAGCCCAGTGCGGTCTGGAACGTCATCAGGCTGCCTGCCTGCTCTGGCGGCGAGGCGTCCGCCACCAATGCTGAAAACTGCGCGGAATCGGGCACAACTCCAGCGCCCCAGATGAGGATCACCACAAACGTAAGCCAAGCCGGTCCGCCAAAGGTGGCAGCGGTTGCGAGCGCGGCCAATCCGCTGACCACCATGGCGGCGATGGCAATGTCGGCCTTGCCGATCTTGTCAGCGACAAAGCCGGCAAGCGCGCAGGCAATGCCGCCGGCGCTGATGGCTGCAAAGGCGGTCACCTTGGACAGCCAGTCCGCATCATCCGCCGCCATGGTCGCCCCGTACGAGGCCGCCGACGCCACGGCAACCCAGGCCCACATGGCGTAGAGCTCCCACATGTGGCCGAGATATCCGGCATAGGCCAGGCGAATGCGCCGGTCGGTCCAGGCTTTTGTGATCACCTTCGGGTCGAACTTCGGGGCAGTGCCGTGAAACGGTCCTAGGCCGGCAAAGAGACACAGGATGCCGCCAAAGCCCGCCGCGAGTGATGCGCCCGCGACGGTGAGGCGCCAATCCGCGCCGCCCAGCAAGGCGAACAAATGAGGTGCGGCCGAGCCGAGAGTTAAGGCTGCCACGAGCATGCCCACCAGAAAGCCGCGATCCTTCTGCCCCCAGCCAACGGCGATCTTCATGCCCACCGGATAGATCCCTGCCATCAGGGCACCGGTGACAAAGCGCGCGGCAATGGTCACCGCGCTGCCGGGCTCAGCGATCAACAACACCGCATTCACCAACCCGGCGCTGAGGGCCGATGCGGCAAACACCCGGCGCGGGTCAAATCGGTCCGCCAGGCCAAACACAGCCGAGACCAACGCGCCCAGCACAAACCCGGCCTGCACGCTGCTTGAAAGGGCAGCCTGGCGAAATGGTGAAAGCGCAACTTCGCGGGTCATCTCCGGCAGAATGGCGGCAGAAACGAACCAGAGGGAGAGGGCCGCCACTTCAGCTATCAGAAGCAGCACAATGGAGCGAGCCTTCATGGGCGCTCAAACTTGGAAATGCGGCTTGTCAAAGTGAACGGCACCAGGCAACCATGGTCACCACCGCTTCATGCAGCCCCCCAAAGGCTTGGCCAACAAGTGCGTTGAACGAAGGCGAAAGCAGAAACGCAAGGGCGAACAGGGCAAAAAATCCGGTGAGAAACAACAACGGAAGCTTCTGCAGGTTGTGCAGCTCGCGGTCTTGTTCCGGTTTGCTCGTGTTCATAGGGCTCTCGCAGCGCGCAAGGGCTAGGCATGCCTTGCTGCCAGCAAGTATAGGCGACATGCCGGACAAGCTCAATTCGCAAGCCCGTTACACACCTGTAAATTCGTCGGCATCAATCGAGCTATACTGGAAGTAACCAACGGTCGCCAGGGTTTCGCCGCGGCCAAAACCGTCCTGGACACCGTCCTCTGGCAACCAGGTTCCCGTGGAGAACACGCTGGGATCCTCGGTCTCAAACACCTGGCCATTGATATTGATCTTGTCGATGGTCAGATTGTAATCAATCCCGTTGGCTGGATCATACACATCGTTGACGAACGCCACTCTCACCTGATCTGCCGTTATCGTTTCACTGGATTGGAACACGAACACATCGCCGGAGGTTGACACATTCTCGTAGCGCGCCTGAACCTGGCCTTCGATCAGCAGTTCCATGATTTCGGCACCTTCCGACCCTTCAGCAAATATCTGGATGGTCGATCCGGCTTCGGCAAACTGGAAGTAGCCATTGCTGTGCAGGATCTCCCCGCGGCCAAATCCCGGCTGAATGCCGTCGGCCGGCAGCCAGGTGCCGGTGGAGAACACACTGGCGTCCTCGGTTTGGAAGACCCGGTCATCGATCGTGATGCGATCCACAAGCAGGTTGTAGTCGATCCCATTGGCCGGGTCGTAAAGGTCATTGGCAAACTGCACCCGAACCTGGTTGGCCAACACGTTTGCATCCGCCTGGTAGGTATAGGTGGATTGCGAGGTTGAGACATTCTCAAAGGTGGCCACCACGTTGCCGTCAATCAGAAGCTCCATGATTTCCGACCCGGAGGACCCTGCCGCATCAATAGTGATGAGCGAGCCGGTGCCGGGTGTTTGGCCGTAAGCGAAGAACCCGTCTGCATTGAGCACATCACCGCGGCCAAAGCCGGGCGCCACACCGTCTGCCTGCAGCCAGGAGCCGGTGGAGAATACGCTTGGATCATCCGTGGCGAAGACTGTGCCCTCTATTGAGATGCTCTGGATGGTCACGTTGCGGTCAATGCCTTGAGAAGGGTCAAACAGATCGTTGGTGAAGGCCACCTTGATACGGTCTGGGCTGATCGATCCGTCAGCCGCTTCATAGGTCAGCACCTGGCCGGCCGTGGAGATGTTGTTGAAGGTTGCAACAACCTGATCGTCGATCAGCAGGGAGATGCTCTCTTGCCCTGTGTCCCCCGACGCGTTGATCTGGATGGTGCTGCCCGTTCCGGCGCCGGGAGCGGCCACGGTCACCGTATAGGTCGCCACCGCCTCACGCCCATCAGGATCGCGCACCACATACTCGATGGATGTTGTGGTGCTTGTGCCAGGAGCAAGGCTGGAAAACTCCCCGTTGGGGTCAAAGCTTGCCGTGCCGTCCGCCGCAATGGTGAACTGGCCGCCACCGGTGCCGGCAACCGCAACACCCACATTGGCTGCAAAACTGGCCACCGCAGAGACGAACAGGTTGGCGCTTGAGCCGTCCGGGTCGATGTCATTGGTCAGCACATTCAAGCTTGCGGCAGGAGCCGTGGTGGTTGTGGGCGCCGTACCATTTCCGGCACGCGGGGCACGTTCATCTGCGGGCCCGCCGGATATCAACAGGCGGCCAATATCGCCGGACACGATGTCCACATAATAAACATAGCCGTCGGGGGCTTGCTCAAAGTGGACCGGGCCAAACTGACCGGGGCGCTTATAGAGGAACGAGGTGTCGCGGCGATCATTCACATCAACAGTGAACACTTCTCCTTGGGAAAAATCGACGAAGAAGTAGTCGTTCTGAAACAGGGCAGGGTATTTGTCGCCTGTATAAACCACGCCGCCGCCGGTGATGCTTTGGACCTGATAACCGGGAGCCGAGCTGTTATGGGAGAACGCCCTGAACGGGGCGGTGATGTCGATGTCGCCGTTGGCAACGGCAGCGTAGAACGCAGCGGCACTGGCAAACTGGCTGTATCCGGGTGCCGGTTGCAGGGCGCCGTTGTCGCCGCCCTCATAGTAGGGCCAGCCAAAGTTTGCGCCGGGGCCGCCGGAGTTAATCTCTTCGTATGAGTTCCAGCCGGTTTCCGTGATCAACAGGTTGCCGTTGTCGTCAAACGTCATGGAGAACGGATTGCGCAGGCCAAGCTGATAAACCTTGGCCGCATTGGAGGACAGGCTCTCGGCCTGGTCTGCGAACGGATTGTCGGCCAGGCCCAAACCGGTGTCCGGGTCCACCCGCAGGATCTTGCCTGACAGGCTGTTGATGTCCTGCACGCTCACCGAGCGCGGATCGGCAAAGTTGAAAGAAGTGCCGTCGCCGGTCGAGATGTACAGCGCGCCATCAGGGCCGAAGGCCAACGCGCCGCCCGCATGAGAGCGGGAATCCACCTTGATGTAGTCGTCGATGAACTCTCCGGTTTGCGGATCAACACCGGATTCAGGTTGGCTCACATTGGTTGTGCTGTCCACGGCACCATTGCCGCTGATGTCTGAGAGCAGCTGACCGGCCGCGCCGGTGATTATTTTCGCGCTGCCCTCCACAACCGTCTTGTAGTCGTTGTCCGCATCGGCGGTGAAGCGCACCACATGGGCAAAACGGTTGCCGGCACTGTCGCGGCCATCATTGCCGGTTTTGCCCAGCGTGTCGGGCGGGTCGACCACATAGAATGCGTAGATGTAGGGCTCGGCGGGAAAGTCTGGATGCACGGCAATGTCCATCAAACCGCGGTCTGCATCGTTAGCCACTTCATCGGTCAGGTTGATGAACTCCGACACAACATTGCCGGACACTGTGTCCACAAGCTTTATGCGCCCGCCCTTCTCCGCAACATAGGCCCACTGGCTGTTTGCCGGGGCGCCGGGAATAGTGCTGACGAACTCAAGGTCGATGGGATTGGTGAGGCCGGACACGGCCACATCTTCGGTAATGTCATAGATCGGTGTGAGGGGAGGGTTGGTCGGTTCTGTGACCGGGTTTTCGTCATCGAGAATGGTCACCCGGGCCGTGCGCGGGGCTTGAAGCGTTCCGCTGTCGATGTTGATGATGGAGACCACGAGGGTTTCGGACGGCTCGCCCACAAAATCATCCAGGATATTCACGGTGATGAAGGCCCGGTCCGCGTCAACCGGGATGACAACCACGCCGCTGAGTGCTTCGAAATCTTCGCCCGGCGTTGCATCCAGGCCTGTAATGCCAAATGTGACGGTAACAGCTTGGCTAAGGTCACCGGTGCGGGCCACTGCGACCACGACCTCGCCGTCGCTTTCGCCAACGCTCAGCTCGCTGACATCCAAAAACACAAACCCCGACATGCCTTGTTCCCTTCAAAGATCAAGCATCGGCGTTGTGTGGTCGTTTGCCGCGAGCGAACGCACACAAGCACTATTAAGAATGTTTTAACCACGCCGAACATAGCAGGCTGCAGGGGGGTCTCAATCAAGTGTCGGAAACTTGGTTACCGTGCAAAAGTCGAGATGAGATCGGCCCATTTCTATGGATTGGCAAAACCAGCCTAAACCCGCTAGAACAGCGCCAAGCAGACCTTGAGCAGCAAATCCCGAACCATGTTGAATGCCGAAAGACTCGACCGCGTGATGGACCGCTTTGATGCGGTTCAGCAGGAACTTGCCTCCGGCGTCGAAGGCGATGACTTCATCGCGCTGTCGAAGGAGTATGCGGAAATCTCGCCGATCGCCGAGAAAATCCAAGGGTTGCGTGATGCGTCGGCTGAGCGTGACGGGTTGGACGAGATGCTGGACGATGCCGGCACGGATGCTGAAATGGCGGAGATGGCGCAAGCAGAAAAATCCGAACTCAACGAGCAGATTGCGGCCCTGGAGCAAGAGGTTGAAGTCCTCCTGCTGCCCAAGGATGCAGCCGATGAGAAGAACGCTATTTTGGAGGTGCGCGCCGGCACGGGCGGAGACGAGGCGGCGATCTTCGCCGGCGACCTGTTCCGCATGTACCAGCGGTTCGCCGAAGGGCAGGGCTGGCGCTTTGAAGTGGTTGAGGCCACCGAAGCTGGCCACGGCGGCTACAAGGAAGCGGTGGCCAACATTTCCGGCAAGGGGGTGTTTGCCCGCCTGAAGTTTGAATCCGGCGTACACCGGGTGCAGCGCGTTCCCGAAACCGAAAGCCAGGGGCGCATTCACACCTCTGCTGCCACCGTGGCCGTTCTGCCCGAGGTGGAAGAGGTGGACATTGAGGTCAGACAGGAAGATATCCGCATTGACACCATGCGCGCTTCGGGCGCCGGCGGCCAGCATGTGAACACCACAGACAGCGCCGTGCGCCTGACCCACATTCCCTCCGGCATCGTCGTGGTGCGGTCTGAAAAGTCACAACACCAGAACCGGGCCCAAGCCATGAAGGAACTGCGGGCACGGCTCTATGAGATGGAGCGCGAAAAGGCAGACAGCGCCAGGGCCGAGGACCGCAAAGGTCAAATTGGCTCCGGCGACAGGTCTGAGCGCATCCGCACCTACAACTACCCCCAGGGCCGGGTCACCGACCATCGCATCAATCTCACCCTCTACAAGCTGCCGCAGATCATGGCCGGCGAGGGCTTGGATGAGGTGGTTCAGGCGCTCACCACCGAGCACCAGGCCGCGCTTCTGGCCGCGGACGAAGGCATTGTTTGATTTACCGTTGAACCCGGCGACCGGAGCAGGCGACTGGTTGCGCTCTGCCCGTGACCGGCTGGAAGCGGTGGGCATCGAAACCGCGTCGCTGGACGCAAGGATGTTGCTGCTCGATGGGCTTGCCCTGCGGCACAGCGTGATTGTTGCAGAGCCCAACCTTGCCCTCAACGACGAAGAGATCGAACGCCTCGAAGCCATGCTGTCGCGCCGGCTTGCCCGCGAACCGGTGTCGCGCATTCTGGGGTGGCGCGAGTTTTACGGCAGGAGATTTGAGATCAACCCGCATGTGCTCGACCCACGCGCCGACACCGAAGTGTTGGTTGAAACGGCACTGAACGAGGCCGATCAGCAGTTAGGTCCGGATCATGCTTGCCGGTTTCTCGATATCGGTACCGGCTCGGGCTGCATCGCGGTGAGCCTGTTGGCAGAACGCACCCGTTGGAGCGGCTGTGCCACGGACATATCGTCAGATGCGTTGGAAGTGGCGCGCACGAACGCAGCCACACACAAGGTTTCAGATCGCTTGGACCTCATTGAAGCCAGCTGGGCGTCCGGTGTGACGGGTCCGTTTCATCTGGTGGTTTCCAATCCCCCCTACATCGCTGTGGAGGAGATGGCGGGTCTCATGCCAGAAGTGCAAAATCACGACCCGGCCCTGGCGCTTGAGGCGGGAGCAGACGGATTGGATGCCTATCGCGCGATTTTGGGCAGCGCCGGTAAGTTTCTGGCTCCAGGCGGCAGGCTGCTCTTGGAGATTGGAGCCGCCCAAGCCGATCGTGTGCGCTCACTTGCGTTGGATATTGGGATCATTGCAGAGGATCACCAGATGCAGGAATTTTGCGATCTCGCTGGGCACGTGCGTGTCCTGGTGCTGCGGCCGGACGCTGGGAACGACTAGAAATCGCTCATTTTTTGGCAAATGTTAACTGTCAAAAAAAGGCACTTGGAAAATCTGTTGCAACGGGTTAGTTTACATCATCGATTTTGATCGCTCAGCGGCCCGGGCCAAGACCCAGCCACTTGGAAGCGACACCGAAAGATCCGAAGAACCGATCTGTTTACACATGGTCAATTTGTGCGCTTGGAGCGCAGATCATCTTAGGGAATTCGGTACGATCTTGGCAACGAAACGGCTGGAGTTGATACGCCGGGGATACATGCATCTTACGTGTTGACGTTAAGTGCTGATTAGGGGAACGATTTCTTCTTCAAGCCCTTTGGGCATCCGGGTTAGTGCGGCTTGCCGGTCGTGTTTTTTGAATTTGGTTTAACATAGCTACTGGACAGATTAGATTATGAGACAGGGGCAAAAGAACAATAGATCTCGCGGCAGGGGCCGTCGGCCTCAGAATCCGGTGAACCGGATTTTTGAGAGCAACGGTCCGGACGTGAAGATCCGCGGCAACGCCTCTCATGTGGCCGAGAAATATAACCAGCTGGCACGCGATGCTCTGGTTTCGGGAAACACCGTGACCGCTGAAAACTACTTCCAGCACGCCGAGCACTATCAGCGCATTCTGGCTGCCGCTCAGGCCTACAACCAGCAGCAGCAACAGAACAACGCGGGTGAGCGGACGAACGGCTCCGACGAAGCTGCCTCTGCGGACAATCAGGCCGATGGCCAGAGCCGCGACCGTGACGATAACCGCGGTCGTGATCGTGACGACAACCGCGGCCGCCGGCCACGGCGCAACGAAAACCGGTCTGAGCGTCAGGCACGGACGGAATCAGAGGCGCCAGCAAATAGCGCCGGCGAAGATGCAAGCCCTGAAGTTCCGGCTGAAACCGCGGCCCAGCCTGAGGAAGCCCCTGCGGTTGAAGCGCCTGCCGAGGAAGCCCCAGCTGAAGAAGTCCCAGCTGAAGAAGCCCCAGCTGAAGAAGCTAGTGCGGAAGAAGCTGCTCCTGAAGCGAAGAAGAAGCCACGGAAGACCAAGCCTCGCAAGAGCGCGGCTGATGACGAAGAGCTGGCTGCAACCGGCTAGTCGGTTACGACAACCTTATCGCCGACGGCAATTTGCCCGTCGGCAGCGACCCGGGCATAGATCCCGCAGTCTTGGTGGCCAAAGCCCACATCGAGCGTTCTGGGCAAGCTCAAGTCGCGTGCGCCGGTCTCTGGATCCACATTTACCGCAGCACACCGCTTTATGCGTTCCGTCACTTCAAGCACGGGCGCACCGCCGATTGTGAGTGTGCGGTCCAGCCAATTGAATTCTTCCCAAGGGTCGAGCCCCTCAAGATAAATGTTGCCGCGAAAGCGCAAAGGATGAACAGGCTTGCGGGCAACCCGTTCCAGATCCTTAACCGATGCCAGGTTGATGATGGAGACCCATTTGTTGGGCACATCCGAAAACGAATGGTTTTCCGCCGAGACAATTTTTGGGGCCCCGCCGCGCAAGCTTTCCTTGGCGTAGGCGGCGAAGAACTGTTCCAGCAACTGGCGCCCGAGTTTGTCCTGAAGGCAACCGCGTGCCACCTGCTTGCCGCCTCTGAACACGGTAAGAACCTTGCTCTCCTCGTCAAAGGTTGTGTCCAATGCAGCCAGTTTTTCATCGCGCATGAGCATGAGAAAGTTGGCTTTGGGAAAATAGGACGGGTTGGTCAGATCAAACTTGCGGCTGCCCGCTTCGATGGCCCAGGCACGGTCATAGGGCAGGCAATCGGCGGCCGTCAGGGCAATCTGATCGTGCTTGGCCCCGGTGAGGCCTTTGACGGCGAATGTGTAAAGCTCTGCGATTGACGTTTGGGACATGTGTGCTTGCCTTGAGGGCTTGAGTTACGCGTTTGAAATCACCATATCCCATTTGAGCTTGAACGGCACCGGGGCAGGATGCCTCTTTTGGGTCCACGCTCCGGTGCTTCAAACATGTCAGCCTTCGTAAGGCGCAAGCGTTCGCAATGCCGGTTACCGGGTTGCGGCAGTTGCGTGCCAGGAGAGTAATAATGGACTTTGAAAAATACACTGAGCGTGCCCGCGGTTTCATTCAATCAGCCCAGGCGTTGGCCTTACGAGAAGGCCATCAACAGTTTACCCCCAACCACATTCTGAAGGTCCTCCTCGATGACGAGGAAGGGCTTGGTTCCGGTCTGATCTCGGCAACCGGCGGAGATCCGAAGCTTGCCCATGTTGCGGTTGACGCAGAGCTTTCCAAAATGCCCAAAGTTGAAGGCGGCGGCGCCGGCCAGCTCTATCTGGCCCCTGAAACCGTACGTGTGTTTGACGCAGCCCAAAAGATGGCGGACAAGGCCAGCGACAGCTATGTGACCGCTGAACGCCTGCTGCAGGCGTTGAGTGTCGAGAAGTCTGGCGCGGCGGACGCATTGAAGTCTGCTGGTGTTACGCCTGCCGGGCTCAATCAGGCGATCAACGATCTGCGCAAAGGCCGCACGGCCGACAACGCATCGGCTGAAAATGCTTACGATGCCCTCAAGAAATATGCCCGCGATCTCACCCAAGTGGCCCGCGAAGGCAAGCTCGATCCGGTGATCGGCCGCGACGAGGAGATCCGCCGCTGCATGCAGGTTCTCTCCCGGCGCACCAAGAATAATCCGGTGCTCATTGGTGAGCCAGGCGTTGGCAAGACGGCTATTGCCGAGGGCCTTTCGTTGCGCATTGTGAACGGTGACGTGCCGGAAAGCCTGAAAGACAAATCGCTGCTGGCCCTCGACATGGGCGCGCTGATTGCCGGCGCCAAGTATCGCGGCGAATTCGAAGAGCGCCTTAAGGCCGTCCTGTCTGAAGTTGAGGCCGGCGCCGGCCAATACATTCTGTTCATCGATGAAATGCACACTCTTGTGGGGGCGGGCAAAGCCGATGGCGCCATGGATGCGTCCAACCTGCTCAAGCCGGCGCTTGCCCGCGGCGAGCTTCATTGCGTGGGGGCAACCACCCTTGATGAATACCGCAAGCATGTTGAAAAGGATGCCGCTCTGGCGCGCCGCTTCCAGCCGGTGTTCGTGTCTGAGCCCACGGTCGAGGACACGGTATCGATCCTGCGCGGCTTGAAAGAAAAGTACGAGCTTCACCATGGGGTGCGGATCACCGACAGCGCTCTGGTCTCGGCTGCCAACTTGTCAAACCGCTACATCACCGACCGGTTCCTGCCGGACAAGGCGATCGACCTGATGGACGAAGCGTCCTCGCGGCTGCGCATGCAGGTGGATTCCAAACCTGAAGCGTTGGATGAGCTCGACCGCCGGGTCTTGCAACTGCAGATCGAGCGCGAAGCTCTGAAGAAAGAAACCGACAAGGCCTCCAAGGACCGTTTGGAAGCGCTGGAGAAGGATCTCGCTGATCTTGAGGAGAAGTCCTCAGCGCTGAGCGCCCGCTGGCAGGCCGAAAAGCAGAAGCTGAACCAGGCCCAAAAGGTCAAGGAAGAGCTTGACGCGGCACGCTCGGAACTGGAAAGCGCCCAGCGCAATGGTGATCTGGGGAAAGCCGGCGAACTTGCCTATGGCACAATTCCTGAGCTTGAAGGCAAGCTGCGCGAGAGCGAGGCGGCCTGCAAGCCGGCCAACGTTCTGATGGAAGAAGAGGTGACCACCAACCACGTGGCACAGATTGTCTCGCGCTGGACCGGGGTTCCGGTCGACAAGATGCTGGAAGGCGAGCGCGATAAGCTTCTGCGCATGGAAGAGGCCCTGGCAAAACGGGTTGTGGGCCAGAAGGAAGCCTTGCATGCGGTCTCCAATGCGGTGCGCCGTGCCCGGGCTGGTCTTCAGGATCCGGCCCGCCCAATTGGCTCCTTCTTGTTCCTTGGCCCCACGGGCGTGGGCAAGACCGAGCTGGTCAAGGCGCTGGCCGGTTTCCTGTTCGACGATGACCAGGCGATCATCCGGCTGGATATGTCCGAGTACATGGAAAAGCACGCGGTTGCCCGACTCATCGGGGCTCCCCCTGGCTATGTGGGTTACGAGGAAGGCGGCGCCTTGACCGAAGCCGTCCGCCGCCGGCCCTATCAGGTTGTGCTGTTCGACGAGGTGGAGAAGGCCCATCCGGATGTCTTCAACGTTCTGCTGCAGGTGCTCGACGATGGCCGTCTGACCGACGGTCAGGGCCGCACAGTCGACTTCCGCAACACGCTGATCATACTCACCTCAAACCTTGGCTCGGAAATCTTGATCAATCAGAAGGACGGCGAACCGGTGGATGCGGTCCGCGATGATGTGATGGATGTTGTGCGGGCCTCGTTCCGGCCGGAGTTTGTTAACCGGCTTGACGAGATCCTGCTGTTCCAGCGTTTGCAGCCCGAACACCTTGGCACGATTGTGGACATTCAGATCGAACGTCTTCAGTCTCTGCTCACCGATCGCAAGATCACGCTCAAGCTGGACGATGATGCCCGCGATTGGTTGGCCAAGAAGGGGTATGATCCAGCCTATGGCGCCCGCCCCTTGAAACGGGTGATCCAGAAAGCCTTGCAAGACCGCTTGGCCGAACTCCTGTTGGCCGGTGAGATTGCTGATGGCAGCGAAGTTACCGTCAGCGAAAGTGATGGTCACCTCACGATCAACGGTGAGGAGCGTGGCGGTGACGAGGAGGTTACCGCCGCCGTGGTGCCACCAAGTGCGGATTGCGATCAGCCTGCCACGTTCCATTAGAATCGTGGGATTTTGAAATTGGAAGCAAATAATTGGCGTTGACTTTCGCTCCTAAATTTTGCTTCCAATTTCGCCTAGCCTTGCTATGGGTTTCGCCATGCAAGCAGAGATGAACCAGATCAGCGCGCTCTTCCAGCAGGGCAACTTGGATGCGGCGCGCAAGTTGTGCCGGTCGTTGGTGAACAAGCACCCCAACGACGACAAGGTGCGCTATGCCCATGCCATGATTTGCCAACAGGCCGGCGACATTGATGCGGCGATTGCGGCCTACGAAACCACGGTCAAGATATCTCCGTCTCATCTGCAGGCTTTGGCCAATCTGGGTGGTCTGCTGGTTTCAGCAGGCCGGCATGATGAGGCGGTCGCGCCGCTGACACGGGCCTTGAGATTTGCACCAAACAGCGCCCCAGCGCGCTATAATTTGGCCCAGGCCTATCATGCACAAGGCAACTTGCCGGCCGCACTGCAAGAAGCACACAAGGCGCGCGCGCTGGACGACAAGATCCCCGATATTTACAGTTTTATCGGTCTGGTGAGTGAAGATATGCTGAAGCATGCGGAAGCTGCGGACGCTTACAGGCGTCTGGCGTCTCTGGTGGCGGAGAAGCGTGGTCCGTGGGTCATGCAAGCCTCCAACTTGCAATTGTGCGGCAAGTTCGATGAAGCTGAAGAATTGCTTGAAACTGCCCTCAAGCACTATCCTGATCATCCTGAGATCCACAATCAGCTAAGTTTGGGCAAGCGCTCTGCCGAGCGCGAAGCGGTGTCAATTTCAGTGTTGCGCAAAAAAGTTCAAGAGATGAAGCTCGAAGATCTTGATCAGGTGAAATACCTCTTCACCCTGGGAGATCTGCTTGACCGGGCCGGCGATTTTGAGAATGCGATCAAATATTACAATGAAGGCAACCGCTTCAAGAAATCCTATGAAGGCTATGAGATCAGCAAGTATGAGCGTTTGACGGAAGGGGTTGTCTCAGTCTTCACCCCATCATTTTATGAAGCCAAGGCAGACTATGGCCATAGCTCTGACAGGCCTGTTTTTGTGGTGGGGATGCCCCGCTCCGGGACAACGCTGTTGGAGCGGCTGCTGTCGAGCCATCCAGATGTGGCCGGCGTTGGGGAGCTTGGATTTTTCTCAGCACGCTGCCAGGAGGAGACCTTTGGGCCCAGTGCCTCGGACATATCGGCCCAAGAGTTCGGAGCCTTTTCGGCCGATAAGGTTTCCGAATATGCAAATCGCTTTTTGAAGTTTCTGCCAGAAAATGCCAGCGAGGTGGCGCATGCCGTTGACAGCACCCCGGGCAATATCGCCCAGGTCGGGCACATCAAGTTGGCCTTTCCCAACGCCCACATTATCCACTCACAGCGTAATCCGCTGGACACTGCACTGTCGGTCTATTTCCGGAACTTCGTGGAAAACTCAGTGCTCTATGCAAACAGCATGTCCGACATTGTTACGGTCTTCCATTGCCATGCCCGGTTGATGAAGCACTATGAAGAGGTGCTGGGCATGAACATTCAAAAGGCCAGATACGAGAAGACCGTTGCCAATACACCAGGTGAGATCTCGCGCCTGCTCAGCCCGATTGTTGAAGATGTCTCAGCGGCCAGTTTTGACAACACCGCCTCTGAAGACTCGATCATGACAGCAAGCGTTTGGCAGGCGCGCCAGCCGGTGTACAAGACCTCCATTGAGAAATGGCGCAACTATGAAAAGCACATTGGCCCGCTGATCGACGGCCTGGCCGACTTTCAGTACTAGGCCCCCGCCAACGCCTGGCGAACCGTGCCCTTTACCCACTCTGCAACCACATTCATGCGCACCAGGTTCTTATGATCTGGATGCGACAGCAACCACACTTCGCGAGAGGGCGGCAAGGGCGCAAAATCCAACCGGGACAATCCATCCAACCCGTCCCCGACTGCCACCGGCAGCAGCGAAGCGCCCAGACCTGTTCGCAGGCATGCCAAAACAGTCTCCGCATCGTTCACGGCAACGGCCGTCGTGCCTGATGCGCTCTGCGCCGCCAACCATTTGGCATGGGGCAGATGTGCCATGGTGTCGTCGTAGACGATCCAGTTCGGCGGGCCGGATGCCCGGCTCGCTGATCCATAGACCCCGTAGGAAAGTTCGCCAATTTTCTGGGCGAGAATTGGCGCTTCGCGGTTGGACCGGGACAGTCTGACTGCAAAATCTGCTTCCCGTTTGGTCAAACTCAAATCCTTCGGTTCTGCGATCAGCTCCAGGTTGAGATTTGGGTGGTCACTCAACAGGGCGGGCAGGGCGGGCACAAGAATATGATTGATCAGGAGAGGAACCGACGTTAGCCGCACAGTCCCTTCCGCCCTCTGGTTCAATCCTGACAATCTGCTCTGCGCGGCA